>NZ_JBYTAJ010000004.1:0-270338 GCF_058788075.1 Pseudomonas sp. FW305-20 | reverse complement strand
GCGGCGCATTTCATGATGTGCGAGCCGACCGGGGTCGAGCCGGTGAAGGCGATCTTGGCGATGCGTTTGCTGGTGGCCAGCGCTTCGCCGGCCTCTTTACCGAAGCCTTGCACCACGTTCAGCACGCCCGGCGGCAGCAGGTCGCCGATCAGCTCCATCAGCACGGTAATGCCCAGTGGCGTTTGCTCAGCAGGCTTGAGCACCACGCAGTTACCGGCCGCGAGCGCCGGGGCGAGTTTCCAGGCGGCCATCAGGATCGGGAAGTTCCACGGAATGATCTGCCCGACCACGCCCAGCGGTTCATGGAAGTGATAGGCCGCGGTGTGTTCGTTGATTTCGGCCGAGCTGCCTTCCTGCGCACGGATGCAACCGGCGTAGTAGCGGAAGTGGTCCACGGCCAAGGGGATGTCGGCGTTGAGGGTTTCACGCACGGCTTTGCCGTTGTCCCAGGTTTCGGTGACGGCCAGCAGTTCCAGGTTCTGTTCGATGCGGTCGGCGATTTTCAACAGCGCTAAAGAGCGGTCCTGTACCGAGGTTTTACCCCAAGCATCGGCGGCCGCATGGGCAGCGTCCAGGGCCTTTTCGATGTCTTCGGCCGTGGAGCGCGGGAATTCGGCAATCGGTTGGCCATTCACTGGCGAGGTAGTGGTGAAGTACTGACCGTTGACCGGTGCGACAAACTCACCGCCGATGTAGTTACCGTAACGGGACTTGAAGGAAACGATGGCACCGGGAGTGCCTGGGTGGGCGTAGTTCATGGTGAGGTTCTCTTGTTGTTTTTTGGTTGTGACCGCCTGTGAGACGGCCACTGTCAGTTACACAAGCCGTGCGGAATCAGGAACCCTGGGGCGTTTCTCCGCGTGCCAGGCGGGCATTGATGTCTTCAATGACGGCAGGTAGATCGACGATGGTGTCGATCAGGTAGTGCGGACGAGAGCCTTCGAACATTTTGACGATGCGCGCGCGTTCCTCGGCCAATTCCTCCAGGGACAAATCCTTGAATTCTTCATAGGTCAGCCCCAGTGCGTTGCCGGAACAGGTCAGCGCGACCGTCCACATTCCGGCGCTACGACCTTCGAGAATGCCGGGCCAGGTGTCATCGACTTTCACGCAGGCGGCGACATCGCTGATCCCCAAAGCAATCACGTTGGCCAGCGCCTGAGCCGGGTGCGGACGGCCATTGGGCACTTCGTCAGTCGCCACGACGTAGTCGGCGACGTAGCCGTTTTTGCGCGCCAGCTCGACGACTTTTTCCATGACCACCGCTGGGTAACCGGAGCACGAACCGATTTTCAGACCCTTGTCGCGCAAGGCATCAATCGTATCCAGCGCACCAGGAATCAGCGCCGAGTGCAGGGCGATCTTTTCGATTTGCAAGGGCATGAAGCGCTCGTAAAGCGCGGTGACATCGTCATCGGTCGGCAGGCGATCGAAGGCCGCACGGTAGCGTTCGGCGATCTGTGGCTGGTTGCAAAGCGTGCGGATGTGATCCCACTTGCCCATGCCCATCGGTCCACGGGCTTCGGCCAGGGAAACTGCAACGCCAAACTCGGCGAAGGCTTCGACGAAAATTTGCGTAGGGGCAAAGGAACCGAAATCAACGACGGTGCCTGCCCAGTCCAGGACCACGGCTTGCAGTTGGGAAGGTTGTTTGTAGTTCATGATGATCGCTCCAGCGTAGGGTAAGTGGGTACTGCGAGTTCAGGAGTTGGTGCCGACGATGACCGGTTGTACCGGGATCGAGACAGACAGTTGGCTTTCCACAGTTTTCGGCCGGCTGTTCCAAAACGGCAGCAACATCAAGATGGCCAGGAGTGCAGCGCCGGTGAACACCATGAACACGGTGATGGTGTCGAAGTAACCCGGCAGCAGGCCGCCGAGGACCGCACCGACCGAACCACAACCGTTGACGAAACCTGCGGCGGACGCCGCTCCGTCCTTGCTGCCGAAGTCGATGGCCGCCGAGCCACTGATCATCGAGTCCGGCCCGTAGAGCGTCAGGCCCATCATGAACAGCAGGCCGACCACCAGGTACAGACTTCCGCTTTGCATGGCGGGAACGAACAGAGCCAGGCAAACGGTGAGGACCACCAGGCTGAGGACACACGCCGGTATACGACGGGCGCCGAAGTATTTATCTGATGCGATACCGATGAGGATGGGACCGATCAGTCCCGCCAGTTCAAAGGAGGTCGGGACGATGGCGGAGGCGACCTTGCCAATCTCGGGCATGCGTTCGTAGATGATTACCGGGCCCCACAAGAGGATGGCGTAGCGCGCGGGTTTGAGCATGAAATAGGCAAGGCCGAGAACCAGCACGGTTCGATTTTTCATCACGGTGCGCAAGCCAGCCCACATGCTTTCACGCGGAACTACGACATTGCTGACGGGTTCGATCTCGATCTCGACAGGAGGCAGACCTACGTCTTCCGGTTGGTTGCGTTGCAGGAAAAAGAACAACACCGCCACCACCAGCACCACGACGGCGCTGCTGATGAACGCTATGCGCCAGTCGTGGTAGGCGTTGTAGGCCCACCAACCAGCAAACGGAGTAGCCACCATCCCGCCAAAGGCATAAGAGGTGCTCCAGTACCCCAGTACGCGGCCACGCACCCCGGTACTGAAGAAACTGCCAACGTTCTTGCATAGACCTGACCAGCCGGTGGACTGGGCAAGTCCCTGTACCAGCATGCAGGAGACGAAAATCGGCAAGGTGGCGTAGGTACCCATGAGTAGCGCCGCCAGGGCCGAGATGACGAGGCCGCTCAGCACCACGACTCTTGGCCCAAAGCGGTCAGAGAAGTTGCCCCAAAGAAACTGGCCCACGGCATAGGCCGTCAGGTAGAGGGCGTCGAGATTGGCCATCATGGCTTTTTCGAGCATGAAGTTCGGGTCTTCGCCAATACCAAGCTTGGCGACGGAGAACGCTTTGCGGGTGAAATAGAAACCGGCGTATGCCACCCAAGTGATGAGGAAAATCTGCACGCGCCAACGCTGGAGTGATTTCCAGCCGGTTGCGAGAGGACTTGTGGTGTTCTTGTTCATGGTGTTCTGATCCCGTATGTGGTGCCAGACAGCGCAAATTAATTGGTTTTTGTTTTTGTTTTTGTTTTCGGTGCAGAAGGTCTGTCCACGCACACGGCATCGATTCGATGGCGGTGAGGATGGCATCAGGCTTCACGTATTAAATTGCCGCGGTCGCTGACTCCTGCCCGGCGCTGCCGAGCGATACGTCACCGAATCCATGGTTCAAAAAAAGATCCCCGCCCAGCGGCGCTACCCATTGCACCTATGCTCGAATCGGCAGGGATCTTGAAAGGGGTCGTCAGGCTGCCGGTTTTGGCATGTCCACGCCCATCGCCACGAGGCTGTCAGCAATGGCACGCAGCAGTTGGTGAACGATGTATTCGTCGATCTGACCGATGCATCCGATGCGGAAGCTTTCGGCCTGGGTCAGCTTGCCCGGGTAGATGATGAATTGACGGGTCTTGAGCTCATCGTAGAAACGCATGAACTCAAAGTTCGGATGCTCGGGGCAAAAGAACGTGGTGATGATCGGCGACAGCCAGCAGTCTTCCAGCAGGGTCCGGAATCCCAGTTCACGCATGCCGCTCACCAGCACGTCGCGGTTGCGTGTATAGCGCGCCTGACGACCTTGCACTCCGCCTTCGATCGCGTGCTGTTCGAGCGCTTTGTGAAACGCCACCACACTGTGGGTCGGTGGAGTGAAGCGCCACTGACCGGTGCGCTCCATGTAGACCCATTGCTCGTAGAGGTCGAGGGACAGCGAGTTGGCGCGACCCTTGGCGGACTCCAGTACGCTGCGACGGATGATCACGAATCCGAAGCCCGGGATGCCCTCGATGCACTTGTTGGCCGAAGACACCAGCACATCGAAAGGGATTTCTTTGACGGTCACCGGCACAGCGCCGAAGGTGCTCATGGCGTCGATGATCAAGCTCTTGCCGTGGGCCTTCACCACGTCGGCGATCTCGCGCAGCGGGTTGAGGATGCCGGAGCTGGTTTCGCAATGAACCAAAAACACATGGGTCACGTCCGGATTGGCCGTGAGCAGGGCATCAACTTCATCGGGCTGCGGTGGCAGGTAGTCGCCCTTGTCCAGAGAGATGAAGGCGCGGCCGAGATATTCCAGGGTTTTGGTGGCGCGCTGGCCGTAGGCGCCATTCATCAGCACCAGGGCTTTGCCATCTCGCGGGATGGCGGTGGCCAGGGCGGCTTCAACCGAATAACTGCCGCTACCTTGCAGAGGCACGCAGGCGAAGCTGTCGTCCTCTACGCCGGCCATGCTCAGCAATTTCTGGCGAACCTCAGCGGTGACCTGATTGAAGGCACCGTCCCATGATCCCCAGTCGCGAAGCATGGCTTCCTTGGTGGCTTTGGAGGTGGTGAGCGGGCCAGGGGTCAGCAGGTAGGGTTCACCCAGCGCTGGGGTTGCCAGCGGTTGAGTGGTCGGGAATTCGGCTTTGGTCATGATCTTCTCCGGCAGTATTGTTTTTGTGGTGAGGAGTGATGCATGGGTGGATATAAACAATGATTTAGAAATAAGAAAAATCGTTTTATTGTATTTCATAAATAAGCTGAGCTTATTAGTGGCGCCTATCGATTTGGCCGATACAGATCTCGAATCAACCGATTTGAACAATGCTTCCAGAGCGGTAACTCTTCGTATATTTCAGACATCTACGGTTGAGGCGAACGAAGAGGGTGGACGATCATCAACGCCGCCGAACGCGGCGTGGTACAGGGGGTAGCAGTGGGTCCACACACATGACCCATGCGATACGCGCGATTGATTCAGTTGTGGCCATCCATGGACGGCCACTGTCAGTTTCAGCAGGTGGCGTCAGGAACCTTGAGGGGTTTCACCGCGCGCCAGGCGGGCATTGATGTCTTCGATGACGGCCGGCAACTCGACGATGGTGTCGATCAGATAGTGCGGGCGAGAACCTTCGAACATCTTGGTGATGCGGGCACGTTCTGCGGCCAGCTTGTCGGAGGGCAGGGCCTTGAACTGATCGTAGGTCAAGCCCAGTGCGTTGCCGGAACAGGTCAATGCGACGGTCCACATGCCGGCGCTACGACCTTCGAGAATGCCGGGCCAGGTGTCGTCGACCTTCACGCATGCGGCGACATCGCTGATCCCCAAAGCAATCACATTAGCCAATGCCTGCGCCGGGTGCGGACGACCATTGGGCACTTCGTCGGTTGCTACTACGTGGTCGGTGACGTAGCCGTTTTTCCGCGCCAGCTCTACTACTTTCTCCATCACGACTGCGGGATAACCGGAACACGAACCGATTTTCAGGCCCTTGTCGCGCAACGCATCGATGGCGTCCAGAGCCCCGGGAATCAGCGCCGAGTGCAGGGCGATTTTCTCGATCTGCAGCGGCATGAATCGCTCGTAAAGTGCCGTGACATCGTCATCGGTCGGCAGGCGATCGAAGACCGCACGGTAGCGTTCGGCGATCTGTGGCTGGTTGCAAAGCGTGCGGATGTGATCCCACTTGCCCATGCCCATCGGGCCGCGAGCCTCTTCCAGTGAGACAGCAACGCCAAACTCGCCGAACGCCTCGACGAAGATCTGAGTCGGTGCGAAGGAACCGAAATCAACGACGGTGCCTGCCCAGTCCAGGACCACGGCTTGCAGTTGGGAAGGTTGTTTGTAGTGCATGGTGAATCTCCAATTTCGGGTAGGGGAAGGCCGTCCCTCTTGTCACCAGGAGGTAAGCCAATTGATTGTTGAAACGCGTTACGGAATCAGGTGGTCGGTATGGAACTGGAGTCGAACAACTCCGCGATCATCGGCCGGTTTCTGCGAATACCCAGGCAGCACAGGTGGTAGTCGATTGAAAACGGGTGATCGACAAAGGTGATCGGCTTGGTGCCTGGCGTTTCGGCGTACTCGACGGCAGACACGAAACCGATACCGATGCCCTTGGCGATGGCGTGGACGATCGCCTCGCGACTGTTCAATTGCATGACACAGTTCAGATCGACGCCAAGACGCTTGCAGCTTTCTTCCACCAGTTGCCGGGTGCGTGAGCTTTTTTCCCTCAAGACCCACTTTTCGTCGCTGATCTGCTCGACGTACACCTCTTTCTGCCGGGCCCAGGGATGGTCGTCGCGAACCACCGCAATAATCGGATAGCGTCGATAAAGCTGCGTATCAAAGCGCTGGTCGAATTCGGAGAGCGCAAGAATCGCCACATCGATATCGAAGTTGAACAGGCGATCCAGCGTTTCTTTTTCGGGAGAAAACGACGTTTCCAGTTCAATGTCCGGATGCCGCTGCATCAATTCGTAAGTCAGGTTCATCGCAATGGGCGGGGAGACCGCGCCCAAGCGCAGCATCCCGGTTTTGCGTTGCTTGAAACTTTGCAGAAGTTGCACGGCTTCATCCTCTTGGCCGAATAGCCCTTGGGTGATCGCATAGAGCTTGTGCCCCGCCGAACTCATTTCGATAAAACGGCCTCGACGATGAAAGAGTTCCACGGAGAACTTCTTCTCCAGCGCGTTGACCTGTTCACTGACAGTCGGCTGACCAACGCTCAGGTACTCGGCGGCGAGGGTGAAACTGCCAGTCTTCGCCACCGCATGAAAGGAACGTAGCCACTTGTGGTACTGGTACATAGAAGATCCTGTTCCCGAGCCGCCGCTGTTGATACAAGCCTCTGTGCCGGGCCATCAACGTCTGATGAACAGCGCGACCACCGCGCTGCACAGGCATGCAGCCGTAACCACGATGAAGATCAAAGACGTGTTGCCGGTACTGTCGAGCATACTGCCGATCAGCGGTTCCGCCAGGCCGGCGAACAGATAGGACGAGAAGTTCATCACGCCGGTTGCCGTGCCCGCGCGCTTTGCGCCGACCAGGTCCGGGCAGAGTGCCCAGAAACTCGACGCCGGGCCGTAGACGAAGAAACCGCAAAGGAACAACGCTACAAGACCGGTCGCGCTATGAGGTGCAAGGGTCCACATCCACAGGCTCGTACCTGCCCCCAGGAACATGTAGAGCATGATCGCCAGGTAGCGTTTGGAGCCGAACAGCTTGTCCGATATCCAGCCATTACTGAGCGCACCGATGGCCATGCCCACTGGCAGGGCAACCGTGATCCACTTCGGATCGATCATGCTGTCGCCGGTTTTCCAGTTGGCCCCCAGAAAGTGCACCGGTACCCAGACGATCAAGCCATAGCGAGCGGCGTTCTGAAAACCCAGGGACACTGCAGCGATGATCAGACGAAAGTTCTTCAGCACGGCTTTGTAGCGTTGCACGGAGGTTTCGACTTCGCCGTGTGCCACTTCATGATTTTTGTCATCGGCATTGGCGACGCCGGTGTCGGAGAGCGGTTCGAAACCCATGTCCTGCGGACGTTCACGCGCCACCAGGTAGAAAATGATGCCACCCGCCAGCATCAGCAGCACGGGCAACCGGAAGATCCAGCGCCACTCCAGTTGCAGCACCTCGAGCACCACGATGGAGGTCACATAAGAAAGGACCGAGGCGCAACCGGCGGCGAACACGTAAAGGCCATAGACCTTGCCGCGCTCACCGGTGCTCCACCAATTGGAGATCAATCGACTGCCTGGCGCCCAGCCCAATGCCTGGAAGTATCCATTGATGCCCCAGGGCAGGATCAACGCGGAAAAACTACTGGCGAAGCTGGTCACCCAGTTGGCGCCGCAGGACAGTACGGCGCCAAGGGTCATGATGCGTCGGCCGCCGAACTTGTCGGCGAGGTTGCCGTTGATGGCCTGGCCAATGGCATAGGCCCAGAGCATTGCAGCCGATGCCCACCCAAGGTGTTCCTTGGTAAAGCCGAACTCGGCCTGAATGCCTGGAATGGCAAAACCGAAGGTTTGTCGGCCGGTGTAGAAAAACAGATAACAGAACATGGCAGCCAGCAGCATGCGCCACTGAGCGACTCGAAACGACGAGGTGGATGCTGCGATACCTGGCATGGTTTGGGCACGATACATGATCTTTTCCTTATTATTGTTCGGTCCCTCCGAATGTCGTCGGAGGGTGCACTCTTTTGTGGGTGCAGCAGGAAATCGTCGCGGTTCGTTACGCCGCTGGCGGTGCTTGGTTGGGCTGGCAGATGCTAGGCGGCTTGTGAACCGATGAAGTTCTTGCCGCGTGCGCCTTGCATGGCGAAATTGATCATCTCTTCAGCCTCCTTTGCCGTTACGCCGTAGTCGGCAAATTCGGTTTTCACGTCAAGACTGTGCAAGAACTCGCGCAACTGGCTTTGAGCCTTGTGCAAGTCATTGCCGAAAATTCGTTGAAGGGTTCGGTCGCGTGCTTCGTCATGGCCCCAGGCAAGGCCCAGAACCAGCGGGAGGGTGAAGGAGCAGGCGATGCCATGGGGCAACCCGTGATGCAAGGTCATCTCGTAGGAAATGGAGTGAGCCAGTGCAGTTTTGGTATTGGAAAATGCCAGCCCGGCCTTGAGTGCCGCGAGCGCCATCCTGGAGCGCAGATCCTTGTTGGACAAATCACGGCGCAGCAATGGCAAGCAGTGCAGGATGTCCTCAATGGCAGAGATAGCGTAGGTGTCCGAAATCGGATTGGCATTGATGTTCCAGATCGACTCCAGCGCATGCGACAGGGCATCGAGGCCCGTAGAAACGGTGACGCCAGCCGGAACCGTCAGCATCAACTGCGGATCGACAATGGCCACTTTCGGCCAGGTGCATTCCAGGTGCAGGGAGTATTTCTTGTGGCTGGCCGAGTCCCAGATAGTGGCCCATGGGGTGACTTCGCTTCCGGTACCCGCCGTAGTCGGGGCTGCAATCAGTAACTTGCTGCGCGCCGGGACGAAGGGTTTACCGGTTGCCAGCAACGCGAGCAACTCATCGAAGCAACCCGATTCGGTACCCACGATCAATGCCTTGGCGGTATCGATGGCGCTGCCACCGCCTACGGCAACGACCATATGGCAGTCGCCGGCTTCTTGCCAAAAACGCTCATAAGTATCGCGTAACTGAGCCACATCCGGATTGGGCTGGACATCCTCGATGATGTACACCAGCCGGTCGCCCAGCAGGTCCTGAATGCGATCCACTAATCCCAGCCCACGAGCTTCGGGAAAGGTCACAAGAGCGACTTTCTGGTTTTCGGTGATTTCGGCAAGTTCGAGAAGGCTGCTCCAGCCGAAGCGGGTATCAACTGGATTGTGGAAGCGGGCAATCATGGCGGGGCCTTTATTTTTGTTGTTGAAGGTGGCCCATGATCGAGGACCCTCAACAACAGCTCAAATCGATAAATCGCAGGCTTTCATCGGCTGAGCCGATACCAGATGCAGGGGGGCGTTGATTGCAGGTGACGTATTGAGTAGGTGGGTCTTGTTCCGGGGCACACGGAATCGTGACGCTTGTGGCGTTACGATCCGCGCACTAATGGAGTCAGCGCTTAATCAATAATGACAGTACGGCGCTCGCCGCACAGAGCCCCGCAGAGCGCACCAACCAGTTCTACCCGGACCCACGTATCCCCAAGAGTGGACGGGCAGAGTTGAGCGACTACCGTAGCCAGCATCCGGCGGTGGACCGCGGCCATCAATCCCCGGCAGCCGATGCACCGAGCCCCAATGCAATGGCCCAATCCTTTGCGCTGTCGAACATGGTGCCGCAATACCCCACCAACAACCGGAAGATCTGGAGCAAGGTCGAGGCGGATGTCAGGAAATTTGCCAAGCGCGCCGATGGCAATGTTTTTGTCTTTACCGGCCCGCTCTTTGACTCAGGCCACACCACCGTCGGCAACAACAAGGTCTGGGTGCCGACCCGCCTGTTCAAGCTGGTTTACGACGCATCGTCCAAGCGTGCTTGGGCCTATGTTCTGCCCAACACTGAAACCCGTATCGAGAGACCGATGGACTATGACGCTTTCGTGAAGAGTACCGGGCTCAATTTGCTGGGGAATCTACCGGTCACAGGTTCCGTAGGGCGCTCTTGATGGTTTGATGAATTGCACCCCAAAGGCTGGATGCAACCGATGGGGTGTTTCATTCACGGATAAATAGCGGCTCACTCAGATGCGAGCGCGGCGTTCCCCCGGACCTGTTGGGTGTCAGCGGCCGTCTGGCGACCCACCTTGAACCATGCAGCGTACAATGCCGGGACGAAGAAAATCGTCAGCAGTGTTGCCACGGTAAGGCCGCCCATGATCGCGATTGCCATGGGGCCCCAGAACACACTGCGCGTTAACGGGATCATTGCAAGCACGGTGGCCAGCGCCGTCAGCATCACTGGCCGGGCTCGGTGGACGGCGGCATCCAGCACAGCATTCCACGGGTCGCGCCCTTCAGTGATCTCGATTTGCACTTGATCGATCAGGATCACAGCGTTGCGCATGATCATGCCACCCAGTGCGATGATCCCCAGTATCGCAACAAAGCCCAGCGGCGACTGGAATACCAGCAGCGCTGGCACCACTCCGATCAAGCCCAGCGGTGCGGTCAGCACCACCATCCACATGCGGGAGAAGTTCTGCAGTTGCAGCATGAGTAATAGCAGGATGGTGATCAGCATCAGTGGGGCCACCGCGATCAGCGCCTTGTTGGCCTTGTCACTTTCCTCAACGGCTCCACCCGTGTCGATGCGGTAGCCCGACGGCAGCTTCGCTTCGATTTCCTTGAGTAACGGCTGGATCTCCTGAGTCACCGAAACACCTTGTTCGCCATCCTTCACGTCGGCCCGCACCGTGATTGCCATATCGCGGTTGCGGCGCCAAAGCACTGGCTCTTCCAGTTCAGCGCGCACCTGTGCGACTTGCGACAGCGGTACCACCGTGCCCTGGCGCGTGTAGAGGTTGATGTCTTTCAGTGTGTCGAGGCTCAGGCGCTCAGCGGGCACGGCACGGGCGACGATGTCGATCAGGTTCTCGTGCTCACGCAGCTGCGACAAGGTAGCGCCGTTCATCACGGTCTGGGTCGCCAGCGACACGTCGGCCGGCGTGAGGCCAAGCGCGCTCGCCTTGTCCTGATCAAGCTCGACCTTCAGCGTGCGCACCGGGTCGTTCCAGTCGAGCTGGAGGTCGCGCACCTTCGGGTTGGACGCAATCACGTTCTCCACCTCACGGGCGATCTGACGCACCTTCTGGGTATCAGGCCCTACGACGCGGAACTGCACCGGGTAGCCGACAGGTGGCCCCAACTCGAGCCGGGTCACGCGCACCCACGCCTGGGGGAATTGTTGGTCAGCCGAGGCCACCAGCCGCGCACGTACCCGCTCGCGTGCATCCAGGTCCTTGGTCATCACAACGAACTGTGCAAATCCAGGATTGGGCAGCTCGGGGTTGAGCGAGAGATAGAAACGCGGTGCGCCGGCGCCGGTGTAGGCGGTATAGAAACGCACGTCCTCGTCCTTCGCCAGGATCTCCTCCATGTGCTTGACCTGCTCGGTCGTCGCGGCGAACGAGGACCCTTCCTTGACGCGCAGGTCAATGACCAGTTCAGGGCGCGAACTGTTGGGGAAGAATTGCTGCGGCACCAGCTTGATACAGGCCAGAGCAAGCACCAGAGCGGCAACCGTCGCACCGATGACCACCCAGCGACGCTCGATGGCGGCGTCGATCAGGCGGCGCAGGCTGCGGTAGAACTTCGTGTCGTGCGGATCACCGTGCTGGTGCTTGCCCAAGTCGTTGGGCAGCATCTTGACCGCCAGATACGGCGTGAAAATACCGGAACAGATCCACGAGAACAGCACTGCGGCGCCGACGATCCAGAAAATGCCACCCGCGTACTCGCCAGTGGTGGACTTCGAGAGGCCGATCGGCAGGAAGCCCACGACCGTTATGAGTGCGCCGGTCAGGCGCGGCATGGCGGTGGACTGATAGGAGAAGGCGGCCGCCTTCACGCGGTCCATGCCGGTTTCCATTTTCGCCACCATCATCTCGATGGCGATGATGGCGTCATCCACCAAAAGTCCCAAGGCGATAATCAGTGAGCCGAGCGAGATGCGCTCGAGGTTCCAGCCCATCGCCAGCATCACCAGCGCCACGCCGCCCAGCACCAGCGGCACCGTGGCCGCGACCACGAGGCCTGCCCGCCAGCCCAGGCTGGCCAGGCTCACCGCGATCACGATGATCAACGCCTCGGCCAGTGCGCGACCGAAGTCCAGGATTGCATCCCTCACCGTGGTGGGCTGGTCGGCCACGAGTTCAAGTTCCACGCCATGCGGGAGCTCCAACTGGATCTTGGCGACGGCCGTGTCCATCGCCTTGCCAAGGTCCACGATGTTGCCGTCGCTGGACATCGTGATGCCAAGCATCAGCACGGGCTCGCCGTTGTGGCGGACCGTGTAGGTGGGCGGATCCTCGAAACCACGTGTAACGGTCGCAATGTCGCCGAGCTTGATCTGCCGACCGCCCGCGGCGATGGGCACGTTGCGGATAGCCGCTTCGCTGGCGAACTGGCCGCTCACGCGCACCATGACGCGGTCGCCGCGGGTGTCGATCTGGCCTGCGGGCACCATGGCGTTCTGGCTCTTGAGGCTTTCGGCAATGGCCAGTGGTGTGATGCCCAGCGCAGCCAGGCGCTCGTGCGAGAACTCGACGTAGACACGCTCGGCCTGCTTGCCGATGAGATCGATCTTCTTGACCATCGGCACCTTCAGCATCTGGCGCTTGATGTCCTCGGCCGCGTGCGACAGGTCGGCGTGACCGACGCCGTCGCCCTTGATGGCGTACATCAGGCCATATACGTCGCCGTACTCGTCGTTCAGAATCGGGCCGATCACGCCGTCAGGCATCTCGAGGCTCAGGTCGTTGAGTTTCTTGCGCGCCTGATACCAGGCTTCGCGCTGGTCAGCCTTGGAAGTGCCGCCGCGCACGGTGAGCGTCATGCCTGCATAGCCTTGCCGTGCGTAGGTGACCACCTTCTCGAAGTTGTCGATCTGCTCGAATTTCTTCTCCATGCGGTTGAGGACCTGGTCCTGCAACTGCTGGGCAGTGGCGCCCGGCCAGATGACCATGGCGGTCATGGAAGGCACGGAAAAGTTCGGATCCTCGAGCTGGCCGAGCCGGGTGAAGCTGAAGGCGCCAGCCACCGCGACAATGAGGAGCATGAACAGAACGATGGCGCGATGGCGCAGCGCCCAGTCGGTGAGGTTGAAGTTGTTCATCGGGCGGCCTGCTGCGTGGTATTGGCGTCAACGATCGCCGCACCGGGCAGCGCGACCTTCAGTCCGGACGTCATCTTCTGGACGCCGGCGGTGACGACCAATTTGCCAGCCTGCAGCCCGGAGACGAGTACCTCGTCGTTGCGGTAACCCCAAACTGCCACACGCTCCAGATCGACGATGCCTACCGGATCCTTGCCCGTGGGCGTGACCACCCACAGCGCCGGCTGACCGCCGATCTGCGTCAATGCCGTGGCTGGCACTGCCGCCACAGAGACACTTGTCATGACTCGCTCGGCCATCACCGTGGCGGTGGCGCCCAGCGGCAGCGCCTGCAACGGTTTGAGCCGCGCGCGATAGGTGCGCGTCTGCGCTGCAGCCTGTGGTGACAGCTCGCGCAGCGTAACATCGAAGATCTCGTTCGGTGCACTGGCCAGCGAGGCCTTGAAGCGCGCGTCCTTGAAGACGGCCAGTTGATCCTCGGGCACGTCGATGAGGATCTCGGATTCGCCCGGATTCGCGATCGAGACAACCGGTTGCCCCTCCGGTACGACCTGTCCGGCCTCAAAGCGGACAGCCGTGACGACGCCGCTATGCGAGGCGCGCAGCACGGTGTACTTGAGCCGGTTGCGTGCGAGTTCGAGTTTTCGCGCCTCGGCCTCGGCGGTCGCATGCGCGGTTTGGGCATTGGTCTGCGCGCGCTCGGCGTCGGCCGCACTGACCGAGCCGTCAGCCTTCAACGCAGTCAGACGTTGGCGGTCCGAGTCGGCCTGGCGCGTCTGCTCGACGGCAACCGTCCACTGTTGTCGCGACGCTTCTTCGGCGAGGCGGTAGTCGGCATCATCCAGTACAGCCAGTATGTCGCCTTCGCGCACAAACTGGCCTACCTCGACCTTGCGCTGGGCGACCTTCCCGCCCACGCGGAAGGCCTGGTCGACTTCATGCCGTGATTGCACGGTGCCCACGTAGCGACTGATGTCGCGGGCATTGTCGTAGCTGATTTCAATAGTGCGAACCGGTCGTGGCGTTTGCACGGTCGGCTTGTCCGGGCTGCACGCGCAAAGCATGACGGCGACGGCCAGGGCGCCGGCCGCAGTAAGGGAGGTTTTCAAGGCGGTTCCTCTAGTAAAACGGCAGATTCTTAAGAAAAGGGTGGCAGGTCGGCTTTGGTGGCTGCGGTGGGAGTAGCGGGTTGTTCGAACACCTGCCAGCCCCCGCCCAGGGCCTTATAGAGCTGCACGCTATCGATCAGCAGGCGGGTGTTGCTTTCGTTGGAATTCAAGCGTGCCGCCAGGCGCGCGCGCTGCGAATCCAGCAGTGGCAACAGGTCGATCTGCCCGCGGTTGTAGAGCGACTGGGCGCGGTTCTGTGCAGCCTCGGCGGACGCGGCGGCCAATTGCAGCGACCCGGCGCGGCGCCGCTCTTGCGCCAGCGTGACGAGGGCGTTCTCTACATCTTCGAGCGCCCGCACG
The DNA here is from genome assembly GCF_058788075.1 of Pseudomonas sp. FW305-20. Lineage (NCBI taxonomy): Bacteria > Pseudomonadati > Pseudomonadota > Gammaproteobacteria > Pseudomonadales > Pseudomonadaceae > Pseudomonas > Pseudomonas sp. FW305-20. The sequence continues at coordinate 255,720 of NZ_JBYTAJ010000004.1, read as the reverse complement.
ATGCCGTCTTCGGCGCGCAGCAGCGCCTCTTTTTGAGCACTTTCGGCCGCATCGTTGATTGCTTGCGTGCGCCCGGCGTTAAAGAGCGGCATCGCCAGCAAACCCGCCACGTTAGTGAAGCGTGCAACGCCGAGATCGGCGCCGTTCAGGCTCAAGCCCTGGCGGCCGAAGGAGGCGTCGAGGAACAGCCGCGGAAACCACTCGGCCGCGGCCTGCTTGCGGCGCGCATTGGCTGCATCGAGCTGCGCCATCAACGCCAGCACGTCAGGTCGACGTTGCAGCAGCTCTGCGGGCTGGCCTGGCTTGGCCTCGGGCACCACTGCCACATCGCTGATCGAAGACTGGATGTTCGCGGTATTGAAGGACTGGTCGGCAATCAGCACCGCAATACGATGGCGCGACACAGCCACCTGTGTTTCCAGCGGCGGAATCTGCGCCCGCGCCGACAAGGCGTCGGTCTGCGCGCGTTCGACGTCGAAGGCCGAGGCCAGCCCCGCCTGCTGGCGAGCGACAACCAGACGCAGCGTCTCGTCCTGCATCGCTGAGATGGCGCGCAGTGTCGCGACCTGGCGTTGCGCGCCGAGCAGTGTGAAGTAATTGCTGACGACGTCGCTCATCACCAGCAGGCGTACGCCGCGCATGCTGTGCTCCGCGGCCATCGCATCGGCGTCAGCCGCCGCTGCGCCGGCGCGCAAGCGGCCGCTCAGGTCGAGCTCCCACGAGACGTCCAGCCCCGCACTGGTGGTCTTGGTATCCGGATAACCCTGTTTCGTGGCCGAGCTGTAGCCGCTGCTGCGATCGCTGCCGGAGGCGGATGCGCCGACACTCGGGAACAGCCATGAGCGGCTGACCGTTTCGCCAGCACGCGCGGCGTGCAGGCGCTCGGCGGCAATCTTGACGTCTCGACTCTCGCGCGCGGCTCGGCGCACCAGATCCGTCAGCACCGGGTCGTGGTAAACCTCCCACCATGCCGCCTCGGGTTCCATTTCGGAGGCCGTGCTCGCGGCGAAGTTGCTCGGTAGGTCTACCGACGGCGTCAGCACCTCCGTGGAGCAACCGGTCAGGATCAGGGCGATGGACGCGGCAAGCGCCGCACTCTTTACGACACCGATTACGCGTTCGGCATGTTGCAGGGGCGTCTGCCCGGTGTTGCGGGTCAACAGGTGGAAGTTTGAAAGTCGCGGCATCGGATTGGGCTCGTGCAAATTCGAGGTGGCATCAGCGTAGGGCCCGGTGTGCGCGAAGTCGTCAGCGAAGGGTCGCCGTTCGGTCGCCATATCGAGCACTCGTTCGTGGTGGAGGCGTCACTCGCCGCCGGTATCTGCCGTGTGCTCGCCGGCTGTCACCGCGAGGTCCGAGGCAATCGACTCCAACAGCTCTTCGGCGGAGGAAAATTCGCGCTGTCGTCCGGTGACCAGGTTTTCGAGGCGGCCCACCAGGGCCCCCGGCGCGGCGTCGCTACGCAGCTTCACTACGTACGAGCGGCGGCTCGGGTATTTGGATTCAGGGTTCAGGATCATCGCGGACCAGGGGGCAAGAAAGTTCGACGACAGCGTAAGCGTCCCCCTGGGGCGAGTCGTAAGCGAAAGGTCAGACTTCGGTCGGGACAGTAATCCTTACCGCAGAGAAATCGCGCCGCTTCACGCCGGCTTGGCAGCGTGAATCAGCGAGCGCGCACGTTTCGCCAGCTCGGTTCCGTCAGTTTCCGGCGACTGGTCAACCAGCGTGGCCAATACCTGTTGGTCCTCGGCCGTAGCGTCAGGGTGCTCGCACAGTTCGACCAGCGCTTGCAGCTCCAGCCACGGTGCTTCCTGGGCGCGAGCCTCTTCAACTGCGCGCCGCACCGCAGCGATGCCGGCGTCGGGCTGACCCTGCGCTCGCGAGATCGCTGCCTCCAGCAGCAATAGTTGCGGCAGGTAGACGCGCTCGCCCAGTTCTTCGCCCACCCGAAATGCTTCCTGCAGCTCGACTTGCGCTGCGTTGCAATCACCTGCGAGCAGCAGCGCCTCGGTGGCGTAGCCGAGCACCTCGCTGGCACCGGAGCGCATTCCAAGCCCGATGTGTTCTTCATAGGCCTCGCGGATGCGACGGTAGCCGTCGCGCGGTGCACCGTTGCGCGCGTCGGCCCAGCCGCGCCACCAGCGGCAAGCCGTACGCCCGAGTGCGAGTGAATATTCATCGACCAGCGCCTGCATGTCGTCGGCCAGCGCAGCCAAACGCACGTGGTTTCCCATCCGCACCTCGATCAACACCTCCTGCCAGGCGGCGACCAGCCAGGTCATGGGCTGGCGCAACGCCTGCGCGCGTGCCCGCGCTTGCTGCATGTGGATTCGGGCTTGCTCGATCAGACCAGAACGCACGAGTTCTATAGCCAGCATGCCATGCAGCATGACCTGAGGATCAGCCGCAAAAATCTCGTTCGTCCCGATGTCCAGCGGTTCGGCGATCGCGAGGGCGCGTTCCAGCCAACGGCGAGTCGTTTTTGTGCGTCCCTGGAGGTGATGCACCTCGCCCCGAACGATGCACGCCGCCAGCAGGAGCTCTTGATCATTTGCGTCGCAGGAGAGGGTTTCAGCACGCTCCGCCACCTCGAGCGCCAGCGCATAGTCGCCGCGCAGACCAAGCAGATAGCCGAACCCGTGCAGCAGACGACCGCGCATGGGGTGTTCGGGGACATCCGCCAACAGCCTGTATGCACGTTCGAACACGCTTTTGGCTTCACTGCCGACACCGAACATGTGGAAAGCCGAAACCCCTTGCAGCGTGGCCAGGGTAATTTCGAGCACATTGCGCTCCGTCCCTTCGGGAGCCTGCATCAACAGGACCAAGGCGCGCTCAGTGAGGCCAATGCACAAGTCCGGGCTGAAGTGCAGCAGCGCGGCTTCTGCGGCCTCGGCGTAGTAACGCAGCGCAATCATCGGCTGCCGAGCCCGGTCGAAGTGCATTGCCAGCTCCGAGGCAGCAACCGGCACGCCGGTCGTGCGCTCGCGTTCGAGGGCAGCGCCGACCTGGCGATGGAGTTGGGTGCGCAATGAGCGCGGCGTGCGGTCGTACAGCACCTGGCGGAAGAGCGCGTGTCGGAAAGAGTGGGGTGGCTCTAGCGTCTCCTCAACTTCTGTGGCCCGCGATCGTATGAGCCATACCTGTTCGCGTATCAGCTCTTCACAGGCGTGGACCACCGACGCGAGGTCTCGCTCGAGGGCCAGTGAAACCGTCTCGATGCGGAATTCGACCCCACACACCGCTGCGGCGGAGAGGAGGGTGCGTTGCTCGGGACCCAGCCTGGCGATGTAGTGATCGATGATGGTTGCGAGGTTTTCGGGAACCGCTAGATCCGCAAGCCGAGCCTCGATGGTGGCTTTGTCGTCCTTTGGGTCCATCACTTCACTGGTGATTGACGAAACGAACAATGGCACACCGTCGGTCCGCTCGTGCAGGGCGCGCACGAAGGTTTCATCGCGTGCCAGCGAGGTCGAACGCAACGCAATATAGGCAGCGACCTCGGTTTCCGAGAACGGGTCGAGCACCACTTCCTCGCACAGACGTTGCAGGCGCAGTTCGTGGCGCAAGGAGCTGAGGGGATGATCGAGCGCAACCACCTCGGCGAGGCGGAAGCTCGACAGCCACATCAGCCGCGTACGGCCACGTCGCCGTGCCACATAGTTGATGAGCTGGACCGTCGCCCGATCGCTCCAGTGCAGGTCTTCGGTCACCAGCATCAGCGGGCGCTGCTCCGTGTAGCGGTCCAGCAATTCACCCATTTCCCGGAGCATGCGGTCCGGGCCGACACCGGCAAGCTCGCGCCTCAATGCGTCTTTCTCCTGCGTGGTACTCAGCCACGGGAGTTGCAGCAGCCAGGTCGGTGCCACGGCGCGCATCAGCGCCGGCAGGGTGGGGTCGGTGCGGCACAGATCGGCTAACGCCTCTAGCACCGGCAGATACGGCTCGCCGACGCCGTAGTGCTCCACGCAATGGCCGCGTGCGCAGGCGATGTCGCCAAGGCCAGTGAGGAAATGTTCGATCAACGTGGTCTTGCCGATCCCCGGCTCTCCGGCGAGCCAAACCACGGCGCGCTGGCCGCCATTCGCCCGCTCCCAGGCTCTTTGCAGCCTCGCGACCTCGTCAGTGCGACCGATGAATGACGGTGACGAAGGTGTGCCGGTGGCTGTAACTGTCGCGGATGCAGGCGGTATCGAAAGTGCGGAGGAGGGCGGGGCGATGAAGCGATAGCCGCGCCGTGACACCGTCTCGATGAAACGAGGATGCCTGGGATCGTCGCCCAGTACCTTGCGCAGATCGCTAATGGCCGTCTTCAGGACCGAATCGCTGACGAACCGATGCCCCCACACGGCATCAAGCAAGGCGTCCTTGGTCACCAGCGATCCTGGCTGGCGTGCCAGCGCGCATAACAACGTGAAGGGCGTCGGCGCCAATGCCACCGCTTGCCCATTGCGCGACAAACAGGCGTTGGACTCATCGAGCTCGAACTCGACGAAGCAGAGCAAGACTGGGTTGGGATGGGGCTGCGGACGTGCCACGGTTGATTCCTAAAGACTAGACAGAGTGTGCGCCGCGATCTTCACGAGGCTTCAGCTATGCCTCCAATGACAACGCTGATCAGCGCTGAAGCCAAGCGTCGCCGGTCGGAAACTGGCACACGCGCAAACCCGGTTCACGCCGCGCACTTCGGCTCGCCCCTTGGCTCCATCGCGGGTTGAGCATGATTCCAGAAAATAATGGCAAAAACATCAATATTGAAATATTTCTCAATATTGAATACCTTCACCTTGCCTGACGATGAGACCTCGCGTCTCACGACTTCAATCACAACAAGGGCTCGAGATGAACAACAACAAGAAAGTTTGCGAATTGCCTCCCGCCGCCGTCGACGTGCTGGTGATCGGTTATGGTCCGGTAGGTGCGACGATCGCGGCGCTGCTGGGTCGCTATGGGGTCACGACCCTGGTACTGGACAAGGTCCATGACGTCGTACTGATGCCGCGTGCCATTGCTCTGGACAACGAGGCGCTCCGCATCCTGCAACAAGCCGGTTTGTCGGAAGATGCTTTCGAGAAGATCGTTATCCCTGAAGTGAGGATGCACTCCCCGGTACTCGGGCAGTTCGGTCGAGCCAATACCGAGGGATGCATCGACGGCCATCCGAAACTCGTGACGTTCTATCAACCCGACCTTGAACACGCGGTGCGCAGCCAGGTCTCCCGCCTGAAGTCAGTGACCAGTCTAGGTGGCATCGAGCTTGAAAGCCTGGTCGAAGAGTCGGATGGCGTCGTCGCCTCCGTACGGGATGAGAATGGGCAGTCGCATTCCGTTCGCGCCCAGTATCTGATCGGAGCGGATGGTGCTAGCTCCAGGGTCAGAGCGCTGATTGGCCAGGAGTTCGAAGGGCGGAGCTATGCGGAGGATTGGCTGATTGTCGATGTCAAGAACCGGCATAAGTCAGCGATTGATCACATCGAGTTTCTCTGTAATCCGCGCCGTCCGACGCCGCACATGCCGGCACCCGGCGGCAGGGAGCGTTGGGAGTTCATGCTGCAACCCGGCGAGTCCCGGGAAGAGCTGGAAAGCCCGGAAAGCATAGCCCGGCTGATCGCGCCTTGGATCAACCCGCAGGAGCTGGAAATCGAGCGCAAGGCGGTGTATCGATTCCACGCGCGGTGCTGCAACAGATTCAGTAAGGGACGCGTCTTTCTCGCCGGCGACGCGGCGCACATCACCCCCCCTTTTGTCGGGCAGGGCCTCGTAGCGGGACTTCGAGATGGCGCCAACCTTGCCTGGAAACTGGTTTGGGTCCTTCGCGGCCATGCCGCGCCTGCAATACTCGATACCTATGACGTAGAGCGCCGCCCCCATGCCCAGGCGATGATCAATCTAGCGAAACTCATGGGCCGCCTGGTGATGCCCAAAAACAAGATTGCAGCTTTCTTTATCCACGGCTTGATGCGCACGCTGGCGTTGACACCCGCTACCAGGAGGTACTTCGAACAGTTGGACATCAAGCCTAAGAACACCTTCAAGCACGGCCTGTTCGTGCAGCATCGTCGGGGCGACAAGCTGGTACGTGGCAGCCTGTTCCCCCAAGCCTGGGTGCGCACTATGCAAAAGCAGATCAAACTGAGCGACGATGCTCTTGGAGACAACCTGACCCTGGTTGGATTGGGTGTTGACCCGTTGTCACTGCTAACCACTGAGCAGATCGTTTCCTGGGAAAAAATGGGAGGCCATTTCTTAGAGGTCAGAACGCGCGGCCAACGCTCCGGCGGCAGCTGTGACTTCATCGAAGACATGAACCATGACATCCTGCCGTTGGCCCCTAAAGGAGCGCTGGTCGCGGTTCGTCCTGACCGTATCATCATGCACCACGCCCCTGGTGCAGAGGCAGACAGTCTCCTTCGTGACTGCCGGAGCCTGCTGGTTGGCAAACACGCCACTCCTGATAGCGTTTCCGTTACCATCAACGAGCCCACTAGATTACGAGCTTGATAATGCATTCCCCCATTCTTCCTTTAGAAGCTGCGCCAGAACCTCTCACGAGAGGCCACAAGAAGCGTGAGCGCACCCGTCGCGGCCTGGTGGACGCGGCATTGCGTCTTGTCGCACGTAAGGAGGTGGGGGAGATCGCGCTGTTCGAGGTCGCCGCGGAAGCAGAGGTATCCAACGGTACCATCTACAACTATTTTCGAACTCGCGACGAAGTACTGGAGGCGGTGGGCATCGCCATGGCCACCGAGTTCTCCGATGCCATTTCCGCCCTGAGCACGGACGTGCACTGCGGCGCACAGCGACTTTCGATTGGCGTGCGCATGTTTGTATGCCGGGCCGCCGACGATCACGAATGGGCCAATGCACTGCTGCGCATCATCCATTTCGATCAGGCCATGCGCTCGCGTTTGGCTGCCCATGTACTTGGTGACCTGCGTGAAGGTCTGCGCGAGGGCACTCTCGCTTACGAGGACGAAGGCATTGCCCTGGACATGGTTGTATCGTGCACAACCGGAGCAATGCGCTCGGTTGTCGAGGGGCGTGCAGTGGCAGAGCACGATCGGCGGGTCGCCGAAATGATTCTCCGGGCTCTGGGCGTAACACCTGCCAGAGCCAAGAGAATTGCCGGCAAGCCGCTACCTGCCTGATCTGATGTCAGCATTGATCGGCCAGGCTTGATCAATCCATCGCCGATAGCTCTTTGCCTGGCGACGAGACTTCAGCTGATTGCCGATCAATGCCATGAGGGGCGATGTCCCAGGTTGTGTCCGTTTGCCTTGGCTCAGCAAGCCAAGCTGCTTCTTGATCACCGACGCCACTGCGAGCGATGCCAGCGCCTTGTTCTTCCAGTGAACGACGATGGGCTCCACTTTGATGTCCCGACCTGCCATCCACTGTCTCGGCAGGGCTGGCTCGATTGCCAGCGCAGTGGCAAGTCCGACCATCGACACTGAGCCGCTCACCACTCGCTCCGCGACCTCCTTTCTACGCACGCCGCCAGTGACCATCAGCGGCATGCGCGCTATTTCTCCTATTCTCTCCGCGAACTCGAGAAAGTAGGCTTCTCGAGCCAAGCGGCTGCCATCGCGGGTCTGCCCCTGCATCGCCGGGCTTTCGTAGCTACCACCCGATAACTCGACCAAGTCGACCGCCTTGGCGTTGAGCATTTCCACCACGCGAGCCGCATCCTCGGCATTGAAACCGCCTCGCTGAAAATCCGCGGAATTGAGCTTCACCGCGACGCAAAAGATCGGTGCTACTCGCTGACGTATCGCGTCGATGGTTTGCAGCAGAATTTGCGCACGATTTTCCAGGCTACCGCCCCAGCGGTCATTACGCTGGTTGGTCAAGGGAGACAGGAATTGGCTAAACAGATAGCCATGCGCTGCATGAATTTCCACGCCAGTAAATCCGGCGCGTTCTGCCAGCACCGCCGCTTGGGTATAGCGCTCAATCAGCTCTTCGATCTCCTGCTCATTCAAGGCCCTGGGCGGCACAAAAGCTTTTGACAGTCCGGGGATATCGACCGCAACTGCGGAGGGGCCCCTTGCCGGTTGCCCCATGGAAGCCAATAGCTGTCGTCCGGGATGATTGATTTGCATCCAGGCCTGGGCCCCACGACTGCGGCAGGCATCTGCCCATAGCCGGAAATTCACCAGGTTCCGATCGTCCTCAAGCACGACGCCAGCCGGTCCGGTCAAGGCGTGGCGATCAACCATGACGTTGCCAGTGATGATCAGACCGGCCCCACCTTCCGCCCAACGCTGATAGAGCTTGACCAGCGCTTCCCCAGGAGCGTGATCATCATTGGCAAGGTTCTCCTCCATGGCAGCCTTGGCAATTCGGTTTGGAATCACCGTGCCGTTAGGCAATCGAAGCGGTTTGAAGAGCTTTGAGCCGGTCATGTTCTGTCCTTCAGCTAATAAAAATTCGGCCAATACAAATGAACATGCGTGTTCAATTATGTCAATGCGCAGGACTTTTATTGGCCAGACGGCATCGATCACGGCATCTAGATTATTAGATTGCAGGCCCGTTTTCGGACAGAAAAACCTAAATTCTTAAAAATAGGGTTGACGCAAAATGAACACGAGTGTTCAATCTGTCCATAAAGGTAATCCTGGAGAGAGAACCGTGGAATCCCTGAATCCAACACAACGCCGTATTCATCAAGCTGCCTTTCGCCTGTTCGCCGAGAGAGGCACCTCGCAAGTGAACATCCTTGACCTCGCGCAAGAGGCAGGCGTGGCGCGCGGAACGGTTTATAGCAACATCGACAGCATGGAAAACCTGTTTGAGGCGGTCGCCAGCCATCTCGCGAGGGAGATGCATGAGCGCGTCAACAAGAGCTTCAATTCCCTCTCGGATCCAGCTCATCGCCTTGCCAATGGCATTCGATTCTTCATTCGCCGAGCACACGAAGACTCCCAGTGGGGGGCGTTCATCCATAAATTCGCCATGAGCAATTCGGCGTTGCGCGAAATGTTCAGCAGCCAGGCGACCAAGGATCTTCTGAGCGGGCTTGCCACCGGGCGCTACAGGTTTCAGCAGGAACAATTGCTCTCGATACTGACGCTGATATCGAGTTGTGTGCTTGGCGCGATTTTCCTGGTGCTGGAAGGTCACAAAACGTGGCGAGAGTCGGGCTCTGATACCGCCGAGCTGGTATTGCGCGCATTGGGCGTGCCGCCAGAAGAGGCGCGTGCGTTGGCGACCCAAGAGTTGCCGGCACTTCCATCTCTCGACTGAGCTCGTAATTGATCTGACTGAATAAACCCCTGAGTTTTCAGGGGTTCGGGACAGCTTTGCTCTAAAAACCCGGAAAACAAGAACAATGAACAACAAAAACGAATTGCACCGGTTGGCGACATCACACCCTGCGCGGCATCCGCAGCCGACGGTAAAGGCCCAGGATCTGACTCACCTGATCTTCCAGCGACCGGACTTGAATGAGGCTGCGCGTTTCCTGACTGACTTCGGCCTGACGGTAAGTCGGCAGGAGGCCGATACGCTCTATCTGCGGGCCACCAAAGCCACTGCCTATTGTTACCGTGTCCAACGTGCCGAACATGCACGTTTTATCGGGTTCGGACTTGCAGTGCAGTCCCTGGAAGATCTGAAAAAGCTCACTCGAATCCCGGGTGCGTCATCGGTCGAGAAATCGGAACATCCGGGTAAAGGGTATTACGTCAGGCTGACGGATCCGTCCGGCTTCATTGTGGAAGCCGTTTGCGACCAGACGCCAGGCAAGACGCTGGCACATAGAGCTCCTCTGCACTGGAACCTGGTGCACGAGCAACCGCGGATCAACGCTACGCAACGCCCGCCGATTGCTCCCCCCGAAGTACTCAAACTGGGTCACATCGTCCTTGAAGTGGCCGACTACCAAGCGACCTGTGCCTGGTATACGCAGCATTTCGGGTTTATTCCCAGCGATGTGCAGGTTCTCCCCGACGGCACGCCTATCGTCACTTTCATGCGCCTTGATCTCGGTGATATTCCCGCGGATCACCATACGCTCGCGATTGCGCAAGGGTTCATGGCCACCTACAGCCATAGCGCCTATGAAGTCGTCGATGCAGACGCCGTGGGTATGGGGCAGCGCGTCCTGCGCGAGCGCGGTTGGGCGCACTCATGGGGGATCGGCCGGCACATTCTGGGCAGTCAGATCTTCGATTACTGGCAAGACCCTTGGGGCGATAAGCACGAGCATTACTGCGACGGGGATATTTTCACGGCCACTCGGCCTACGGGCATTCATCCGGTGAGTCCCGAGGCAATGGCGCAGTGGGGGCAGCGCATGCCCAAGAGTTTTACCAAACCCAAGTTGACCCTGGCCAATGTGCTGCTGCTGATCCGCAACCTGCGACGCAGCCCGGACCTGACCATTCGCAAGCTGATAACACTCATGCGGATGTTTGGGTAGAGCTGCCGCCATGTCTGACAACTCAACCCGGTTTGGCCGGGGGGATGTGCTTAAAGCCGGCGCTTTGATTGCCGGCGGTGCGTGGGTCTACACCGTTGTCAGCCCGCCTTCAGAACGACACCACAGTTCTCGCGCCACCGAACGCGAGACAAACGCCGCTCCAGGAGTACCTTCAATGTCTGCTGTACACGTAGTCCGCTTTGAATATCAGAACGGTATCCACTGGGGCGTGCTTCGCCAGGGCCGTATCACGATTGTCCCTGGCGCTTTTGAAACCACCGGTGACTTCATTGGCCACAACAGTATCGATGACCTCGCTCAAATGAAGGGCTCTGAGCTGGAGGAGGGCGAAGTAAAACTGCTGTCGCCGGTGACCCGTAACCAGCAATTCGTCTGCCAGGGCGCCAATTACCGTCAGCACATGATCGAGTCGGGCATGGACCCGGATGCGAAGAAATTCAACATGATCTTCACCAAGGCGACAAGTTGCCTGGTAGGGGCTGACAGTGACCTGATCAAGCCGCGCCACGTGCGCTTCCTTGACTACGAAATTGAACTGGGGCTGGTGATGAAACGCGCGATCACTGGTTCCGTTTCTGTCACCGACGCCAATCTGCATGAGTTCATTGCGGGCGTCGTCATCGTCAATGACTACTCGGCGCGTGACATTCAGATTCCCCAGATGCAGTTTTACAAGGGCAAGAGCTACCGCACTTTCGGTCCGGTCGGCCCGTACCTCTGCCTTCTGGATGCCTCGAACATTCGTTATCTGAAAGACCTGCAGCTGCGCCTGACGGTCAACGACCAGGTACGACAGAACGACAGCACGGCCAACCTGGTTTACGGCCCCGCTGAAACCCTGACCGAACTCTCCGCCTTGCAAGATCTCGCCGTTGGAGACCTGATCGCCACCGGTACTCCTGCGGGCTGTGCGCTAACGATCCCTTCACCTGCGAAACAGCGCATTGCGGCCCTGATGCCGGAAGCCACCAAGTGGAAGCTTTTCCTCAAGGCACAAGAAGGCCGGACGCAGTATCTCAAGGCAGGTGACGTGGTCGAGGCGCGCATTCGCAGCGCCGATGGCGTGATCGACCTCGGTGTGCAACGCAACCGAGTCGTGGAGGAAGCCTGATGGTGGTGCAGAACCTGAACGATATCGAAAGTCTCGAACGAGTCCCCTTGGCGGAGCGTGGCCTGGCTTGCAGCACTTATGAAGCGCTACGTCAGGCGGCGGAGCGCACCCCCCAGGCACCGGCGCTGAGCTTCTTCGCCGATGCCGCCAATTTCAAACGTACCTGCAAGTGGAGCTACTCCCAGCTCTTCGCGGATATCACCCGCGCGGCCAATGCTTTCCATGACCTGGGTATAAAACCGGGTGAGGTGCTGGCCTTCATCCTGCCCAATCTGCCGGAAACCCATTTCACGATATGGGGCGGGGAGGCGGCGGGGATCGTCATGGCGATCAATCCTCTGCTCGAGGCCAAGCAAATGGCTGGCTTGCTGAATGCCGCGAAGGCATCGGTAGTGGTGACACTCGCGCCGACACCAGGCAGCGATCTGTGGCCCAAACTGGTTTCGCAGCTGGATCAGTTACCCACGGTCAGGTCTGTCGTTTGGGTCAGCATGGAACCCTATGTCGCCGAACCTGTGCGTGAGGCTCTGAAAGTCTCGGCACTGAAGGAGCGAGACTTACACAGCGGTATCGCGATTCATGATATGCAATCGCTGATGAACACTCAGCCGCACACACACCTGAAGAGCGGTCGGCAAATCCGCCAGGAGGAGTGCTCCTCCTACATCTGTACGGGCGGCACCACCGGGCTGCCCAAGATCGCGGTGCGTACTCATGGCTCGGAAGTCTTCAACGCATGGGCCGTGGCTGCTCACTTACAGCCACGCAGTGGTGGCGAGGTTATCTTTTGTGGCCTGCCGCTGTTTCATGTCAATGGCCAGCTGGTGACTGGACTGATGCCTTGGACTCAAGGCGACCATGTGATCCTCGGGACGCCTCAAGGGTATCGTGGCGAGGGGGTGATCCCACGATTCTGGGAGATGGTCGAGCACTTCGGTATCAACCTCTTTTCCGGCGTGCCTACTGTTTATGCTGCACTTCTGCAAAATGAATGGCAGGGCCGCGATCTATCCAGTCTTCGCTTTGCCATGTGTGGCGCCGCTCCCATGCCGGCTGAACTTTTCCGAGAGTTCGAGCGCCGGACCGGGGTGAAAATCCTTGAAGGTTACGGCCTCACTGAGGGGGCCTGCGTCTCATCAATCAATCCGCCCCATGGCGAGCGCCACATCGGCTCCATCGGGATACGGATCGCCTACCAGAATATGCGCGCGGTCTTGCTCAACGATTCGGGAGAGTACCTGCGCGACGCCAACGTGGATGAGATCGGCCTCATCACGATCAGTGGACCGAACCTTTTCGAGGGCTATCTGGATGAGCGTCATAACCAGGGCCTCTGGATCGATATCGATGGTCAGCACTGGCTGAATACAGGTGACTTGGGGCGCCAGGATGCGCAGGGGTATTTCTGGCTGACCGGACGCAAGAAGGAGTTGATCATCCGTGGCGGTCACAACATCGATCCCAAGCAAATCGAGGAGGTGCTTCAGGCGCATCCTGCTGTCGCCTTGGCCGCTGCAATCGGCAGCCCTGATGCTTACTCGGGCGAGGTACCGGTCGCCTACGTTCAACTGTGCCCCGGGCAAGTTTGCAACGCCGAAGAACTTGAGGCATTCGCTCATCTCAACATCAGCGAGCGGGCGGCCGTTCCCAAGCGTATTGAAATCCTCGAAGCGTTGCCACTGACTGCCGTGGGCAAGATATTCAAGCCTGCCTTGCAGCAGCGGGAAATTGCCAGAGTAGTCCGGCAGGAAGTGGAGCGCATGTGTCTGCAGGAAGTTGAGGTAGAGGTGGTACAGGATGGGCGACGCGGGCTAGTCGCATGCATCCGGGCGGGAAACAATCAGGAGTCCCTGGCCCTTCTTCTAGGGCGCTATAGCTTTCAAGTGGAGTGGCTTGAATGAGTGTGAGTTCGCCTTCGTAAGTTAAACAAACATGTCCTGGTACTCATCTGTCAGGACCTTTTTCACAACTTCGATCAACTCCAACCGGCACTGACATGTGCACGGCAAGGCCAAGCCTTGCCTGCGTGCAACCAACAAAAAGAATAAGAGGTGGACAATGAAAGTGAATAACCGTGCGATCCCGTGTTTCTCTGTTCAGCAAGCGTTTGCTTGCTGGATCAAGTTAACCGGCGCCGTGGCCATACTCAGCGCTTCAACAACTGCGGGCGCCAATGGCATTGCCCTGAACGAACAAAGTGCAAGCAGTGCGGGAACTGCTTATGCGGGAAGGTCGTCATCCGCGCTGGACGCCAGCACCATCTTTGGCAACCCTGCGGGCTTAACCAAATTGAAGCGTAGTGAGATTTCCGGCGGGGCCGCGGTCGTCTCGGTGAGCGACGACATCAGTGATGCGCAAAGCAATGTCCCGGGCACCAATAAAGGGGACTCGGTACCTTTGGGAGTCGTGCCCTTCGCTTATATGTCGACGCCACTTGATGATCGCTTTTCGATTGGTCTGGGCCTCTATGCACCAAGTGGTTTGATCAATGATTACGAGAGTAGTTTTCAGGGCCGTTACCATGGTTCCTATAGCACGACCAAGGAAATAACCCTGCAGCCCACCATTGCCTATCGGATCAATGATTACGTGTCCATTGGTGGTGGACCGACCATAAACCGTTTCAATGCAAAGCTTAAGAATTACCTGGCCACCGGTGCCCTGAACAATGGAGAGGACACGCTGGTCACCATCAAAGGCGATGACACTGCACTTGGCTACAACGTAGGCATCCTGGTCGACTTTACCGAGGCAACCCGTTGGGGGATTAACTATCACTCGAAGGTGGACTATGAGCTCGAAGGGCATACTGAGGTTTCTGGCTCCCCGAGCGTTATCCCGCTGGACGGAACGTATGACAACAAGATAGACCTCACGATGCCTGAGTCCGTGGACACGTCTATCACCCATCATTTCAATAGTCGCTGGACGGGCTACTTGGGGACCACCTGGAAACGTTGGAGCCGAATCCAGAAGGTCGAGGCCGTCAACAGCGGTCTTTCGCCCATGGGCCAGGCGGCTGGCTTGGGACATGTGATAGAAGAAATGAACTGGCGCGACACTTGGAGCACCGCCGTTGGCGCCTCCTATCAATTGAACCAACAATGGCTGCTGCGCGCTGGCTACGCCTATGATCCTTCGCCTATCAGAAATGCTGATCGTAGCGTGCGTATTCCTGTTGGCAATCGCCAAGCCGTGACCTTGGGCGGTGCTTACTCGCCGAATTCCGATCTGACGATAGACTTTGCTTATGGTTATCTCTGGGATTCCAACGTCTCCGTAAAGCAATCGAACAATTCCGGTGTGCAACCGCAATACAGCGCTAATTACGACAACAGTGCGAATGGAGTTTCAGTGCAGGCAACCTATCGGTACTAATCAACGCGACTCCATTTTTAATAAAGTCAATTTTTGCAAGCCTTCCTGAAAGTTTATCTTTAATCGTTCATCAACTATCCCAACGGGGAGTGATGCAGTTCTGCCTGTCAATCAGCACCCACTGCCGCGAATACTTTCGCGGTAGTGGGTGGGTTTTCATTTTACTACCTCTAATCCATCGTGTTTGCCGCGTGAACCTTCTGAATCAGATTCTCGTGGGGCTGTGGCAGGTCGTCATGTATCCATGACAACTATTTGAGCGAATTGATTATCGAATTTACGATGATGCCAACAATGTCTCCAAGAGTACGAGGCTTCTGATGCACATCGCCATCCTGACTTTCGACGGTTTCAACGAACTCGACTCGCTGATTGCGCTCGGCATCCTCAACCGGGTCCAGCGGCCCGGCTGGCGGGTATCTATCGCCAGCCCCTCGGACAACGTGCTGTCGATGAACGGCCTGCAGATTAAGGCGCAGACATCGCTTGAGGACGCCTGCAGCGCGGACGCTGTTCTGGTGGGGAGTGGGAGAAAGACCCGGGACGTCATCGCTGACGCCACGCTGATGTCTCGCCTGAAACTCGACCCGACGCGTCAGCTGCTGGGTGCTCAGTGCTCGGGCACGCTGATCCTTGCCAAGCTGGGTCTGCTGAACGACGTTCCGGCCTGCACGGACTTGACCACCAAGCCGTGGATCGAGGAGGCCGGCGTGGCAGTGCTCAATCAGCCGTTCGTGGCCAAGGGCAATGTCGCGACGGCCGGCGGGTGCCTGTCATCGCAGTATCTGGCCGCCTGGTTCATCGCCCGCCTGGAAGGCGTCGAAGCTGCACGCAGTGCGATTGATTATGTGGCACCGGTGGTAGAGAAGGAGGCCTATGTGACGCGCGCAATGGCGAACATTTCGCCGTTTCTTTAAGGTTCACTATGACCGCTATTGGCCGATTGTCGGGCGCTAGGATCGAGTCTCGTTTCCCGCTCCAGGATTCACAAAAACCGCCACTCAATGAGTGGCGTTTTTTGTGCGTGACATTTACGTTCAGCCTTGAACAGAGGGGCTTCGGCCTACCGAAAGTCTGCAGTTAGAAACTCAACGGCTGGCCGACACGATCAGCATCATGGGTCGCTCGACTTCATCGGAAAGTGCAGGGCGATCCGCAAGATCGGCTTCGGTCGGACCCCATTCGTTTACGTGATCGAGGGTGAATCCGGTGTGGATCAGCAGGTTCAGTAACGTGCCCAGTGTTCGATGCTGTTTGACGACGCCATCGCTGAGCCAATTCGTCAACCGGGGACCTTCCACCTGATAACTGTCTACCGGCCATGACTTGCGTCCTTGTGCATCGATGATCCAGTCCGGTCGGCGTGACGCCATATAGATGGGATGCTCGATGGAAAACACCAGCCTTCCACCGGGTATCAATGCGTCATGTACGGTGCGCAATAGCCCTGCCAAGTCACTGATGTAATGAAACGCGAGTGAGCTGTAGGCCAGGGTGAAACCGGATCTGGCAAATTCAAGCCGCTCCAGGTCGGCCCGCTGATAACTTACCCGTGAGTCGTGTGTGCTGGCGACAGCGCGCTCCAGCATCTTCTCCGAGACATCCAGCCCCAGCACGCGCTCGGCACCCTGTTCAGTGGCCCATCGACAAAACCAGCCATAACCGCAACCCAGGTCCACGACCTTCTGGCCGGACATTGGCGGCAGTAACGCTCTCAACGCCGGCCACTCGGGGGCACCGGCGAGCCCTTGGCGCGAGCGGGGCAGTTGGCTGTAGCCGTCGAAGAACTCGGGGTTGTCGTAGATATTCTGGGTCACTGATGGTCTCGCTGGGTATGTGCACTTCGGCATGCTACTGAGGCGTTGATGTTCCGCTTCGGATTGGCAGGACGACCCATAGCTGACAGGGGCGACAAGTATAAATCGGCCAAAACCAGCCCGGTCCGGATTACGGTTGCCGCCATTCCAGTGCTGGTTGCCAGCTCTAAATATCAGGTTTTTTCCTCTTCCACATAGAGAACCATACCGGCGTGATAGAGAACCCCATCACGGAACTCACCGTCGGCGGTGAACCCTGTGTCGTCTACATACTCGATGTGGTTGCCTTCGAGCCAGTAACGACCTTGGTAGGCACTTTTGTTATCGCCACGGGCCTCGTCATAGCGGCCACCGGCAAGCAGTTCATGACGTATGCGGCCATCCACAGTAACCCACATACCGACATACTTGTTTTGATCGCTTGAGGAATTAGTCATATCGCGGCTCCTTGATTGGCTTAATACGCTGATCGCCTCGCATGGCGTTCGGTATGGCATCTAGTCGAATTGGAAAGCCGGGGCGCCAGGCAGGACGGCCAGCGCCGCAATTGCGCACTCCGTCAGAATGGGCTCGCCGTGGGCCGAACGATCAGCTCGCTTACATCCACGTCCGCAGGTTGTTCCACGGCATAGGCAATCGCTCGTGCGATGGCGTCGGCCGAGATCGCGATCTTGCGAAACTCTTTCATCTCGGCGCGACCGCCCTCATCAGAGATGCTCTCGGCCAGCTCGGACTCAGTAACACCAGGAGCGATGACGGTAACCCGAATATCGCCTCCAACCTCTTGACGAAGGCCTTCGGAGATGGCCCGGACAGCGTACTTGGTGGCGCAGTAAACGGCCGCAGTCGGACTCACGGCATAGGCACCAATAGAGGCAATATTGATGATCTGTCCAGCCCGTTGGCGCTGCATCAGCGGCAACGTGGCAGCGATACCGTGCAGAACTCCGCGAATGTTCACGTCAATCATACGGTCCCACTCATCCACCTTGAGTGCCTCAAGTTTGGAAAGAGGCATCACGCCAGCGTTATTCACCAACACATCAACACGACCGAACCGGGTAACGGCGAAGTCGATGAAGTCTTGGACATCCTTTCGGTCCGTGACGTCCAGAGCACGGAATTCAGCGCTGCCGGAGGAGGCGTTGATATCGCCAGCAATCCTTTCAAGTCGGTCAGTACGACGGGCGCCGAGCACTACTTTCGCGCCTTGGCTAGCCAGCAGTCGCGCGGTAGCCTCACCGATACCGCTGCTTGCGCCGGTGATTGCGATGACTTTGTCTTTGATGTTCAACATGATTGGTTTCCTCTTCTGTTTGCCCAGGAAGCGGGTCTGGAAACAAGGTTAAGGACGGGCAACAACTTTCCGTTAGTCGAATACTCCGTAACCTTTGCCTATTTCTGCGGCACGCCTTTGCACTGAGCCTTAGCTCACCCGTTCATAGGGCATCTGTTGTCGCGCAGCCTTCAGGGCTCTCGCCCACCAGTTCAGCTGTACCAGCATTCGAGCCATTGGAAGCCTGGCTTGATCAGGCTGACGTATAACCCCGGCCTCATCGATTAGCGCCCAAGGATTAGGGAAGGACACGAAATTGCAGATGGGTACCGCGTGTTGCTCGGCCAGTGCCTGGCGAAGCTGATCAATCGCGTAACGTCCACCCGACGCCCCGCCGTAGCCGACGAATGCCACCGGTTTTGCGTGCCAGCCAATCGAAACCTGGTCAATGAATGCTTTCAGCTCGCAGCGATAAACATTGGTCAGTTCCGATGTAATGATCAGGAATGCATCAGCCTCGGCCAAATGGCGAAGACTTTCCTGTCGCTGCATCACGGCCTTATTGTCTGGCTTGGCTATGAGGTTGGCAGGTTCCATATACCAAGGCGCGAACTCAGCACGTTGCGCTAAAACATCAGAAACCCATTTCAGCAGTGCAGTGTTCAGTCCTTCTTCATCCTGAGCACCGTGAATCAGGACCAGTTTTATCTCGCTATTCATCTCACCCTCCAAACTTGGTATCCAAGTGGTGGCATGTCGTTTGCTGAATTTCACGTCCGCCTTTCAGGCTCTGGATTAGAGTATGAGTGGCAACGCGGCAGATATAGCCGGTCCTGGGGCATACAACTTGTGACTTGAATTCATATGAGACGGTTGGACATAAACTGCTTCGCCGAAATGAACGTGTTCGTCAGGGTCGTTGAAGATGGCGGCTACACGGCTGCCGCCAAGAACTGTGCGATGACCCCATCAGCGGTCAGCAAGCTCGTCTCAAGGCTGGAAAACCGCTTGGGAACGCGTTTGCTCAATCGCTCAACAAGGCGGCAGTTGCTCACGCCTGAAGGGGCCGCGTTCTATGAGCGCAGCCTGACTATCCTGGCGGCGGTCGATGAGGCTGAGCAGGAGGCAGCAGCCAGCTCCGCACCTCAGGGAACAGTGCGGGTCAATTGCAATGTCGATATCGGGCGTCTGTTTCTGCTGCCTCTATTGAAGACGTTCTTGCAGCACCACCCTGGAGTATCGGTGGAGGTTTTCCTCAGCGACGAAGTCGTCGACCTGATCAGCGCACGGGCTGACGTGGCCATCCGCAGCGGACCGCTCAAAAGCTCCAATCTCGTGGCCAGGCGTTTGGGCGAGACGAGAGGTCTTATCGTGGCATCGCCGGCCTACCTTGCAGCACGCGGCATACCCAAAACTCCAGCCGAGCTTGTAGACCACAACTGTCTGGGGTTCACCTTCAGCCCACCGATGATGGAGTGGAGCTTCGTCAGCGCAGACGGCCAGCTAACACCGGTGTCCGTTACCGGCAACGCACGGACCAGTGACGGTAATGGAGTACGAGAACTTGCAATCCTCGGGCTCGGCCTCGCGCGCGTAGGGTTTTGCCAGGTCGAGCACGATCTGGCGGACGGGCGCCTTGTCCCGGTTTTAGAGGACTTCATGCCCATCGCGAAGACTGAAGTGCATGCGGTTTACGTAGGGCAGGGAGGAAAGTTGCCCACACGTGTCAGAGCCTTCATGGACTTTCTGGCGACAAACCTCAAGATCCACTAATCGCGCAGGGGCTGAGCAGGCGGGGCGGCTTACATGCGCAGGCGGGATACTCGATTCGAGCGAGCGCCTCGCAGAAACGGTAGGGCATGTCACGCTTGGCGGTAGGCGCTGGGCGTGACCCCCACCTCCCGACGAAAAACCTGGGAGAAATGGCCGGGGCTGGAATAACCGACTTCCAATCCGACATCAATAATGCTGCGATTGGTCTCAAGCAGTAGATGCCGGGCGCGACTCATGCGCAGGCGGATGAAGTACTGCGATGGTGACAGCCCCGTGGCACGTTTAAACATCCTGCTGAAGTGATACTCGCTCAAATCGGCGATATGAGCCAAATGGGCAAGGCGGAAGTCATCGGCCAGGCGCTCGTTCATGGCATCGATGACGCGGCGCAGTTTGTAGGCTTGTAGTGCGTTGCTGCGTCGGGTAGTGCTCTGCGGATCGAGATAACGGCGTAACAGATGAACGGTCAGCGCCTGAGCCAGGCTGTGTACGAACAACAGGCTGGGCGTACGCTCCTCGGTTAGCTCGAAGCGCAACTGATCAAGCATGAAATTTACCCGCTCATCCTGGGCACCGGAGATCTCGAGGAAGGTCACCGGATCGGTGTGCTCGCCCAGAAGATCACGGACAGCCCGATCGATCAGTGGAAGGCCGAGATACAGATGCATCACTTCGAAGGTGTCGCACCCCATAGTCTGCCAACGCATCTCGTAAGGCTCGCTTGTGTTGGTGAGAAAGAAGTCGCCAGCCTGCACATTGACGGCTTTCCATTCCCCACCGAGGGAGCGTTCCTCGACCCTGGCCGTTCCTGCCAGGACCAATACCAGCAGCGGCTCGACCACCGCGGGCACCAGTATCGGCTCGACGGTGCTGTGATGGCTGAACAACTGCACCATCACATCCTGCATCTGCGGGAGCCGCGGATATACCTGCGGTGTTCCCGGCAGATGATGCGGCATCGATTCGGCCGTGATGCGCTGAGCATCCTTCGGTTTCAGGACTTCATTTTCGGGCTGGTGCACAGGAGGCTCCATCGAAACACCCTCAGATGGGGGGCTGGCGTCGATAGAATACCGTAGCCTCCGCTTCCATCAGAGGCTTTAACGTTGGCGCAAAACTCCGACAGCTTCGGCAAGCTTGCGAAAGCCCAACCCTGCCCATTGCGAGACAGTGAAGCCGTCGATAACGACAGCGCCTCACAGGCGCTGAGCCGCCGAATATCTCGTCGGCTTGCAAGGCAGGAGAGCACCATGACTGAGATCAATCACAGCATTCCCAACGAAGTCGAAGGCAAGGTTGCGCTGGTCACCGGCGCCGCCAGTGGCATCGGCAAGGCTATCGCACTGTTGCTGCACGCGCGTGGCGCCAAGGTCATTGCTGAAGACCGCAATCCCTGCGTCGAAGAACTCGCCCGCCCCGGGTTAGTGCCGCTGGTAGCCGACATCACCGAAGACGGCGTCGCCGAGCGCGCAGTCGGTATGGCCGTCGAGAAGTTCGGCCGGCTGGACATTCTGGTCAACAACGCCGGGATCATCATCAATAAGTTAGTCATCGACATGACCCGCGCAGACTGGGAGCGCATCCAGGCGGTCAACGCAACCGCGGCCTTCCTGCATTGCCGCGAAGCGGTCAAGGCGATGATGCCCAACAAATCGGGAGCTATCGTCAACATCGCCTCTTACGCATCCTATTTCGCATTCCCAACCATTGCCGCTTACACCGCTTCCAAAGGCGCATTGGCCCAGTTGACCCGCACGCTGGCGCTCGAGGTGATTGAGCATGGCATTCGAGTCAATGCCATCGGTGTCGGCGACGTGGTGACCAATATCCTCAACGACGTGGTTGACGACGGCCCTGGCTTCTTGGCCCGGCACGGTGAAGCCGCCCCCATCGGTCGTGCTGCACAGCCAGAGGAAATCGCCGAAGTTGTGGCATTTCTCGCCTCGGACCGCGCAAGCTTCATCGTCGGCTCCGTGGTCATGGCCGACGGCGGCATGACCGTCACCGCCGGTTGATCAACTGACCCGGCATTTAGCCTTTTGAGCGCCATCCCAGGCGCCTGGAATGTAAAGCCCGCAGGAGCGGGCTTTTTTTACGAAAGTTGATGGGTTATCGGTTAAACCGCTCGACCAATGAATACTGGGTTTTCGCGGTCTGGGTTAACTCCTTGCTCAGCTCTGCCGAATGCCTGGCTTGTTCAGATGTTTGGTCCGCCAGATTGGCAATGGTCGTGATATTGCGGCTGATCTCCTCGGCGACGGCGGTCTGCTCTTCAGTCGCAGCGGCAATCTGAGTAGTCATGTCCGTGATGTTCGCGACGGCCTCACTGATGCCGACTAATGCCTTGTCTGCCTCGAGCACCCACGTCACGCCTTCTTCGGCCTGTCGATGTCCGCTTTCCATGGTTTTAACCGCGTTGCTGGATGAGACCTGCAACTTGGAAATCAGGTTATGGATTTGGATCGTGGACTGAGTCGTGCGCTGGGCCAGCTGACGCACTTCATCAGCGACTACCGCGAAGCCTCGACCCATGTCGCCCGCGCGGGCCGCTTCGATGGCTGCGTTGAGCGCGAGCAGGTTAGTCTGATCGGCAATGCCTTTGATGACATCCACCACCGCCCCGATCTCATGGCTGTCCTTGGCTAACTGCGCCACCGTCAGCCCTGTCTCGCCCACCACGACGGAGAGGCGCTGAATGGCTTCTCGAGTGTCTCGGGCCACTTCGCGTCCACGTCCGGTCAGCACATTGGCTTCTTGAGTGGCGTCAGCAGTACGCTGGACGTGGCTGGCGACCTCCTGCGTGGTGGCCGCCATTTGATTGACTGCGGCCGACACCTGCTCGGTCTCGACCCGTTGACGGTCCAGTCCACGAGAGCTATCGGCGGCGAGGCCATCGGATCTCCCCGCCAGACTGGTCAGTTGTTCTGCCGTGTCTTGTAGCCGCGTGAGGCAGGTCTTGAGCCTGGACGCCTGACTGACAAATGCCGTTTCAAGGCGTGCCTGAGCACCGCGTTCATCGCTGTACATTTTGGCCAGTAATGAGTCGGAGGTAGAGGCCTCAGCCATTTCCAGCAGATGCAGCGCCCCTCGGTTTTGCCTGCGGGACACAAGCAACCCGATCGGAATCGATACCCCGACGGCCAAAATGAAAGCCTCAGGTGCGCCGAGGAACATGCCACCCAGCGTCCCCACCAACCCGATCGTAGCAACAGGCAACCAGGCGAGCAGGGCGGGTTGCCATTGATCGCTAGCAGGGATGGCTGATTTTCCAAGGCTGATGCGTTTATAGAGGGCTTCGGCGCGACGGATTTGCTCGGCCGTCGGCTTGACCCTGACTGATTCATAGCCAACGACCTCACGACCTTCGAAAATCGGCGTGACGTAGGCGTTGACCCAGTAGTGGTCGCCGTTCCTGGAGCGATTCTTGACGATGCCCATCCACGGCTTGCCTTGCTTCAGCGCGCCCCACATATGGGCAAAGATGGCGGAGGGTACATCAGGGTGACGAACGATGTTTTGAGGCGCGCCGATCAGGTCGGACTTGTTGAAACCACTGATATCAACGAAGGCGTCATTGCAGTATGTGATGACGCCCCGTGCATCCGTTGTCGAGATGAGTTTTTGTTGAGGTCCAAGGGCAACCTCGCGCTGCGTAACCGGTTGGTTGTTTCTCATTTGTATTGCTCCTATGCCCTATGCTAGAGGCATCGGCAGCAAGGAGTGAAAGATTAAGAAGTAATTCCACAAGGACAGGTTATGCGTCGGAAAAGAAGGTGTTGAGCCAATTTGGCGGTTAAGTCTGGAATGCCGGAAGACAAGTTCCCAGCTGCTATCAGGCTACGTTCATCGCGAGTGCGCTGCCGTGCTCGCGACCACGAGCGTAATTGGGTTGTTCGCGTTGGTGGCAGGGTGCCACAATAGTTTCTTTTGGCTGAGTCATGATCAGGTGGATCACATGGATGGCCCAGGCTCTGGGAATGACCAAGAGTTTTTCATCGCCGAACAGGTGCGAACTGACCGATTGCATCAACTGTTTCGCCAATCATTTTCTGCGGTTTTTGGTAGTTGCCTCGCTGCCATCATGCTGTGCTGGCTGTGTTGGGATCGTTTTGAACACAGCGTTATTTTTTGGTGGCTGGCCATACTGAGCGGGTCGACGCTATTACGCATCTCGATGTTTGTTGCCTATTTTCGCAGCGACGAAAGTGAACGTACGCCTCAACGCTGGGAAGGCAAGTACTGGAGCACGCTCGTGCTGTCCGCCAGTATCTGGGGAGGCGGCGCATTCGTTGTCATGCCAGCAGACGATCTTTTGTCGCAGGCGCTGGTCATGCTTTTTACCGTCGGAATGTCTGTCAGCGCGGTCTCCTGCTACTCGGCCTACCGCTACATGACACTAGTGTCCATTGGGTTGGTTCTGTTGCCGTGCACCGCCTGGTTGCTGTTTCAACCGTCCACGATTCAAGTCGGCATGGCACTTTCGGTGCTGGTGTTCGCATCATTTGTTGCCCGTGCGACACGAAAAATGTCCGAAGCACTGGAAACCGCCTTTCGACTAACCCGAGAAATGGAACAGGCGAACAGCATTTCCACCCGAGCAGCACAAACCGATGAGTTGACCGGCCTGAAGAGTCGACGAGCTTTTTTCGAGCATGCCCAGCAGTTGTACAACGAATGTGAAACCAACCGGTCAGGGTTGTGCGCCGTGATGTTGGACATGGATCACTTCAAACATATCAACGACACCTACGGCCATCAGGTTGGGGATCAGGTTTTGCGCCAAATGGGTGTGGTCATCAGTTCATCCTTTCGTGCCACGGATATCCACGGCCGGCTAGGTGGGGAAGAATTCGCCATTCTGCTCCCGGACACCTCCATTGAGGTCGCCGTCAAGATTGCAGAAGAGCTCATCCAGACTGTTGCTGGATTGATGATCGAGCCTGTTCACTGCATAACGGCCAGCCTCGGCGTAGCGTCGACGGATGCCGGTATTCACGATCTGCACAGCTTGATGAACAATGCCGATAAAGCACTGTATCGAGCCAAGGCGCTGGGACGTAATCAGGTCGCTGTTGCCCAGCCATCGCGATGACCTTCGCGCAGGATGATCTGCCCGCTTGCATCACCGCGGATGCGCGCTTGGGCATGTCGAAATCAGACTCGCAAGTGGCGCACTCAGGCTATTTTCGCTGGAGGCAAGACGCGTAAGGTGGCGCGTCACTTCATGGCCGTGTGCAGCCGTGATGCCTGATCTAGAAACTCAGGAGCGTTTGAGGTGCGCCGCGTTGGTGAAGCGGCAACAGGAAGCAATGATGATCGCCTGACCCTCAGTCAGTACGCCCTAACGTCGATCACCAGAGAACAAAAAATAACGATGAATAACCCGAACTCCACAGTTTCGAACGGTCAGTTGGCGCAGGGTTTCAAACCGCGTCACGTCACAATGCTTTCTATCGCGGGGATTATCGGCGCAGGTTTGTTTGTTGGTTCCGGACATGCCATTGCGGCCTCTGGTCCGGCGGTATTGCTGGCTTATCTGTTTTCCGGCCTTTTGGTCGTTCTGGTCATGCGCATGCTGGGCGAAATGGCGGTTGCCAACCCGGACACCGGGTCGTTTTCCACCTACGCCGACCAGGCAATCGGGCGTTGGGCAGGCTTCACCATCGGCTGGCTCTATTGGTGGTTCTGGGTGTTGGTGATACCCATCGAGGCGCTCGCGGCCGGGCATGTATTGAACCAATGGTTCCCGCAGGTCGATACCTGGTTGTTTGCCTTGCTGTCGATCATCCTGTTGGTCGTGACCAATCTGTTCAGCGTGTCCAAATACGGCGAGTTCGAATTCTGGTTTGCGATGGCCAAGGTCGTGGCGATCATCGGCTTTATCGGTCTTGGTTTTGCGGTGTTGATGGGTTGGATTCCCGAGCGCGAAGCCAGCGGGTTGAGCCGAATCATGGAGGAGCATGGCGGGTTTGCGCCCAATGGCTTGTCAGCGGTCGTAGGCGCGTTCATCACCATCATGTTCAGCTTCATCGGTACAGAAGCGGTGACCATTGCCGCCGCCGAATCCAGCAATCCTGCGCAGAACATTGCCAAAGCCACACGTTCGGTGATCTGGCGCATTGGGGTGTTCTACCTGCTGTCCATTTTCGTGGTCATTTCCGTGGTGCCCTGGAACGATCCGTTGCTGGCGTCGGTGGGCTCGTACCAGCGAGCGCTGGAACTGATGAACATTCCCCACGCCAAGTTACTGGTGGATGTGGTGGTCTTGATTGCCGTGGCCAGCTGCATGAACTCCTCGATCTATATTTCCTCGCGCATGCTGTTCTCGCTGGGCAAACGCGGTGATGCACCGAAGCCGCTGAAGGTGACGTCATCGGCGGGCGTGCCGAGAGCTGCGGTGATCGCCAGCACCATACTGGGTGCCGGCGTAACTTTGTTCAGCTATTTCATGCCTGCCGGACTGTTCCAGTTCCTGCTCGCCAGTTCCGGCGCCATTGCCTTGCTGGTGTATCTGGTTATCGCCGTGTCGCAATTGCGCATGCGCAAGATTCTGCGTCGGCAGAATGTCACGCTGACCTTCAAGATGTGGCTGTTTCCCTGGCTCACCTGGTTGGTCATCGTGTTCATCTGCGCCGCGTTGGCGGTGATGATGGTGACGCCCGAGCACCGTATGGAGGTTTCTTCGACCATCGGTCTTGCGTTAGCCATTTCCTTTATCGGCCTCGTGACCACGCGTCACCATGGGCAGCCGCAGAGGGCGGTGTCGGCGGAAAGTGCATAGCAGCGTTCTCCAGCGTAATCAGGTGCTCGAGCAGTGGCGAGGCGGCAAAAGCCGCCTGCGCCACGGGCCATTACCGTCACTGCGAGAATAATCTTCGATGGCATACGACACCTCCAAGGCCGCTCCTCCCCAAACTGTCGGTTTCTTGCTGCTGGACCAATTCACGTTGATCTCCCTGGCGTCAGCAGTAGAGCCTCTACGCATGGCCAATCAGTTGACCGGTCAAGAGCTCTATCGTTGGCATACTCTGAGTTCGGGGGGAGAGCAGGTCTGGGCAAGCGACGGCATGCCGATCACTCCGGACACCTCGATCATTAACGCACCGATGCTTGATACCGTGATCGTCTGCGGTGGCATTGGCATTCAAGGCGCTGTAACCCGGGAGCACGTAACCTGGTTGCGAACCCTGGCGCGACGTTCGAAGCGGATCGGAGGCGTGTGCACTGGCAGTTGGGCCTTGGCCAAGGCGGGCCTGCTCGATGGCTTCGATTGCAGTGTGCACTGGGAATTTCTGGCCGCCATGCAGGAAGCTTTTCCGCTAGTGAACCTCAGCTCCAGTTTATTCACCCTCGACCGAGATCGCTTCACCAGCTCCGGTGGAACCGCGCCAATGGACATGATGTTGCACCTGATCAGTCGTGATCATGGTCATGAGCTATCGGCGGCCATCTCCGAAATGTTCGTCTACGAGCGAATCCGCAACGAGCAGGATCACCAGCGCGTGCCCCTCAAGCACATGCTCGGTACCCATCAACCAAAGCTGCAGGAAGTGGTCGCCTTGATGGAGGCCAATCTGGAAGAGCCGATTGATCTGGACGAACTGGCGAATTACGTCGGCTTGTCCCGTCGACAGCTTGAGCGGTTGTTTCAGAAATACCTGCATTCCTCACCTTCGCGGTATTACCTCAAACTGCGCCTGATTCGCGCACGTCAGTTGCTCAAGCAAACGCCGATCTCCATCGTAGAGTTGTCGGTGGTCTGTGGCTTCGTGTCCACACCCCATTTTTCCAAGTGCTATCGCGAGTGTTTCGGCATTCCACCCAGCGACGAGCGCTTGGTGGCGGAATCGCAACCCCTCGTGACAGCAAGATCGATTGCGCAGGCATTGCCCTTGGTAAGGCCGATGAGCTTGCTGGATCAGGCACGTGATGAATCAACCTTCGCAAGTATCAAGATTTTGAAATCCTGAACAATGCGGGTGATCTTTTCGGGATGGCTCGGCGTGGCGACATCAACGAAATGGGATGAACTATCAGGGGGGTTGCTCGCCACTTCGATCAAGAAGACGAACAATCCTCCTGTTCTTTCAATCGAATCCTCAATCGCTCACCTCATTTGTCATCATGCGTTTCAGGCGCACCCAGTCTTGGAATGCAGCAGCTCGCTTCGCGTCAGCCTTGGCCTTTGCCTCGGTGAATCGTGCCCATGCTTCGGGGCTTCGGTCGTCTTGAATCAGTTTGTACGCTTCCATATCGAGCCGATCGGCTTCGTGGAATTGTTCGGCATTGGTGGCGATTTTATCGTCCCAATAACGCTCATCGGTGAAGCTCGAAATTCGCTCGCTCATTTTCGCGATCCTCTCCTGTCACTCATGAACGAATGATTATGTGCGGTTAAAAAAATTCCTTCGGCAAGACGGTAGGAACTTACGCCTGTACGGGTTGAGACAGATCGCAGGGCAGTCGACACAAAAAAGCACAACGCCTCCACAGTGGGAGGCGTTGCAGTTTCAGCGATACCGCTGGTGTTACCTGAGGTCGAAGCGATCCAGGTCCATCACTTTGGCCCACGCGGCGACGAAGTCTTTCACGAACTTCTCCTGCGCATCAGCGGTTGCATAGACTTCAGCCAACGCTCGCAACTGCGCATTCGAGCCGAAGACAAGATCGACGCGGGTGCCGGTCCATTTCAATTCGCCGGTTTTGCGATCGCGCCCTTCAAACTCCTCATTAGCCTCCGACACCGGTTTCCATTCCACGCCCATGTCCAGCAGGTTTTTGAAGAAGTCGTTGGTCAACGCTTCCGGCTGCTGGGTGAAGACACCGTGCCTGGTTTGTCCGACGTTGGTGTTCAACACACGCATGCCGCCAATGAGCGCGGTCATTTCTGGCGCGGTGAGTGTCAGCAGTTGTGCCTTGTCGATCAACAGATGCTCGGCCGGGACGCTGTATTTGCCTTTGAGGTAGTTGCGGAAGCCATCGGCGATGGGTTCGAGGAAGCCGAAAGACTCCACGTCCGTCTGCTCTTGGGAGGCATCCATCCGCCCAGGTGAGAAAGGCACCGTCACGGTTTGACCGGCATTTTTCGCCGCCTGTTCGACGCCGGCGTTACCGGCCAGCACGATCAGGTCAGCCAGCGAGATTTTCTTGCCGCTGTTGTTGAACTCGCTTTGGATACCCTCGAGTTTCGCCAGCACGCTCGCCAGTTGCTCAGGCTGGTTGGCCTGCCAGAACTTCTGTGGAGCCAGGCGCAGGCGCCCACCGTTGGCGCCGCCGCGTTTGTCGGAGCCCCGGAAGGTCGAAGCCGCCGCCCAAGCCGTTGATACAAGCTGCGAGACGCTCAGGCCAGAATCGAGGATTTTGCTCTTGAGCGCAGCGACGTCACTGTCGTTGACCAAGGCATGGTCGACCGCTGGAATCGGGTCTTGCCACAGCAGCTCTTCGCTCGGCATTTCCGGGCCGAGGTAGCGGGAGAGGGGGCCCATGTCGCGGTGGATCAGCTTGAACCAGGCGCGGGCGAACGCGTCGGCCAACTGGTCTGGATTGGCCAGGAAGCGCCGCGAAATCGGTTCATAGATCGGGTCGAACCGCAGCGCCAGGTCGGTGGTCAGCATGGTCGGATTACGCCGCTTGGACGGGTCGTGAGCATCCGGAATGATGCCGGCACCGGCGTTGTTTTTCGGTATCCACTGGTTCGCACCGGCCGGGCTTTTGCTCAGTTCCCACTCAAAGCCGAACAGGTTTTCCAGATAGTTGTTGCTCCATTTCGTGGGCGTGGTGGTCCAGGTCACTTCCAGGCCGCTGGTGATGGTGTCCGGGCCTTTACCGGTGCCGAAGCTGTTCTTCCAGCCAAAGCCTTGTTGTTCGAGGCCAGCGGCTTCGGGCTCGGCGCCGACATTGTCGGCAGGTCCGGCGCCGTGGGTCTTGCCGAAGGCGTGGCCGCCGGCGATCAGTGCCACGGTTTCTTCATCATTCATCGCCATGCGACCGAACGTTTCGCGGATGTCCTTGCCCGCAGCGACCGGATCCGGGTTGCCTTCCGGGCCTTCCGGGTTGACGTAAATCAGGCCCATTTGCACGGCAGCGAGCGGGTTCTCCAGGTTGCGCCCCTGTTCAGTGCGGCTAGCCTCGTTTTCCCCTGGCTCAGCTACAAGTGGGCCTTCGCCGGGTTCTTGCATGGGCTCGTCTTTTTTGCCGTAGCGGGTGTCGCCGCCCAGCCACTTGTTTTCCGAGCCCCAATAGACGGCTTCATCCGGTTCCCAAGCGTCTGGACGACCGCCGGAAAAGCCGAAGGTCTTGAAGCCCATGGACTCCAGTGCGACGTTGCCGGTGAGGACGATCAGGTCGGCCCAGGAAATTTTGTTGCCGTATTTTTGCTTGATCGGCCAGAGCAGCCGACGTGCCTTGTCGAGGCTGACGTTGTCCGGCCAACTGTTGAGCGGCGCGAAGCGTTGCTGGCCGGAACCGGCGCCGCCACGGCCGTCACCGGTGCGGTACGTACCGGCGGAGTGCCAGGCCATGCGAATGAACAGTGGCCCGTAGTGACCGAAGTCCGCCGGCCACCAGTCCTGGGAATCGGTCATCAACGCTGTCAGGTCGCTTTTGACCGCTTCAAAGTCCAGGCTCTTGAATGCTTCGGCGTAATTGAAGTCCTTGTCCATGGGGTCGGACAGGGAGGAATGCTGATGGAGGATCTTCAGATTCAGTTGGTTCGGCCACCAGTCGCGGTTTGTCGTGCCACCGCCAGCGGCGCTAATAAACGGGCATTTCGATTCGTTTGCCATGTGTGAGCTACCTTTGGTCGTATTCATCCGGCTATCCGGCCCAGCGTGGGCGTTAAACAGCAACGGGCGAAACCAATGACACAGGCTGCAGGGCCAGCAGTTTGATCAACTGATTGTTTTTGATCGCACGGGAATTCTGAACAGCGGCAATCGAGTTGCCTGCACGGTGGCCTACGGCAGGTTTAGTCAGGCTTCTGACCCATTCCTATCTCCTTATCAGTTCTTGACCGGCCGGCTTATGGTGCCGACGCTCGGATAAGGTTAGACCCCAGTTGGGAAGTCAGCTAATAGGGGGAGTATTAGGGCGTAATAGGCAGAGTCTTTTACGGGAGGCGGGGGAAGACCCCGCGTCTATTTGCAGCATAGACGCGGGAAAGCCGTTACTTGCGCACGTTCTGGTACAGCATCAACCTTGAGGTTTCGTGCATGGCGCGGGTCAGTTGTGACAGGCGCTTGAACTCTTCCGGGTTTTGTTCGGCGACGTTGTCCAGCGGCGTCGGTGAGGCCAGGTCATGGAGGCTTGGCGAGCTACCGTCATGCTCCATCTGCACCATGTAGTGTTGAGTCACGCCGGCAATCAGCGGGAATGTTCCCTCACGCAGCACCAACGGCACCACGCGTTCACCCTCAGGCGCGGGCTGCTGAATGTCACGGCCCATGCCACTGTTGCGGAACTCAAGACCGGCCATGCCCGCCACCGTGGGCAGCAAGTCCACCAGGCCGACCGCTTCTTCGACCTTGCGCGTCCCGAGCAAACGCGGTGCGTGGATGATCATCGGCACCGCGTTGCTTTCCAGGCCCAATTGCTCGTAGGCCGGTGCCAGGAACGGGATCTGTGCAATGCGGGTGTTGTGGTCGCCAAACAGCACGAAAATGGTGTTGTCGTACCAGCCGCCGGCCTTGGCGATTTCCATCAAGCGACCGATATTGAAGTCCAGCAAGCGCACGGCGTTGTATTGCTCGACACTGCGCGACCCTGCGGCCTGAACTTCGGCCAGGGTAGGGTGCTTGACCTCGAAGCCATCGTTGGTCTTGGGAATCGTGAAGGGACGATGGTTGCCAGCCGTCTGCACATAGGCGAAGAACGGTTTGTCCTTGGGCAGTGCTTGCAGGATCTGGTCGGTTTCCTTGAACAGGTCCAGGTCGGAAATCCCCCAGACATCCACCACCGGGGACTTCCAGTCCCGCTCTTCGAACAAGCGAACGCCATCGATGCTTTGGCGGATCAAGGCATTCATGTTGGCCCAGCCGGAGTTGCCGCCGATGGTGTAGATTTTCTCGTAACCGGTGAACGCATTGATCAGTGTGTTTTGCTTGGTGATCAACGGATTGCGCGTCGCGGTTTCCTGGCGGGTGACGTCAGGCACACCGCTGATGCTGGCCCAGACGGTTTTTGCGGTCCCCGTCACCGGCACATAGAAGTGCTCGAAGAACCAGCTCTGCGTGGCCAGGCGATCGATATTGGGCGTCGGATTGATCGGGTTGCCGTAGGCCCCGACGGCGCTGGTGCCCAGCGATTCGAGCATGACGAACATCACGTTCGGCGGCCGGGAGCCCGGTATTTTGTAAGGTTGTGGCGCCTGGTGACGGACGAAATCAAGGGTTTGCGGGTCGGGCTTGTCCACGCCCAGGTAGTTGGCCATCACCGCGTAGTGTTCGCGCACTTGCGCTTCGTCATAGCGCGACTGGCCGACCTTGACCGTGTCGTAGAGGAACAACACCGGGTTCAGGCCCAACGCAGCGATCTGGTTATTGCCCGAGAAGAACGCATCGCTCCAGCGCAACGGGACCGGGTTTTCAAGGTTCATGTTTTCGACACGACCTAAGATGCCCAGCAGCACCACCACGACCATCACCGCGCCACCCAACGCCGCAGAGAGTCGGCGTATGACTTTGCGGGGGCGGTCCAGCGTTACGCGTTCCAGACGCACCAAGGCCAGTGTCACCAACGCGACCGTTGCCAGCCAACCCAGTGAAATCCAGATCACCGGGTAGGTCTGCCAGACCATGTCGCGGGATATTTGCGCATCCTCGATGAAGCGCAGTACGGTGGCGTTGATCCTCACGCCCAGGTAGGCGTAATGACCAAAATCGATGATGTAAATCAGCAGCAGGACGCTCAGTGCCGCGACCAGATACACGCGGGCGATGCGGCGAAGCAGGCGGCTGTTGATCAGGTTCCAGCGCGGAATCCAGGCCAGTAACGCCAACGGCAACATCGCCAGGATGGCCAGGCGCAAATCGAAACGAAAGCCGATCCCCAGGGTTTCCATGACGTCATTTTTGTCGATCAGGGCGTTGGCGTCGAAACCGGAATAGCCGAAAAAGAACATGACACGAAGCACAGCAAACAGCGCGAACGTAATCGCTGTCGCGCCCAGCCAATAATGTAAACGTCTCGAGTGCAGCCAACCCATCCCTGTTCCCCTGTTAATAAAGTCGTTAAATCTCAAACGGAACCGGACGCTGCACCGCGGCGCTTGGTTGCCCGGCCATACGTCCAGCGTACGGCAAGCATCAGCAGTGCCACGCAGCAATACAGGCCCAGCAGCGGATCAACCAGGTAATCCCAATAGTTTTGCGAAGGTTTGATCCCGGCAATGAAGGCCAGGGTCGCGCTGGCCAGCATCACGACGGCCAGGCCGTTGCGCAGGTAAAACAGGCCCAGGGTCAGCACGCCGATGAAGATCAACATGACGCGCGGGCTGTAGCCAAACCGATAGGGGTCCAGATCACTCATGCCCAGGGTTGCCGGGTACAGCACCACGGCCATCGCGGCGAAGAGGATCAATACCCCGGTTTTACCCCGGGCAGGTGGCAGGAGGTCCAGCCGCCGCAAGCAGCCCCACGCCATGAACACCATGGAGGTGATCGCCAGGTCATCAATGTAGCTGCGCAAATAGGCGGCCAACGATAACCCGTCCAGCGCTATGAAGCTGACGGCCAGCAATGCGGCCAACAGGGTGATCCGCCAGCTCCTGTGCAAGCCGAAAGAAGGCAGCATCAGGAAGATGATCATTGCGAAGCTGACATGGGCTTGCCACAGACTGATCATTTGCGACGCTCGTTGAGCCAGGCATCGTTGAAGGTGACGTGCTTAATGAAGGTGTTGTTCCAGGAATAAACCAAGTGATACATCCCGTCGGGGCTGCGGATGAAGTACGGGTATTCATATTCAAATTCACACCCCTGGCTTTTACAGACACGGTTGTCGAGGTTATCCAGGAACTGTGCCTCCAGCGGTTGGCGAAGCGCGCCGCTGGAACCGCGAAACTCTTTGCCGATGATTTCCTTGTAGGCCTCGGGCGAAAACGGAGCACCTTCGGGGTCAGGGGACTTGTCCAGGTCCCGCAACGAACGCCAATCGTCCATTTTTGCGTCGGTGCCATACAGGCTCAGCTTGAAGCGCCCCTCCTGCAGGTCGTTGAGCGCCACCAGCAACCCGTGTTCGGGCGTCGCGACGGCGGCCAACGAAGAGTTCGGGTTCGAGGGATCAAGCGGATAAGGCTCGCTCCAGGTTTGACCGGCGTCCTCGGTGCGGGACGCCAGCACACGGTGGTGGGTGTCGCCGGCATAGCGCAGCAAGGCGATGCCGCGCTGGCCGTCCAGTGGAACCACCGTGGGTTGCAATGAGTTTTTGCCGTGGCTGATGCGGAATTTGTCGATCACATCGCCGTCTGCGCTCAAGTAGAGGTACTCGGCAAACTTGCCCAGGAACTCGTGATAGACCGGCAAGCCGATGGAACCGTCGGCATGAAACACCGGTGCCGACCGGACCAGAGTGCTGATGTTCAGAAAGGGTGAAGTGATCAACTGCCGCGGGGCGGACCAGCTTTCACCGAAGTCATCTGACACCATCACATTGACCGCGCTGCCGGCCCAGCCACCCATGGACACCGACACGTAGAACAGCCACAGGCGATTATCCGGCGCGAGGGCAACCACCGGATTGCCCAGCTTGCGAATGTATTTTCGCGTGCCCTGTTGGGTCGAATCCCGCGTCGCCAATACCTTTTCTGCCCCCCACTCGCCGGTTTTCGAGTCGAACCGGGCAGAGCGCACCTGCACATCGGCTGCGCCTTCGCGGGAGCCGGCGAACCAGACCGTCATCAGGCTGCCGTCGGGCAAGGCGGTCACTGCCGAGGAATGCACGAAATCCACCAGCCCGGACGAGGCGAAGCGGCTGGTATAAATGGGCTTGGCGACTTGGCCAGCCACTGCCATCACTGGACTTATCAGGGCAAAGGAGGAATGCGTATTGGCAGGATTGACGAACCATGCAGCCGCAAACAGGCAAGAGAGTGAAAGGTATGCACCGAGGGCACGAACGCTAGGAAGTTTGATGCGCATCATTAAGGCTTTGGCATCTCATGGCCCGATAAAGCGCACAAACTAACACTCGGTAGTACAAGATCGGATTTAATGAATTTCTAATTTGTAAGCAATTGTTTGTGATGTACTGGGTTGTCGATGATCCGCATCTGATCGAGTGGCGAAGACTGGCGGAATAGACGGTTTTTGCTCTAACCAACGGGATTTAACGAGCCTTTGCGCCATTGGTCGCAAAAGCCGGACCTAAGCCATGGTGAAGCTGAAACGGCACTCTGTAGGAGCAGAGCTTGCTCGCGAAGAGGCCATCACATTCAATTTGCAATTGACTGAACCACCGCCTTCGCGAGCAAGCTCTGCTCCTACAGGAGTGTGGATTGCTCGCGAAGACGGCAGCACAAGCGGTGAAATTTCAGATCGTGAACCGCAGGCAGCCTTTTGTCGGTGTGCCTGAACCGGACTCGCGATGAGTTGATCCATGTAGAAGGACTCCGGAGCCGTCGTCATTCTCCGATTGAGGAACTCAAACCATGCACCCCAACGTGCACCGGCGATACGACCTGACGCTGCTGATGCTGTTTGTGTTGATCGTCGTGGTGTCAGGGTATTCACCCCACAGTCGAGTGGATTGGGCACTGGAAAACCTGTTGGTGCTGTTACTGGTGGGCACATTGGTGGCCGTCTCTGGCCGGTTTCGCCTGTCAGCGGTTTCCATCAGCCTGGTATTCGTTTTCCTGTGCATTCACGAACTGGGTTCTCACTACACCTATGCCAAGGTGCCGTACGACCAATGGTGTTCCGCCTTGACCGGGATCAGCCTCGATAAAGCGCTGGGGTGGCAGCGCAATCATTTTGATCGGCTGGTTCATTTGAGTTACGGGCTGTTGATGGCTTATCCCATTCGCGAAGTGTTGCTGCGCCTGACTCCGTTGCGGGGTTTCTGGTTGGTGTTTATGGCGTTGAACATCATTCTGTCGACGTCGGCCATTTACGAAATCGTGGAATGGATTGGTGGCGCCTTCCTCGGCGACGACACCGCGCGTGCCTTTGTCGGTGCGCAGAACGATCCCTGGGATTCACAGAAAGACATGGCGTTGGCGGTGGCTGGCGCCTTCGTCAGCGAGTGTGTGGTTTTGCTGTACAAGCCAAAGCGCGCCGTTCCTCAGGCTGAGCAACCGTTTTAAATCACCGATAAGAACAACCGATCCCTGCTTAAAGATTTGCGGAGGCGGCTTCCTTCGTACTTGTGCGTCGTGAGATAGACTCAACAGCGAACATCCGACGGTGGGAGTGACAACGGTGGCGGGATTGCGATGGACTCGCTGATCACGGCCGCAGCGCAGGCGCTGGCGGCGGGTGATCCGCTCGGTGCGCTGAACCGGGTCGCGTTGCGCGACGATGCGCCGGCGCTGGCGTTGCGCGGGATTGCGATGGCGCAACTCGGCGATCTGGTGCGAGCCAAGGCGCTGGTGCAGAGGGCGGCGCGGGCCTTTGGACCGAAGGAGGCCTTGGCTCGGGCGCGGTGTGTGGTCGCCGAGGCCGAGATCGCGCTGGCCTCCCGGGAACTGGGCTGGCCGGTGAAGGCACTCGAGGCGGCGCGGGCGACGCTTGAGGCACATGGCGATCGGGTGAACGCCGCTCATGCGCGGTATCTGCAGATTCGGCGTTTGCTGCTGATCGGGCATCTTGAAGAGGCCGACGTGCTGCTCGCCGAGCTTGATCCCGCGCCTTTGCCGCCGGCCTTGCGCACTGCTCACGAACTGGTCGTGGCAGGGATCGCGATGCGACGACTTGAGACGAACAAGGCGCGGTCTGCACTCACGAGGGCCGAGCATGCCGCGCGCGACGCCGATATTCCTGCGCTGACGGCCGAGGTGGAAAACGCAGCCCTTGTCCTGAACACGCCCGTCGCGCGTTTGCTTGCCCATGGTGAGGAGCGGCCACTGTTGCTGGAGGAGGTTGAAGCGTTGCTGGCGTCCACATCGCTGGTCGTCGATGCCTGTCGCTACGTCGTGCGTGGTGCCGGCATGTCGGTTTCCCTCGCCTCACGCCCGGTCTTGTTCACCCTTGCGCGGGCACTGGCCGAAGCATGGCCGGCCGACGTGTCGAGGGAAGCGCTGGTTGCCCGGGCCTTTCGTTTGAAGCACGCCGACGAGTCCCTTCGCGCACGGTTGCGAGTCGAAATCGGGCGACTGCGTGCGGCGTTGAAACCCTTGGCCGGCGTGATTGCAACCAAACGCGGGTTTGCCCTGGTGGCGCTGGTTGCCTCTGACGTGGTGGTGCTGGCGCAACACGTCGAAGAGAAACACGCGCAGGTGTTCGCGTTCCTCGTTGACGGTGAGTCGTGGTCCAGTTCGGCCCTGGCCCTGGCCCTCGGTGCCAGCCAGCGCACGGTGCAACGGGCACTCGACGAACTGGCCCGCGCGGGCAAGGTGCAGTCGTTCGGTCGCGGTCGGGCACGGCGCTGGATGACTCCGCCGCTGCCGGGTTTCGCGACGACCTTGTTACTCCCGGGGCCACTGCCGGGTGACTAGGATGAACGCCACACACCCGTAACGAGGAATGCCAACATGAAACAGTCAGCAGCTCAAATCCTCCGTGAATATGGACCCTTTGCCGGTGTCGACAAGGTGCATGGCGTCACCTGGGACGGTCAGCACGTGTGGTTTGCCACCGGCGACAAACTCAATGCCCTGGACCCGGCGAGCGGCAAGACACTGCGTTCAATCGATGTCGCCGCCCATGCCGGCACCGCCTTCGACGGCCAGCACCTGTTCCAGATCGCCGAGAATCGCATTCAGAAAATTGACCCGCAGACCGGCCGTGTACTCGCGACAATCCCGGCGCCTGGCGAGAGTGACTCAGGGCTGACGTGGGCGGAGGGAACGTTGTGGGTCGGCGAATATCGGGATCGCAAGATCCATCAGATCGATCCCGAGACCGGCGCGATTTTGCGCACCCTTGAATCCAACCGCTTTGTCACTGGGGTGACCTGGGTCGAGGGCCAGCTGTGGCATGGCACCTGGGAAGAAGACGAGAGTGAGTTACGCCATATCGATTCGACCACTGGCGAGGTGCTGGAGAGTGTGAAGTTGCCGGCCGGCGTCGGGGTGTCGGGGCTTGAATCGGATGGCGGCGATCAGTTTTTCTGCGGCGGCGGAGGCAGTGCAAAGGTGAGGGCGGTGCGGCGCCCTAAATAAGACGCCGCGCAATCACTCAAGGCGCGCCAAACAGCATCGTCCAATAAACGCCTCGATCACTGCGTGCGTCAGTGGCATAGGCTGCACCCATCTGAGTAAACATCGGGTTCATCAGGTTGGCGCAATGCCCGGGGCTGGCCAGCCAGCTCGACATTGCCTTGCTCGGTGAGCCCTGGCCGGCGGCGATGTTCTCGCCGATCTGCCGGCCACGGAAACCTGCGGCTCTGGCCCGGTCCGCGGGCATGTCACCGTCGGGGTCCTTGTGGGCGAAGTAGTTGCCGTAGGCCATCGCTTTGCTGTGCCCTTGCGCCGCCGTGCCCAAGGCTGCGTTCCAGGCCAATGGTCGTGCGGCGGCGAAGCGCTGACGACCGCAAAGGCGCGGTTTTGAACGTGCCGCATTGACCTGGGCCAGCAACGCTTTGCTGACGGCTCGCGTATCACCCGCGCGACTGTCCAGCACGGGCTGCGCCAGCACCACCTGCCACTCACTCCGGGCGCGGCTGACGCCAATGTCGGCATATTGAGTATCGAGCAATGCCCCGCAGTAATCGCTCTGGAGCATGTCGAAGGCCTCATCGGCATCCTGCGCACCGACCACGCGAATCGTGCGCACGGTCACCGCCTGATAGCCCGATGCCTTCAATCGATCGCGCAAACCGCCGCCATAGCCGATCGGTAAGGCCAGGTTCGACTTCAATGCCAGCGGCGTTAACGCTCGCCCCGCGCGCCCCAAGCAGCGATCGGGATGAGCGCGGTAGTCGTTGATGGCTTCCACCAAATGCCTTTCGGCACCGGCGTGGGCGGGGTTGGCGAACAGGGAAAGCAAAGGAATGAAACAGAGCGAGGCAACGCGAAAAGACAGGCGGGGTTGGCGCATGGATGAATAGCTCTGAGCGGGCAAGTGGAATTCACGGCTCGGCTATGACTGGCACTTCAATACAAGGTTCACGGACGAAAGAGACATATTTGCGCTGGGATCAGCGCGTCCGCCAATGAGCAGTCGCTGGCCAGCGGGCTAAAGAAGAATGCCAGCGCGCCAGTGGCGGAAACTGGCAGCAACGCTTGTCGCGCTCACTCACTTCGAAAACTTTCGTGCCCCGGCCACGCAAAGGATCACCGCGACGGTAACCCCCAGCATGCCGATGCTGACGTGCTCGTGAAGCAGCGTGGCCGCCAGCGCCAAACCAAAAAACGGCTGCAGCAGTTGCAACTGGCCGACGGCGGCAATCCCCCCTTGGGCCAGCCCGCGGTACCAGAACACAAAACCGATCAGCATGCTGAAGATCGATACGTACGCCAGGCTGAACCACGCCGACGTAGAAATTCCCGAGAACGAAGCCGGAGCCATGAACCAGGTCAGCGGGACCATGACGGGCAGCGACAGCAGCAGCGCCCAGGAAATCACCTGCCAGCCGCCCAGGGTTCTTGAAAGCTTCGCCCCTTCGGCATAACCCAGCCCGCAGGCGAGGATGGCCAGCAGCATGAGGATGTCGCCGGTCGGCGAAGCGGTCAGGCCCTGAGAGAGCGCAAACCCCACCACCAACGTGCTGCCCAGCACCGAGAAAAACCAGAACACCGGCCGTGGTCGTTCCCCGCCGCGCAACACACCAAACACCGCAGTGGCGAGCGGTAACAAACCAACGAAGACGATAGAATGCGCCGACGTCACGTACTGCAACGCCAACGCCGTCAGCAGCGGAAACCCCACCACAACGCCCATTGCCACGATCGCCAAAGGCATAAGCTGATGCTTGGCGGGGCGTTTTTCTTTAAACAGCACCAGCATGCAAAGCGCCAGGAGCCCGGCAATCGCCGCTCGGGCAACGGTCAGGAACACCGGGTCGAATTCCAGCACGGCCAACCGGGTGGCCGGCAGCGAGCCGCTGAAAATCAGCACGCCGATGAACCCGTTGAGCCATCCGCTCGCGGTCTTTTCCGTCATTGGGTTTTGCAGGGTCCGTTCCATTTCAAGGCACTCTGAATTTGCAGAGATCCATCGTATGAGCGACGATCACTACAATCAAAAAATTGTCATGGATACATCTCGACATGCCTCGCTCACGATACAAGTCATTAGTGGATGCTTTGGCGGCTGACATCCGCTCAGGCCGATTGTTGCCGGGCACGCGTTTGCCGACGCATCGGCAATTGGCGGCGAAAGAAGGGCTGGCGCTGGTAACCGCCAGTCGGGTGTATGCAGAACTCGAAGCCATGGGGCTGGTCAGCGGCGAGACAGGGCGAGGCACGTTCGTGCGGGAGACGTCGTTGCCGCCGGGCTTGGGCATCGATCAGAAAAGCGTGGCCGTGGGCATGACCGACCTCAACTTCAACTATCCGTCCCTGCCAGGGCAGGCAGAACTCTTGCGAAATGCGCTGCGCCAACTCGCCTCGGGCGGTGATCTGGAATCCCTGTTGCGCTACCAGCCACACGCCGGGCGCCTGCATGAGCGCGCCTCGGTGGCGCGTCATTTGCTCGCCCGAGGCCTGACGGTGGAGGCCGAGCAAGTGTTGATGGTCAGTGGCGCCCAGCATGGGCTGGCCGTGACGATGATGGCGCTGCTGCAACCCGGTGATGTGATTGCAGCGGATGCACTGACCTATTCAGGCTTCATCGTGCTGGCCGAAGCCTTGCGCCTTGAAATCGTGCCTATTCCCGTGACCGAACAAGGACCTGATCTGGAGGCGCTGGACAGCCTGTGCCGGAATCGCCGCGTGCGGGCGGTGTACTCGATGCCGACGCTGCACAATCCACTGGGGTGGGTCATGAGTGCCCATCAGCGCGATTTGCTGGTGACCATCGCGCGCAAGCATGACTTGCTGATCATCGAGGACGCCGCCTATGCCTTCCTTGCCGAGAACCCGCCGGCACCGATAGCGCAACTCGCCCCCGAACGGACCGTCTACGTTTCAGGGCTTTCCAAGAGTGTGGCCACTGGGCTGCGTGTAGGTTTCGTCGCCGCCCCGATCGAAAAAGTGCCCGCGCTGGAGCGCACGATCAGGGCGACCACCTGGAATACCCCAGGCGTGCTGACGGCCATCGCGAGCACGTGGCTCGACGATGGCACCGTCATGCAACTGGAAGCGGAAAAACGCCAGGATGCGCAGGCCAGGCAAATCATGGCCGCAGAAGTGCTGGCGGGCCTTCCATGTATTCGCCACCCGTCGTCGTATTTTCTTTGGCTGCCTTTGTCTGAAGATGCGAGGGCCGACCAGATCGCCGCGGCCTTGCTGCGGGAAAAAGTCGCGATTTCAACCGCTGAGCCGTTTGCCACTTCTGCCCATGTACCGCATGCGATTCGCCTGGCGCTGGGGTCGGCTGAGATGGGCGCACTGCGGGAGGCGCTGGAAAAAGTGAAGTGGGTGATTGGGGCTTATTCATAGCCCGAAGTCGCCCGTCGCCACCTGTTTTGAAAAGTACAGTCGGCTACTGGCCACTCACAACCCGTCGCCCAGCACCTTGAGGTACTCGGGGCTCTCGGATATCGAGTTGTGCCCCGTACCCGGTATGACCTTCAGCGTTGCCACCCCTTTGGCGAAATGTGTGAAGAGCCGCTCGGTGCTGGAGCGCGGTATCACTTCGTCGTGCTCCGCCGCGATCAACAGCGTCGGCACCGTGATGTGGGCGGCGTACTTCCAGGATGCAAAGGTGTCCTTGAGCAACCACTTCACCGGGAAGATGGGGAATTGCCGTGTAGCGAGTTCTTCGACACTGTTGTAGGGCGTGATCAGCACCAGACGTGCCGCCGGGCGCTGACTGGCGAGGCGCACGGCGACGCCCGAGCCCAGGCTGCGACCGACCACCGTGATGTGCGGATGGGTGGCATAGACCAGGTCAAACAAGGTCAGGGCGTCGCGCGAAATCATCTCCTCGGAAGGCGATCCGGAACTGCCGCCGTAGCCTCGGTAGTGCATCAAGTAGACGGCGTGATCGGCAAAGGCTTCGGAAAACGAAGGCAGGCTTCGGGAGACGTCCTCGGCATTTCCGCCGAAATAGATCAATGCTTTGCCCCCCTCGTGCGGCCTGACGGACACCAGCACCTGCGCGTCGTCGACCGACAGCGTGAGCAGCGTTGCCGAGGTGCCGATGGCGCGGGGTTGCGGGAAGTAAATGAGCGCGCGCTGGAACACGAACAGCGCAGCGCAGAGCGCCAGGTAAACGACGGCGATGATGACGACGATTGACACCAGGATTCGTGGCATTCGGCTAACTTTAGTGGGCGGCATTGACGGCTCTGGCCGGACGACGGCTATCGCTTGATTGCTGTCAGAGTGTAGTAGACCGCTTGCGCGACGCACCGGGAGGGCTCCAATGCCCATCGCTGTGAAATGGCTCAACGTCCTGCCGTCGGAAAGAGCGGCGCTGAGGCTGGGTTTCGCCTTCCATTTCTGCGTGCTGGCCAGCTATTACCTGGTGCGACCGCTGCGCGATGCCTTGGGCCTGGAAGGCGGCGCCGACAAGTTGCAGTGGCTGTTCACGGCGACCTTCGTGGTGATGCTATTGATGGTGCCGTTGTTTGGCGCATTGGTTTCGCGGTTGCCGGCCACTCGTTTCGTGCCGTTGATCTATCGGTTGATCGCTTTGTCTATGCTGGTGTTTGGCGTGTTGATTGCCAACCACGTTGCGCCGGTGGCGGTCGGCCGGGTGTTTTTCGTCTGGATCAGCATCTACAACCTGTTCATCGTCTCCATCTTCTGGAGCGTGTTGGTGGATCGGTTTTCCAGCGAACAAGGGCGGCGGCTGTTCGGCTTCGTCGCGGCCGGAGGAACGCTGGGCACTTTCATCGGGCCTTTGTTGGCGGCGACCATGGCCACCCGGTTCGGCCCGGTGGCATTGACCCTCGCCGCCGCAGTGCTGCTGGAAGTTGCGGTGCGCTGCTACCGGGCGCTGCTGTCCCGTACCGAAGCGCAATCCGGCCGTCGGTCGCTGGCGGACCGGCGCATGGGAGGCGGCATGCTTGCCGGCATCACCCTGATTCTGCGCTCGCCGTATCTGCTGGGGCTGGTGCTGTTCATGCTGTTGCACACCAGCGCAGCGACCTTGTTGTATTTCGAACAGGGACGAATTGTCGCTGGTAGCTATGCTGATGTGGCCAGCCGGACGCAATTCTTCGCCGTCGTCGATTTGATCGTGTCGGCGCTGACTTTGGTCTTGCAGTTGCTGTTGACGGCACCGTTGATCCGCTTGATTGGCATCGGCGGGGCGCTGGCAGCCTTGCCGTTGGCGACGGTCGTGGCGTTCGCCGCCATGGCCCTGGCGCCCGTGCCGGCAACCGTGGCGCTGGCGCAGGGGCTGCGCCGTGCGGTCGAGTTCGCCATCGTGCGGCCAGCGCGGGAAGTGCTGTGGACCGTGGTCAGCCGGGAAGAAAAGTACAAGGCCAAGAATGTGATCGAGACCTTGGTGTATCGCGGTGGAGATGCCGCCAGTGGCTGGTTGTCCGCCGGGTTGACGGCGCTGGGAGCGGGTTTCGGTCTGGTGGCGCTGGTGATCGTGCCGTTTGCCGGGTTGTGGGGCGGGTTATGCGTGTGGCTGGCCAGGCAGCAGGCGCAAAGGGCTGACAGCAAAAATGTGGAAGGACAATTCCATGAGCCACACTGATGGGTACTCGCGTCGAAAAATACTCACACTGGCTGCCGGTGCTTCGGCGGTTTTCACCTTCGATCCAGCGTTTGCAGCATTCACGCCGTCGACCGAAACAGGAGGCAAGAACATGCTGACCCGGGCCATTCCATCCAGCGCCGAACTCCTACCGATTGTCGGGTTGGGCACCTATCGCGGTTTTGATGTCGAGCCTTCAAGTCCTGACTACAAGCAACTGCCTGCGGTGCTGCGCGCGTTGTTCGAGAAGGGCGGGAAGGTGATCGACAGTTCGCCCATGTACGGCCGCGCCGAGCAGACCACCGGTGAACTGTTGTCGGTGCATGAGCCGCGCTCGCCGGCCTTCCTGGCCACCAAGGTGTGGACCCGTGGCCGCGAAGAAGGCATCGCGCAGATGGAACAGTCCTTCAAACTGTTGCAGACCGACCGGATCGACCTGATGCAGATTCACAACCTGCTGGACTGGAAAACCCATTTGCCTACGCTGCGTAAATGGAAGGAAGAAGGGCGCATTCGTTACATCGGCATCACTCATTACACGGCGTCGGCGTATGACGAGGTGGAAGCGGTGCTCAAGGCCGAGCCGTTGGACTTTTTGCAGATCAACTATGCCCTGGACGATCGCGGCGTCGAGAAACGTATCCTGCCGCTGTGTCGCGAGCG
Source organism: Pseudomonas sp. FW305-20 (assembly GCF_058788075.1). Lineage (NCBI taxonomy): Bacteria > Pseudomonadati > Pseudomonadota > Gammaproteobacteria > Pseudomonadales > Pseudomonadaceae > Pseudomonas > Pseudomonas sp. FW305-20. The sequence goes on along the minus strand of NZ_JBYTAJ010000004.1, from coordinate 211,346 downwards.
GGGCGTGGCGGTGATCTGCAATCGGCCCTTCGGCGGCGGTGATTTGCTCGCGCGCTTGAAGGGCAAACCACTACCGGGTTGGGCCGCGCAAGTGGGGGTCAACAGCTGGGCGCAACTGGCGCTCAAGTTCCTGCTGACGCATTCGGCGGTGACCTGCGTGATCCCCGGCACCGGCAACCCGCGTTACATGGCGGAAAATGCCGGTGCCGGTTTCGGTCCGATGCTGACGGGGGCGCAGCGCGAGCAGTTGATTGATGTGGTGGGTTAGGCAAATTGTCGAGGCTTGTCAGGTATTGTCCGAAGGCTATCTGCAATGCCCCCCAACATCATAGTCGCCGTCCGGGAGGGTTAAGCGCGCGGTGCTAGACTTTCAGGGTGGAATAGACGATCGAACAACCTGATCCGGCGGTGCGAGGACGAGAACGCTGGAGGTATGACATGACGACTCAATCGCTGGCTAAAGAACACATCAACGTGGTGGTCCGCAATTATGTGGAAGGCATGGTGTTCGCCGATGAAGCCTTGCTGCGACAAGCCTTTCATCCTTCTTGCCGCATCATCGGCCATTACGAAGACAAGCTTGAATGGTTAACCCTGGAGGAATTTATCGGCGCGATCAAGGCCGAAGGGCCGGCACCCAAAGAGGTCAAACCGTTTTGGGAAGTGCAAAGCATCGATATCACGGGCGATGCCGCCGCGGTAAAAGTCATTGATGAATATCTCGGCATGCGATTTACCGATTACCTGGCGCTACTGAACATCAACTATCGCTGGATGATTGTGAACAAACTGTATTACCTGAACGAATAGCGCGTGAGCCCGGGAGCCAAAAGACTCCCGGGTATCGTTATGCAATCAGCGCCGATCCAGCCACACCGTCTGGGCATTGCAGAATTCGCGGACGCCGAAATGCGAGAGCTCACGGCCAAACCCGCTTTTCTTCACGCCGCCAAAGGTAACGCGCGGATCGGAGGCGCAATAGCCATTGATGAACACACCACCGGTTTCCAGTTCATCGGCCATCTGCTCGGCAAGCTCGACGTTGCGTGTGTAGATGGTTGAAGCGAGGCCGAACTCACTGTCATTCGCCAGTGCCAGAGCATGGGCCGCATCGCGTGCCGTGATGATCGAGGCCACCGGGCCAAACAGCTCCTGTTTGAACGAGGTCATCTGGTCGGTGACATCACCGAAGACCGTGGGCTCGTAAAAGTTGCCAGGGCCTTCAGCCTTCTTGCCGCCCATCAACAGCGTCGCGCCTTCTTCCAGGGTGTCGCGCACCTGTTGATCCAGTTCATCACGCAGATCAAAGCGAGCCATCGGACCGATGTAAGTGTCGCCGGCCAGTGGATCGCCGACCACCAGTTTTCGCGTGGCTTCGACGAACTTGCGCGTGAATTCCTCGACGATGCCTTGCTCGACGATCAAGCGTTTGGCCGCCGCGCAAACTTGCCCGGTGTTCTGGTAGCGGCCAATCACGGCGGCTTTGACCGCTTCGTCGAGGTCGGCATCATTAAGGACGATGAACGGATCGGACCCGCCCAGTTCCAGTACGCACTTCTTCAATGCAGCGCCGGCCTGCGCGCCGATGGCCATGCCGGCTCGCACACTGCCGGTGAGGGTGACTGCCGCGATGCGCGGGTCGGCGATCGCGGTGGAGACGCCGTCCGGCGTGACATTGATGACCTCGAAGACACCTTCAGGGAAGTCGGCCTGCTTGAAGGCCTCATGCAACAGATAGGCGCTGCCCATCACGTTGGGCGCATGTTTGAGCACGTAGGTGTTGCCGGCGATCAACGCTGGAACGGCGCCGCGCAGGACCTGCCAGATCGGGAAGTTCCACGGCATCACGGCGAGAATCGGGCCGAGCGGGCGGTATTCAATGCGCGCCTTGCCGCCTTCCACCAACGTCGGTTCCGCGCTCAGCATCGCCGGGCCGTGTTCGGCGTACCACTCGCAGAGTTGCGCGCATTTTTCGATTTCGCCGCGCGCCTGAGTGATCGGCTTGCCCATTTCCAGGGTGATCATGTTGGCCATCGCGGCGGCGTTGCCGCGCAATGCTCCAGCCAGGGCGATCAACAACTGCGAGCGTTGATCAACCGGTTTGCTGCGCCAGGCGCGGTACCCGGCAGCGGCGCGGGACAGGGCGGCATCCAGTGCCGATGCGGATTCGAAAGGGTAGTGGCCGATCTGCTCGCCGTTGGCGGGGTTGATCGAAATGGCATGGGTGAGGCTGGAAACTTGGGTCATGGCACCGTCCTGCGAGGTGGGGATGCGCTCAGGTTACGGTGGCGATTGTTTTCTGGAAACTGAATAATACTGAGCATAACGTTCACGTTTGGAGAATGACTTGGATCTGGTACAGCTGGAAATTTTCAAAGCCGTCGCCGAGCACGGCAGCATCAGCGCGGCGGCTCAGCACATCCACCGGGTGCCGTCGAACCTGACGACGCGGATCAAGCAGCTGGAGCTGGATCTGGGCGTGGACCTGTTTATCCGCGAGAAGAGTCGCCTGCGCCTGTCGCCGGCCGGCTGGAGTTTCCTCGACTATGCCCGGCGCATTCTCGATCTGGTCCAGGAGGCTCGCGCGACCGTGGCGGGCGAAGAACCGCAGGGATCGTTTCCGCTGGGGTCACTGGAGAGCACCGCTGCGGTGCGTATCCCTGAGCTATTGGCTGCGTATAACCAGAAGCACGCCAAGGTCGAGCTGGACCTGTCCACCGGACCTTCGGGGACCATGATCGACGGCGTGTTGTCGGGACGACTGGCGGCCGCGTTTGTCGACGGGCCGGTGCTGCACCCGGCATTGGAGGGCGTGCCGGCGTTCGAGGAAGAAATGGTGGTGATCGCACCGCTCAACCATTCCCCGATCCATCGTGCGCGGGACGTCAATGGCGAAAACATCTATGCCTTTCGCTCCAATTGCTCCTATCGACACCACTTCGAAAGCTGGTTCGCCAAGGACGCGGCGGTGCCCGGCAAGATTTTCGAAATGGAGTCCTATCACGGCATGCTCGCGTGCGTCAGCGCCGGTGCTGGTCTGGCGCTGATGCCCCGCAGCATGCTCAACAGCATGCCCGGATGCACCACGGTGAGCGTCTGGCCGCTATCGGAATCGTTCCGCTATTTGCGCACCTGGCTGGTGTGGCGCCGGGGGACGGTGTCGCAAAGCCTGACCATGTTTGTGCGCTTGCTGGAGGAGCGCGGGGTGGTGCGGGATGAAGCGGTGCGCTAGTGCACACGCCGGCTCATTCCCCGGCTTTCGTCGACTTGATCAGATTGCCGCGCAACTTCACGATCGCCTTCTGCAGGAGCGCGAACTCGTCGAGCGTCAGGCCTGTCGCGTCGGCGAGGCCCATTTCCGGTTGGCTTTCGCGCAGCTGTCGACCGTTCTTCGTCAGGCTGATGCGCACCTGGCGCTCGTCCTCGGGATCGCGCTGCCTTTGCAAAAAGCCCATCGCTTCCAGCTTCTTCAGGATCGGGGTCAGCGTGTTCGATTCCAGAAACAGCTTCTCGCCCAGGCTGCCGACGGTCTGATGGTCTTCCTCCCATAGCGCGACGATGGTGATGTATTGCGTATAGGTCAGCCCAAGCTGCTCGAGTATTGGCTTGTACGCCTTGCCGAAGGCCAGGTTGGTGGAATAGACCGCAAAACACAGAAATTCGGAAAGCTTCAGGTTGTCGGGGACGACGTTGTCGGTGGGTTTCATGTACATCCTCGTTGGCCAAAGACGAATGGCTCGCAAAAAAGTGAAATATACCTCGTGTGCGATTGTATCGGCATGACTCTAACTGAGGTAGCAACCGGTTCGACGGCGAAAGTCGAACCGGTCGTACGTTGCATCACGCGGTCAGGGCGTTGATGACCACGTTGATATTGCCGCGCGTTGCCTTCGAGTACGGGCAGATTTGGTCGGCGGCGTGCGCCAGCTCCGTCGCGACATCTTGCGTCAAGCCTGGCACGCGAAGGGTCAGCCGGGCCTGGAGAAAGTAGGCCGGGCCGGTTTGGCCCAGATCGACCTCAATATCGATGGCCAGATTGGGCGGCAGTGTCACCTGCATATTTTTCGCCGCCAGTTCGACGGCAGCGGTGTAGCAGGCCGACCATGCGCCGGCGAAAAACTGCTCTGCTGTCGGGTGCGGCACAATGGCGGCGAACTCGTGTGCCAGCCGAGGGTTTCCAGGCGACGAGAGCTGCATGGCGAGGCCGCGGGAAGAGTTGTTACCGTCGCTGAATGTGGTGTGGGTTTTGCCTGTAGCCAGGACTTTTTCAATCTTGTGCATGGTTGTGTCCTCAATATTTTGTAGGGGGTGTTATTCGCATGCGCTTAAAGCGTATGCGATGTATGTGGCGTACTTGAATGCCGATCGAAGCGGTGCGTCAAGCCGTGAGGACGTTCAGGGCCACGTCAATGTTACCCCGCGTCGCTTTTGAGTACGGGCAGATTTGATCGGCGGTGTGCGCCAGTCTCGTGGCGATATCGTGGGACAAACCCGGCACCCGCAGGGTCAATCGAGCCTGTAGGAAATAGGCTGGACCGGTCTGACCCAGATCGACTTCGATGTCGACAGACAGATCCGACGGCAGCACCACATTCATCTCACCGGCCACCAACCCGACGGCGGCGGTGTAGCAGGCCGACCAGGCGCCGGCGAACAGTTGCTCGGCAGTCGGGTGCGGCTGGGTGGCTGCAAACACGTGGGCGGGCTTGGCGATGCCGGGTGTCGACAAGGTGATGTCGAGGCTGCCGTCATGGCCGCGCGAGGTAGTGCCAGCGTGGCTGACGGTGGTGTGGGTTTTGCCGGTGGCCAGTACTTTTTCGATCTTGCTCATGGAATGAATCCTCAATGTTTCAATAGGTGCGGCTTGTGTGTCGTATACGTTTGTATCGTATGCGATTGAAATAATACTCGCGCAGAGCTCAATCAGTGTCAAGGGGCGGTGGCAGGTCCAGCCGACGAATGGCTTATTGGCGGGATATGCCGAATTCGTCGTCGACCGGGCTTAAAGCGATCAAGCCGTGGCGTCAGGAATGGGTCAGTCTGAACGGCCTGTCCAAGGAGTTGACGATGAAACGACTGTCCCTGGCCGAAGCTCACGAGCTGGCCGAATCGATCTTGCTGCACAACGGTTTCAACCTTGCCCACGCTCAGGCGGTGGCCGCCACGGTGATGGCCGGCGAGCGCGATGGCTGCGCCTCCCATGGTTTGTATCGGGTATTGGGGTGTGTGAATTCGCTCAGGGCCGGCAAGGTGGTGGCCGATGCCGAGCCACGGGTGATCGATCAGGCACCTTCGATTGTGCGGGTTGATGCGGCGGGTGGTTTCTCCCAATTGGCATTTCAGGCGGGGCTGCCATTGCTGGAGGAGAAAACCCGGGCAAACGGGATTGCAGCGCTGGCGATCAATCGCTGTGTGCATTTTTCTGCCTTGTGGGTCGAGATCGAGCAGCTCACTGCTGCCGGCCTCGTAGCGCTGGCGTGTAATCCCAGCCATGCCTGGGTCGCGCCGGCGGGGGGCAGTCAGCCGGTGTTCGGCACTAATCCCATTGCGTTTGGCTGGCCGCGTTCGGGCAAGGATCCGTTTGTGTTCGACTTCGCCACCAGTGCGATTGCCCGTGGCGAGATCGAGTTGCATCGACGTGCCGGCAAAGCGATTCCCGAAGGTTGGGGCGTCGATGCAGACGGGCAGCCGAGTACTGATGCGAACGTGGTACTCGATGCGGGCGCGATGCTGACGTTCGGTGGGCACAAGGGTTCGGCGCTGGCCGCCATGGTGGAATTGATCGCCGGGCCGTTGATTGGTGACCTGACCAGTGCCGAATCGTTGGCGTACGACGCGGGCAGCAAATCGTCGCCGTACCACGGCGAGCTGATCATCGCCCTCGATCCGCGACGCTTTCTCGGCGAGGCCACCGAGCAGCATCTGGCCCGTGCCGAAGTGATGTTCCAGAGCATACAAGAGCAGGGCGCGCGCTTGCCGTCGCAACGGCGTTACGAGGCGAGAGCGCGCAGCCTGGTGGAGGGCGTGCAGATTCCCGAAGCCTTGTACAACGACTTGAAAGCACTGCTGGATTGAAGAAACGGAGGGCAACTAATCCCCCTGTGGGAGTGAGTCTGTTCGCGATGGCGGCGGTACATTCAGCACTGCTGCCAACTGACCCACCGCTATCGCGAGCAGGCTCACTCCCACAGGGGATTGGTAGTGACACAACAATCAAGGACCGCCGCAGGTCAAATTGTGGGAGCGAGCCTGCTCGCGATGACGGCGGCACATTCAGCACTGCTGCAAGCTGACCCACCACTATCGCGAGCAGGCTCACTCCTACAGGAGGTCGCTGCTCGATTGAGTGGTTTTACAGCGGTTCGCGGTGGCTGTTGCCATCGACCAGACGGGCAATGCCCAGCGGATTGGCGTTTTTCAGCGCGTCGGGCAAGAGCGCATCCGGGCAATTCTGGTAGCACACCGGACGCAGGAAACGCTCGATGGCCAGGCTGCCGACCGAGGTGCCACGAGTATCAGAGGTGGCCGGGTAGGGCCCGCCGTGCACCATCGCATCGCAGACTTCGACGCCGGTCGGGTAGCCGTTGAACAGTACCCGGCCGACTTTCTGTTCAAGCAAGGGCAGCAGGTCGCCATGGGTTTGCAAGTCACCGGCTTCGGCAATCAGAGTGGCCGTGAGTTGGCCGTGCAAACTTTGCAATGCCCGTTGCAGTTCGGTCTTGTCGGCCACTTCCACCAACACGGTAGTCGGCCCGAAAACTTCTTCCTGCAACAGCGGGTCGCCATTGAGCAACAGGCTCACGTCGGCCTTGAACAGCTGCGGCTGGGCCTGCTTGCCCTGTTGTTCGTGGCCGGCGAGGTGGCTGATGTGCGGATGCGCGTGCAGCGCCTGCACACCCTTGGCATAGCTGGATAACGTGCCGGCATTGAGCATGGTTTGCCCCGGCTGGTCGGCCATTACCGCACTGAGTGATTGAATAAATGCGCTGAATTCAGGGGAGCGAATGCCGATTACCAATCCGGGGTTGGTGCAGAACTGCCCGCAACCGAGCACCACTGACGCGGCGAGTTCACTGGCGATTTTTTCGCCCCTCAGTCGCACGGCTTCGGGCAGCACCAGCACCGGATTGATGCTGCTCATTTCGGCGAACACCGGAATCGGCTGAGGCCGTGCGGCGGCCATGTCGCAGAGGGCGCGTCCACCCTTGAGTGAACCGGTAAAACCCACTGCCTGGATCGCCGGATGCTTGACCAACGCTTCGCCGACACCCGCGCCGTAGATCATGTTGAACACACCCTTGGGCATGCCGGTTTGCTCGGCGGCGCGCAGGATCGCATCGGCCACGAGTTCAGCAGTCGCCATATGCCCACTGTGGGCCTTGAACACCACCGGACAACCGGCAGCCAGGGCGGCAGCGGTGTCGCCACCGGCGGTGGAGAATGCCAGCGGGAAATTGCTCGCACCGAACACCGCGACCGGACCGACGCCGATCCGGTACTGACGCAAATCCACACGTGGCAGCGGCTGACGGTCGGGCAAGGCGCGGTCGATACGCGCACCGTAGAAATCGCCACGGCGCAGGACCTGAGCGAACAAGCGCATCTGACCGCTGGTGCGGCCGCGCTCACCCTGAATGCGCCCGGTCGGCAGCGCCGTCTCACGGGTGACCAGGGCAACGAATTCATCGTCCAGCGCATCCAGTTGCGCGGCGATGGCCTCGAGAAATTCAGCGCGGCGGCTCGCTGGCAAGTTGCGGAAGGCCGGGTAGGCGGCAGCTGCGGCTTGTGCAGCGGCGTCGACTTCTTCAACGGTGGCTTGCGAGAACGCGTAGGGCAGCGCTTCACCGGTGCTGGCGTCATGGCTTTGCACGGTGATGTTGCCGACGGCACTGCGTGCGCCGCCGATGTAGTTGTGGCCGATGATGTGGGGCATGGAAAACTCCCGTCGAAATGGGGGCAAAGGGAAAGGCGCGCCGGACACAAAACTGTGGCGAGGGATGGTGGGGCCGGCGCTGCGATCCGCGATGGCCCCCGCCCGGCAATCACTCAGAGACCGACGTCCGGCAGTTCCGGACGATTGGCCAGGGCCTTGGCCATGATCTGCTCGACGAAAACCCGATCGGCTTTCGGCAGGGCCAGGCGTGGAGGGCGAGTCAGGGCGCTGCCGCGACCGGCGATGGCTTCGCACAGCTTGATGCACTGCACCAGGTCGGCACGGGCGTCGAGGTGCAGGATCGGCATCAGCCATTCGTAGATCGGCATGGCTTCGGCGAAGCGACCGGCCTTGGCCAGGCGGAAAATGGTTTCGCCTTCTTTCGGGAACACGTTGGACATGCCCGAGACCCAGCCTTCGGCCCCCACGGCGATGCTTTCCAGCACCACGTCATCAAGGCCGGCGAACAGTACAAAACGGTCGCCCACTTCATTGCGCACGTCGATAAAACGACGGGTATCGCCGGAGGAATCCTTGAAGCACACCACGTTGTCGCAATCGGCCAGGGAAATCAGGATGTCCGGGGTCACGTCGTTTTTGTAGATCGGCGGGTTGTTGTAAACCATCAGCGGTACGTCGGCGTTTTTCGCCACGTAGCGGTAGTGCTCGGCGGTCTCGAACGGCTTGGAACCGTAGACCAGCGCCGGCATCAGCATGACGCCGTCGACGCCGACCCGGCGCACTGCGTTGGCCACCTTGGCCGCTTGAATGCTGGTGAATTCGGCCACACCGCAAATCACCGGCACGCGACCACGGGAAGCGTCGACCGCGACTTCGGTCACGGCGATTTTCTCTTCGGCGGTCAGCGAGGTGTTTTCCCCCACCGAACCACACACCACCAGGCCCGACACGCCGTCACGGATCACGTTGGAAATCACCTGATGGGTTTTTTCCAGGTTGATGGAGAAGTCGTCGTTGAATTGAGTGGTCACCGCGGGGAAAACACCACTCCAGTTAATGCGCTTGCTCATTGTTGCCTCCGGTTTGTTAATTGTATTTCGTATACGATATTTCAAGTAAATAGACTCGGCCAGTGCTTTTTTCAGTTACGAGGGGGTTTTTTGCTAGCCGTTTGTCAGAGTTTTGGATGAGGGTTTGTAAGGCTGTGCTCAGGCCCCAGGCCAAGTGTCAGAGAGGCGATAGCCTTGTGGCCACGGATCGCTCGGATCGAGCAGCAATTGGTGAGTGCCAGTGATCCAGGCCCGGCCGGAAATGCACGGGTAAATCGCCGGGCGCCCGGCTACTTCGGTCAGCGAATCGATGCGGCAGTGAAACTCGGAACCGATGATCGAACGGCCGATAAAACGCTCGCCGACCTGCATCAAGCCCTTCGCCTGCAGCACCGCCATGCGCGCCGAGCAGCCGGTGCCGGTCGGCGAACGGTCGATCTTGCCAGGTTGGATCACCACCGCGTTGGCGCCGGTGGCGATGCCGTTTTCATAGACGAGGGGCGCCGCGATCTGGCAGAAGGAAATGTGCGACCACTCGGGGTTCAGCGGATGGACGAAGCCCAATTGTTCGTTGGCCGCGCGGGTGATTTTCAGCCCGACCTCGACTAGTTCGGCCGCCTCATCAGGACGAATGGAAAAGCCCAGGCGCTTGGCATCGGCGATCACAAAACTGTCGCCGCCGTACGCGGTGTCGACCTGCAATGAGCCGACGCCTTCAACTTCGATCCAGGCGTCGAGACGGTCAGCGAAGGAGGGCACGTTCTTGATTTCCACCCGTTCGACCTTGCCGTCACGGCAGTCGGCCACCGCTTCGATCAGCCCGCCCGGCGCTTCGAGCACCAGCCGGGTTTGCGGTTCGGTCATCGGCAGGATGCCGCTGTCGAGCAACACGGTGGCCACGCACAGTGAGTTGGAACCGGACATCGGCGGCGTGTCGGCCGGTTCCATGATGATCCAGGCCATCTGTGCCCGAGGATCCTTGGCCGGCACCAGCAAGTTGACGTGGCGGAACACGCCACCGCGCGGCTCGTTGAGGACGAAGTTGCGCAGGGTCTGATCCTTGGCAATCCAGCGCGACTGTTCCCACACGGTGGCCCCGGGTGGCGGCGCGACGCCGCCGACGATCACATCGCCGACTTCGCCTTCGGCGTGGCAGCTGACGACATGGATGACTTTCGATGAGCGCATGGATTGCTCCTTGTTTTGTCTGTTAAGGCCTCATCGCGAGCAGGCTCGCTCCCACAGGGTTTGGGGCTGTAAATAGGCCAATGTGTGTGAGCCTGCTCGCGATGGGGCCATCGGTTACTTCACTGATTTCAGAAACGCCGCAGTTTCGGCATGCACCGGATTCCCAATCACCTGATCCGGCGAACCGATCTCATGCACCAGCCCATTGCGAAAGAACGCCACACGATCAGACACATCCCGGGCAAAGCGAATCTCATGCGTCACCAACACCATGGTCATACCGTCTTCGGCGAGCATGCGCATGGTGTCCAGCACCTCGCCCACCAGTTGCGGGTCGAGGGCCGAAGTGGCTTCGTCGAACAGCATGTAGTCCGGCGACATGGCCAGGGCGCGGGCAATCGCCATGCGCTGTTGCTGGCCGCCAGAGAGCTTGCCGGGAAAGGCCTTGAGCTTGTCGCCCAGACCGACGTGGGTCAGTTGTTTCACCGCCAGTTCCTCGGCTTCGGCCTTGCTCTTGCCCAGCACTTTGCGCGGCGCCAGCATCACGTTTTCCAGCACGGTCAGGTGCGGGAAGGCGTTCCATTGCTGGAAGACGATGCCGATCTTCTGCCGCAGGCGGTTGAGGTCGGTGGCGCTGTGATGGACCTCGACACCGTCGACGCGGATGTTGCCTTTCTGGATCGGCTCCAGGCCGTTGATGCACATCAGCAGGGTCGATTTGCCCGAGCCGGAGCCGCCGATGATCGACACCACCTCGCCCTTGTTCACCGTCAGGTTGACGCCCTTGACCACTTCGAGGTTGCCGAAGGATTTGTGTACGTTGTCGATCTCAATCATTTTCTTGCCACCTTCTTTCCAGACGAGCGCCGAGGCGAGCGACCACCAGGCTCATGACGTAGTAGATGAGGCCCGCGATGCACAGCACCAGCAGCGGTTCCTGAATGCGGGTCACGATGGTTTGCGAGGCGCGCAGCAGTTCGACGATGCCGATCCACATCACCAGCGCGGTGTCTTTCATCACGCTGAGCACCAGGTTCAGCCAGCCGGGGAAGGCCACCCGCGTGGCCATCGGCAGGACGATCCAGCGCAGGTCCTGGAGGAAACTCAGGCCCAGGGAGCGACTGGCCCGGCGCACGGTGAACGGCACTGAAAGCACGCCGCTGCGCACGATCTCGGTGAAGTACGCGGCGGCATAGACCCCGAGCACAATGCAGCCGACGCTGAAGGCACTGATGTTCAAGCCGACAATACTTTTCAGCGAGTTGAACAACACAAACTGGATCAGCAACGGCACGCTGCGAAACACGTCCAGCACCCACGCCAGCGGCAGGCTGGCGCGTGGCAACAGCGCCCGCAACAAGCCGAACAGCAACCCGGCGACGGAGCCGAGGATGATCGACCAGAACGTGAGTTTCAGAGTGACCCAGGCACCATCCAGCAAGAACAACAGGTCATTCCAGGAAAAACTGGTGGTCAACATGCTCACCTCCTCAGTAGCGGAACAGTCGCCAGGCCATCAGCCGGGCGACGGCGACGATCGCCTTGGCAATCAGGTAATACAGCACCGCGGCGATGGCGAAATATTCGAAGGTGCGGAACGTCTTGACGTTGTAATCCTGGGTCACGCCGGTGAGGTCATTGTTCAGCCCGACGATCACCCCCAGCGATGTCATCAACACCGCCCAGACCATTTGGTTAGTCAACGGGTAGAACACGATGCGCAGCAGCTGCGGGACGATGATCATCCTGTAAGCCTGGAAGGCACTCATGCCCAGCGAACGCGCGGCGCGCACCTGCGTGCCGGGCACCGCCTTGAGGCCACCGCGAAAGTTTTCCGCCAGGTAGCCGGCGTTGTTGAAGGTGATCCCGGCCAGCAGCGCGAACCATGAGCTGACATGCAAACCCAGTGAGCCGAGGCCGAAGTAGAGGACGTAGATCTGGAACAGCGACGGGGTGTTGCGGGCGATGGACACCCAGCCGTTACCGATACCGCGCAACAACGGCTGTTTGGCTTCGCGCATCACCGTCAGCGCCAGGGCGATCAGCACGCCGAAAATCATCGACAGCGCGGCGGTCTCGAAGGTGACCCAGGCGCCGGCCAGCATGTCCGGCAGGGCGCGCAGGGTCGAGCGCCATTGGAAGGTGTAATCAAACATGCGCGGGGCTCTCCAGAGAAGCGGCCGATTGCAGCCAGACCGGCAAACGTCCACTGGCCGTGGCGCTGCAGGCGGCGTCGACACATTCGGCGAGGTTGGCGAAGTGCACCTTGCGGCCCACCAGGCCGGGTGCGTAATGGGCGTATTTGCCCGAGTTGGTCATCAAGGTTTTGGCGGCCAGCGGGATCACCGGCTCGCCGAGCATGCACCAGCAGGTGTCAGTGACCAGGGTTGCGCCGAAGGCTTCGATCACCGCGATATGTCCCGCCTCCCGGGCCTGCTCCAGCACCGCACGACCGCACGTGATGGCGAGCACCACCTCGGGGTGTTTGTGCCGACCCAGACACAGCCGCGCCAGATGTGCGAATTCGCTGAGGGAGAAGTGCGGATTGCCCAGCGAGACCACATCCACCCGGTTGTCGTGGGCACTGTTGAGTTCGTGCCAGCTGAGCAGCAAATCCTTCAGACGGATTTTTTCCACCGGCACGGGGACATTCGCTTCCAGCACCTGCGCCGGGTCGAGCGCCTCCGGGGTCACCCCGGCGATGTGGAACAGCGGCGCGGCGGAGGTGGTGGCGAAAGCGGCGCCGAAGGCTTTCAAATCGTCCAGGCTCGGCTTGCTCTGTTCCAGTCCCAGCACCAGCGGAATCCGGCTGCCGGCCAAGGCACCGATGTGGTAACCGAGCAGCGGGTAGAAGGCATCGTCCAACTCAGGCAAAACCGGCAATTCGATTTGCAGACTCGCTTTACGTTGCGCGTCCAGATGGCAACCGATCAGCGGCGCGCGGCCGGTCAGGGCGATGCAGATATCCAGGTAATCCGGGTATTTCAGGGTGCGTGCGCCGAGCACGCTATTGGCATACACCACGGCGTTGGATTCGGCCCAGACGATTTGCTCGCCGGCCTTCGGCGCGCTGTCGAGCAGGTAGGGCGCGCAGGTAAAACTCAGCTGCGCGCCCATCGCCATGTACGCATCGCCCAAGGCGCTGGCCGGTACGCCGAGCTCCGGATCAATGCCCAACTCGCGCCAACGGCGCTGGTCGACGGAAATCGAATTGAGGGTGGTCGGCACCCGCACTTTGGCTCCCCACTGCACCAGTTGTTCGGCGAAGCGCAGGCTCGCAGGTCCGGTATAAATGCAGCCGTCGATGTGCGCCTGGGTGACGTCTACCAGACTGCGCGCACCTTGCAGTTCAGCCATGCGCAAGACGATCTGCATCGCCACTTGCGCGGCTTTGCCATGCTCGCCGTCGAGTAGAGCCTGATCGTGTTCGGTGAGTTCGATGGCGGTGGTTTTTTCTACTGTCTGCAACGGACTGTCGAGTGCCTGCCAGGCATCGCCCGGCCGGTGTTCGAACAAGGTCACCGTTGATGCTTCGACCCGAGCAAAGGCCTTGCCGCGCAAGGTGGCGAAGGCCTCCCGGCCGATGAACAGCACCGGCAGGGAACGCTCGAAAATGGTCTGTGCCACAAGCACGCCCAGGGTCAGGATCTCATCGGGTTCGGCCAGCACCAGTGCGGCCGGCGCATGGCCGTTGCTGATCAGTTCCATCAGCACACTGCTGCCGGTGCACGAACCGCGACCACTGGGAATCGCCAGCACCCGGCCGGCCAGATGTTCGCCGCTGAGTGGGTGGTGACGGTCGATGATCTCTCCACTAAATGGATCGACCCCGCCCCAGAAACTCAGCCCGACATCGGCAAACAGCAGGGCGCCTTGTGCGGCGCCGGCGACCAGGCTGCGACCGGTCAGTGAGGTTGGCCTAGGCATGCCGGACACCTCAGTAATAGACCTTGGGCACGGTCAGGTCGGTGGGTGAAATCTCGGTGCCGACCCATTTGGTGAACAGCTCGTTGTAACGGCCGCTGCGCACCTGCTGATTGACGAACAGATTGAGGTAGTTGAGCAGGCCATACTCGTTGCGCTTGGCGCCCAGGGACACGTAGTCGATGGTGTACGGCGCGTTACCGGCAATTTTCAGGTTCTTGTATTTGCCCGACTTGATGGTGGCGGCGGCCACGGTGTTGGTGACCACGGTGGCGTCGATGTGGCCCTGGGCGACCGCCAGCAGCGTGTCGTTCTGCGACTGATAGGCGCGGAAGGTGCCAGTGCCCCAGTTCTTCACGTCTTTTTCCAGGGCGATGGCTTCATAGGTGCCGCTGGTGTTGCCCAGGGCTTTGCCTTTGATATCGGCGAAGCTGTTGATGCCGGTGTTGTCGCGGGTCAGCACCACCATCTGGAAGGCGAAGTACGGCACGGTGAGGCCGACGGTCTTGGCCCGCTCAAGGGTGTCGGAGGTGGAAGCAACGATCACGTCGGCGCGCCCGGAGACCAGTGCCGGAATTCGGTCGGGGAAGGGCGTTTCAACCACTTCGGCGTCGACCCCGAGGATTTTCGCCAGGTCGCGGCAGTAGTCCACATCGAAACCGGCCGGGTTGTTGCCTTCATCGCGAAAACCCATCGGTGGGAAATCCAGGGTCACGGCGCAGCGCAGCTTGCCCGAACCAATAATGTCGTCGAGCTTGTCGGCCTGGGCGGTGGCGATAAAGGAAGTACTGAGAACAGCGCTGAGGGCTACGGCAAATGCGGGGTTTTTCATAGAGGCCTCGTTGTCGGAAAGTGCTGTTGGATATCGTATTGGGGATTTCGTATACGATATGTGATTAGCAATGAGCGTGCCTGTTTCCGAACTGAGGCGAGAATTATTCGCCAAGCCTTGAGCTAAAGGTCTTACAAGATTGTGGGAACAGGGCGTAGGAGAAGAACGCCTCGGCGGGCTGTATCAGGCGGTGTTACAGAAGGGAGCAGTGGAAACGCCGGGCGCCCCTTAAAGGAACACTCGCCCGGCTTCAGCGACGGCTTTCGCGATACTGACTTGGCGCCAGACTGGTCAAGGCGCGGAACTGCCGGCTGAACGCGCTGTGGTCTGTGTAACCGCAGCGCAGGGCGATCTCGGTGATGGGCAGGTCGGTGTGCAACAAAAGCCGGGAGCCTTCTTCCAGGCGCGCCTTGTGAATCATCTGCCGTGGGGTGAGCTGGAACACTCGTTTGCAGTGGCGCTCCAGTTGCGCCACGGAAAACCCGGCGATCGCGGTCAGTTCGGCGAGGCTGATCGGACGGGCGAAATGGCTGCGGATATGCGCGTCCACCGCTGCGAGTTTCTGGAAGGCCGGATGGCTGGACTGTGGCGCTTGCAGGTCGCGGGAGATGCCGGCCAGGCCGACAATCTGACCTTGCAGGTCACGCAGCGCGAGTTTGTGGGTCAGGCACCAGACCGGTTGGTTGCCGTAATACAGGTGCAGTTCGAGTTGGTCGGCCAGTTCTCGGCCAGTGGACAGCACCCGCCGATCCTGTTCGGTGTACAGCGGACCGAAGCGTTCGGGAAAGACCATGTCGGCGGTGCGCCCGAGCAGCTCGTCACTGTGTTTGAAGCCACAGCGCCGGGCCAGGGTCTGGTTGACGAAGGCGTAGCGGGCCTCGCTGTCCTTGATGAAAAACACCACGTCCGACAGGGTATCGAGCAGCGCCGCGATCGGCTGCAGACTGCTCAGCAGGGTGGGCAGGTCGCAGGGTTTGAAGGTAGTGAGCGAGGCATACATGGCGCAGGGCGTCTGAAGGCAATGCCCCGGATCATAAAGACTCGGCGACGGAGCCGAAAGCCCCGGGCCGGCATTCAGGCCGGTGGGGTGTCGTCCAGGCACAGCAAGGTCTCGATCCGCGCCGGACTGAACGGTGGCCGTGGCGCCGAAGGTTGCCAGCCGAACAGGTGCTGCAGCGCACCGCCACACACCCGGCCCTGGCAAGCGCCCATGCCGCAGCGACTGGCCAGTTTGGCCTCGCGCCAGTCCGTGTGCTCGGCAAGTGCTGCGTAAGGGACGTCTTCGCAACGGCACACCAGGGTGTCGGGTTGAGCCAGCGACTTGAGTTGCGGGTCGAGGGTGAATGCTTTGTTGAGGGCGTCGGCGAAACCCTGCCAGCGCGCACGGCGCGGCCACAGTGCTCGGGCCGAATCAAGCTCGCCGACGGCGGCGTGACCGGCGATCGCGCCTTCGACCAATGCCAGTTCACTGCCACCGAAACCAGTGCATTCGCCCGCCGCGTAGTGATCGGCGCGGCGAGTGGTCTGCCAGGCATCGACGGCAATCTCCTGACCTTCAAGTTCGCAGCCAAGGGCCTGGCCGAGTTGGGTATTGGGGATCAGACCGAAGCCACAGGCCAGGCGATCACATTCCAGTTCGACGATTTTTCCTTGCTGTTGCAGGCGCACAGCTTCCAGCCGCTCATTGCCCAGGGCGGCCAGTACATGGGTCCCGGGACGGTAATGGCGGTCGAACAACGTGACCGATTGCATCAGCTTGTATGGCCAGCGTGGCAACTGCGCGGCGAAACCGGCGACGGCGACCGCGCTGGCCTGCTCGGCGATGCGCAATACCCGGGCGCCGTTGTGTTTTGCGGTGGCAGCGCTGGCCAGCAATAACGGTCCGCTGCCGGAAATCACAATGCGTTCGTCCTGCACCGGCAGCCCGCCCTTGATCAATGCCTGGAGGCCTCCCACGCCAGTCACGCCGGGCAGCGTCCAGCCGGGGAAGGGCAGCAGTAATTCGCGGGCACCGGTGCAGAGAATCAGTTTGTCGTAGCCGATCAGCCAGCCACGATCAGCGTCTTCGACCAGCAGTTGTTTCGGCCCGGCGCTGGCAATCACCCGCGTGCCGGAGTGGCGGTAGATGTTGCTGCACGCCTCGAGTTGCTCGCGCATCTGACGCGCTGTATTCGGCAGGTTGGCCTGAGGGCCGTCACGCCAGATTTGTCCGCCTGGCAACGGGTTGTCATCGAGCAAGACGATGCGCGCACCGCTGGGCGCCGCAGCGAGCGCAGCGGCCATGCCGGCGGGACCGGCACCGATGATCAGCAGGTCGGCGTATTCGTTCATGCTTGAGTCTCCACGTGCATGCCATCACGGCACAGCGTCTGGCAGGCCAGCTGCCGCCGACCGTCGATGGTCACCCGGCATTCCTGGCAAATGCCCATGCCGCACAACGGTGCGCGGCGTTGGCCACTGACCGAGGTGCGCGCGCAGCCGTCGCCGCTCAGGGCCAGTGCAGCAGCGACGCTGGTGCCTTCGGCGACCCGCAGGGTACGTCCGTCGAGCATCAATTCAGGCATAAACGGGCTCTCCGAGAAAACGTTGCGGCAGATACGGTTGCGCGGCCAGCGGCGGCGTTTCGTCGAACAGCTGCGCGACCAATAGGTCAGCGGTGCCGGGGGCGGTCGTCACGCCAAGGCCCTCGTGACCGACCGCCAGCCATAAGCCTTTGCGTTGCGGGTGCTGACCCACCAGCGGCAAGCCGTCGGGGCTGGCAGCGCGAAAACCGGTCCAGGCGCGGATGCCGTTGAGCTGAGCCAGACCCGGCATGTAATCGGTGGCACGCCGGAGCATTTTCGCCAGCATCCAGCCCTCGACTTGCGGGTCGGTGGTGCCGAATTGGCGTGAGGCGCCGATGAACAGTTGTCCGGTCGGCCGGGGTTGAATGTTGCAAGCCGTCGAAGGGCCGCTGGCGTTGTGGGCACTGGTGACGTAACCGAGTTCCACCAGGGTGTGAGTGACCTTGCCGGGGTAGCGGTCGGTGATCAGCAAGTGGCCTTTCTTCGGCTCGATCGGCAACTCCGGGCACAGCGCGTTGGCCTGGACGCCGTTGGCCAGAATCACCGCTTCGGCGCTTAGCCAGTGACCGTCGTCGAGGCGCACACGGTTGCCATCGACTTCGCTGACCCGCGCCCGACGTTGGCTGATGTTCGGTGTGTCGAGCATCCAATTGGCGGTTGCCGGCGCATACAGAATGCCGTCGCCATTGATCAGCAATCCGCCTTCCAGGCCCTCGCGCAATTCCGGTTCGCGCTGGTGCAAGGCACTGCTGGAGATCAATTCGCAGGCCACGCCTTGGGCCTGCAAATTCAGGTATTTACTGTGGGCAACGGCCATTTCTTCGGCATTGGCCGCCAGCCAGAGGGTGCCATTGCACCGGTAGGCGCAGCCGTCGGGCAGGGCCGGCGCCAGTTCGCGCCAGCGCTGCAGGGAATATTGACTGAGGGCCAGTTCGGCCGGGTTGTCGTCCAGGACCAGCAAGTGGCCCATGCCCGCCGCCGTAGCGCCGGGCAGGCCGGCGTCCAGTACCAGCACGCGCAAGCCGCGTCCCGCCAGCGCCTGGGCACACGCGGCGCCGATGATGCCGGCGCCGATCACGATCACATCGGCCACCCGGCCCTCGTTCACGGACGAATGCCCCAGGCGAACGGGTCGTCCTGTTCGATGATCAGGCTGGCTTCGGCGCTGATAAAGGCGCGGCCGCGAATGGTCGGCACAATGCGTTCGCCCTGAAGTTCGTAGGAACCCTCGAATTCGCTGCCGATGACACTGGCCTGACGCCAGATCTGTCCCGGCTGCAATTTGTCGTCGGCCGCCAGGCACGCCAGTTTGGCACTGGTGCCGGTGCCACACGGAGAGCGGTCGTAGGCCTTGCCGGGGCAGAGGACGAAGTTGCGGCTGTCGGCCTGTTCGTCATCGGCGAACAGCTCGACATGGTCGATCAAGCCGCCGTCTTCGCCGCGAATTCCCTGAGTTTCCAGTGCTTGCTGCACGGCGAAGGTGTAGGCGGTCAGCGCATCGAGGTTATCGCCGGCAATACGCAGACCGTGCTCGGCGATCAAGAAGAACCAGTTGCCACCCCAGGCAACATCGCCGGTCACTTGACCGATCCCCGGCACCTGCAACGATAGCGCTTTGCGGTAACGGTAGGCCGGCACGTTGCGCACGCTGACCGAATGGTCTTCGTGCAGCGTCGCCTGCACCGTGCCCACCGGGGTTTCGATGCTGTGCATCCCGGGGCCGATCTTGCCCAGATGCGCCAGCGAGGCCACCAGGCCGATGGTGCCGTGGCCGCACATGCCGAGGTAACCGCTGTTGTTGAAGAAAATCACGCCGGCACAGGCGCTCGGGTCCACCGGCTCACAGAGCAGGGCGCCGACCAGCACATCGCTGCCTCGGGGTTCCAGCACGCAAGCGGCGCGCCATTGATCATGCTGTTCGGCCAGCCGCTGTCGACGCTCGGCCATGCTGCCGTTGCCCAGGTCAGGAAAGCCGGAGGTCACCAGGCGGGTCGGTTCGCCGCCGGTGTGGGAGTCGATCACGGTGATGCGTTTCATGGGATGGCCACGTCCGTTCAGATGAGTGAACGAAAGAGTGGCCTGTGGGAGGGTTTGCCGGCTTGATGGTTTTATCCAGTGCCGATGACGAAATCGGCACAGTGCGGCGAGCGGTCAGTGGTGGTGAGGCAGGTGCTCGAACAGGGTCTTGCAGACGCCGGCAATGTGCTCGTCAAGCAACTTCACCGCCAGGTCCACGTCACCGACGCGGCAAGCCGCAAGGATTTCCCGGTGTTCGTGATCGGCGCGTTCCTTGCCGGCCGACAGGCTCATCTGCATGCGCAGGTAGCGCTCCAGCTTGTCGTTGACCGAGCGGATCAGGCCGACCAGAAACGGTCGTTGCGCCGGCTCGTAAAGGCAAGCGTGCAGTTCCCAGTTGAGCTCGGCCCAGCGGCCCACATCATCTTCGCCGATGAACTCCTGGCAGATGCGTTCGGCACGGGCGAAGGTTTCTTCGGTCATGTTCGGAATGGCCAGGCGCAGCACCTTGTCTTCGAGCAGCATGCGCACTTCGAACATTTGCGCCAGTTCTGCATCGGAAACCCGAGTGACCATCGCCCCGCGATTGCGCTGGAACATCACCAGGCCTTCGGCCTCCAGGCGCTTGAGGGCTTCGCGCACCGGAATCTTGCTGACGTTGAACTGACGGGCGATGTCGTCCTGGCGAATCGGCTCGTCCTCGGCGAAATGCCCGGCGACGATGGCGTCACGCAGATGACGGGTGATGATTTCCGACGTCGAAGGCGAATTGCCAAGGTCGGGAGCGTTGAGTTTGGTCAGGGCCACGGTCGTGATCGTCAGGATTGAATTGCAGATAGGGTATACGAATTTGAACTGGCTGGTCTTCGGCGATGGCCAGAACCTCCAGCCACCGTCTACCCGCCATCAACGTTCGGGAAGGTTCCAGCTCTCGCGAAAGTGCTCGTATTCCGTTTCGGGCATTTGAACCAGCAGAGGGGACTGGCGAGGATCCAGCCAATCGAACAAGCGAGAAACATCCGCTGGGTCCATGGCGGTGCAGCCCAGCGTCGGCGAGGTGGGGCCGCGCCAGATGTGGAAGAAAATGCACGAGCCCGAGGTGGGGGACGCTGGCGTATTGTGCTCGATGAAAGTGCCTTTTCGATAGGTGTCGTCATCGCGACGCATCTGTTCGGAGCTGTCCCAGTCTTTCGAAACAGCCGCTCCGTCGACCAGCTCGTTATAGCGCGTGGAGTGGCTGTCATCCACGCATTCGATGGTCGGGGTGAGTGCCAGGTAAGGCAGTCTGGTGTCGGCCGTGCTGTCGTAGCCAAACGCGGTTCCCAGTTTGAACACCCCGGCAGGTGCTTTGCCGTCACCTTCACGTTTGACCGGACCTACGCGTTGCTCAACGCTGCTCAGGCCCTTGCCCCACGCCAGACCGCTCTTGCCGACCACCACCGGAAACGCCCCTTCGTATTTTCGAAAGCCGTTGTCTTGTCGCTCATAGCGCTGGGCAGTGCCCTGAATGTCAGTCCAGTTTTTTGTGGTGACCACAATCAGCTGATTGGCGGTGTCGAGAACATCGCGCGCAGCCAGCGGCGTAATGGGGAAGTCCATGACGTTCTTCGGAGAACCGTCCCCGCTGTAGGTGAAATGCCACCATTCCTTGGAATACCCGATAAATCCTTCTTTCTCCATGGCCTTGCTGAGCCTTTGGCGATTCTCCCTGGCGGCAGCGCTGATCGTCGGGTTGTCGGTATGTGCGCGCTCGTCAAAGCAATCGAACCCCGTACCCATGTCGAGCGCGCCGTCGCGCCAACGCTGGCCATAAGGGGCTGTGCAATCGACTTGCCCGGCTGAAGGGGTCCAGGTATCGGCGGGCAGGGCATCCGGGCCGGTCAGTGTCAGGTCCACGGTTGAGCCTTTGGAGTGGTTCGACACCCGGGCCACGTAGCCCAGGCGCCAGAAATCCTGCTTGTCCACGCGCGGATAGAACTCGGCCTTGCGCGGGTCACCCAGCTCCGACGCAAAGCGCCCCATATCGGCAACGGCACGGCTCGGTCGATAACAGTCAAACACCTTCAAACCGTAGCCCTGCGCCCGCAGGGCCGTTTGTACCCGAGCGAGGGCCTTGGCGGCGTCCAGCGATAACAGGCACTGTGGCGCGGCGTAACCGTCGAGTGGGTGCCCGGTGAAGTTGTGAGCGCTGGCATAGCGAATGTCTTGCTCGATGCCCGGCTCAATCGTGCGCAGATACACCATGTTCTCGGGGCGTGTCTCTGCACCGGCGATGCCGGGCACGACAATGCTCAGGCACAGGATCCATCGCCGCCAGGTCCGCGTGAGCCTGTTTGGCTGATCCATTGCGCAACGAGGGTGGTTTGATCTGCCCGTCAGGGTTTTGGACGATCGAATGTCCAAGGCTCGCCTCTCATATGATTTTTTACGCTTTCTTTACGGTGGTCATTTTCGTCCCACACGATACTGGCCGCGTTTTTTAACGTCTTCGTTACGTATAGCACTTCACCTCTTGGCTAAGCGAGGTGTCAACCAAGGTCATCAGTAACCGTTTGAATCAATGCCTCTTTACGGCCGCCTGTCTCAAACGGCCTCGGGGAGCCGTCTCGCTCAAGGATGGCATGCACTTTCTCCCCCTTCATTCAGAGAGTCTACCGTGAGCGAAACAACGTCCGTTGCACATGAAAATTCTCAAGCCAAAACGTCAGGTGCAGGCTTGCTCGTCGCCGCTGTCGGGGTGGTTTACGGGGACATTGGCACCAGCCCCCTCTACACGTTGAAAGAAGTATTTTCCGGTCACTACGGCGTTCAGGTAAATCACGACGGCGTGCTAGGCATTCTGTCGTTGATTTTCTGGTCGCTGATCTGGGTGGTCTCGATCAAATACGTGCTGTTCATCCTTCGCGCCAACAACCAGGGCGAAGGCGGGATTATGGCGTTGACGGCTTTAGCCCGTCGCGCGGCAACACCTTATCCGCACTTGAGCAAGGTACTGGTTCTGCTGGGCCTGTTCGGTGCGGCGCTTTTTTACGGGGACAGCATGATCACCCCGGCTATTTCAGTGCTCTCTGCGGTTGAAGGACTTCAGCTGGCGTTTGACGGAATAGAACACTGGGTTGTGCCCTTGTCAGTGATCGTGCTGGTGGCGCTGTTCTTGATCCAGAAACACGGCACGGCTCGCATCGGGATCCTGTTCGGCCCAGTGATGGTGCTGTGGTTTGTAGTGTTAGGTGCGCTGGGGATCCATGGCATTTTGCAGCGCCCGGAAGTCTTGCAAGCGCTCAACCCATACTGGGGCGCTCATTTTTTCATCGCGCATCCGGGGATCGGCGTGGCCATCCTGGGTGCCGTCGTGTTGTCATTGACCGGTGCTGAAGCGCTGTATGCGGACATGGGGCACTTTGGTCGCAAACCGATTTCTCGTGCCTGGTTCATTCTCGTGTTGCCCGGTTTGGTGCTCAACTACTTTGGCCAAGGCGCCTTGATTCTGGGAAACCCGGAGGCTGTGCGCAATCCGTTTTATTTGCTGGCGCCCGAGTGGGCACTGTTGCCGATGGTCGCGCTCTCCACACTGGCTACCATCATCGCGTCTCAAGCCGTGATTTCCGGTGCTTTCTCCCTGACTCGCCAGGCCATCCAGCTGGGTTACGTCCCTCGCATGTTTATCCAGCACACCTCCAGCCAGGAGCAAGGGCAGATCTACATCGGCACGGTTAACTGGGCGTTGATGGTCGGTGTCGTGTTGTTGGTGATTGGTTTCGAGTCGTCCAGTGCTTTGGCCGCAGCGTATGGTGTCGCTGTGACGGGGACCATGCTGATCACAACCATCCTGTCTTCGGCTGTCGTGCTGCTCTTGTGGAAAACCCCGCGCTGGTTGGCCATCCCGATGCTGCTCGGATTTTTGCTGGTAGACGGTCTGTATTTCGCCGCCAACGCGCCGAAGATTTTTCAGGGCGGTGCGTTCCCGGTGATTGCCGGCATCGGCCTGTTCATTTTGATGACGACCTGGAAGCGGGGCAGGAAAATTGTGGTTGAGCGGCTGGATGAAACCGCGCTGCCTCTGCCGCTCTTCATCAGCAGCATCCGTACGCAGCCTCCTCATCGCGTACAAGGCACGGCGGTGTTTCTGACGGCCCGGGCCGATGCCGTTCCTCATGCGCTGCTGCACAACCTGTTGCATAACCAGGTTTTGCATGAACAAGTCGTGTTGCTCACGGTAGTGTCTGAAGACAGCCCTCGCGTCAGTGCTGACAGAAGATTCGAGGTCGAAGCCTATGGTGAAGGCTTCTTCCGGGTCAGTCTGCACTTCGGGTTTATCGAGGAGCCGGATGTTCCCCTGGCCTTGAGTCTCTGTCACTTGGCCGATCTGGATTTCAGTCCGATGCGCACGACCTATTTCCTCAGCCGAGAAACGGTCATTGCGACCAAGCGCATGGGTATGGCTCGTTGGCGAGAGAGCCTGTTTGCCTTTTTACTCAAGAACGCCAACAGCAATCTGAAGTACTTCAAATTGCCGCTTAACAGGGTGATAGAGCTGGGCACACAGGTCGAGATGTAGCGATAAACGAGGCTGTTGGCTCCAGCATCTGGACGGCGACCCGCGCTGTTGAATAGATCAGCTGTCAGGGGAAATAATCGAATCCGGACCAGGCTCAGCAGCCAGTTTCAACCGGTCAGCTTTACTAATATATTTAGACTTACTGGCCGGTGCCAATTTGGCACTGGCCTTTTTTGCGTGAGCCTTTAACAACTGCTGTATTTTTTTACGACGGTTCATGTTTTCTGCTCGGTTTGTAAACTCTTCAATGATGGCAGAGGTTGGTGCACGAAGCCTAGAGAGTGAGATAGGGCTTCACTGCATCTTCCATGACAAAGATGACACCGGCCTAGCGAATACCTGCTGGACCGATGGGGTTACGTGCGTTCGAGCTTGTGTATCTCAGGCAAACGCAGCCTCGACAAATGCCTCCAACGCCTTGTCTTCCAGGATCTCTATAGAGAAGTGCCCGAAGCGCTTGGGCAACCAGATGATGCGTGTCCCGGACGGGGATAGCAGGTTCTCGCGGGCCAACGGCGCGCCGTTTTCATCTTCTGGCTGAACACCGGCGACCATCAATTCGTCATAGGCCTTCTCGATGTCCGGTGTCGAGTAGCAGTGGCGATAAATCATCCCCTCGCCCGAGGCGTCCAACAGTTCCTTCAGGTTCCCCGCCAACGGCTGAACCAACATGAAACGCTCTTGGCCGATCAGCGCAATCGCGTAGCGCACATGCAGACCACCTCGTTCCCAGACGAGCGTTTTGGAGATTCTGGCTTTCAGTATCTGTGCGTAGTAAGCACAGGCTTCCTCGAGATTCTTGACCAATATATCGACGTGACTGAACTTCAATTCCATTGCATGCCTCCTGCCGGCCCTGCGCCCTGTTGATCCATGGGTACTGATCCTGGGATTGCCCAATCACAGACTGAGGTGAGCATGCCATTAACGCCCTCTCTTGCGTTGCAATGATCCTTTAAAAAATCGCAGCCTGGCGAGAGCAAGCGCCCTCGCCACAGAGTCAACGTCACGCGTAACTAGCAATCAGCTTCCAGCCTGTCTATTCAACGCCGCTTCCGCCGCCGCGATTTCAGCCTGACGCTTGATGATCATGTCGCCTATCGGCGGCCCCTGGAAGCGTCGCGTTTCAAACCCGAACCAGACAATCGCCGTCAGCACCAGAAAACCGAGGGTGATGTACAGCGCCCAATCGTTTGGTGGCTGGATACCGATGACAAAAATAACCACCATCGAGAGGATCGAGAGGAGGGCGAATACTGTGTACCAGAAGCGTCCCATGTTCCACGGCCCCATGGTCGGCCACTTCGAAGTCCCATAGGTAAACAGG
Organism: Pseudomonas sp. FW305-20; assembly: GCF_058788075.1. NCBI lineage: Bacteria > Pseudomonadati > Pseudomonadota > Gammaproteobacteria > Pseudomonadales > Pseudomonadaceae > Pseudomonas > Pseudomonas sp. FW305-20. The sequence goes on along the minus strand of NZ_JBYTAJ010000004.1, from coordinate 185,994 downwards.
CCCAGCACGATGGGAATGATGAAGGAGAAGAACAGGAAGATCACTGTGCAAGACACCACGATGGTATAGACCGGCGTTTCACCGATGGATATCACTGACGATCCCCAGACAAACAACACCGCAAGCGTGGCACCGGTCCAGATTGCTGCCACCGGGCTGCGAAGGGTCGGCGAGACAGAGGACAGCGCTTTGGAGAAGGGCAGGCCGCCGTCCCGGGAGAACGCGAAGATCATGCGCGAGACCGAGGTCACGGTCGCCAACCCGCAAAGGAATTGCGAGATGAAAATCGCCACGTACAGCGCCACTTTCACCGTCGGATTGACCTGGGTATCCATGGCCCAGAAGAACACGCTCCAGCCTTGCTTCGCCGCCTCGTCCATGCTCGGCAGCATCAGCACGAACGAACTGAGCATGACCCAGCCGAACAGCAACGACCAGACCACCGACATGACCATGCCGCGAGGCACCGACATGGCCGCATTCCGGGTCTCTTCCGAGGTGTGCGCGGAGGCGTCATAACCGGTGATGGTGTAGATCGGCAGCAACAGGCCGAGCATGAAAATCCAGCCGTTCGATACCTGTGGCCAAACGTTGCCGCCAGCCTCGCCGGAATAGTTGCTGAAGGTCCATAACCGGGCGAACTCATAGCTGGGCGCCGAGATCAGGCAGACGATGGTCAGCGCGAGCGCTGTGGCGAAAATCAGATAGCCCGAGAAATCGGTGAGCTTCGCCGTCAGGCCGATACCCAGGTGATTACACAAGGCCTGGATGCCGGTCAGGATCGCCAGGAAAATCACCCGGGTCGTGGTGGTGTCTTCCATTCCCAGGGCGGGTCCGAAGGCACCGAAAAAGAAGTAATAGGTGCCGACGTTGATTGCACCGAGCACGGTAATCAACCCGAGTAAGTTGAACCAGGCGGTCAGCCAGCCGGTGAAGCGGTTACCGAGAATCGAACCCCAGTGATAGAGGCCGCCAGCGGTGGGGTAGGCCGAGGAAATCTGCGCCATGGCCATGGCGAAAAATCCGGAGATCAGGCAACCGATCGGCCAACCGATGCCGATTGACGCACCGCCTGCACCTGAGGTCCCCTGAGCGAGTGAGTTGATACCGCCCGAGAGGATGCAGATGATCGAAAAGGAAATGGCAAAGTTGGAGAAAACGCCCATGCGTCGCGAGAGCTCCTGGGCATAACCCATGCTGTGCAGTAGCTTGACGTCATCGTCTTGCGGCGCGCTCGTGCCAGGCTGGCTTGTTGGCTTCATGTTGTGTGCCCCTTCAGGTTTTGATACGCATCCATCCGGGTTTACGTTGCCGGACGGGCTGGCCTTCAACCCCTTGTCGTACTGCTCCTTTTTCTAACGGATAAACCCCGTCCATGCTGCGCGTTCGCACCTTGGCCATGGACAAGCAATGCTCCTACAGACGGCCGTGGTACGCCGCTTCGAAAATTTCTGCCGCGCCATTTCGGGTCAGGGGCAGCGGGTTGCCGCCAGCGCAAGGGTCAACAATTGCCATGTCCGCGATCAGGTCGGCCTGCCGGTCATCCACTCCCAGCTCAATCAGCGTATGGGGCACGCCGATGTCCTTGCGCAACTTGAGGACGAAAGCCAGAAAACTGTCGAAGCCGGGCGAGGGCAGACGCAAATAAGCCGCCAGGCGGGTGATGCGTTCCTCGATGGCCGGGCGATTGAATTTCAGGACATAAGGCATGAAGGTGGCGTTGGTCATGCCGTGATGGGTGTCGTACAGGGCGCCCACCGGATGTGAGAGGGCGTGCATCCCGCCCAGGCCTTTCTGGAAAGCGGTAGCACCCATCGCAGCAGCTGCGAGCATTTCCGCTCGCGCCTCCAGGTCCGAGGGTGTGTGTACGGCTCGCACCAGGGCATTGGCGACCAGACGCATGCCTTCAACCGCAATCCCTTCGGCCATGGGATGAAAGCCGGGAGCGCAGTACGATTCCAGGCAATGCGCAAACGCATCCATGCCGGTGCCCGCGGTGACCTTGGCCGGCATGCCGACGGTCAGGGCCGGGTCGCTGATGACCACGCGCGGCATCATCTTCGGGTGGAAGATGATGCGTTTGGTGTGCGTACGCTCATCGATGATCACCGCCGCACGGCCCACCTCGGAGCCAGTGCCCGCCGTGGTCGGCACCGCAATGATCGGGGCGATGCTGCCTTCGTCGGCGCGGGTCCAGTAATCGCCAATGTCTTCGAAATCCCACACCGGTCGGGTCTGGCCGCTCATGAAGGCAATGAGTTTGCCCATGTCCAGGCCACTGCCGCCGCCGAAGGCGACCACGCCATCGTGTTTGCCGGCGCGCCAGGCGTCGAGGCCGCCCGCCAGGTTGGCTTCGACCGGATTGGGTTTAAGGTCGCAAAACAGCGCCACGCCAAGGCCGGCGGCACGCAAGGCGTCCACTGCCGAGAGGGTGATCGGGGCACGCGCCAGGCCACTGTCGGTGACCAGCAACGGTCGCTGGATCCCTTGGCTGCGGCAGATCTCGGCAAGTTCGGCGATGCGGCCGACACCGAAGCGGATGCTTGTGGGGTAATTCCAGTTCGCGGTCAGGCTCATGGCTTAGATCTCATGGCGCAAATGGAAGGATTTCGCGCGGGTCAGATGTTCATAACCCAAGCGCGACAGCGTGACGCCGCGCCCGCTGTTCTTCACTCCGGTCCAGGCCAGGGCCGGGTCCAGGTAATCGCAGCGGTTCATGAACACGGTGCCGGTGTCGATCTCGTTGCCCAGGCGTTCGGCGGCGCCAAGGTCTTGCGTCCAGATGGAAGCACTGAGCCCGAATTCACTGTCGTTCATCAAGGCAATGGCTTCATCGTCGCTGGCCACCGGCATGATGCCGACCACGGGACCAAAGCTCTCCTCGCGCATCACCGACATTTGATGGGTGACGTCGACTAACACTTGCGGCGCGAGGTAGGCGCTGCCCGGTGCGTCGGCGGGAAAGGTCTTTGTGTCGATCAGGGCCTTTGCACCTTTTGACAGCGCATCGGCGATCTGCCCGCGGACGAAATCAGCCGCGCCCGGATTGACCAGCGGGCCTAGGGTGGTGGCTTCGTCCAGGGGGTTGCCCAGCACGTATTGGCGAGTCAGCGCGACGAAGCGTTCGACAAACAGCGGGTATATTTTTTCATCGACATAGATGCGTTCAACTGCGCAGCAGCTTTGCCCGGAATTGAAGTAGCTGCCGTCCACCAGGTTTTCCACCGCATGTTCGAGGTTGGCGTCTGCGCGGACGTAGGCCGGGTCTTTGCCACCGAGTTCCAGGCCCACGCCGAGGAAACCCCCGACGGCAGCATGTTCCATGGATTTACCGCCCTCGACCGAACCGGTGAAGTTCACTTGCTGCACGCGTCCAGAGGCAATGATCGCCCCGGTATAAACATGACTGAGCAGCAGGTTCTGGAACAACCCTTCGGGCAAATTGGCACGGCGAAAGGCCTCGGCGAACCGTTCACCCACCAGCAGCGTTTGCGACGCGTGTTTGAGGATCACGCTGTTGCCGGCCATCAGCGCCGGAATAATCGTATTCACTGCCGTCAGATAGGGGTAATTCCAGGGGGCGACGACCAACACCGTACCCAACGGTTCGCGTTTGATATGGCGTCGAAAACCGTTAATAGGCGTGGGTTCAATCGCCGCCAGGGCTTCAGGCGCGATGGCGATCATATGCCGGGCACGCTCTTCGAAACCGCGCAGTTCGCCAGCGCCAAAGCGCACCGGACGGCCCATCTGCCAGGCCAGTTCCGGCACGATGTCAGCCTTCATGGCCAGCATAGCGTCCACCGCGGCGTTGCAAAAAGCTGCGCGTTCGGTCAGTGGCCGGCGTTTCCATTGCGCCTGGGCGGCTTCGGCCGCCGCCAGCGCCTGGTCGATTTGCGCTGCATCGGCGCAGCGGCGTTCGGCATAGACCCGGCCATCGACCGGTGAGATGAGTTGAATCGTTGAAGTCATGATGGCGGTCTCAGTAACGTTCAAACCCGCGCTGCAGTTCCCAGTCGGTGATCCGCCGGTCGTACTCTTTCTGTTCCCATTCGGCGGTGTGCACGTAGTGGTCGATCACTTCATCGCCGAACGCTTCGCGCAACATCGTCGAGCCCTGAAGTGCGGCGCAGGCTTCGCGCAGGGTCTTCGATACTTCAGGCAAGTGTTCGTCGACGTAGGCATCGCCTTCGAAGGGCGGCGCGAGATTGAGCTTCTCGTCGATACCGGCCAGTCCTGCAGCGATCAACGCGGCGAAGGCCAGATATGGGTTGAGGTCGGCCCCGCCAATGCGGCATTCGATGCGGATGGATTTGCTGCCTTCTGCGCACAAGCGAAAGCCCGCAGTGCGATTGTCCCGACTCCACACCGCCCGGGTCGGGGCAAAGGTGCCGGCCTGGAAGCGCTTGTACGAATTGATATAAGGCGCGAGAAAACAGGTGATGTCGTTGGCGTACTTGAGCTGCCCGGCCACCCAGGAGCGCATCAAATTCGACATGCCGAACTCGGCCTTGGTGTCGAAGAACAGCGGCTTTTTACCGTTCTTGTCCCACAGCGAATTGTGGATGTGGCTGCTGGAACCGGCAGCGTCATAACGCCACTTGGCCATGAACGTGATCGCCTTGCCCTGCAATTGCGCGATCTCTTTGCAGGCGTGCTTGATGATGACGTGGTGGTCGGCCATGGTCAGCGCATCGGCGTAACGGATGTTGATCTCTTCCTGGCCCGGCCCCCATTCACCCTTGGAGTTTTCCACGGGAATGCCGCTGGCCTGCAGATGTTTGCGAATCGCCCGCAGCACTGGCTCTTCGCGGGTGGTCTGCAGGATGTTGTAGTCCTCGATGTAATGACCGGCGGTTTTCGGCTTGTGGTAATTGCGCTCGTGGATCGCCTCGTAGCTCTCGTCGAACAGATAGAACTCCAGCTCCGAGGCGAACATGCCGGTGTACCCGCGCTCGCGCAGTCGCTCGACCTGTTTTTTCAGAATCGCCCGCGGGCTGTGCGGCAGGTCGCGCCGATGGTGATGATCGAGTACATCGCAGAGTACCAGCGCCGTGCACTCGAGCCAGGGCACCCGCCGCAACGTGGCCATGTCAGGTTTGAGCACAAAGTCGCCATAGCCTTTGCTCCAGCTGGCCGCGGCGTAACCCGGCACCGGCTCCATGTCGATGTCGTCGGCCAGCAGGTAATTGCAGCAATGGGTTTCTTCATGGCCGCTGTCGATGAAAAACTCGACCTGGAATCGTTTGCCGACCAGCCGGCCTTGCATGTCGACCATGCAGACCAGAACGGTATCGATCTCGCCGGACGCGGCGGCACGCTTGAGTTGATCAAAACTGAGGAGGGGCTCGGTCATCACGTAGTCCTGCGTGAATGGTTTGGACCTGTCTGAAATAGCTGTTGCAGACGCTCTCCAGAACCAACCAAAACCTGCAGACGCGAGCATCGTGTGCAATAAGCTGCTGTAAGCGTAGCCTACTGTTGCAGTGTGCAAGTTTCGCCAATCGCAACCTGATGACTCGGACGCAGAAGTGCGAATTGATCGCCCTCCAACGCGAGGAAACAAACATGACAAAGAAGAAAGCGCACAACACCTACCAACGTCTCGAACAGCAATACCCGGATTACCTGGCCGCCGTGGAGGCCTTGGGTACGGCGGTGCGTCATACCGGCCCCCTGGAAGAGATCGTTGTCCAGCTGATCCAGCTCGGTGCCGCGGCGGCCATCCGCTCTGAGGGCGCAGTGCACAGTCATACCCGACGGGCACTGGAAGCGGGCGCCACGCCAGAGCAGATCCGTCACACGCTGATCGCCCTGACCAGCACGATCGGTTTTCCTACCGTCGTTGCGGCCATCAGTTGGGCGGACGATGTGATTGAGACGTGATGATCCTGCTCGACTGTTTGGTGCACCGCCAACTCTATTTGGCAACAGACGAGCAACCTCACTATCAAGCCAGGTACCGCCGAAACCACCCCAGCGTCCGGTCCCAGGCCAGCTTGGCTGCGGCCTCATCGTATCGAGGCGTGGAGTCATTATGAAAACCGTGGTTGGCGCCGGGGTAGATGTACGCTTCATAGGTCTTACCCGCGGCTTTCAGTGCCTTTTCATAGGCAGGCCAGCCTTCGTTGATGCGTGTATCCAGTTCACCGTAGTGCAGCATCACTGGCGCCTTGATTCGGGCGACATCCTTGGCTTCGGGCTGGCGACCATAAAAGGACACGGCAGCCCCCAGTTCCGGATAAGCCACGGCCGCGGCATTGGCGACACCACCGCCGTAGCAGAACCCGGTGATACCGACTTTTCCGCTGCTCGCGTCATGCTTGATCAACCACTCGATGGCGGCGAAAAAGTCGTTCATGAGCTTTTCCGGGTCGACGGTCGCCTGCAACTCCCGGCCTTTGTCATCGTTGCCGGGATAACCGCCCACCGAGGTCAGGCCATCCGGGGCGAGGGCAATGAAGCCTGCCTTGGCCACACGCCGCGCGACGTCTTCGATATACGGGTTGAGCCCGCGATTTTCATGCACGACCACCACCGCTGGCACCTTGCCGGTGGCTTTCGCCGGGCGCACCAGATAGCCACGGACTTGCCCGTTACCTTTGGGTGATGGATAGGTGATGTACTCGGCAACAATGTCCGGGTCGGTAAATTCAACCTGCTCGGCGAGCGCATAATTCGGGCTCAGGGCGGCGAGCAGCGCGCTGGCGGTCAAGCTACCCAAGGTGAACAACGCCGCCCGATCCAGAAACTCACGCCGGTTGATCTTGCCGTGGGCGTAGTAGTCATACAGTTCGAGCAGTTCCGGAGCAAAGTCTTTGGCAGTGAGACGGGCCATCTGTGCGCTTCCTCTTGGGCAGGTGGGTGAGCGATACCTATCGAGCGTAGCCGCTCACCAAAAAAAGAGGTCGGCGCCTAATGCCGGTCAGTTAAGTAATCTGCGCAACAACTCATTCTTGTAGCAGCTGGCGAAGCCTGCGTTCGGCTGCGGAGCAGTCGTAAATCCGACATCCACGGTCTGCCTGGCACACCGTGTGTTCTGAATTTGCGACTGCTCCGCAGCCGAACGCAGGCTTCGCCAGCTGCTACGGATTGTGTTGTTTCTTAACTGACCGGTATCCGGGGGGCGTGTGACTCAAGCAAACGCCTGAGATGGTTTGGGGCGCTTGCTTTTGGGATGGGCAGACGAAAGAAGCTTCCGGCAAATGGGTGAAATCAAACAATATGAAACAAATAGCCGGTTGAGTTGTGATGTTCAGTTCATTTCAAGCATTGCGCACCGGCCTTGGCCACTTGCGCATCCTGCTCGGCTTTGACCCCGGACACGCCAACCGCACCGATCACCTGGCCGTCGACGATGATCGGCACGCCGCCCTCAAGGGACGTCAGCAATGGCGCGGACAAAAAGGCGTAGCGCCCGCCGTTGACCATCTCTTCATAGCCTTTGGATTCGCGCCGACCCAGGGCCGACGTGCGGGCCTTTTCGGTGGCGATGTAGGCGCCAATCGGAGCGCAGCCGTCGAGGCGTTCGAGGGCCAGGGGATGGCCGCCGTCATCGACAACCACGATGGTCACGGCCCATTGGTTTTTCTGTGCTTCAGTGCGTGCAGCCGCGAGGATTTGGCTGACTTCGGTCTGGCTCAGTACGGCTTTGCTTTTCATGGGGACTCTCCAGTACTCGGTTAGGGCAAGGCGGCTTCGACCAGTTCGATCCAGTGCCTGACAGGGGTTCGGCCCGCACCGTCGAGGTGGGACTGACAGCCGATATTGGCGGTGATAATGACTTCGGGATGCCCGCTTTCCAGCGCATTGAGCTTGTTGTCGCGCAGTTGCCGGGACAGTTCGGGTTGGGTCAGCGAATAGGTGCCCGCCGAGCCGCAGCACAGGTGACTGTCAGCAACCGGCGTGAGGTTGAACCCCAGGCTGGTCAGAATCGCTTCCACCGCTCCGCCCAGTTTCTGCGCGTGCTGCAAGGTGCAGGGGCAATGGAAGGCCAGGCGTTGGGCGCTGTGGATGCCGAGTTTTTCCAGCGGTTCGTCGCGCAGCACTTCGACCAGATCCTTGGCCAGCTCACTGACCTTTTTCGCCTTCTCGGCATACGCCGGGTCGGTGCTGAGCAGGTGACCGTAATCTTTGATGAAGGCGCCGCAACCGCTGGCGGTTTGCACGATGGCTTCGGCACCGCTTTCAATGCTCGGCCACCACGCGTCAATGTTGCGACGGGCGCGATCCAGGCCGGCCGCCTGAGCATCGAGGTGATAATCCACCGCGCCGCAGCATCCGGCCTCGCGGGTCGCGATGACGCTGATTCCCAGGCGATCCAGTACTCGCGCAGCGGCGGCGTTGGTATTGGGTGACAGACTCGGTTGCACGCAGCCTTCGAGCATCAGCACCTGCCGGGCATGGCGAGTGACCGGCCGTGGCTTGGCTGGATAGACGCGGCGAGGCAACTTTATCTGCAAGGTGTTGGGCAATAACGCCCGGAACACCTGGCCGCTGCTGACCAGAGTTTTGAACAGCGCCGGATTGGGGACGACGCTGCGCAGTCCTTCACGCAACAAGCGCTGACCGAGTGGGCGCGGCACCGCCGCATCGACCACCGCCCGGCCGATGTCCAGCAAGTTGTGGTAATCGACACCGGAAGGGCAGGTGGTTTCGCAGTTACGGCACGACAGGCAGCGATCCAGGTGCTGTTGGGTCTTCTGCGTGACTTCGTTGCCCTCCAGAACCTGTTTGATCAGGTAGATGCGCCCCCGCGGTCCGTCCAGTTCATCGCCGAGCAATTGATAGGTCGGGCAGGTGGCATTACAGAAACCGCAGTGCACGCAGGTGCGCAAGATGCTTTCGGCTTCTTCGGCGCGGGGCAGTTGGCGGGCTTGTTCGCTCAAGGTGGTCTGCATGGGTCAAAGCTCCGCGTACAGGCGCCCGGGGTTGAAGATTCCCCGGGGATCGAGTTGTTGCTTCAGGCTCTGGTGGTAGCGCATCAGTGCGCCAGGCAAGGGTTGAAACGGACTGTCGATCAGGCCATGGGTATAGCAGGTCACATGCCCGCCGACTTCTTCGACGATCGAGCGGATGAACGCTGCCTCCGCGTCAGATTTGAGCCAGCGCTGCGCACCGCCCCAATCGAGCAATTGGCGGCCGGGCAGGGAAAGTCGAGGTGTGTTGTGAGGGACGGACAGGCGCCAAAGTGTCTGGTCCTCATCGAAGAAGCTCAATCGATGTTCGTTGAGATCATCCCAGTACGAGGCGTCGAGCAACTCGCCGCCCAGTCGGTCATGTGCCGCAGCCACCGAGCCTTCGCCACCCTCAAGTCGCAGGTGCAGGCGCTGCCCATCGTGGCACGCAGCACTGATCGGCAACGGCTGCTGGCCCCATTCGGCGAGGCGCAGCAAGGCGCGGTCACTGTCCATTTCCAGGCTGATGCTTAACGCTTGACGCGGCTTGGGCAGGACTTTGAGCGAGACTTCGGTGACCACGCCGAGCGAGCCGTAGCTGCCGGCCATCAAGCGCGACAGGTCGTAGCCGGCGACGTTTTTCATGACTTCGCCACCAAAGCGCAAATGCTTGCCGTGGCCTGTAATGACGCGGGTCCCGAGGACAAAGTCCCTGACGGAGCCCGACCAGGGACGCCGTGGACCCGACAGCCCGCTGGCGATCATGCCGCCGACCGTGGCGCCGTCGCCGAAGGAGGGCGGTTCGCAGGGCAGCATCTGCTGCGCCGCGTCCAGCACTTCGGCCAGTTCTGTCAAAGGAGTGCCGCAGCGGGCGGTGATCACCAGCTCAGTCGGGTCGTAGCTGACGATGCCTCGGTGGCTGCGCGTGTCGAGCACTTCGCCCGCCACAATGCGCCCAAGAAACGCTTTGCTGTTGGAGCCTTGAATGCGCAACGGCGTGGCGTTTTGCAACGCCTGGTTGACTTGCTCCAGCAGCGAGGCGCTGTCGTCGTTATCGTGTTCGCTACGCATCAGAAACGCTCCAGTTCAGGGAAGGGCAACTGACCCATGTGAACGTGCATGGCGCCAAACTCGGCGCAGCGGTGCAGCGTCGGGATGTTCTTGCCGGGGTTGAGCAAACCACTCGGATCGAAGGCCGCTTTGACGGCATGGAACACGGTCAACTCATCGCTATTGAACTGCGCGCACATCTGATTGATTTTCTCCCGGCCCACGCCGTGTTCACCGGTGATGCTGCCACCAACCTTCACGCACAATTCGAGGATCTTGCCGCCCAGGGTTTCAGCGCGATCGAGTTCACCCGGTTGGTTGGCATCGAACAGGATCAGCGGGTGCATGTTGCCGTCACCGGCGTGAAAAACGTTGGCCACCCGCAGGCCGTACTCAGCAGATAACGCTGCGATCGCCTGCAGTACGCCGGGCAACTCGCGGCGCGGGATTGTCCCGTCCATGCAGTAATAATCCGGCGAGAGGCGACCCACCGCCGGGAATGCATTCTTGCGCCCGGCCCAGAAACGCACGCGTTCGGCTTCATCGCGGGCCTGGCGCACTTCGGTGGCGCCGGCCTGTTGCAGCACTTGGCGCACGCGGTCGCAGTCATCATGAACGTCGGCTTCAACGCCATCGAGCTCGCACAGCAAAATGGCTTCGGCGTCGACCGGATAGCCAGCGTGGATAAAGTCTTCGGCGGCGCGAATGGCCAGGTTGTCCATCATCTCTAGGCCACCGGGGATGATGCCGGCGGCAATAATGTCACCCACCGCGCGGCCCGCCTTCTCGACGGAATCGAACGCCGCCAGCAGCACTTTAGCGGTCTGGGGCTTGGGCAGCAGTTTGACCGTGACCTCGGTGATGATACCGAGCATGCCTTCGGAGCCGGTGAACAACGCCAGCAGATCGAAGCCCGGAGAATCGAGCGCCTGGGAACCCAGGGTCAGGTGTTCGCCGTCGACGGTGAGGATGTCGACCTTAAGCAGGTTGTGCACGGTCAGCCCATATTTCAGGCAATGCACGCCACCGGCGTTTTCCGCCACATTGCCGCCGATTGAACAAGCGATCTGCGAGGAAGGGTCCGGCGCGTAATACAAGCCAAACGGCGCTGCAGCCTGGGAAATCGCCAGATTGCGCACCCCCGGCTGTACCCGAGCCGTACGGGCGGCGGGGTCGATGTGCAGAATAGAGTTGAAGCGCGCCATTACCAGCAGCACGCCTTTTTCCAGCGGCAAGGCCCCGCCGGACAAACCGGTGCCGGCACCGCGGGCGACCACCGCGACTTGCCGCTCATGGCAGAGTCGAAGCACACCTTGCACCTCGTCAACGTTGCGTGGCAGCACCACCAGCATGGGCGTGGTTCGGTAAGCAGAAAGCCCGTCGCATTCGTACGGTTTGAGTTCTTCCTGTTGATGCAGGACTTCCAGATCCGGCCATTGTGTTTGCAGGGCTTGCAGCAAGGCAGTTTTGTCGACATTGGGCAGGACGCCATCGACGCGTTCATCGTAAAGAATGTTCATAGGCGGTTGACGACCCTCAGTTGTTTTTATAGGAGGTCTGTGTCCGTTTACCACTGACTTGCATCATTGGCCTGAGGCGCTCTACTGTCTATGTGTTGTTTGGCTGGTCGAACCAGTTTTTTATTCGATGGTTCTTTATTGATTTAAAAAAGATGTTCTAAAACATAAATATAGCCTGGTGTTTGAACATCTGTTGTTTTGGTAGTGAGGCTGGTCATACCAGTTGGAGAGTCGATGGAAAGGGCAGAAACGAACCGTAATCCGCAAGTCGCAGATGTGGTCTGTGAGCGTATTGAGCGTCTGATCGTCGACGGGGTGCTCAAGACCGGGCAATTGTTGCCGTCGGAACGTCGTCTGACCGAAAAACTCGGCGTTTCCCGCACGGCACTTCGCGAGGGCCTGAAGTTGTTGCGCGCTCGCGGGATTATCAAGACAGAGCAGGGCAAAGGCTCTTTTGTGGCCGATCTTTCGGGACACGGTGCCGCGTCGCCGTTGATGCACTTGTTCAGCTCACAACCGCGCACACTCTACGATTTGTTCGAGGTCCGCAGCCTGCTCGAAGGCGAGTCCGCACGCCTGGCAGCGTTGCGCGGAACCGACGCCGATTTCGTCCTCATCACCCGCAGCTACGAGGCGTTGTGCAATGCCCATAGCCGCTCGCTGGAGGCGAGCGAACACGCCCGGCTCGATCACGCGTTCCACCTGGCGATTTGCGAGGCTTCGCACAACCCGGTGCTGGTGCAGACCTTGCGCTCGCTGACGGACTTGCTGCTGAGCACGGTGTTTGCCTCGGTCAATAACCTTTACCACCGCGAACCGCAAAAGCGTCAGATCGACCGTCAACATGCGCGGCTCTACAACGCCGTCACCGGCCGTATGCCCGAACAGGCGCGCAAGGCGGCCATCGCGCATATCCAGAGCATTTGCGAGAACCTCAAGGAAATCGAAAGCGAGGAACAACGTCTGGTCAGGGCCACGCTGCGACTTGAAGGTTGGGCGTAAGGCCCGGTCCGCCTTCGCGAGCAGGCTCGCTCCCACATTTGATCTGCGTTGACTTCAAACCATCAGTTCAGATGCGTGATTCTGCCGAGCATCACTGGCAATCAGCTGCCCGATCTGTACAAACAACTCATCACTCTCTGCTTGCGTACAGTCTTCGCCATAACGCTTGCGCAACCCGTAATGGCTAAGAATCAGATGCACATCCGCGTGCAGGCCATGCTGCTTCAGGCAATTTTCAACACATTGCAACGGGCAACCATCCAACGCAAAAATCCGCCGCCCCGAACGTGCCTTGTTGACCAGCGCCGCCACGTGCCCGCCGACCCCGACGATGCAGGACATTTCCGCCACGCCGCTGCGATCCAGCCGCACGGCCAGGGTGTTGGCCAGTTGGGCGACGTTGGAGCAGCCTGAGCAGGAGTAAATCAAGGGCAAGGTTGAACGGGGCATGAGCGCTCTCCATGGATGGACTTCTTCAGTGTGCAAGGCCGGTGGCATTGCGCATTGACTGCTATCAATTCCGTCTATTGGAAGGCCGCGAGATCCTCTTCGGCGAGGATGCTGATATTGCGCCGTTCCATGGCAATCAGGCCGCTGTCCACCAGACGGTGCAGGATTCGCGAAAAGGTTTCCGGCTGAATACCCAGCTTCGAGGCGACCAGACGTTTGGACACCTGCAAGACAATCAAGCCGCTGACCGGGTTGCGTTCCTGGAACAGAAAATTGATCACCCGCCGGCTCGCACTGGCCATGGTCAAGGTGTCGATGTCGCGCAGGCGCAGGTGCAAGTGCACGCTCATGCTCGCGAGGATCGCCAGGCAAACTTTTGGCTGGTCTTCCAGGGCGTTGCGGTAATGGCTGCCCTCGATACTCACCAGCACGCTGTCCTTCAGCGCCGTTGCGCTCACCGGGTAGAGACGGGCCTGGCTGAACAGCAAGGCTTCGGCAAAGGTCTGGCCGGGGTGAATGATCTCCACCAGGTTCTCCTGGCCTTCACCGGTCAGCCGGTACAACTTGATCTGGCCGCTGACCAGCAGGAAAAAACGCTTGGCCGGGTCGCCCTGGTGCATGAGCGTGCTGTGACAGGCCAGGCGCTTGAGCATGGCCAGGCCGCAGACTTCCTCGAAGATTTTCTCCGGCAACTGGCTGAACAGATGATGACGACGCAACGTTAAAACGATGGAAGGGTGGGTCAGCATGGCGTACCTCCGCTGACGCTCATAGTAGAGAGCGCCGGCCGGATGACCTATGCCTCTGCCGGCCTACCTCCAAAGAGGCATGCCTGTCAGCCGGCATTGCGCAGATGCTCCATGGCCCACACCGCTGCCTCGACCCGCGAGCGCAAACCGAGTTTGTGCAGCAGGTTTTTCACGTGAACCTTGACCGTGCCTTCGGTGATGCCCAGCTTGTGCCCGATGACCTTGTTGCTGAAACCGCTGGCGATGGTTTTCAGCACCTGGCGTTCACGCTCGGTCAGTTCCACCACAGTCTGACGCTGCGGTGAGCGCAGGGCCTGGGCCATGACCTGGGTCAGCCCCGGGCTGATCACCAATTCGCCGTTCAAGGCATTGCGGATGTACTGAATCAACAGTTCGGGCTCCATGTCCTTGAGCAGGTAGCCGTCGGCATCCAGACGCAGTGCGTCGCGAATATCGTCTTCGGCATCCGAGACCGTAAACAGCAACACCTTGCCGGTGTAGTGCATCGCCCGTAATTGGCGCAGGGTTTCAATGCCATTCATCAGCGGCATGTTGTTATCGAGCAGCACCAGATCCGGTTGCAGCGGTTCGATCATGCTGAGTGCTTCTTCACCGTTATTGGCTTCGCCGACGATCAGGAAATCATCTTCAAGTTCGAGCATCTGACGGATGCCGTGACGCATCATCGGGTGGTCGTCGACCAGCAGGATGGTGTGTTGCAGGGACGGGTTCATGTGACGCTACCTTCTGTTTGCTGCCCGAGAAACTCCGGTTGGAATTCCAGTTGGACGCGGGTGCCTTGCGGCTCCCTGGACACTATTTCGAGTTGACCGCGCAGGCTGCGGGCGCGCTCATCCATGATTTTCAGACCGTGGTGTTCGCGTTGGTCGACGTTACCGCTGAAGCCACGCCCGTCGTCTTCGACGATGAGCCTGACGGTTTCACCGTCCTGACGCAGTTGCAGCCAGGCGTTTTGCGCATGGGCGTGGCGCAGGCAATTGGAGAGCGCCTCGCGGGTGATCTGCAAAATGTGGATCTGCTCGCTGGCCGATAACTGAAAGGCCAGTGCGTCGACGTGCAGGTGCACCTGGAATTCCCCTCGTCGGGAAAACTCCTCGGCGGTGTCCTTGAGTTCCTGTACCAGCCCCGCATCGTGAATCTGCAAGCGAAAGGTGGTCAGCAATTCGCGTAACTGGCGATAGGCATTGTTCAGCCCTTCGCGCAGTTCGGCGGTGACGTTTTCCAGGGTCTCGACCGGTTCGCCACGGCGCATCAGGGTCTGCAGGCGGCTGACTTGCAGCTTCATGTAGGACAAGGCCTGGGCCAGTGAGTCGTGCAGCTCGCGGGCGATGATCGTGCGTTCTTCGAGTAGCAGCAGGCGGTGATCCTGTTCCCGCTGGCGTTTGAGCGACAGCGAGGTGCCAATCAGGTTGGCCAGGGCCTGGATCAGTTGGGTTTCCCAGGCTTGCGTCGGGTGCCCGTCGACAAAGTGCGCCTTGAGTTCACCCAGTTCACTGCCCTGATTGCTGATGCTGAAGGTTTGCGGGCTGGCTTTATGGTGCTTCTGGCACGTGGCGCAATCGCTGCTGGCGCAGACTTCCCGGATGTTCGCGCCATGCAGAGCGAGCAACTGCTGGGCCGGTGCCTGCATTTGCCCTTGCAGGCACAGCGACAGGCGCAAGCCGGGCAAGCGTTGCTGGAAGCGCCGGATCAACTCATCCAGGCCTTCGGCATTGGCCAGGCGCGTGGCCAGGCTGCGACTGCTTTGGTACAGCAACTCAAGAGCGGCATTGGCTTGTTGCAGGTTCAGGGTTTTTTGCTGGACCTGACTCTCAAGGGTGCGATGGGAGTCTTCGATTGTCTCGGCCATGGCGTTGAAACTCATGGCCAACTGGCCCAGTTCATCCTGGGACTGATGGTTGACCCGCACCTTGAAATCGCCGCGACGAAAGCGCTGGGTCGCGTCCACCAACTCTTTCAAGGGCATGACGACCCCGTACTGCAACTCGTAGAGCCCAATCAGCAGGACGAACAGGGTGGTGAACAAGGCCAGACCCTGGATCACCTGTTGCCAGCCTTGCTTCTGTTCGCTTTGGCGCTGCAACAGGTTGACGAACTGGTTCAGTCGTTCAATGAAGGGCAGGGCCTGGACCTGGAAATAGGCGGCATCGCCACGCTCCAGTGCCGGGCGCAAATC
The DNA here is from genome assembly GCF_058788075.1 of Pseudomonas sp. FW305-20. NCBI lineage: Bacteria > Pseudomonadati > Pseudomonadota > Gammaproteobacteria > Pseudomonadales > Pseudomonadaceae > Pseudomonas > Pseudomonas sp. FW305-20. The sequence goes on along the minus strand of NZ_JBYTAJ010000004.1, from coordinate 170,129 downwards.
CTCGTTCCATTGTTGCTGGATTTGCTCGTAGCTGAGTTGCAGCGCGGTGGTCGGACCATCTTCCAGTACCGCCTTGAGTGACTGGCTGTTGAGGCGGGTTTGCAGGCTGTCGCTGACGGCGATGATTTCTTCGCCGGTTACCCCCGCGGCCAGTTTCCAGCTCAGGTGGTAGGTCTCCATGCGCACCGAGCCGGCGGTGTTGATGGCGGCCGCATCGCCTTGGCTGAACCAGGCGATCAGTCCGGCGCTCAACGAACTGGCGAGGGCGAGGACGGCGATCAGGATCACCGCCAGCCCGGCGCGAGCGGGCAGGGAGCTGCGCAACCAGCGGATCATCAGCGCAGGTCCCGGAAGAAATCAGCAAAACAGCACACGTGGAGCTCCAGGAAGGGGTTTTGCCGCCGATCCCGGGCGCGCTACCTCTAAAGAGTTGTCGACTGATCCTTGTCAGCAAAAACCTTTGAAGAAAACCTCAAGACACTGATAAATCAATGGTTTCAGGGTTTTCCTGTACTACCTCCTTAGAGGTAGACCGCGCAAGCATAGGCCTATGCCCCCTGGGGCTTCGTTGATATGGATCAAGTTTTTGCGGGGTTGGCCTCTCTAGTCTGCCGCCATGGCTAACTGACTGGAGAGCATTTGTGACCCAACCTCGTGTACGACAAGGCTTGGTGCTGGGCATGAGCACGCTGGCCTTCACTGTGTGTTTCATGGTCTGGATGATGTTTGCCGTGCTCGGTGTACCGATCAAGGACCTGCTCCAGCTCAACGAAACCCAATTCGGTCTTCTGGCTGCGACCCCGGTGCTGACCGGCTCGCTGGTGCGTTTACCACTGGGCCTGCTGACCGACCGTTTTGGCGGTCGCAGCGTGTTCTTCCTGCTGATGCTCGCCTGTGTGGCGCCGCTCTACCTGATCAGCCACGCCACTGCCTACTGGCAGTTCCTGGTCCTGGGCTTGTTCGTCGGCCTGGCCGGCGGCTCGTTCTCGGTCGGGATTGCCTACGTCGCCAAATGGTTCGACAAGGAGAATCAGGGCTTCGCCATGGGCATCTTCGGTGCCGGTAACGCCGGGGCCGCGGTGACCAAGTTTCTTGCCCCAGCGCTGATCGCTGCCGGCAGCTGGCAGCTGGTGCCAAAAGTCTTCAGCGCGATCCTCTTTATTACCGCGCTGCTGTTCTGGTTTCTCAGTGCCGAAAACAAGGACCACCGCAGTGCCTCCGGCGCTACCTTGCGTGAGCAATTGAGCTCGCTGAAGGACCCGGCGGTGTGGCGCTACTGCCAGTACTACTCGATCGTCTTCGGTGGCTACGTCGCCCTGGCCCTGTGGATGACCAAGTACTACGTGCAGGAATACGGCTTCAGCCTGCAAAGCGCGGCGCTGCTGGCGGCCTGTTTCTCCCTGCCCGGTGGCGTGCTGCGTGCAGTCGGCGGCTGGATGTCGGATCGCTGGGGTGCGCAAAGCGTGACCTGGTGGGTGTTGTGGGTCAGCTGGATCTGCCTGTTCCTGCTCTCGTATCCCCAGACCCAACTGCAAGTGAAGACCATCAACGGCCCGATAGATTTCCACATCGGCCTGAACCCGGCGCTGTTCACCGTGCTGCTGTTCGTCATGGGCATCGCCTTCGCGTTTGGCAAGGCCTCGGTCTTCAAATACATCGCCAACGACTACCCGAAAAACATGGGCGCGGTGTCCGGCATCGTCGGCCTCGCCGGTGGCCTGGGCGGTTTCGTGCTGCCGATCCTGTTCGGCGCCCTGGTGGACCTCACCGGCGTGCGCTCTTCCTGCTTCATGTTGATGTACGGCGTGGTCTGGGTCTCCCTCACCTGGATGTACTTCAGCGAAATACGCAAAAGCGCGGTGCTGGGTAAAACGCCGCTGCTGACCCCGTCCCCGATTTCCAGCATTGCCCTAGGAGAAGAACATGTCCGTTCTGCAAAAGCCTGACAAAGGCCCGGTCATTCATGACTGGCGCCCCGAGGACCCAGCATTCTGGGGAAGTAGCGGCAAACAGACCGCCACGCGCAACTTGTGGATTTCCATTCCTGCGCTGCTGTTGGCCTTCGCGGTGTGGATGGTCTGGAGCACGGTAATCGTGCGTTTGAACGCCATCGGCTTCACCTTCAGCACCGACCAGTTGTTCTGGCTGGCGGCGTTGCCGGGCCTGTCCGGGGCGACCTTACGCGTCTTCTACTCCTTTATGGTGCCGATCTTCGGTGGCCGTCGCTGGACCGCCCTGAGCACCGCGTCGCTGTTGTTGCCCTCGATCTGGATGGGCTTCGCGGTGCAGGACCCGAGCACCTCCTACAGCGTGTTCGTGTTGATTGCCTTGCTCTGCGGTTTCGGTGGCGGCAACTTCGCCTCGAGCATGTCCAACATCAGTTTCTTCTATCCCAAGTCGCAGCAGGGCACGGCCCTTGGCCTCAACGCCGGGCTGGGTAACCTGGGCGTTTCGGTGATGCAGTTCTGTGTACCGCTGGTGATTACCTTCGGTGTGTTCGGTTTTATGGGCGGTTCGCCGCAAGCATTGCCGGATGGCGGCCAGTTGTGGCTGCAGAACGCAGGCTTCATTTGGGTACCGTTCATTGTCCTGGTGACGGTGCTGGCCTGGTTCGGCATGAATGACCTGTCCAGTGCCCGCGCTTCGTTCAGCGAACAGGCCGTCATCTTCAAGCGCAAACACAACTGGCTGATGTGCTGGTTGTACCTGGCGACCTTCGGCTCGTTCATCGGTTTTTCCGCCGCGTTTCCGCTGCTGATCAAAACCTCGTTCCCTGATGTTATCGCCTTGAAATTCGCCTTCCTCGGCCCATTGGTCGGTGCGCTGGTACGGCCATTGGGCGGCTGGCTGGCGGACAAGCTCGGCGGCGCGAAAGTGACCTTGTGGAACTTCGTGGCGATGATCGCGATGGTCTTCGCCGTGATGCACTTCCTGCCGCAAAACGGTCAGGGCGGCAACTTCTACGGCTTCCTCGGCATGTTCATGCTGCTGTTCATCACCACTGGCATTGGCAACGGCTCCACCTTCCGCATGATCCCGGTGATCTTCCGCACCCAGCATGAAAAAGCCTCGGTCGGAAAACCACCGGCCGTGCGCGAACAAGCGCTGAAGAATGCCGGCAAAGAGTCAGCCGCCGTCCTGGGCTTCAGTTCGGCCATGGGCGCCTTCGGTGCGTTCTTTATCCCCAAATCCTTCGGCTCTTCGATGGCCCTGACCGGCGGCCCGGAGATGGCCTTCTACATGTTCGTCGGCTTTTACCTGAGCTGCATCGTGGTGACCTGGTGGTGGTACGCGCGCAAAGGCGCCGCGACACCCTGCTGAGAAAGCCCGAATTCAATCATTGCGTGGGCGGGGCACAGACTCCGCGACAAAGCCTGAGAGGACTACACCGTGAGTCATTTACTGGATCAATTGCGGTTTTTCAATCGCAAGCAAAACGAGTTTTCAGACGGTCATGGCGAGACCCGCAAAGAGTCTCGCGATTGGGAGAACGTCTACCGTTCGCGCTGGCAGTACGACAAGATCGTGCGTTCCACCCATGGGGTGAACTGCACCGGGTCGTGCTCGTGGAAAATCTACGTCAAGAACGGCCTGATCACCTGGGAAACCCAGCAGACCGACTACCCGCGTACCCGCAACGACCTGCCGAACCATGAGCCCCGTGGCTGCCCGCGTGGTGCCAGTTACAGCTGGTACATCTACAGCGCCAACCGGCTCAAGTACCCGAAAATCCGCAAGCCGTTGCTCAAGCTCTGGCGCGATGCGCGGCAAACCATGGCGCCGGTCGAAGCCTGGGCCAGCATCGTCGAGGACAAGGCCAAGGCCGACTCCTATAAAAGCAAGCGCGGCATGGGTGGCTTCATTCGTTCCAACTGGGAAGAAGTCAACGAGATCATTGCCGCGGCCAACGTCTACACCATCAAGCAATACGGCCCGGACCGGATCGTCGGCTTCTCGCCGATCCCGGCCATGTCGATGGTCAGCTACGCGGCAGGTTCGCGTTACCTGTCGCTGATTGGCGGCGCCTGCCTGAGTTTCTATGATTGGTACTGCGACTTGCCACCGGCCTCGCCGATGGTCTGGGGCGAGCAGACCGACGTGCCGGAATCGGCCGACTGGTACAACTCCAACTACATCATTGCCTGGGGCTCCAACGTCCCGCAAACCCGTACCCCGGATGCGCACTTCTTTACCGAAGTCCGCTACAAGGGCACCAAGACTGTGGCGATCACTCCTGATTACTCGGAAGTCGCCAAGCTCACTGACCTGTGGCTGAACCCTAAACAAGGCACCGATGCAGCGCTGGCCCAGGCGTTCAACCATGTGATCTTCAAAGAATTCCACCTCGACAAACCGAGCGCCTATTTCACCGACTACGCCAAGCGCTTCACCGATTTGCCGGTGCTGGTGCTGCTCAAGCAAATGGTCGACAAGGCCCCGGGCGCCGGTTACCAGCCAGACCGCTTCCTGCGCGCCAGCGACCTGACCGACAACCTCGGCCAGGAAAACAACCCGGAATGGAAAACCATCGCCCTCGATGTCAGCGGTGAACTGGTGTCCCCTCAGGGTTCCATCGGTTATCGCTGGGGCGAGAAGGGCAAGTGGAACATCCTGCCTCGTGAAGGCGGCGAAGGCCGTGAGATCGATCTGAAGCTGAGCCTGATCGGTGACGACGTGGCCGAAGTGGCATTCCCGTATTTTGCCGGCGAATCCCACGAGCACTTCCAGCACGTGGCCGGCGATGCCGTGCAATACCGTCGCGTGCCGGTGCACAACGTGGTGCTGGCGGACGGCAGTGTGGCCAAAGTCGCCACCGTGTTCGACCTGTCGGCCGCCAACCTGGCGATCGATCGCGGCCTCGGCGGCGAAAACGTGGCCAAGGATTACAACGACGCCTCGGTACCCGGCACCCCGGCTTGGCAAGAGCAGATCACCGGCGTCAGCCGTGAGAAAGCCATCCAGATTGCCCGTGAATTCGCCGACAACGCCGACAAGACCAAGGGTCGCTCGATGATCATCGTCGGCGCGGCGATGAACCACTGGTACCACATGGACATGAACTACCGCGGGCTGATCAACATGCTCATGCTCTGCGGGTGTGTCGGTCAGACCGGTGGCGGTTGGGCGCATTATGTCGGTCAGGAAAAACTCCGTCCGCAATGCGGCTGGCTGCCCCTGGCATTCGGCCTGGACTGGAACCGTCCGCCTCGCCAAATGAACGGCACCAGCTTCTTCTACGCCCACAGTTCGCAGTGGCGCCACGAGAAGATGAGCATGCACGACGTGCTCTCGCCGCTGGCCGATAAATCGCAATTCCCCGAGCATGCCCTGGACTACAACATCCGCGCCGAACGCGCCGGCTGGTTGCCCAGCGCACCGCAACTCAACACCAACCCTTTGCACATTTGCCGCGACGCCGCTGCCGCCGGCATGGACCCGAAAGACTACGTGGTCAAGTCGCTGCAGGACGGTTCGCTGCGTTTCTCCTGCGAACAACCGGACAGCCCGGTCAACTTCCCGCGCAACATGTTCATCTGGCGTTCCAACCTGCTGGGCTCCTCGGGCAAGGGCCACGAGTACATGCTCAAGTACCTGCTGGGCACCAAGAACGGGGTGATGAACGAAGACATCGGCCAGGTCGGCGATTGCAAACCCGAAGAAGCCGAATGGGTGGACGAGGGCGCCATCGGCAAGCTCGATCTGGTCACCACGCTGGACTTCCGCATGTCGTCGACCTGCGTCTATTCCGACATCGTGTTGCCGACCGCGACCTGGTACGAAAAAGACGACATGAACACCTCGGACATGCACCCGTTCATTCACCCGTTGTCGGCTGCCATCGACCCGGCGTGGGAATCTCGTTCCGACTGGGAAATCTACAAAGGCATCGCCAAGGCGTTTTCCAGCATGGCCGAAGGGCATCTGGGCGTTGAAAAGGACTTGGTGACCATCCCGTTGATGCACGACAGCGTCGGTGAACTGGCCCAACCGTTTGGCGGCACCGACTGGAAAAGCGACGGCGTGGCACCGGTGCCGGGCAAGAACGCACCGAACCTGCATGTGGTAGAGCGTGACTACCCGAACATCTACAAGCAGTTCTCGTCCCTCGGGCCATTGCTGGAGAAAAACGGCAACGGTGGCAAAGGCATCAACTGGAATACCGAAGACGAAGTGAAATTCCTCGGTGAACTCAATCACAAGGAAGGCGACGCCGGCATCAGCCAGGGTCGGCCGAAAATCGACACGGCCATTGACGCCGCTGAAGTGATTCTGTCGCTGGCACCGGAAACCAACGGCCAGGTCGCCGTCAAGGCCTGGGCTGCGTTGTCGGAATTCACCGGCATCGACCACAGCCACCTGGCGCTGTCCAAGGCCCACGAGGCGATTCGTTTCCGCGACATTCAGGCACAGCCGCGCAAGATCATTTCCAGCCCGACCTGGTCGGGGCTCGAAGACGATCACGTCAGCTACAACGCCGGCTACACCAACGTTCACGAAGGGATTCCATGGCGCACCATCACCGGTCGCCAGCAGTTCTACCAGGATCACCCGTGGATGCAGGCGTTCGGCGAACAACTGATGAGTTATCGCCCGCCGGTCAACACCCGCACCATCGAAGGGGTGAAGGGCAAGCGCAGTAACGGCCACAAGGAAATCGTCCTCAACTGGATCACCCCGCACCAGAAGTGGGGCATCCACAGCACCTACAGCGACAACCTGCTGATGCTCACCCTCAGCCGTGGCGGGCCGATTGTCTGGCTCTCGGAGAACGACGCGAAAAGCGCCGACATCGAGGACAACGACTGGATCGAGTGCTTCAACGTCAACGGTGCACTGACCGCCCGTGCGGTGGTCAGCCAACGGGTCAAGGACGGCATGGTGATGATGTATCACGCACAGGAACGGATCGTGAACGTGCCCGGTTCGGAAACCACCAAGACCCGTGGCGGCCATCACAACTCGGTCACCCGCGTCGTGCTCAAGCCGACCCACATGATCGGCGGCTATGCCCAGCAGGCCTACGGTTTCAACTATTACGGCACCGTCGGTTGCAACCGCGATGAATTCGTCGTGGTGCGCAAAATGTCCAAAGTCGACTGGCTCGATGGTTCAAGTGGCGATGACCTGCCACGTCCGCTGCCGACCGATATCGAGGAAAACTGAGATGAAGATTCGCTCACAAATCGGCATGGTTCTGAACCTGGACAAATGCATCGGTTGCCACACCTGCTCGATCACCTGCAAAAACGTCTGGACCAGCCGTGAAGGCATGGAATACGCATGGTTCAACAACGTCGAATCGAAACCCGGGATCGGCTACCCGAAAGAATGGGAAAACCAGGACAAGTGGAAGGGCGGCTGGATCCGCAACGCCAACGGCACGATCAACCCGCGCATCGGCGGTAAATTCCGCGTGTTGGCGAACATCTTCGCCAACCCGGACCTGCCGAGCCTCGACGACTACTACGAACCGTTCGACTTCGATTACCAGCACCTGCACACCGCGCCGCTGGGCGAGCATCAACCCACCGCGCGTCCGCGTTCGCTGATCTCCGGCAAGCGCATGGAAAAAATCGAGTGGGGCCCGAACTGGGAAGAGATCCTCGGCACAGAATTCGCCAAGCGTCGCAAGGACAAGAACTTCGACAAGATCCAGGCGGACATTTACGGCGAGTACGAAAACACCTTTATGATGTATTTGCCGCGCCTGTGCGAGCACTGCCTCAACCCGACGTGCGCAGCGGCGTGCCCGAGCGGGGCGATCTACAAGCGTGAAGAAGACGGCATCGTCCTGATCGACCAGGAGAAATGCCGGGGCTGGCGGATGTGCATCAGCGGCTGCCCGTACAAGAAGATCTATTTCAACTGGAAGAGTGGCAAGTCCGAGAAGTGCATCTTCTGCTACCCGCGTATCGAAGCCGGGATGCCGACCGTTTGCGCGGAAACCTGCGTCGGGCGCATCCGCTACCTCGGTGTGCTGTTGTATGACGCCGACCGCATCAGCGAAGTGGCGAGCACCGCCAATGAGCAGGATCTGTACGAGAAACAACTGGAGATCTTCCTCGATCCGAATGACCCGGCAGTGATTCGTCAGGCCCTGGCCGATGGCGTACCGCAATCGGTGATTGATTCAGCCCAGCGTTCGCCGGTCTACAAAATGGCCGTGGACTGGAAACTCGCACTGCCGCTGCACCCGGAATACCGCACCTTGCCGATGGTTTGGTACGTACCGCCGCTGTCGCCGATCCAGAACGCTGCCACTGCCGGCACCGTCGGCATGAACGGGGTGATCCCGGACGTCGACAGCCTGCGTATTCCACTGAAGTACCTGGCCAACCTGCTGACGGCGGGCGATGAAAAACCGGTCAAGCGTGCGCTTAAGCGCTTGCTGGCGATGCGCGCCTACAAACGCTCCGAGCAAGTCGATGGCGTTCAGGACCTGCAAGTACTGAAGGACGTCGGCCTGAGTGTGGCCCAGGTCGAGGAGATGTATCGCTACCTGGCGATCGCCAACTATGAAGACCGCTTTGTGGTGCCGAGCGCGCACCGTGAAGACGCCATGAGCGACGCCTTCGCCGAACGCTCCGGTTGCGGCTTCAGTTTCGGCAGCGGTTGCAGCGGCAGCTCCGACACCAACATGTTCGGTGCGAAGAAAGCCAACCGCCGCGACATCCTGAAAACCGTCCAGTTGTGGGAGGAATGAGCATGCAAATTCTCAAAGTGATTTCGCTGCTGCTTGATTACCCGACCGAGACGCTGATTGGCGGTCGCGACGAACTGGAGAAAGCGATCATCCAGTCACGGGAAATCAGCCCTAAACAGCGCGGCGCGTTGTTCGAATTGCTCGAGCTGATCTGCGCCAATGACCTGATGGATGGGCAGGAGCACTACGGTGCGCTGTTCGGCCGGGGGCGCTCGTTGTCGCTGCTGTTGTTCGAGCACGTGCATGGTGAATCCCGCGACCGTGGCCAGGCGATGGTCGACATGATGGCGCAGTACGAAGAAGCCGGTTTTGCCATCGGCGTCAAAGAGCTGCCGGACTACATCCCGCTGTACCTGGAATTCCTCTCCACCCGTGAAGACATCGAGGCCCGCGAGGGCCTGGCGGATGTTTCGCACTTGCTGGCCTTGCTCGCCGCACGCTTGGAAGAGCGGGAAAGCGCCTATGCCAGTTGCTTCCGGGCGCTGCTGCAAATCGCCGGGGCCGAACCGCATCAGGCGGTGGCCGACCTGCGGGCGCAGGTGGCGGCGGAACCGCGTGACGACTCCCTCGAAGCTCTCGACAAGATCTGGGAAGAGGAGGCCGTGGACTTCCTCCAGGCCGAACAGCAGGACCGTTGCAGTTCACTGCCAAGCGCACCGGGCAAGGCCCGTGAGGAAAGCGCAGTGCCGTTGCACTGGGTGGATTTTCAGCATGAAGGGCTGGCCGCCGCGCCAGCCAAGGAGGTAGGCAATGTCTAAATGGAACCTGTTGTTGTTCGGGGTCTATCCCTACGTCGCTTTGGCCATTTGCCTGATCGGCAGTTGGGCGCGCTTCGACCTGTCGCAATACAGCTGGAAAGCAGGTTCGAGCCAGATGCTCAATCAGCGCGGCATGCGCGTGGCGAGCAACCTCTTCCACGTCGGTGTGTTGTTTGTGCTGGCCGGACACTTCGTCGGCCTGTTGACCCCGGCGTCGATTTATCACCACGTGATCAGCACTGAGAACAAGCAGTTGCTGGCAATGGTCTCGGGCGGGTTCTTCGGCCTGCTGTGCCTGATCGGCCTGCTGATGCTGGTTAACCGGCGGCTCAACGACCCTCGGGTCCGCGCTACTTCCAGCCCTTCGGACATCCTGATTCTGCTGGTGCTGCTGGCGCAATTGCTGCTCGGTCTGCTGACCATCGTCGCGTCCACCGGCCACATGGACGGCTCGGTGATGGTGATGCTCGCCGATTGGGCGCAGAACACCGTGCTGTTGCGTCCGGTGGAAGCAGCGGCGGCCATCGCGCCGGTCAGCTTGATCTACAAACTGCATGTGTTTCTCGGCTTGACCCTGTTTGTGCTGTTCCCCTTCACCCGTCTCGTACACATGATCAGCGCACCGATCTGGTACCTGGGGCGTCGTTATCAAATCGTTCGTCAGAAGTACTGAGGAGACAATCATGTCAGGTGGATGTGGATGTGGTGGCGGTAATGGGGGCAGCGGTGGCTGCGGTTCTTCAAAAAAGACCGAGGCTGTTCTCGACATTGCGCCGGTCGTAGCGGCGCAGTTCGAAGCCCTGCCGGTTGAACCCGCAGGGGCCGATGACGCCCCGGCGCAGTTGATCGCCAGCAGTGAGCAGGAATGGCCGATCATCAGCGTCAACGAGGTGTCGATCACCCCGGAAGCGATGGCCCAGGAGCTGCAATATCACCCGGCCGAAAGCCGCGAGGAGGCAGTCTATCTGGCCGCCCGGGCGCTGGTGATCCGCGAATTGTTGCAGCAGCGCATTGCCGAGCTAGGTGTGTCGCTGGAGATCAGCGCCGGTGAGAACGAAGAAGAAGCGGCCACGCGCTTGTTGCTCGAACGTGAGGTGAAAGTGCCGCAGTGCGACGAGGAGTCGAGTCTGCGTTACTACGAAAACAATCGCGGACGCTTCCACAGCGCGCCGTTGTTGGCGGTGCGGCACATCCTGCTCGAGTGCGCGCCGGACGATGTCGAAGCTAGGGAACTTGCGCAGGGTCAGGCTGAAGTCCTGTTGCAGCAACTGGATGAATTCCCCGGCAGTTTCGCCGAGCTGGCGATGAAATATTCGGCCTGCCCGTCGAAGGCTCAGGGCGGTTCTCTGGGGCAGATCAGCAAGGGCCAGACGGTGCCTGAACTGGAGCGTCAGTTGTTCACCCTGGCACCGGGCCTGGCCAGCAAACCGCTGGAAAGTCGCTACGGCTGGCATGTGATCAGCGTCGATCAGCGAATCGAAGGCATGCCGTTGCCCTATGAAGTGGTGTCGACGGCGATTCGCACGCAGTTGCAGCAAGGCGTCTGGCAAAAAGCGCTGGTGCAGTACCTGCAAACCCTGATCGGTGCGGCGGATATTCGCGGTATCCACTTGCAGGGCGCCGACTCACCGCTGGTGCAGTGAGCCTCGAGGCAAACCGGGAGATGTGATGAACGCTGTAATGCAGGATGGCTTTGGGCGGCAGATCGATTATCTGCGGATGTCGGTGACGGACCGCTGTGATTTTCGCTGTGTGTATTGCATGGCGAAAAACATGACGTTCCTGCCGCGTCAGCAGGTGCTCACCCTGGAAGAGTTGCAGCGTTTGGCGACGCTGTTCGTCGGGTTGGGCGTACGCAAAATCCGTCTGACCGGTGGTGAGCCGCTGATTCGTCCGGGCATTGTCGAACTGTGTCGCAACATCGCCGCGCTGCCCGGTTTGCGCGAACTGGTGATGACCAGCAACGGCTCGCAACTGAGCCGCCTGGCCCGGCCGTTGGTCGACGCCGGGGTCAAGCGGATGAACATCAGCCTCGATAGCCTGGACGGACAGAAATTTCGCGCGATCACCCGCATCGGCGATCTCGACCAGGTGCTTAACGGCATTGAAGCGGCGCGGGAGGCGGGGTTTGAGCGGATCAAACTCAATTGCGTGGTGATGAAGGGGCGCAACTTTGATGAGGTCCCGGCGTTGGTGCAGTACGCCATCGACCAACGTATCGACATCAGTTTCATCGAAGAAATGCCCTTGGGCGACGTCGGTCGTTCTCGGGGTGAATCGTTTTGTTCCAGCGACGAAGTGCGCACGCTGATCGCCAGCCAGCATCGCTTGCTCGACAGCACCGAAAACAGCGGCGGACCGGCGCGCTACGTGCGCCTGGAACGTCATCCCGAGACACGGATCGGTTTCATTTCGCCCAACAGCCACAACTTTTGTGGCAGTTGTAATCGGGTGCGGATGACGGTTGAAGGGAAGTTGTTGCTGTGCCTGGGGCAGGACGATGCGCTGGATTTGCGTGGATTGCTGCGGCGATATCCGTTGGATGACCAACCGGTGATCAACGCGGTGCAGAAGGCCTTGCGCGGCAAGCCATTGCGCCACGATTTCAGCCCCGAAGGGGAGGTGCAGATTGTGCGGTTCATGAACATGAGTGGGGGTTGAGCTGTCTTGCACGATTCAAAAAATACAACCAATCCATGTGGGAGCGGGCTTGCCCGCGAAGAGGCCATTACATCCAACATCAATGTTGACAGATAGACCGCCATCGCGGGCAAGCCCGCTCCCACATGGGACCCGCGCTTGTCACAGATTCACCGCCAAATCTTGATATCGATCAATTGCAGATCAGCACTTTGTCCGTAGCCTTCACTGCATGTTGTGGTTTTAAGTTTGTTTAAGTCTATATGTAGTGTCTGGAGGCCAAATGCAGAGCACGCTGATCGCAGTAGGAAGTAACCGCTTGCACAAGCGCGATGGCAGTCAGGTCGCCTTCGATGCCGACAAGATCCGTCAGGCATTGATCGCCGCCGGCAAGGCGACAGGGGAGTACGGCGAGGTTGAGGTCGAAGGTTTGCTCGACGCGGTATTGGCCAGGCTCGAAGGGTTGCCGAGGCTGCATGTCGAGCAAATCCAGGACCGTGTTGAACGGGTGTTGATGGACGCCGGTTTTTTCCTCGCGATGCGCGCCTACATCGTCTACCGCGAACAGCACGGGCGCTTGCGGCGTGACCGCCGGACCTTGGTCGAAGTCGCGACCTCGATGAACGAATACCTCGACCGCGAAGACTGGCGGGTCCAGGCCAACGCCAATCAAGGCTATTCACTGGGCGGGCTGGTGTTGAACGTATCAGGCAAAGTCACCGCCAACTACTGGCTGGACGAGGTGTACAGCGAGGCTATTGGCCAGGCTCACCGTGAGGCGGATTTGCATGTGCACGACCTCGACATGCTCGCCGGTTACTGCGCCGGCTGGTCGCTGCGCACCCTGTTGCACGAAGGGCTCAACGGTGTGCCGGGGCGTGTCGAAGCCGGTCCGCCTAAGCACTTGAGCAGTGCCCTGGGGCAGATGGTGAATTTCCTCGGCACGTTGCAAAACGAATGGGCCGGGGCCCAGGCGTTCAGCTCGTTCGACACCTACCTGGCGCCCTATGTGCGCAAGGATCAGCTGAGTTATCAAGAGGTGCGCCAGGCGATCCAGGAGTTCATCTACAACCTCAACGTGCCGTCACGCTGGGGCACCCAGACGCCGTTCACCAATCTGACTTTCGATTGGGTGTGCCCGCAGGATTTGCGCGAGCAGATACCCGTCATCGGCGGTGAGGAAATGCCGTTTGCCTATGGCGACCTGCAAGTCGAAATGGAGCTGCTCAACCGCGCCTACATCGAGGTGATGCAGGCCGGCGATGCGAAAGGGCGGGTGTTCACCTTTCCGATCCCGACCTACAACATCACCCACGACTTTCCGTGGGACAGTGAAAACGCTGATCGCCTGTTCGAGATGACTGCGCGTTACGGCCTGCCGTATTTCCAGAACTTCCTCAATTCGGACCTGCAACCCAATCAGGTGCGCTCGATGTGCTGCCGTTTGCAGCTGGATGTCCGTGAGCTGCTCAAGCGTGGCGGCGGCTTGTTCGGTTCAGCGGAGCAGACCGGATCGCTCGGCGTCGTCACCATCAACTGCGCGCGGCTCGGCTATGTGTTCAAGGGTGATACCAGCGGATTGCTGCAGCGCCTGGACACGCTGATGGAACTGGCGATGGAAAGCCTGGAGGTCAAGCGCAAGGTGATTCAACACCACATGGATGCCGGTTTGTACCCGTATACCAAGCGCTACCTCGGAACCCTGCGTAACCATTTTTCCACCATCGGCCTTAATGGCATGCATGAAATGCTGCGCAATTTCACCGGTGACGAGGAGGGCATGCACACCGAGAAGGGCCGGAAGTTTGCCCTGAAGATGCTCGATCACGTGCGTGCCACGTTGCTGCGATTCCAGGAAGAAACCGGCCACATGTACAACCTGGAAGCGACGCCGGCCGAGGGCACGACCTACCGCTTCGCCAAGGAAGATCTCAAGCGCTACCCCGACATTCTCCAGGCGGGCAGCGTGCAAGCGCCGTATTACACCAACTCCTCGCAACTGCCTGTGGGCTACACCGAAGACCCTTTCGAGGCCCTGGAACTTCAAGACGAATTGCAATGCAAGTACACCGGCGGCACGGTCTTGCACCTGTACATGGCCGAGCGGATTTCCTCGACCCAGGCCTGCAAGCAACTGGTGCGCAAAGCCCTTGGCCGCTTCCGCCTGCCGTACCTGACCGTGACCCCGACGTTCTCCATCTGTCCGGTGCACGGCTACCTCGATGGCGAGCATGAATTCTGCCCCAAGTGTGACGAGGTACTGCTGCTGAAAGAGCAAAAGCTCGGCAGCGTTCATTGATTTCGATCCACTCAACCGCAAGGAGCTTCACCATGACTGCATCGCAAACACTGCCCCAGGCTCAACGTCAACGCTGCGAAATCTGGACCCGGGTAATGGGTTATCACCGCCCTGTGTCGGCGTTCAATCCGGGTAAACAATCGGAACACCGCGAGCGGGTGCACTTCACTGAAAGCGCGGCACTGGCCGGGCGCCAATGAGTCGAACGCTTCGGGTCGGGGGCATGGTGCCCCTGACCACTATCGACTATCCGGGACAGCTCGCCTGCGTGCTGTTTTGCCAGGGTTGCGCCTGGCGTTGTCGTTACTGCCATAACCCGCAGTTGATTCCGCCTCGTGGCACAGACGAAGTGGATTGGCGGCGGGTATTGGCGTTTCTGCAACGGCGTCAGGACCTGCTCGATGCGGTGGTGTTCAGCGGCGGTGAGCCGACCTTGCAGGACGGTTTGCTCGGCGCCATGGATGAAGTGCGGGCGATGGGATTTCGTATCGGTTTGCACAGCGCCGGGATCAAGCCTGCTGCATTTGCCAAGGCGCTGACCGGGGCCGATTGGGTCGGTTTCGATGTCAAGGCGTTGCCCGAGGACTGCCAGGCGATCACCCGGGTCGAAGGCAGCGGAACAGCCAACTGGCGCAGCCTTGAGCATCTGCTGGCCAGCGGTGTCGACTACGAATGTCGCACCACCGTGCATTGGCATCTGTTCGAGCCGGCGCGTCTGCTGATCCTCGCCAGGCGCTTGAGCGAACTCGGCGTCAAACGCTTCGCCGTGCAACTGGTTCGCACCGAGCGGATGTTTGATCCGTTGCTGCCGAGTGTTTCGGCACAAGCCTTGCTTCCTGACTTATGGGATGCCATGCGCGAGTTGTTTCCAGCCTTTGTATTACGGGGGTAACCGAGGCTGAGGTTTAACGTTTGACAGGGATATCCAACATTAGGTTTTCAAATGCGCTGCCAATCGGCAGGTATCAAACGGGGAGCATTTGATATGGCCAAATTAACCACGGCACAACGTATCGTCATCGGCTTTGCAATCGCGCCGCTGGCCTTGATGGGCATGGCGTTTTACGCGTTGCACGATCTGGCGACGCTCAAGGAACAGGCGGTCGTCATCGTCAAGCAGGACTGGCCGAAGATCGACCCGATCATGGTCATCGCCACCGGTGTGCGCGATAACGCCCGGAACACCCGGGATTTGCTGATCGATAAAGACAATCAGCAAGTGCAGCAGTCAATCGACGCCACCAAGAAACGCATCACCCAGGCACTCGAAACGCTTGAACCTTTGTTCTATTTGCCGGAGGGCAAAAGCGCTTATGCCGCGCTGAAGAAGAATCGCGAAGCCTACGTGGCGGCGTTCACTCAAGTGCAGGTGCTGATCCGGCAAGGTGCTTTCGATGACGCCATGGCACAGCTGAAGCAAAAGGTCGTGCCGGCTGAACGCGAGGTTTATGGCAGCCTGGATCAGTTGATGGCGCTGCAAGGCAAAATATTCGCCGACCGGGAACAGTCGGCGCAGGAGCTGTACAGCGATGCCCGGCGCAATATGCTCGGGTTGTTTTTGTTCTGTGTGGCGCTGGTCATCGCCGCCGCGGTAATCGTCACACGCAGTGTGACCCGGCCATTGGGCGGCGAGCCGGATGATGCCGCACGGTTTTTGAGTCAGATCGCTCAGGGCGACCTGACGATTCAGGTGCCCGTGAACTCAAGTGTCGGCGGCAGCGTGATGATGAACATGCACCAGATGCAGCAAAGTCTGAATGCCATGGTCAAGCACATCGCGACGTCGGTGGACCAGGTGGCCAGTTCCTCCGAAGAGCTGAGTGCGGTCAGCAGCCAGACCAGCAGCAACCTGCAATTGCAGGGGCTGGAGATCGAACAGGCAGCCACCGCGGTGAACCAGATGACCGCGGCGGTCGACGAAGTGGCGCGCAATGCGGTCAGCACTTCCGAGGCCTCGCGGCAGTCCGAGCAAACCGCACAGCGCGGGCGTGAACAGGTTCAGGAAACCGTGGTTTCAATCGGCGCATTGGCCGATGGCGTCACCGACACCTCACAGCGCATCGAGCAACTGGCGGGCCGGGTGCAGGACATCAGCAAGGTGCTGGACGTGATTCGCAGCATCGCCGAGCAGACCAATTTGCTGGCCCTCAACGCGGCCATTGAAGCGGCCCGTGCCGGGGATGCCGGACGCGGTTTTGCCGTGGTCGCCGATGAAGTGCGCGCCCTGGCCCATCGCACGCAAGAGTCCACCCAGGAAATCGAGCAGATGATTGGCAACATTCGTCTCGATACCGGCCATGCCGTGACGGCCATGCAAAGCAGCAGCAACCTGGTTCGGGCCACCCTTGAAGTGGCGCAGCGCTCGGGGGATGCATTGGACGAAATCACCCGGTCGATCTCACAGATCAACGAGCGCAACATGATGATTGCCAGTGCCACGGAAGAGCAGGCGTTGGTGGCGCGGGAGGTGGATCGTAATCTGATGGGCATCCGCAACTTGTCCGAGCAGGTCTTGCTGGGTGCCCAACATACTCACACGGCGGGTCACGATTTGGCGCAGATGGCCGGGGCGCTGCACCAGACGGTGGCGCGGTTCAAGGTCTAGTTGATCCGCTGGTGGTTGCGGCGGGGGCTCAGTTCCAGCCCCAGAACTGCAACCACCAGCCGAAGCCTACCAAGCCGATGGCGAGTAACAGGCAAGTGCTGCCCAACCCGCGCCGCGCCAGGGAAAGGCTTTCGCGGTCCAGCCGTTTCCATCCCAGCAACAGGCTCCAGCCAATCGCGGCCACTAACAGACAGGCCCTGGCGGGTTGTACCCATTCCAGCAGCAGCCCTTCATAGCGCAGCAATTTCACCGTTGTGGCCGACAGCCCGAGAAACAACCCTGCACCACCCAAGGGCGTGAGTGTCATTGCCAGGGGCCAATACAGTGCAGGATCTTGCGCCAGTCGCGCGGTCAGGCGCAGAAGGAACATCAGCGCCGTGCCCAACACCATCGAACTCAAACCCAGATAAACGACGATGCTGAAACCGTCGAGCCAGCTGAAACTGTCGTTGAGCTGTGGGTAATGGGTGAGCAGCCACCAGGGCGCGTTGTCCTCCAGGGCCCAGAGTTGGTCGTGCTCGACCAGCCATTGGGCGAGGGTTTGTTTGAGGGCGACGAACCATGGGCTGACCGTCCACTGAAACGCACCCATGGCCAGGCCGATCACGCCGAACAGCAATAAGCGCGCGTCCCACGGTGAAAGTGTCTGCGCCGTCGCGTGAAGAATTTCCTGATTGCTGGAGCGAGCGATCAGCTGAACAGCGCCGCGTTGTCCGCTGCAGCGTCCGCAGGCATGACAGTCACTGGCACCTTGCATGCGACGGATATCGAGCAAAGGTGCGCAGTTGGGCGGTGGCAGGCGTGGTGCGGCGTTTTCCATCCAGCGTTGTTCGTCTACTTGAAAATGCACGGGAGCCAGGCGAGCGAGCAGGGCGAAGACGCCGCTGACCGGGCACAGGTAACGGCACCAGACGCGTTTGCCCCGGGCGAACAGCAACCCGACGATGACCGCGGCGACGGTCGAGCCGCCCAGAATCAAGAGCGCCGCCTGGGCGTAGTCATAGACGCTGATCAACTGGCCGTAGAGGGTCGTCAGGCAGAACGCGAGGGTTGGCCAGCCGCCCCAGCGCAACCAGCGCGGCACACCCAAACCTTTGCCGTAATGGCTGGCCCATTCGCTGAGTGAACCTTCCGGACAGAGAACCCCACACCAGAGGCGGCCGAACAGCACGATCGACAGCAGCACGAACGGCCACCAGATCCCCCAAAACAAAAACTGCGCGAACAGAGTCAGGTTATCGAGCATCCGTGCCTGGCTGCCCGGCAGCGGCAACACCGCCGGTACCACCAACAACAACGCATAGAACAGTACAACGGCCCACTGCACAGCGCGAATGACGGGAGCATGACGACGCATGCCGTCGCCCAGGCGCTGCAGCCATCGATTGTGGCGACTCAGTTCAGGCATGGGACTTTTTCCGCAGCACGTTGACGCAGCCATCCGCCGACGGTCAGCCAGTAACCTGCCAGCACCAGTAATGTCATGCCGCTGGGCGTCGCGCGATAACCGGCAAAACCGGCAAGGAAACCACCCAAGCCATGGCTGTCGCTGAGCACGGCACTGCTGTCCCAAAGCGCATCACCAACGAGGCTGTACATCACTTCCGGTAAATCCAGGGCGAGTAATTGACCGCCAATTCGCTCGGTGCCGCTGACCAGCAATGCCGCGCCAAGCAATAGCAAGACAGCTTCGCTGATAGCGAAGAATCGTTGCCACGAAATGAACTGTCGACTGCTGTGCAGCAGGGCAATGGTCAGGGCCGATAGCGCCATCCCCATTGCACCGCCAATGGCGAACAAGCCGAGTTGCGGACCTCGTAACTGAGCGCCGGCGCCATAGAGAAACACCACCGTTTCACTGCCTTCGCGGCTGACGGCAAGCATGGCCAGCAGTAACAGGCCTGCGCCACCTTGCCGGGCCAGGTGGCTATCGGCGTGTCGTTGCAAATCGTGCTTGAGCGTGCGCCCGTGGCGGTGCATCCAGCCGACCATTTGCACGATCAGCAGGCTCGCCACCAGCGCGAGTGCGGCCTGGAACCATTCACTGGCCGAGCCGCTCATGGCCTCGCCGGCAAACAGAATCAACACAGCCAGCAGGCCCGAGAGCATCAATCCCAGCACGACGCCTGCCCACAAGTACTTCGCCAGTCGATCAGCCTGAGGCTGCTGGCTGACCCAGGCCTGGAGAATGCCGATCACCAGCAGCGCCTCGACGCTTTCGCGCCAGACAATGAACAATGATTGATTCATGAAAACTCCGTGTTGGAACGGGTTATTTCGCGAGGATGCCGCCCTCGGGCAGTTGCGGATTGAACTCGTCGAAGAAGGGGTAGTGGCCGGGCCTGAGCGGGTGAATGACCACGAAGGTTGTCACGCCCGGCGACAGTACTTTTTCAACCCGCAAGGGCGTGCTCTCGAATTCGGCCGGGCCTTGGCCGATATTTTTCAGGATGATCTTGAAGCGCTGACGGGCCGGAACCTCCAGCAAGGCAGGGGAGAAGTGGCCATCGCGCAGGCTCAGTTCATAGCTCGGTAATTCGGCATAGGCTGTGAACGGTGCTACTGCTCCGGCAAGCATCAGCCAGGCAATCCGCAAACGCTTCATTCAATAGCCGCCTTTTTTACCGATACCGGCGTAGATGAACTCGTAGTGCAATTCGCAGCGTTCAAACCAGGGGGCTACGCCGGTTTCCTTATCGGTATGGCGGCCAAGGGAACCATGACCGCCAGGTGGCAGGACGGTGAAGGTCAGCTGATATTTACCTGGACCGAGCAGCTTTACATTGTCGCCATAGTGCGGGCCGTCATTGGCGACCATGGCGTGGAAATCGCCTTTGAGTTCGTTCTCGCTGCCCTGTTTTTTCAGGTTGAACGAGACATTCAGATAAGGCACGAAACTGCCTTCCTGAAAGCCTTGCCGATTGTCCGCCGTGGCGCGAATGTCGGCTTCCAGGTGCACATCGGAATCCGCGGTGGCCCGCATCATTCCGGCAGGCGCCATCTCGATCGGCTGCAAATACACCGCCCCGACTTCCAGCCCCGGACACAGCTGCGGTTCCCCTATCGGGTATTCCTTGGCCTGAGCCAGCGGTGTTAGCAACAGCAGGGCGAGTGACAGCGAAAAGGTCGTACGCATGATGTCTTCCTGGGCACTAACGAGTGGGAGCCCGAGTGTAGGAAGCTTTCCTGCGAATAATAATGATTGTTATCAAGTTTGCAGTGATTAAGCCTGGGACGACGGGGAGCGCTTTCGAAATCGCTCGGCACGGTCGACGCAATCGTTCATCTGCGCCGCCGCGTGAATCGTCAGAGGATGCTGGGTGAAGCCGGGCCGGGGTGAAATGTAGGCGGCCATTTCGCGGGCGACGGCCAATTGTTGGTCCGAACCTTGTGTCAGTAACGCGATGACCAGGTTTTCCAGGGCAATCACCCGGACACGAAGGTGGACCAGTTCTGCATTGGTCAATTCGGGGGGAGAGGCAAATGCTTCTGCATCGAGTGATTTTTCCGTGACTTCATCATCCCAGGTCGACAATTGGACAGGGCTTTGGTCTTCGGCAGGAGTTTTTTTACCAGGCATAAGTAGCTTCTCCAGGTGTTTTTTTTGGCCGCCCAAGGGGGGAAAGCGGCTGATTCCCCAGCAGAGCAAAGCTTAGCCATACCTTGATTCGTATCAAGGTCGTTTTTGCGCGAGCGATGTAGGTTGGGGGCACATCCTACAGGCAAGCCGGGGATCGACATGGCCAAGAATTTTCCCATCAGCCCCAAGCATCCCGAGCGCATTTGCTGGGGTTGTGACAGGTACTGTCCAGCAAACTCCCTGGCGTGCGGCAACGGCTCCGACCGCACAATGCATCCGGCTGAAATGATTGGAGACGATTGGTATCTGCATGGCGACTGGGGCATTGATCCGTTGATCGCGGTAAAAGACGTGACAGACGAACCCGGCCTGAAGGGTTGAGCACCCCTTTAAACATCGAAACCACCTGACGGAATTTTTTTTGAAATCAAGGGGTTGCCAGCCTCGGGAAATCAGTACATAATTCACGCCATCGAAAGCACTGACCGCTGAAAAAGCTCAATGTTTTCAAGGAGTTAGATCACGAATCTTACTCCAAGTTTGTACGCGTTTGATGTTGTGCTACATGACATCAGATGTTTGAGGCCGAGTAGCAAAATGGTTATGCAGTGGATTGCAAATCCACCTACGCCGGTTCGATTCCGACCTCGGCCTCCACTTTAAACAAGCTCCGTAGATCTATGATTTACGGAGCTTTTTTATTTGCACTGTCCGGCAAGATTTAATCTTGAAAGGGCAGTCGCGAACCTGCTTCACCGGAGCGGGAGTTTCTCCAGCACCCTATCTGCGCAGGCTCCCCTCCCTCCGTAAAATATTTTCAAAGTCCCCCCAAATCAACGCTTGGGAGCTAATTGTGAGCCGCAGCTCTCAATAGACCCATCTCCCACAAGCTCTGCACCGCCTTGCCAATCTCTCGCCAAGAATTACTCGAATAGCGATTTGCACAACCGAATGCCGCTTTCAAATGCGAATGCAAATACGTATTAAAAGCGTATTTTTTTGTATACCATGCGCGTCGATTTGTTGGCATGTATGTCATTTCATTTGGCTATTTTCTCAAGGTTTTTTCGATGCGTCGTACTCTGGTTTCTATCTGTGTGCTTCAGGCGTTTTCCGTTTCTTCCTGGGCTGAGGAAGCGACAATCGATAAAGCCAGTCTGGAGTTGCAAGCGACCGACATCGTTGGCACTGCTGATTTTGAAACGGCCTTGGGGCCGGTGGATGGGTATCGCGCGACGCGTTCGGCCAGTGCGACGCGTACCGACACGTCGATCCACGAAACACCACAATCCATAACTGTGGTGCCCAAGGATGTGGTAGAGGACATCGGTGCCACCCGGCTGCAGGACGCGCTCGACTATGCCGGCGGCGTCGGGCGGGCCAACAACTTTGGTGGCCAGGGTTTGACTACTTTCACGGTGCGTGGATTTACCACCGGCGAGTTCTACCGCAACGGCTTTCCGATCAACCGTGGTTATCCGAACATGCCGGATGCGAACACCATCGAGCGGCTTGAAGTGTTGCGCGGGCCAGCGACCATGCTCTATGGCCGAGGCGATCCAGGTGGCACATTCAACGTCATTTCCAAACAACCCCTGGCCGTGCCCGTTGTAACCTTGGGTAGCCAACTCGATGACCAGGGAATGAAGCGTGGCACGCTGGACGCCTCCGGCCCGCTGGATGATGAAGGCCGCCTGGCCTATCGCCTGAATGTGGTAGGTGAGGGCGGCGATACCTTCCGTGATCATGTTGAAACCGAGCGCTACGGCGTAGCGCCGGTACTAAGCTGGCAGGTCACCGATGAGACCAAGGTGATCTTCGAAGGTGACTTCATGCGCAACAACCATCCGCTTGATCGCGGTGTGACGCGCTATCCGAATCAGATTGGCACCGCCTCTCGCGATACCTTCTTCGGCGAAAAAGACGTTGGCAAATTGCACAACGACAACAACATGGCGCAGCTGCGTTTCGAGCACCTGCTGAGCGATAACTGGACGTTGGGTGGTGGTTTCCAATGGCTCGATGGCACTCTTGAAGGCAATGCCGTTGAGGCCAATGGTGTCGCGGCCGACGGTCGCACCTTGGGCCGCAACTTTAACTACCGCAAGCTGGAATGGACGGATAAAGACACTCAGCTCAACCTCACCGGGCATTTCACGGTGGGCGGTTTCGATCACACCTTGCTGACCGGTGTCGAATTCGAAGACTACGACTACAAGTCGATCATTCAGCGCTCCAGCGGCGCGGTGAGTGCGTATCCGATTGATATCTTCAATCCGGTGTATGGCCAGCCTCGACCAGCCTTGACCCGAACCCCGACCAACGATCAAGAAAACCTCAAGACCTACGCCGCTTTCCTCCAGGATCAAGTGGCATTGACCGAGCGCTTGAAACTCCTAGCCGGTGCCCGCTTCGAGCGCTTCGAACATGACTACGAAACCTTTGTACCGGGCGGTAAAAGCTGGGAAGCCAGCGACAATGCCGTGACCCCGCGCATAGGGCTGACCTACGATCTCACCGACACCGTGGCGATCTATGCCAATACGGCCCGCTCGTTCAAGCCCAACACGGGTGCCAGTCGTCAAGGCGGTGGTTTCGAACCGGAAAAAGGCAAATCCTATGAGTTGGGTATCAAGTGGGAAGCGCTGGACAGTCAATTGAGTGTCGACGCGGCGATCTACCAGATTGAAAAGCGCAACGTACTCACCACCGATCCTGTGGACTCTACCTTCAGTGTGGCGGCAGGCGAGGTGCGCAGCCGTGGTTTCGACCTGAACGTTGCCGGCAACCTGACTCCGCAATGGCGGGTGATTGGCGGTTACGCCTATGTCGATGCGGAAGTGACCAAGGACAACGTCATCAAGTCCGGTACCCGACTGATGAACATTCCGCAGAACAGCTTCAGCCTGCTCAACGTCTACGAGTTCCAGGATGGCGTATTTAAGGGCTTGGGTCTGGGCACAGGTCTGAAGTACGTAGATGAGCGCGAAGGGCAGACAGCCAACACAGCATTTTCAATGGGCAGCTACACCGTCGTCGACCTACTCAGCTATTACAAGGTCAACGAAAGGATCAGGATCAACCTGGATGTGAAGAACTTAACTGACGAAGACTATGAGGAAGGGGCGTTCGGCAATGTCTATGCCTATCCAGGGGCCCCAAGAACGGTACAGGTCGGCATTTCATACACGTTGTAATCCAGTTGATGTCCAATCCTTGAATATCGGAAGGCTCAGTATGGCTCCGCGACCATTGAGTCCTGGCTGACAAAGTGATTTTGGTTTGAGTACAAAAGGGCCGTTGAAGGGCCCTTTTTATTTGCAGATATCGACCTCAGTAACCAAATCCTCAACAGATGATTCCGGCTATCTGCTACATCTCCATTATGCATTTCGCAAACCTTCAAAAGGGCCAGGACGATGAATTCAAGTTGGGCAGGGCAGGTGGCGCTTGTGAGCGGTGCGGGCAGTCAGATCGGAATCGGTATGGCAATTGCCCATCGTCTTGGGGCTCAAGGGGCCAAGCTGATTGTCACGGCAAGCAGCGCACGCATCACTGAGCGGGTTGCGGAGTTACGCGCCGCCGGCTTCGAAGCAGAGGGTCGACCGGTAGACTTAACTCAGGAAACCCAGGTTAGTGAGTTCGTCGCTTGGGCTGAGGCCGTCTGGGGCCGCATCGATATTCTTGTAAATAATGCCGGTATGGCGATGCAAGGGAGTCCTGAACCGTTCGCCGAGTTCACGAATACGAGCCTCGAAACCTGGAATCTTTCCATCGCTAGAAATCTGACAACTGCGTTCCTGTTAACTCAAGGGGTGTTGCCTGGGATGCGGGCTAGAGGATATGGCCGCATAGTGAACATCAGCTCAACTACAGGTACCCGAGCCAGTAATCCAGGAGAGGCTGCTTATAGTGCAGCAAAGGCGGGAATGGTAGGGATGAACATGAGCCTTGCCCTTGAGGTTGCTCAATTTGGTATCACGGTGAATTCGGTAGCCCCTGGTTGGATAGCTACAGGGTCGAGCACTCCTGATGAAGTAAAAGCAGCACGCTCTACACCCCTTGGAAGGGCGGGTCGGCCAGAGGAAGTGGCCGCTGCCGTTGTATTCTTGGCTTCACCTGAAGCGAGTTACATCACAGGTGAGTTGCTCGTGGTGGATGGAGGCAATTGCTTGGTTGAGAACAAAGCTTATTAAGACTTTTTTAATCCCTTCTGCGACCGTTGACTCCTGCGCTGGACAATATTGTCTCAACTCAAAAAAGCAGGAAGATTGAGGTCATTTCTCCCATTGCTCCAGCAGTATTGAGACGAATTTTTCTGCTGCTGGAGAGAGTGAGGCGCCTCTTCGATAAACCAGTCCCAACGATCGGTTCACAATAGGCTCTATCAAAGGAACGCTCACCAATGTTGGATGATCCACAGCAGGCATTGCGAGGCTCGGCATTGCCGAAACGCCTAAGCCAGCTTCCACCAGGCCCAGCGATGTAGATAGGTGTTGCACCTCATAGAACCATTGCGGACGCCAGCTCAAGCCGGACAAAGCGTGGTCAAGCAGCATGCGGTTACCGCTTAGGCGACCGACCCCGATAAGGCGGTAGTTGCTAAGTTCAGACCAGGTTACCTCGCTACGCTCGGCCAGTTCATGATCGCGTCGACAAGCCAAAACAAAAGGCTCGTTGACCAACGGCACGAACTCTATGTCTGGGTGTTGGCCGCTCATCATGTTGATGCCAAAGTCGGCTTCGCCACGCAGTACAGCCTCCAGTCCTTCGTTCGCACTGAGATCAAGCAAGCGAATGCGAATTTGTGGATAGCGCTCGTTGTAGAGGCGGATTACTGAAGGGAGGAAGTAAAAGGCTGCGGTGGGGATACAGGCAAGGGTTACACGGCCGCTCTGCCGCTCCGCCAGCTCTCGGATGTTAAGTATCGAGTCGTCGAAGTCATCCAGTAAGCGTCGCGCCTTGGGCAGGAAGTCTCGCCCAACGCTGGTGAGGCTTACCCTTCTTGTCGTGCGATCCAGAAGCGCTGTCCCCAATCCCTCTTCAAGCTTTTTCATTCTCCGACTCAATGCGGGTTGAGAAAGATGCAATGCATCGGCAGCTTCATGGAAGCTTCCAAGTTCTGCGATCTTCACGAAAGATCGGATGTCATTGAGCTCATAATTCACTTTTTCGTCTCACAATCCGAGAGTTGTTAAGCCCAGTCAGCCTAAATCCATCATTCGTGAAACGCAATAATCAGGCTGATATTTGCATTGGAAACAATTTTTAAAGCCTGCGACTCTTGCTCACAAGACATCAATTGCCCCGATTGATCAATAAGAGTCAGTATTCATGCAACGAATTCCCTGTGTGCTAATGCGCGGTGGTACTTCCAAAGGCCCAGTGTTCCTCGCCTGGGATTTACCTGTTGCGATCGAAGACCGTGACGAACTGCTGCTCAACGTTATGGGTTCTGGCCATGAGCTGGAAATTGACGGTATCGGTGGCGGTAGTCCGCAAACCAGCAAGGTGGCGATCGTTAGCCCGTCGCTGCATCCTGAGGCGGATGTCGACTATCTGTTCGTCCAAGTCATGGTTTCCCAGCGTCGAGTCGACACCGCGCCTAATTGCGGCAATATGCTTTGCGCCGTTGGCCCGTTCGCCATTGAGCAGGGGCTGGTAAAAGCTTCCAAAGACCTGACCCGTGTGCGTATTCGTAACCTCAACACGGGGACTTTTGTGAACGCCGAGGTACAGACGCCCGGTGGGAAGGTCAGCTATGAAGGTGACACCGCCATCGATGGCGTGCCGGGTACCGCCGCTCCTGTGCAACTGACCTTCCTGGATGCTGCGGGCAGCAAGACCGGCAAACTTTTCCCTACTGGGCAAACGCAGGATTTGATCGACGGTATTCCAGTAACCTGCATCGACATGGCGATGCCGATGATGATCGTCGAAGCCGGCCAACTGGGTAAGCGCGGCGATGAAAGTCCTGCTGAACTGGATGCCGACAAAGAGTTCCTGCGTCGCCTGGAGTCCTTGCGACTGCAAGCCGGCTTGGTAATGGGCCTGGGTGACGTCAGCGACAAAGTGATTCCCAAGCCAGTACTCGTGTCACCGGCCAAGGCTGGCGGCACAATCCAGGTGCGCTACTTCATGCCACACAACTGCCATCGGGCCTTGGCGATCACCGGTTCCATCGGCCTAGCCACCGCTTGTGTCACTGAAGACAGTGTGGTCGCGCAATTGCTCGGCGGGATTAGCGAGCCGCGCATGAAGCAAGTACGCATTGAACATCCAAGTGGCGGGATAGATGTCGTACTGTCCTACACCGGCGTTCAGGGTGAGACAATTCGTGCCTCAGTGGTGCGTACATCGCGCAGGCTGTTCTCCGGTTTTGTCTACGCCACGGCTTCCCAACGACTTGCCGGATAATCTCCCCTGGTCATTGCCGTTCTTGCATCAGCACTATTCTAAAAATGGGTGATGCCATGAAAGTTGTAAAATCGCTCTACTTCCAGATTCTCCTCGCCGTGCTGTTGGGTGTGCTGGTCGGGCATTTTTGGTCGCAACAGGCCATAGCCTTGAAACCGCTTGGTGACGCCTTCATCAAGTTGATCAAGATGATGATCGCTCCGGTAGTGTTCTGCACGATCGTCACCGGTATCGCCGGCATGAGCGACAAACGCTCACTCGGGCGTCTGTTGAGCAAGACCATGCTGCTGTTCCTGGCGCTGACCGTGATCAGCCTGATCATCGGCCTGGTATCGGTCTACCTGTTCAAACCCGGTGTGGGCATGAACATTGACCCAGCCCACTTGAGCACCGAGGGACTGTCGCAGTACACCGATTCCGCCGCGAAGCTGGGAGTGGTCGAGTTTTTCATGCACATCATCCCGGAAACCTTCATTGGTGCTTTCAATAAGGGTGAAGTGCTGCCGGTGTTGTTCATCGCGGTGCTTTGCGGTTTTGCGCTGTCGGCCATCGGCGAGCGCGGCAAGCCGGTACTGGATGTACTGGAATCTGCCTCGCACATGGTGTTCAAAATATTCTCCTATCTGATGCGCTTCGCTCCGATCGGTGCATTTGGCGCTTTGGCGTTCACCGTAGGCCAGTACGGTATTACATCGTTGGGCTCCTTGGCCAAGCTGATCATGACCTTGTATGTAGCCTGTGCCTTCTTCGTCTTTGTGGTGCTGGGGAGCATTTGCCGGGCCAATGGCTTCAGTCTCTGGAAGTTGCTGCGCTACTTGCGCGAAGAGTTCCTGGTAGTGCTCGGGACTTCCTCCACCGAGCCGGTGATGCCGCGTATGTTGGAAAAGCTGCAAGCCCTGGGTTGCAAGAAAGGCGTGGTGGGGTTGGTGCTGCCAACGGGATACTCGTTTAACCTCGACGGTACGGCGATCTACCTCTCCCTCGCAGCGGTATTCATTGCTCAGGCCTGCAACATCGAGCTAAGCCTGACACAGACCGTGACCATGCTGGCCATCATGCTGTTGTCCTCGAAAGGGGCCGCAGGTGTGACCGGAGCCGGTTTTGTCGCACTGGCTTCGACACTGACTGTGATCCATGACATTCCCTTGGCCGGCCTTGCCTTGCTGATCGGAATCGACCGCTTCATGTCGGAAGCCCGGGCCTTGACCAGTCTGGCAAGCAATGCGGTGGCTACCGTGGTGATGTCCATCTCGGAGAACGCTTGCGATCGCGAGACACTGATGCGGACTCTTGACGGCGAACCGTCGTCCGCCCAGACCCAGACCCAGAGTGAAAACTGGGATGGTCGCAAGGCCACAGAACACGTCTGACCGGACACGGCTAAAAAACCCAGCAATTATTTCATTCAATTCCCCGCCAGGTTGATCCTCCCGTCTGGCGGGTTCGAGGCTGTGCGCCTGCGCATCGGCCACGCTACTGATAAGAACAAGAGAACTGACCTATGCTCGCATTTCTTGGTTTGGCCATGGTGGTGGTTTTCACCTACCTGATAATGTCGAAACGCCTATCGCCGATTGTCGCCCTGACTGTGGTGCCGATTGTGTTTGCGGTGATTGGCGGTTTTGGCGGCACTACGGGCAAGATGATGCTCGACGGCCTGAAGATGGTTGCGCCTTCGGCTGCGCTTCTGCTGTTCGCCATTCTGTTCTTCGGACTGATGATTGATGCCGGGTTGTTCGACCCGTTGATTCGCAAAATCCTCAAGCGTGTAAACGGCGATCCAATGAAAATCGCTATCGGCACCGCGCTGCTGTCACTGGTGGTCGCCCTCGACGGCGACGGCACAACCACCTACATGATCACCTGCGCGGCAATGCTGCCGTTGTATAAGCGTATCGGCATGAACCCGATGATTCTGGCGACCATCGCCATGTTGTCCTTGAGCATCATGAGTGGCATGACCCCATGGGGTGGGCCCGCAACAAGGGCGATCGCGGCGCTGGGCCTGGATGCCGGCGAGTACTTCGTTCCCTTGCTGCCGACCATGATCGGCGGCGCGATGTGGGTGGTGTTCACCGCTTTCCTCCTGGGCCGTGCCGAGCGTAAACGCATCGGCAATGTGCAGCTACAGAGCGGTGGCGGTAATTGCTACATCGACGCGATCCTGGGCGATACCCCGCACAAGCGGCCTAAACTTGCATACGTGAACCTGTTGCTGGTGATCGCGGTCATGGTCGCGCTGGTAATGGGGGTCATGCACTCGGCGATCCTGTTCCTGATCGGCTTTGTCCTGGCACTGATGATCAACTACCCGCAACTGGATATTCAGAAAGAGCGCATTCTCGCCCATTCCGGCAACGCCATGACCGTCGTACTTTTGGTGTTTGCTGCCGGTATCTTTGCCGGGATCTTCTCGGGCACCAAGATGGTCGACTCCTTGGCGCAAACGCTGGTGGACTGGATTCCGCCATCCTGGGGTCACCTGTTCCCACTGGTGGTGGCGATCACCAGCATGCCGTTGACCTTTGTTCTTTCCAACGATGCTTACTACTTTGGGGTGGTACCGATTCTGGCTAACGCGGCCGCAGCCTATGGCATCGACCCGGTTGAAATCGCCCGGGCCTCGATACTCGGACAACCTGTGCACCTGATGAGCCCTCTCGTGGCTTCGACGCTGTTGCTGGTGGGGATGGTTGACCGCGATATCGGCGATTTCCAGAAAGCCACCGTCAAATGGGCTGTGCTGACTTCCCTGGTGATCACGGCGATAGCTCTATTGACCGGTGCGATTAGTCTCTTCACCTGATTCAACCACGCCACCTGTTTCTCCTGACGCGCCTCACCAGTGAGGCGTGCGCTGTTCTGCACTCCAAATAACAACAATGAGTAGTTCGCTATGACCACTTTGTTTACCCAACGGGCGCTGTTTTCCTTTCTCGGTTTGTTGCCGCTGACCAGCGCCAGTGCAGAAGGGTTTATCAATGACAGCAAGCTTAAGCTGCAATTGCGCAACGTCTACTTCAATGAGAATTTCCGCGACGAGCATGGTTTAAGTGCCAGATCAGCAAGGACGGCGAAGAGCGAACGAACCGAGTGGGCCCAGGGATTTCTGTTGGATTACCAGTCGGGATTTACGCCTGGCACTATCGGGTTTGGTGTTGATGCCCTCGGCCTGCTCGGGGTCAAGCTCGATTCCGGCCGTGGTCGCAGTGGCACTGGCTTGTTGCCCGTGCATGATGACGGTCGTGCGGCTGACGAATTCGCAAGTCTGGGTATGAGTGCCAAAGCCCAATTGGCCAAGACCACAGTTAAATACGGCACCTTGTTACCCAAGACACCAGTGCTGATCTACAACGATGCGCGTCTGTTGCCGCAAACGTACCAAGGCACACAGATCAGTAGCGTCGACATCGAAAACCTCACCCTCACCGGGGGCTACCTGGATCGATTCAAACTGCGAGATTCCAGCGACAGCATGCCGATTGTGCCCGACGGTTACGGCGGAGATAAATCAGGCGACTTCAGCTATGCAGGCGCCGAATACAAGCTGGGGAAGAGCATTCGTTTGAGTTACTTCTACGGCGAACTGGAAAACTTTTACCGACAGAATTTCGCAGGTATCCAGCACGACCTACCCCTGGGAGGCGGCGTACTGACCAGTGACTTGCGCTATTTCAACAGTGTCGATACCGGCTCCGCCTACGGCGGCAAGATCGACAACAACATGCTGAGCGGGCAGCTGTCCTACGCCATCTCTGGTCATACCTTCGGTGGCGGATACCAGACCCTCGATGGCGACGCCAGTTTGCCCTATATCAGCGGTGCAACGGTTTACTCGTTCAGCAACGCCGGTATAGGCAAGTTCATCGAGGAGGACGAGAAGACATGGATGCTCAACTACGGCTACAACTTTGTCGCTCTGGGCGTACCCGCTTTGACGTTTTCCACCCGGTATCTGAGCGGCAACGACGGTAAGTCCACCACCACGGTAAAAGAATGGGAACGTGACGCCGAACTGGCTTACGTCGTGCAACAAGGCACCTTCAAAGGTCTGGGTGTGCGGTTGCGTAACTACGTTTACCGCTCTGAGTATTCCCGTGGCCGAGATAGCAACCGGATCTACTTTACCTATGACATCGCCCTCTGGTGATCCCCTGATTGCTGCCTCCCGATTTTCCCAGGCCGCCTTTTCAGTGGCGGCTTCATAGGATTGGGTGAAGAGGGGCGGCTTTGCGGTCCGGACACCTCAGATCGTACAACGTGGACTTGGTAAAATTGATTTTCATGGCCATAAGGGTGCCTCATTTCCTAAGTGATTGATTCTGGTTTTGTTTTAGGGTTAAATCGGCGCCTGCTTTTGCATTTCCCATGCCCCGATGGTGAAATTGGTAGACACATCAGACTTAAAATCTGCCGCCGCAGGGCGTGCCGGTTCGATTCCGGCTCGGGGCACCACTTCAAAATCCGCTGCATTTTTCCAATCCCATCCCTGTCACTAGCGTCTAACCGACTCTGGTGTTTTTTTGCTGCGGCCTGAACGGTATCAAAGAGCGCGAGGGATTTTACTGCGCCGCGATGGATGTCTTGGCGCTGGGCCAGTATCGCTTCAATCAGCAATTGCAATGAATAGAGCTACGCTTGTTTGCAGTGGAGGGACTTCGCACGGTCCTTCATTGGGCAGCGGAGCCAAAAGACATGGGTATTGAACAGGATGTTTATCCTGCCGCCACCGTTCTGGTGGTCGATGACACGCCAGACAATCTGATGCTGTTGGCCGACCTGCTCAGCGACAGGTATCGGGTCAAGGCTGCCAACAGTGGCGAAGCGGCGTTGCGGGTATTGCAAAACAGTCCACTGCCGGATCTGATCCTTCTCGACATCATGATGCCAGGGCTGTCGGGTCATGAGGTCGCCCGGCAGTTGCAACAGGATCCTCGCACTCGCGCTATCCCAATCATTTTCCTGACCGCAATGGCGTCAATGGAAAACGAAATCCAGGGCCTGGAGTTGGGCGCGGTCGACTACATCACCAAGCCCATCAGCCCGCCATTGGTCCTGGCTCGGGTGCAGACCCAGCTGAAGATCAAGGCCGCAGCTGACTTTCTTCGTGATCAAAACGATTTTCTGGAGCAGGAGGTCCAGCGCCGCACCCGTGAGGTGGTGGCGATACAGGACGTCACGATCCAGGCCATGGCTTCGCTGGCGGAGACACGCGACAACGAGACGGGCAACCATATCCGTCGCACCCAACATTACGTCAAGCTGCTGGCCGAACTGCTGCGCGATCATCCGCGTTTCAATCTATTCCTGAACGATGACAGCATCCGCCAGCTGTTCAGGTCGGCACCGCTGCACGATATCGGCAAAATCGGTATTCCTGATCACATCCTGCTCAAGCCGGGGCGTTTCACCCCGGAAGAATTCGAGATCATGAAGACCCATACCACCCTGGGCCGTGATGCCATTCAGCGTGCCGAAGATCAATTGGGAATTTCGGTGGACTTCCTGCGCGTGGCCAAGGAAATCGCCTATAGCCACCAGGAAAAGTGGGATGGCAGCGGCTACCCGCAGGGGCTGGCTGGCGAACAAATTCCGATCAGCGCCCGATTGATGGCAGTGGCGGATGTGTATGACGCGCTGATCAGCCGGCGCGTGTACAAGGCGGGAATGCCGCATGAACAGGCGCTGGACATCATTCGACAGGGGCGCGCGACTCACTTCGATCCAGATGTCTGTGATGCATTCCTTGCCAGTGCCGAGCAATTCCACGTCATTGCGGAACGTTTTCAAGACAGCGATCAGGACATGGCCATGCTGATGGACCTGCACCGCACTGCCCAGAAACCCTGAACGGTCGACTCGCCGGTTTTTCATCAACAGGAATTGCTATGACCAGAGTGCTCGCTTTGCTGGAACGACTGCCGCTGCGGATCAAGTTGATCCTCGGTTTCGCGGCGTTAGGCGCGCTGGTTCTTGTGCTCGGCGTGCAGAGCCTGCGAACCCAGGACTCTTTGAAAGCGGATATGCGGCGGCTGTATCAGCAAGAGTTGGCGGGCATGGAACACTTGCAGGAAGCGAGGGTGCAGATGCCGCATCTTGTGCAGGGTTTACAGCATGCCGTCAACGGCGACAGCGAAGTTGTTCGTAGCAAGGGCGTCGAGCAATTTCGTGAGGCTCGAAAAAATCTTCAAGAAGCGTTGCAGCTGGCACAGCCGACCCTCTGGCGCCAGGAAAACCAGGAGCGGTTCGCCACGTTCGAGGTTTTGTTGAAGCGTTTGCTGCAAGACGGTGAGGCAGCACTGCAACTGGCCGGTGCAGGGGATCAAGCGCAAGCCTCGCGGCTGATCAATAGCGTCCTGTTCCAAGGGCTGGATGAGCGCGTGGACGACTTGCTCAAACAAATGGCGGGAGCCAAACAGGCCTCCATTCATGACACAGCCAAACAGATCGCAGAATTTGCCGGGCGCAGCACCCGGCTCACTTATCAATTGTTACTGGGCGGCCTGACACTGGCGTTGCTGATGGGCTGGTTGATCAGTCGCTCGATTCGCCTGCCCCTTTACCGGGTTCGCGCCGCCGTTGACGAGCTGACCGCCGGCCGACTGGACGGGACGATTCCCCATACCGATCTGCAAAATGAAACCGGCGATCTGGCGCGTGCCATCGCAACGCTACAGACCGAGTCGCAACAATTGGAGCGCCAACGCTGGGTCAAGGCGCAAGCCGAACTACTTCAGACCAACCTGCCGCAAGCAGAAACTCCTAGCGAGCTGGCTCAGGTCTTTTTGCGGCATATGGCGAGCATGCTCGGCATCGGCCGGGGCGTGCTCTATAGCGTGCAAGAACATAATGAAAGCCTGCAACTGATTGGCAGTTACGCGACCGATCCTGATTCCCCGCCGGCGTCCACGGTGACTTTCGGAGCCGGTCTCCTGGGGCAATGTGCACTGGATCGAGCGTCCCGTGAATTGCAGGGGCTGACGCAGTCATTCGGACGCTTGCATTCGCAGCTGGGGGAAGTGCCCGCCAGCTATCTGCTGGTGCAACCAGTTGTGCGGGGTGAACGTCTGCTCGGCGTGCTCGAACTGGCGGGTCATCAACCGCTGGGCCCCCGTGAACAGTCGCTTTTGCAGGAGGCCATGCCACGCCTGGCCGGGGCCATGGCGGTGATGGAGCGTCATCTGGCGGTGCAATCCTTGCTGGTTGAAACTCGGCGCCAGGCCGATGAAATGGGCGAGCAGGCTTTGCGGCTGGAGCTGCAATCGAAGGAACTGGAAGCGCAGCAGAGCGCATTGCGTGCCACCAAGGCCTGGTATCGCGCGATTCTCGAGGCAGCACCGGACGGCATGATCGTCATCAATGCCGAAGGCGAGATCCTGATAACCAACCCGCAGCTGGACACGCTGTTCGGTTATGCCCCGGGCGAATTGGTGGGCGAGGCCATCGAACGGCTGGTGCCTGACGCGGCGCGCGGGCGCCATGTGACGTTGCGCAATGGTTTCATCGCCCATGGCAGCACCCGGCAGATGGGCGCGAAACTGGATGACCTCAAAGGCCTTCGCAAGGATGGCAGTCTGTTTTCCGTAGAGATCGGCCTGTCGCACTTGCCGCTGCTGGAGGGGCGTGGCACGTGCATTTGCGCTTCGGTCCGCGACGTCAGTGAGCGACGGCAAATGCAGGCGGCGCTCAAGTCCAGCGAAACGCAGTTGCGTGCGGTATTGGACAGTAGCCCGGTGGCTATGCTGATCCGTGACGATGAGGGTCGCTTGAGTTACTGCAACCCGGAACTGGAGAGTCTGTTCGGCGTCGACCGCGAGCAGTTTGGTGAGATGGATGAAAATCTCTTCTGGTGCGATGCACAAGCCCACAGCCGATTCCTGGACGCTGCCGCCAAAGGGGCGGTTATAAATTTCGAGGCCAGCCTGCAGCGCAGCGCAGGAGAACGTTTCGACGTCTTGCTCTCGGCCGTACCCTTGATTCCCGGCGAGCGCAGCAGCGCCAGTTGGTATTACGACATCACCGACCGCAAAGCCGCCGAGGCGCAGGTTCAACTGGCCCGGGAAATCGCCGAAGAAGCGACACGCGCCAAGAGCGAATTCCTCGCCAACATGAGTCATGAAATCCGCACGCCCATGAACGCCATTATCGGCATGAGTCATTTGGCACTGCGCACCGAGCTCGATAATCGACAACGCAACTACATCGTGAAGGTGCATCGCTCGGCGGAGAACCTGTTAGGAATCATCAACGACATCCTCGATTTCTCCAAGATCGAGGCCGGCAGGATGGATCTGGAGCTAATACCTTTCCGTTTGGAAGACGTGCTGGAGAATTTCACCAACGTGGTGGGCCTGAAGGCCGAGGATAAAGGCCTGGAGCTGCTCTACAGCACGGTCGCCAATCTGCCGACCGCACTGATCGGCGACCCGTTGCGGCTAGGCCAGGTCCTGGCCAACCTGGGCAACAACGCGACGAAGTTCACCGAACACGGTGAAATTGTTCTGGGCATCGAACGAGTTGGGAGTGAGGAGGGCAAGGTCGAGCTGCATTTCTGGGTGCGCGATACGGGGATCGGCATGAGCGAAGAGCAATGCCAGAGGATTTTTCAGTCCTT
Source organism: Pseudomonas sp. FW305-20 (assembly GCF_058788075.1). Taxonomy (NCBI): domain Bacteria; kingdom Pseudomonadati; phylum Pseudomonadota; class Gammaproteobacteria; order Pseudomonadales; family Pseudomonadaceae; genus Pseudomonas; species Pseudomonas sp. FW305-20. The sequence goes on along the minus strand of NZ_JBYTAJ010000004.1, from coordinate 134,512 downwards.
TATCCAGGCCGACAGTTCCACGACTCGCAAGTACGGAGGGACTGGCCTGGGCTTGTCGATTTCCAAACGTCTGGTGGAATTGATGGATGGGCGCATCTGGGTCGAAAGTACGCTGGGCATCGGCTCTACGTTTCACTTTTGCGTGAGTCTGGGCATCCAGGCAGAGGCGCCTGCGCGGCGCATGTTCACCGCCGACGAGCTGCTAGGCATTCGTGTGCTGGTGGTCGACGACAACGCAAGTGCCCGTGAGATTCTTTCGGTCATGGCACACAGTTTCGGTGTGGAGGTGGACGTGGCTGAAAGCGGTCGCATGGCGCTGCGCATGTTGGTGCAGGCCGAGAAAGCTTCGTTGCCTTTCGACCTGGTTCTGATGGACTGGCGGATGCCAGGCATGGATGGGGTGGAGACCGTCCGCCAGATGCGTTCCAGCAACCTGACGCGCACGCCGTCAGTCATCATGGTCACTGCCCTTGATCGCGAAGAGTTGCTTGAACAGGCCAAGCTCCAGCACGTGCAGTTGCCGGTGGTGCTGACCAAGCCGGTGACTCCGTCCACCTTGCTGGAATCCATCGGCACGGTGTTCGGCAAAGTGCCGCAAACCGGTACCCGCGCCAGTGAGCGCAACGAGCAGAGCGCTGACCACATGGCGCGCTTGAAAGGCGGGCGCCTGTTGTTGGTGGAAGACAACGAACTGAACAGGGAGCTGGCGTGTGATTTGCTGCAAGGGGCCGGCATCGAGCTAGAACAGGCCTTCGATGGTCAGCAGGCACTCGATTTGCTGGCGCGTGACAGCGATTTCGACGGCGTACTGATGGACTGCCAGATGCCTGTGATGGATGGCTACACAGCGACCCGCAGGATTCGCCAGCAATCGAACTTCGCGGCATTGCCGATCATCGCCATGACCGCCGACGCCATGGCAGTGGATCGCGAACGCGCCCTGGCCTGTGGCATGAATGACCACCTGTCCAAGCCATTGGACGTAGACGCCATGTTTGCCACGCTGGCCAAGTGGATCAAACCACGGCTCGGTCGTAGCGGGCAGGCGCAAGAGTTGAACGATCCCCAAATATCCGCATCGTTGCCCACTGAGCTCGAAGGTATCGATAAGGTCGCCGGGCTGACCGCCTGTTCGGGCAAGGAGGCCCTTTACTTGCGACTGTTGCGCAAATTCCATGCGACTCAATTTTGCTTCGTCGAACAGTTTCAAGCAGCACTCGCTGACCCTGATCCAACAGCAGCCACGCGCATGGCTCATACCTTGCGCGGGAACGCCGGGAACATTGGGGCCAAGTCTGTGGCGCAGGCGGCCGCACAGCTTGAGCACGCGTGCCGGGCCGGCGAACCGAGTAAGGTCGTGCAGTCGAATTTATCCGAGGTTGAGCAGCACTTGATGCCCGTGTTGAGTGCGTTGTCGCGGTTGGGTGAGGTAAATCCAGCATCAGTCGAGCAGGCGCTGCCGTCCGGGCCGACAATCAGTGGACGGCTCGCCAGGCTCCGGCGGCTATTGGCTGACAGCGACACCGCTGCCATTGGAGCGCTTGGTGAGATGCGTGGCCTGTCGCTCGGTGATGCGCTAGCCCAGCGTTTGGACCTGGTCGCTCAGCAGCTTGAGCGCTTTGACTTCGAGCGTGCCTTGGAATTGCTGCAAGGCGAAATACAACACTTCGTCTCCACCGACGACGATAACGTGGGGGAGATTGAATAGATCCCAGCCGTTTGTACGCGGCTGAGTGCAACTGCCGTCACTGGGTCTGAGTGACGGCTGTCTGCTTGACATACCCTTAGCGCATTGTTGGTGCTGATCATTATTTACTCTGGATCCTGATCGACGGTCACTTCCTTCCAGCTGTTATCCGGATCAAACAACTTCATCGATTTCGCCAGCTTGTCACTGTCGGGACCTAGGTCCTTCTCGAAGACTTGGCCTTCATGGCTGATCAGGAAGCTCATCACGCCGGTGTCATCGTATTTCGCCGGCCAGGCGACCAGCGCGAAGCCGCGGCTCATTTTGTCCCCGATCATATAGCTGTAGGCACCGCCCGGCGCCGAGGGGCCTTGTCCCTTGAGAATGCGAAAGTGGTAACCGTGCCAGTCGTCACCGCCGGCGGCCTCGCCGAACAATGGGCCAAGCGGGCTGACCTGACCACTATCGTCGTCCGCCCAATAGAGTCCGTCGTGTGTGCCGGGTGTACTCAGGATGTTCTGTGCGTATTCGAGCGCACCGTCATCGTCATTGTCCACCGACGCATAGTCCATCTGGGCATCGTGATAGGTCAGCACAGATTGCACCGTGTAGAGTTCGTTACGGCCGATACGGCGTGCGCGGATTTCATTGCTGCCGGCCTTCATGTCGAACTGCCAACCGTTTGCCCCTTTGACCAGGGGGATAGGCAGGGTCCAGCGGTCACTGCCGACCGACAGAGTTGCCTTGCGGTCAGTGGTTTTTTCGATGTGGTGTTGCTCGTGATACTGCTTCAAAAACTCATCGACATCGCTGCGTTGTACACCTTCGCGGGGAATGACCTGGCGCCAGTCTTTTCCCAGCAACTCTGTCAGGCGTACCTGATCGGCCTTTTCCTTTCCCAGTGCCATGACGAACGCTTCAACAGCCTTTTCCGGCGTGGAGAATGCCTGCTGCGCCGTCGCCATGCACGACCACGCCAAGCCCGCGATGATCGCCAAAGTCGGAGGCAACAGATTCATGAATATTCTTCCTCGACGTTGGCTTTTCACCGACGACCCCCTCTCGAACGCGCTGGACTGGATGGCCGACTGATTTGATTGCCGGAAGAACGCATGCTGCTGGGACGCTGGGCGGAAGCCTGGCTAGTGCGCCCGCGAGAGGCTTGGGCATTGGACTGGGACGGTGAACGCACCCCGGCGAATGCATTGTTTTTGGCACTGCCTGGGCTGGCAGCCGGTCGTTTTGTCGTACTCTGACGCGCCTGAGAGGTGTCCTGCCTACGTTGATTCACCTGGGCAGTCTGTTTGCGAGGCTGCTCGTTTTCGCGAATATTTCTGGCGTTACCCTGGCTTCTGTCAGCCGTTTTCGGTCTGTCCGCGCCTGCCTGCGTTCGATTGCCTGCCGAGATTCCCGACTGTGCCTGGCGTGCTTGTTCACGGGCTTGTCGGTTGCTGGTGGCGGGTCTCTCGACACCGCTCCTGTCCATGGCGCTACGCGCATTCTCACGAGCCTTGGCGCGCTGGGCATCGTCTCCGCGATAAGCCTGGCGCTGGTTGGCACCGTTGAGTTGACGACCATATTCCTGCCGGCTTCTGTTGTCTCGATAGGGAACGCCATCGCGATGTACTGCGTTGTGCTGCCACTTGTTCTGATTATTGGTTATCTGGTTGTTGCGATTGATGTTGTTGTATCGATCGACGTCGATGTCGATGTCGTTATTGCCCCAGTCACAGTCGCCCCATAGCGAGCCGATTATCGCTACGCCGGTGCCGAACGCCAACCCGGCCAGCAAAGCCGAACCCGGATAATAAGCGGGTGGCGGTGGATAGTAGACAGGGGGCGATTCTGGATAAGCCCAAGTGCCGTAGGTGGTTGTCGGGTTGTAAGTGGGAACGTACACCACCTGCGGATCTGCGGGCTGGATGATGATGGTGGAGGAGCTGGCTGGGGCTGGGGCTGAGGATGCGGCCGTCGATGGCGATGCAGTTGTTGGGGCGGGAGCGGTCACATTTTGAACAGTCACATTCTGATACTGATTGCTCTGCAGGTTGCCGGCGGCCTGCGCTTGACGCCGCAAGCGTTGCACGCCCTCCATCACCTCATCGGGCTGCGCCAGAAAGGCATCGCCCAGTCGCTGAACCCAGACAAGATCCTGCCCCACGGTCGCCAGCAATTGGGGAAAGGCGACCAGCGCTTGAACACTTGGGTCCCAGGGTTGGGTTGCCACTTGTTTGACCGCCTCATCGCCTTTGGCTTCAGGATGCGCTTTCGACCAGTTAACGGCCTCGGCGACTTCCCCAGGGTAGGTGCTGGCCATCAGCATCTGTGCAAGAAGCGGGTCTGGATAAAGCGCAATGGGAGCCAGCATCTGATCCAGTTGCTCTTGAGTAAAGACTGCGTCCTTGACTGCCGCTGCAGCGGGTGGCGTTTGGGCAGCGGTGGCATTCGATGGCTGCGCCTGGGCGGCAGAACCATGCAAAAACAGTACAGCTGATATCGCGTAAAACAGAGGAATGCGCATTGCGCCCTCCATGTGCCAGCCAGGCTGGCGAAGATCGGATTAGGCTGCGTCATCATCAAAAAGACAGATACTGTCATTTGATCTGTCATCTCGAACTGAAGCCCTGTTTTTCGAGCCCAAGGTTTATCCGCGTATACCGCTTGGTTTCATGGCGTTGCATTCCTTAATAGTGGTCTACGAGCCAAGGCTGTTGTGGGGCCTGGGAATCCCGTTGTTTTCGGCAGTTATTGACCCTGGCTGCTAATCCCTGGATTTGCGCCGCGTCGATCTTCGCCTGAAGGGTTGCCGATATTGAGAAGCCGTCTCTCGATCAAGACATTTTGAAGGGCCTGGCGGGCTTCAGCGTCCAGCTGGTGCTCTCTCTCCTTGAGTTCAAGCAGGATTGGGCTGGACCAGGTGCGATAGGTTTTCTCGGTCTTGCGAATTGATGTCATCTGTCCCCTCCTTGATCAGTGCCCGCCAACACCGTTGGCGTAATTTGGATTCGATAGAATCCTAGTTGAAGAATCTGTTCGCCGCCAAAAAATAGCAGGGCAATGTAAAGCCCCCCATTGCAGACATCGCTATTGTTCTTATCGTTAAAAAATATATCGATCAGTTCGGGGAGAGCTAATCTTAAAAGTTGCGTTGCCTGTATATAAGCAATTATCAGTGGCTGCCATTGCTATAACGTTCTTTCTAGTAGCCCTAAGACTCCAAATAACGCCCATGCCCGTGCCTGCCTGCAGGGCGAAGCGATTGCAGGAGGACATTCATCAGGTGTTGAAGGGGCGTGATCTCAACAGGAAAGCCGTCAAAGACGAGCCGCTCCAGGAAACACTGAATGCTGGTAGAGCAGTGTTAATAAAAACCTCTGCCTACAAAGATTTAGAGCAATTGTAAGTTGCAGGTGATGTGATCTACGTCACCTATAAAGCTAGGGGGAGTCATGCGCAGTGACGGCGTTTCAGTTTGTCTTGCAGGTCAATTACAAAGATAACTAACAATAAACTCAGTATCCAATATCTATGTCTTGTGCGCCCCGAGGCAGGGCGAGTTCTGGTCGAAGCTTTCAAGTGTTGGATGTCATGCGCCAGCGGCTGGCCCGAATGAATTCGATTCAGCCGCCGATGCTGTCAGCTAAACGAAAGGCTGACCGGTAAAACCACGAGGCAATCGTTGCAGTCCTTTCATGGCAGTGAGCCGTTCGACCCAGGCCGCTCGCCAGTCATTGGCGCTATGCGTAACTTTGGCTTTGCGTGCGGCGCGGCGTGCAGCGTTGCGCTGGTCTTTGCGCGCATCCTTGAACGCATCGGTGTTGCGGCAGCTTCTGCATTTCACCCGGGTCAGTTCGCTGGTTGAAACGAGTTTGCTGCCTTTGTGACCGCAGGCCAGATGCCCGCCTACTTTGAAGTGAGTAACCATCAGACGCCTCCTTGGTGACGTGTGATCGTTTGACCTCAAGCGTACGGCGACGTTCGTTGTCTGCGTAATAGTCAAAAAAAAGCCCGCGTGCGGGCGGGCCAGGGGATTCTTCAAAGGAGTCCGGTCAATGTAAAGCCTGAGATGTGAATGCCGTGTGAAATGGATTGCCCAGGCATAAAAAAACCCGGCGCCAGGCTGGGTTGGGGATGTAGCAAGAAACGCTCAGGCAAGGACGCACCCGGTGACGATAAGGTCGCCGTTCATGCGTCCTGAAGCAGGCCGTGTCCTTGAGGATGTCCAGATCGAATCATCTGAACCGCGGCAGGGGGCGGTCGACAGGTTTGAGCGACGACAGCGTATTGCGAATCAGTGGTGTGTCCTTCTCGATGTCGTTCAGGCGATCACGGATTCTGAGGGCTGTCGGGTGCCCGCCTTGATGATCGACCCAGTCGGCGATTTCCTTGCATGCCGCTGCCAGGCGAACCTGACGGGAGTCGAGCAGGGTGAGCAGGGTGGTGATGGACTCTTTTTCGGACATGGCAAACACCTCCGTTCAAGAAACCTGTTACTGGCAGCAAAAAGCCCGCAGGGGAGCGAGCTGTTTGCTGATGGGGTCGCTGATCCTTCAGCTGTTTTTCAGTATAGACCCGCGCAAGGCAGGTAGCATCAGCCTTCCCGGGCCGTCACTTGCGACCTGGCATTCAGCTGCCGGCATTCGCGCCGGGCGTCTTCTTCACGATCGAAACCGTCGCCGATGAAGCCGCGGGTTCGAGTATCGGCGATGCGATACCAGACGGCGGCGGCAGGTGGTGGATGATCGGTTTCTCCGGCTCGGCGACCATGGATGATGATCTTGTTGCATCGTTTCACAACGAAAATGTCTTCCATGGCGTCACCGTAGCTAATTCAGGTTCACAACTACTATAGAAGCCATTTGCGATCGTGCAAAAAATAGACAGGTCAGTTCGTCGCTTCAACACTAGCGATCATCTTCTCTAAAAACACCGCAAGCCCGACTTCCTCGGCCCTCAGCCCTTTACGCGCTCGAGGACGGGGCAGGTCAGCCAACGCTCCCAAAAGAAAGCCATCGAGCACCGCCGGGTGGATGTAGCACTTGCGGCAGACGGCCGGTGTGTTACCCAGTTGTTTGGCGACGTTCTTGACCATCTCCACCACATGCCGCTTCGCGTCCGACTCGGACTCCCACTGCAGTTCCCGCAGAACCGCCAGCGCCAACGCGCTGCCAGCCCAGGTTCGGTAGTCCTTGGCAGTGAAGTCGGCACCGGTGAGTGTCTTCAGGTAGGCGTTGACGTCGGAGGAACTGACGGTGTGTCGCTCGCCGTTTTCATCCAGGTACTGAAACAGGTTTTGCCCGGGAATTTCCAGGCAGCGTTTGATGACCCGCGCCAGGCGTCGGTCTTTCACGGTGATCTGGTGCTCGACACCGCTCTTGCCACGGAACTGGAACTGGATCGCGTTGCCGTTGATCTCGACGTGACGGTTACGCAGGGTGGTCAAACCGTAAGACCGATTGTCCCGAGCGTATTGGGAGTTGCCGACCCGGATCAGCGTCGCATCGAGCAAGGTGATGACCGTGGCCATGACTTTGTCGCGACTGAAGCCGGGAGCCGCCAATAGAGTTTCAAGCTGTTTGCGCAGTTTCGGTAGCGCTAACCCAAAGTCCCGCAAGCGTGAATATTTGTCGGCATCGCGCACTTCTCGCCAGCGCGGGTGATAACGGTATTGCTTGCGACCTCGGGCATCACGACCGGTAGCTTGCAGATGGCCGCGCGGGTCGGCGCAGATCCACACATCCGTGTAGGCCGGGGGCACGGCGAGGGCATTGATACGTTTGATCTCATCCTGATCGGTAATGCGTTGGCCCGCAGGGTCGAAATAGCAGAACTTGCCGCGCAGTTTCTTGCGGGTGATGCCGGGCTGGGTGTCATCGACGTAATGCAGGTCGGGTGGCAGCACATCGGGCAGCGCGGTATCGGGCATGGCAATAGTCCTGGGCGGTGGATCAGGGGCCGTTACAGCCATTGACCGCACGTTGTTGCAGTCGTGCCAGCGGATTTACGCCAGCACCGCCACCGCCTTGATCTGTGCCCAGAGTTGCTGGCCAGGGTGCACGCCCAATTGGTCCCGGGAGTAGCGGGTGATCCGCGCCAGCAGCGGTGTGCCGGCAGCGTCCAGACGGATCAGCGCGTGGGCGGCATTGTCCGCGCCCATTTCACTGATCACGGTGACCGGCAGGCGATTGAGGATGCTGCTTTGCTCGACACTTTGCAGGCTCAGGCTGACATCCCGTGCCTGAACCTTGCAGCGCAGCGCCTGACCCGGGGTCATCAGTGAGTGAGCCACGCGAATGTTCAGGGTTGTGTTCGGCAGTTGCAGGGTCAGCAACTGATAGTCGGCGTCATAGGCAATGACGTGCCCCTCGATCACCACGCCGGCATCGTCGCCCAGCGCCAGGGGCAGGTCCAGGCGGGCCAGCGTTTCGCCAATAGCGCCGCTGGCCAGTGCCTTGCCATTGCTGAGCAGAACAAGGTGATCGGCCAACCGTGCAACTTCATCCTGCGAGTGGCTGACGTACAGCACCGGGATTTCCAATTCATCATGCAGTCGTTGCAGGTAAGGCAGGATTTCGTTTTTGCGCTGGCTATCCAATGCCGCCAGCGGCTCGTCCATCAGCAACAGTTTCGGGCTGGTGAGCAGGGCACGAGCGATGCCAACCCGCTGCCGTTCACCGCCGGAAAGGTGCTGCGGATGGCGATCCAGCAAATGGCCGATTCCGAGCAGTTCAGTCACGTGTGCCATGTCGACCCGCCGCTGTTGGCGAGGAGTGCGCTTGAGGCCGAACTGCAGATTGGCCAGCACCGACAGATGGGGAAACAGGCTGGCTTCCTGAAAGACGTAACCCAGCGCCCGCTTGTGTGGCGGCACGAAAATCTTCCTGTCGCTGTCCTGCCAGATCTCATCGTTGACCTGGATGAAGCCCTCATCGGCCTTCTCCAGGCCGGCAATGCAGCGCAGGCAGGTGGTCTTGCCCGAACCGGAATGACCGTAAAGAGCAGTGACACCGCGGCCGGGCAATTGCAGGTCCACCTCCAGGGTGAACCCTGAGTACTTCAGTTTCAGACGCGTATGAATCATCGGTCAGCTCCAGCCTGCTTTGGTTTTACGGCTGGAGTAGAGCGCCAGCAACACAATAAAAGAGAACACCAGCATCGCCCCGGCCAGCCAATGAGCCTGGGCGTATTCCATGGCTTCGACGTGATCGTAGATCTGCACCGAGACCACCCGGGTCTTGTCGGGAATGTTGCCGCCGATCATCAGCACCACACCGAATTCCCCGACGGTGTGGGCGAAACCGAGAATGGCCGCGGTGATGAAGCCAGGGCGGGCCAGCGGCAGGATCACGCTGAAAAACGTGTCCCAGGGATTGGCACGCAAGGTCGCAGCCACCTCCAAGGGGCGAGTGCCGATGGCAGAAAAAGCATTTTGCAGCGGCTGGACCACGAACGGCATCGAGTAGAGCACCGAGCCGATCACCAGCCCCGCAAAACTGAAGGTCAGGGTCCCGAGCCCCAGTGATTGGGTGAAGTGGCCGACAAACCCGTTAGGGCCGAGCGCCAGCAACAGATAAAAGCCAATCACCGTTGGCGGCAGCACCAGGGGCAGGGCGACGATCGCCCCGACCGGGCCGCGCAACCACGAGCGGGTGCGCGATAGCCATAACGCAATCGGAGTGCCTATGACCAGCAGGATAACTGTCGTCAGGGACGCCAGTTTCAGGGTCAGCCAAATGGCGGAAAAGTCGGCACTCGATAGCGTCATTAGAGTTGGTAACCGTAGGATTTGATGACAGCGGCGGCTTTCGGACCTTTGAGGTAGTCAACCAGCGCCTTGGCAGCCGGATTGTCCTTGCCTTTATTGAGGATCACCGCGTCTTGTTTGATCGGATCGTGCATGTCGGCTGGAACGATCCAGGCCGAGCCGCCGGTGACTTTGCCGTCTTTGTAGATCTGCGACAAGGCCACAAAACCGAGTTCGGCATTACCGGTGGAGACGAACTGGTAGGCCTGGGTGATGTTCTGGCCTTCAACGATCTTGGCTTTGACCTTGTCGGTCAGGTCCAGCGTGGCCAGCACCTGCGTGGCGGCGAGACCGTAAGGCGCGGCTTTCGGGTTGGCGATGGACAGGTGCTGATACTGGTTGTCGCTCAGCACTTTGCCCTTTGCATCGACATAACCTTCTTTCGCCGACCACAGAGCCAGGGTGCCGATGGCGTAAGTGAAGCGCGAGCCTTTGACGGTGTCGCCTTCGGTTTCGAGTTTTTGCGTGGTGGTGTCGTCCGCCGAGAGGAACACTTCGAACGGTGCGCCGTTCTTGATCTGGGTGTAGAACTGGCCGGTTGCACCAAAGGAGGTGACCAGTTTATGCCCGGTGTCTTTTTCGAAATCCGCGGCGATCGCCTGAATCGGCGCAGAGAAGTTGGCTGCGACGGCGACCTGGACTTCGTCCGCCAGGGCGGAGCCGACAGCGAACACTGCGAACAGGGTTGCCAGGAAGGTGGGGGCAAAACGTGAGGCACGAATGATCATGAAACGGCTCCGTTGTAGGCAGATGCAACGAGGAGGGCAAGCGCTATATAGTGGAATATATAGCGAAATGCCTGCAAACGGAACGTGTTGAATGCGCGTTATTGAGGTCACGCAGGTGAATGCGTTACCGACGAACTAACCTGGCCAATCCTTCCTCAGCCAGCTTCCGCGTCAGTTCAGCCGTGGTCATTTCAACGCCCAGGGTGAATGCCTGGCCCGCCCAGAGATTGCTGAAATCCGCTTCTCCCTTGGCCCGCAACGGCATCAGCGCACCACCCGCAAGCGGGAAGGCCGGTGCTTTTGCACTCATAGGCCCGAGTTCGCGCATTACCCGATTGAGAATGCCGCGTGCCGGGCGTCCGGTGAAAATGTTAGTGATGGCCGTTTCGCTTTCCTTGGCCGTGCGCAACGCCTTGTGATGAGACGCGCTGACCTTGGCCTCCGGTGTGAACAAGTACGCCGTGCCCACTTGCACCGCCGAAGCCCCCAACAGGAACGCTGCCGCGACGCCTCGTGAGTCGGCAATCCCGCCCGCAGCAATCACCGGCACTTTCACCGCATCGACGATCTGCGGCACCAGCGCAAAGATCCCTACCTGGGTGCTCAGATCATCACTGAGAAACATGCCCCGATGGCCGCCGGCTTCATAGCCCATGGCAATGATTGCGTCGCAACCGTGCTGCTCGAGCCAAATGGCCTCTTCGACCGTGGTAGCCGAGGAGAGCACTTTCGCTCCCGTGGCTTTCACACGGTCGAGCAAGGACTTTTCCGGCAGGCCAAAGTGGAAACTCACCACTTCGGGACGAAATTCCTCGACCACTTCGCAGGCCGCATTATCGAACGGTGCTCGATTGGACACCGGCGTCGGCGCGTCGAAGTCCACGCCAAGTTCCCGATAGTAGGGCTCCAGCAGATTCTTCCAGTCTTGAGCGCGTTGCTCATCGGCGGCGGGTGGCTGATGACAGAAGTAGTTGACGTTGATCGGGCGCTGCGTGTGCTGGCGAATCGTTTTCAGCTCTTCGCGCAACTGATCGATGCTCAACATGGCTGCCGGCATCGAACCCAGGCCTCCGGCGTTACTGGCTGCGATAACCATGGCCGAGTTGGTCGCGCCGGCCATGGGCGCCTGGATGATCGGCAGTTCAATGCCGAGCAGGTCAAGAATGCGGGTATCTGGCCATTTGCTCATTTGAAGGGTTCTCCGACGTCATAACAGGGCAGGGACGGTTGGACCGATTTTGTATCAGCTATGACGGACATAAGGCCAGCCGAGTTTTCCTTTCGTGTGCCACTCTTGGCTTAATGTCGAGTACGGTGAAAAATTGCGATGTGTTTTCAACTGCACGACAACTGAGTGATTCCATTAGGAGGCCGTAATGTTCAAAGGCATTTTGATCGACAAAGACGACAGCGGTTACCGGGCCACGCTGCAAGAGATCAATGACGATCAACTGCCCGAAGGCGATGTGACTGTGCGTGTGGCGTATAGCACGTTGAACTTCAAGGATGGCCTCGCGATCACCGGCAGCAGCCCGGTGGTGCGAAAATTCCCGATGGTGCCGGGGATCGATCTGGCAGGTACCGTCGAAGTCAGTACGCACCCGGACTACAAGATCGGCGATCAAGTCGTACTCAATGGCTGGGGTGTTGGCGAAGGGCATTGGGGCGGACTGGCGCAGAAGGCTCGCTTGAAGGGCGACTGGTTGATTCCACTACCCAAGGCGTTCACCGCGGCCCAAGCAATGGCGATCGGCACGGCGGGTTACACGGCGATGCTGAGCATCCTGGCGCTGGAACACAATGGCGTGACGCCCGAGCAGGGCGAAGTATTGGTCACCGGCGCCAATGGCGGCGTAGGCAGTTTCGCCATTGCACTGCTGAGTAAGCTCGGCTATCGGGTGGTCGCGTCCACCGGCCGACCTTCCGAGCACGACTACCTCAAGCAGTTGGGCGCCAGCGAAATCATCGAGCGCGCCACGTTGTCCGAGCCGGGCAAACCCTTGGCCAAGGAGCGTTGGGCGGCAGTTATCGACTCGGTCGGCAGCCACACGTTGGCCAACGCCTGTGCCAGCACCAAGGCCAACGGCACGGTCGCCGCGTGTGGCCTGGCGCAGGGCATGGACTTTCCGGCTTCAGTCGCGCCGTTCATTTTGCGCGGCGTAACCCTGGCCGGGATCAACAGCGTGACTCAGCCCAAAGCCAAGCGGATACTGGCCTGGAGTCGTCTGGCCAAGGATCTCGACTTCGCTTTGCTGCCGTTGATCAGTCACGAAATCGGTTTGAGTGAAACGATCGAGGCCGCACCGCGTTTGCTCGCTGGTCAGTTACGTGGTCGGGTGGTGGTCGACGTTAATCGTTGACTGTTGCACCATAATTTAAACAGACAAATGACAGAGACAAGGACTATCGACCATGGATGTTAAGCAGCGTGAAGTGCGGCCCTTTAGCGTCTCGGGCCTGCAAGTGCGCACCTGCAATGCCGCCGAGCAGCAGCCAGACACTGCGCGCATCGGCCCGATGTGGGAACAGTTTTTCGTTGAGGACATCTTCGACAAGATCCCCCACAAACAGCCGGACTCCTTCATGTACGGCGTCTATTCCAACTACGAGTCCGACGCTTCTGGCCATTTCGATGTGACCGCGGGTGCGGCGGTCACCGCGCCCTCCGAGGACTTTGCGCAGATTCAGGTGCAAGGAGGCGACTACCTGGTGTTCAGCGCCAACGGGGCGATGCCGGACTGTGTCATTCAGGCATGGGGCCTGATCTGGGCTTACTTTAAGGACAACCCGCAGGTTTGCCGCTCGTTCGCTACAGACTTTGAGGTCTATACCAGTCCGGATTCAGTGTCGGTCTATATCGGCATTCAGGACTCAGACGGGTTTTCGCGCTCAAGCAACTGACGCTTGCGTTCCACACCCCAGCGATAGCCCGACAGGTTGCCGTCGCTGCGCACCACGCGGTGGCACGGAATCGCCACGGCGATATTGTTCGCGCCACAGGCTTGAGCCACGGCGCGCATCGCTTTTGGCGCGCCGATTCGTTGAGCGATATCGGCATAGCTGGCGGTGCAGCCGACGGGAATTTCCCGCAGGGCTTGCCAGACACGTTCCTGAAAAGCGGTGCCACGAACATCCAGCGGCAAGTCGAGGCCAAGGGCCGGTGCTTCGATAAAACCAACCACCTTGGCGATCAGTTGCTCGAACGCTTGGTCGGCGCCAATCAGGTTGGCTCGCCGAAATTTGTCCTGTAGATCGCAAACCAGTTGGTGCGGGTCATCGCCCAGCAGGATCGCGCAAACACCACGCTCACTCTGCGCCACCAGAATCGCTCCCAGGGAGCACTGGCCGACGGCAAAACGAATGTCATTGTTCTGACCGGCGGCGCGGTAATCACCGGGTTTCATGCCCAATAGCTGATCGGCGGCTTCATAGAAACGGCTGTTGGAGTTGAAGCCGGCGTCATACAGCGCATCGGTCACCGAGTCTCCGTCCGCGAGGCGCTCCCGGACCCTGCGTGAACGATGGGCCGCAGCGTAACCTTTAGGCGTCAGACCGGTAATCGCTTTGAACACCCGATGGAAGTGAAAGCTGCTGAGGCCCGCGGCAACAGCCAGTTCGCTCAGAACAGGCAGACTTTCCGCGGTTTCGATCTGGCGGCAAGCGGCCGCCACGGTCGCGGCATGTTGCGCGGCGATGTCGCTTTGATCCTTCGCGGCGCGTTTGCTGGGGCGATAACCCGCCGCCTGGGCCTGCTCGGCGGTGTCGAAGAACTCGACGTTCTGTGGTTTTGGCAAACGCGCCAGGCTGCTGGGGCGGCAGTAAATGCCGGTGGTTTTCACGGCATATACAAACTGCCCGTCTGCCCGGGGATCACGCGCAATAACGGCGGCCCAGCGAGGGTCGTTCTCGGTGGCAATCTTAGTCGAATGGCTTGTCATGGCTTCATGTCCGTTGATCCGTTTCATGCAGATTAACCAGCCGACAGGGTCGCCGCACTCCGGGTCTTGCGGTCGAATTCGAAGGCTTCATCCGGCGGTGCGAAAGGTGAAGTTGATCCGCTGTTCGCCCAGTCGCGGGTGTTGGCCATCCTTGATCGGCAGGACCCCGTGATAACGCAAACGATCCACGCCACCCCAGACCACGATGTCGCCATGCAACAGCGGCACGCGTTGGCTTTTATCGCTGCGCTCGAAGCCGCCGAACAGGAACATCGCCGGCAGTCCAAGGGACACTGAAACAATGGGCGCTGCGTAGGAAACTTCGTTTTTGTCCTGATGCAACGACATCTTGGCTCCGGGAACATAGCGGTTGATCAGGCAGGAATCCGGCAGGAAATCCGCAAACCCCGCTTCCCGCGCCGCCGCTTGTGCCAGTTCAAGAAACACCTCGGGCATTTTCGGCCAGGGTTGCCCGGTCAGCGGATCCTCGCGGGTATAGCGATAACCGCTGCAGTCGGTGGTCCAGCCCAGCAATCCGCAACTGCTCAAGGCGACCGACATGGTAAAGCCCCCGGGCGTGATCATCTGCCGAAACGGTGCAGCCGCCAGAACCGCGTCCAGCGCGGGCAGCAACTGATCCAGCCAGGGCAGGGCAAAGCCTCTGAGGACGCAGGACTGGTCGCCGATACGATCGAGCCTGGGTTGCTGCTCGGGTTCCGCGTCGGCAAACAAGTCGAAGGTGGTCGGGTTCATGGGGTCATAACGCGTCGTGAAAGATGATTCCGAGGGTATGCCGTTTTCCGCTGTGCAGGCGACTCACGCCGTGGCGCAGGGTCACTCGGTAATAGCCACGAACGCCTTTGACCGGTCGTTGGTTGACGGCAAAGATCAGAGCGTCGCCTTTCTTCAGGCCGATGACCTGGGGGCGCGACTGCATTCGCGGGCGCTGCTCCGTCAGCACGAACTCACCACCGGTGAAGTCGTCTTCCGGCTCTGACAGCAGAATCGCCACTTGCAGCGGGAATACGTGTTCGCCGTACAGGTCCTGATGCAAGCAGTTGTAGTCCTGCGGTCCATATTGCAGCAACAGCGGCGTCGGGCGTTCCTGACCGGCGGCATGACAGCGGTCGAGAAATGCTTCATGGGTTTGCGGGAAACGAGTTGGCAGGTTCATGTGCTCATACCAGCGATTGGCGATGGGCACCAGTCGAGGATAGAACGCACTGCGCAAACGGGCGACGACATTTGGTAACGGGTATTTGAAGTATTTGTACTCGCCACGGCCAAAGCCGTGACGCGCCATGATGACTTGCGAGCGAAACGGTTCGGAACGGGCATACAGAGCGCTGATTTCATCGCAGGTCTGATGGCTTACAAGCGACTTGATAACCGCGCAGCCATCCTGATCGAGCTGCTGCTCTAGCATGACCCAGTCCAGTCCATCGAGAGAGCGCTCGCTCATCGCTGCGCCTCACGATCCAGCAATTGCCGTTTACGCTCCAGCCCCCAACGGTAGCCGCCAAGGCTGCCATCCGAAAGATCGCGTTCCAGCATTACCAGGTCATCACCGATCAGCAGCGCACACAAACCCTCGGCGCTGAACGCCAGCAGCAAGACGCCAAGGCTGGAAGTGCCGCTGATGAAGCGAATCGAGGAAGTAGGCATGTTCTGACTCCTAAACCAAAGGTTGAGGTGGCCAGTCTGGGGAGCTGGGATTGCGTTGACACTCCGGCGCTTGCGGTTGAATTCCGGAGGTAGGAGCAGACGTCCATGTTATCGCTCCGGATCCCGTTACAGCGCTTTGCTGACATTGATGTCGCTAATGACATCGTCGCTCGAACCATGAAGAGCATTCAGCGCAGCCTTGGCTTCTTCTTCGGTGCCGTTTTCAAGCTGGGCAAATTCGAAGCGGCGCTCACCGTTGAGTTTGTATTTGATGACGTACTTGGTCGTTTGGGCCACGGTCATACCTGCTTTTCCTGGTGTCTGGATGTCACTCAGCTCAGTTTCGTGCTGGAGCGGCGGATGATCTTGATGGTGTGAGTCAGGGTCGGTTTGCGAGTAACGCTGATCGGCCGACGGTTCACCGTGTCGATGGTGATGTTCCAGAAGCCGGTGCTCGGCGCGGTAATCCGGGCCGGGAAGGTGTCGAACGCACCGCCGTGGTAAGTGTGGCGGCCGCCATTCTTGAAGCTGCGAAAATTGGCGTCGTTCATCAAACGGATGTTGCATGTTTGGGAGCATTGAATGACGACGATGTCGTCTTCGTTGAGGTGCTCGCGCTGGTGGATAAATTTCATGAGGCGCCTCCAGAAGGGCTTTTTCTACAAAATCAAAACGATAGCATGTGCGATTGGCGCAGTTTATCAGCCCGAACGGGTTATTATCCGGCCGTCGAGGTCTGGTTTGACAATTAAAAACAGTTATACGGAATTCTATGAGCGATAAACGCAGCATGCCTCGGAGAAAAACAGCATTTGGACTGTCGGAGTGTCTTTATCGGAGGTGTTGTATGAAGTGGGGTGTGGTGTTCCTGCCTATGGCGATAGCGATGAGTGGTTGTGCGAATGTCTCGGAGATCAATGAGTCACTACCGACCATGAGCGTGATTTCAGGCAAGAAGCCTCACGAGTACGCGCAATGCCTCACCGAAAAACTGTCCAGCAGCCGGGGAGCGCTGCAAGTCGAGCCGCACAAGGACGGTGTGCGAGTCATCGTGCCGCAGAAGTTCTCCTCGGGGCCGGCCGCGGTATTTGATATTGAAGACCGCTCCACTGGCAGCAGCATCAAGTTGCACGAGCGCATTTCCAATGTGCCGTTGCGCCCCATGGATGTACGCAATGCCGCTACGGCGTGCATTTCCGGCTGATAGACTGTCGCCCGTCAGCACCGATGCCGCCAAAGTAGCGCTTTGGCGGCATTGTCATTTCTGGAGTCGAGCATGAAGCGAGAGCAGGTACAGGAGCGCCATGCAGAGGGTCACATCTCTGCCACCCACGTGATTCAGAATCCGGCGAATCCGGGAGAGTGGATCGTGTTTTTCAAGAAAAGCGCCGGGCGCAGTTATTTTCTGGTCGATGAGAATGATGAAGTCGAATCCTTCAGCAGCCTCGACGATTTGATCGAGACGGTACGCGGCCTCGGGATCAAGTTCGCCGAAATTCACATGTAGGGCAGGGCGCCTTACTTGCAGACCACCACGACGCTGCGGTTCTTGAAGTTGCCGACGTCAACGCCCAGAGTCTTGTCGCTTTCCTTGGTCGAAGGTGTTCCGTCGGTTCCTACGATCCGATAGCCGGTGCCAGCGCATGAGGCATCGGCTTTTTCGTAGCAGGTGGCCCAGGAGTTGGCTTCCCCGGAACAGTCGATGGCCAGGCCTTGCTCGCCGTTGTTCAGGTAGGTCGTTTCGGAAGTGGCGCAGCCGCTCAGGGCCAATGCCGCAATCAGGGGCAAAAATTTATTCATGTCGTTGTCGTCGTCAGGATGAAGGGGCTGAGCCTATGACAGCGCTGGCATCAAAAGGTTATAGCGAATGGCCACTTGTTTGCGGGCAATCACAAAAAAGCCCTGCGCAAGGCAGGGCTTGGGTCGAGTCCGGTGCTTCTCAGGACTTGTCCTTGCCGCGACGCTTCGGAGCTGGGTGTTCGAGCTCCAGAACGGATGCCACTTCAATCGCCGACGCTTCGGTGGGAAAAGGCCCGGCAATATTTTCGCCGCCTGCACTGTCTACCCACCACTGACCGTCTTTCGCCTGATTGATCAGGAACCCATTGACACTTTTTGCTTCCGACATCTATCTGCCTCGTTGACTGGTTCAATCGCGCAATGATAGCGCCAAATGCACTCAACGGGTGCTGATGGTGTAGGATTCGCAGCCGTGCAGAACTGATGGTCTGTGCTATCTATAAGGCTGCGGAGTTATCTCGGGAACTATCCGCGAGAATATTTCTCTATGATGGCATCGGTTAGCCAGCGCGGGGGCATTGTAAGGTGCACGCCGCCTGATTAGACTGCGCCGAAACTCGTACACACAGCCCTATCAAGGACTTTTATGATCAAGAAATGCTTGTTCCCAGCAGCCGGTTACGGTACTCGCTTCCTGCCAGCGACTAAAGCCATGCCCAAAGAAATGCTGCCGGTGGTAAACAAGCCACTGATCCAGTACGGCGTCGAAGAAGCACTGGACGCAGGGTTGACCGAAATTTCCATCGTTACCGGTCGCGGCAAACGCGCTCTTGAAGACCACTTCGACATCAGCTATGAGCTGGAAAACCAGATCAAAGGCACCGATAAGGAAAAATACCTGGTCGGTATCCGCAAACTGTTGGACGAGTGCTCGTTTTCCTACACCCGCCAGACCGAAATGAAAGGCCTGGGCCACGCTATCCTGACTGGCCGTCCACTGATCGGTGACGAACCGTTCGCGGTAGTGCTTGCGGACGACTTGTGCGTCAACCTCGAAGGCGACGGCGTCCTGACCCAGATGGTCAAGCTGTACGAGCAATACCGCTGCACCATCGTTGCGATCCAGGAAGTGGATCCGATGGAAACCAACAAGTACGGCGTGATCGCCGGCGAGCTGATCGCTGATGATTTGTACCGCGTTCGCAACATGGTCGAAAAACCAGCTCCGGAAGACGCGCCGTCGAACCTGGCGATCATCGGTCGTTACATCCTGACGCCGGATATTTTCGAGCTGATCAAGCAAACCGAGCCAGGCAAAGGCGGCGAGATTCAAATCACCGACGCCCTGATGAAGCAGGCGAAAAACGGTTGCGTGATTGCCTACAAGTTCAAGGGGCAACGTTTTGACTGTGGTGGCGCTGAAGGCTACATCGAGGCGACCAACTTCTGCTTCGAGAACTTCTACAAGACTGGCAAGGCTTACTAATAGCCTCTGACCCACTTGTATTGAAAAGCCACCTTCGGGTGGCTTTTTCATTTTCCGTCCCCATATCGCTTGCAGCGCTTGCCCAACGGATGTCTGCGGGTATGCTTGTGGACTGCCGAGGAGATTGAAAATGGCCTACGATTTTGACCTTTATGTGATTGGTGCCGGTTCCGGCGGTGTGCGGGCTGCGCGTTTTGCTGCCGGTTTTGGCGCGAAAGTGGCTGTGGCCGAGAGCCGCTACCTGGGTGGCACTTGTGTGAATGTCGGCTGTGTGCCGAAGAAACTGCTGGTTTACGGCGCGCATTTCGCCGAAGACTTCGAACAGTCGCAAGGTTTTGGCTGGACGCCGGGTGAAGCGAAGTTCGATTGGGCGACACTGATCGCCAACAAGGATCGCGAGATCAATCGACTGAACGGTATCTATCGCAATCTTCTGGTTAACAGCGGCGTGACCTTGCATGAAGGCCACGCCAAAATCGTCGACCCGAACACGGTCGAGATCAATGGCGAGCGCCACACCGCCAAGAACATCCTGATTGCTACCGGTGGCTGGCCACAGATTCCGGAAATTCCGGGGCACGAGCACGCGATCAGTTCCAACCAGGCGTTCTTCCTTAAAGAGTTGCCCAAGCGCGTTCTGGTGGTAGGCGGTGGTTACATCGCCGTCGAATTCGCCGGGATCTTCCATGGTCTGGGCGCTGAAACCACGTTGCTGTATCGCGGTGAGCTGTTCTTGCGCGGCTTCGACGGTGCGGTGCGTAAACACCTGCATGAGGAGTTGACCAAGCGCGGCATGAACCTGCAATTCAACGCCGACATCGAGCGTATCGACAAGCAGTCCGATGGCAGCTTGAAGGTGAGCCTCAAGGACGGCCGTGAGCTGGAAGCGGATTGTGTGTTCTACGCCACCGGTCGACGTCCGATGCTCGATAATCTTGGGCTGGAAAACACCGGCGTCAAACTCGACAAGAAAGGTTTTGTCGAAGTTGACGAGCAGTATCAGACGGCTGAACCGTCGATCCTGGCGCTTGGCGATGTAATCGGTCGGGTTCAGCTGACGCCAGTCGCTCTGGCCGAAGGCATGGCCGTGGCGCGACGTTTGTTCAAGCCTGAGCAGTATCGCCCGGTGGATTACAAGATGATCCCGACCGCGGTATTCAGCTTGCCGAACATCGGCACGGTCGGTTTCACCGAGGAAGAGGCCCGGGAGGCCGGTCACGATGTGGTGATCTTCGAAAGCCGCTTCCGTCCAATGAAGCTGACCCTGACCGAATGCCAGGAGCGCACCCTGATGAAGCTGGTGGTGGATGCCAAGACCGACAAGGTTCTGGGCTGTCACATGGTTGGTCCGGATGCTGGAGAAATTGTGCAGGGCTTGGCAATCGCCTTGAAGGCGGGTGCCACCAAACGCGATTTCGATGAAACCATCGGCGTGCATCCAACTGCCGCCGAAGAGTTCGTCACCATGCGCACGCCGGTCGCGGGTTAATCGTCCTTTTGAGGCTCTGATGCGTCTGGCGCTGTCGCAATGACGGCTGCCAGGCGCACGGTCTCATCAAGGCTCGCCTGAGTCTTGATTAGCTCAATTTCCAGCGCTTTGTTTATCTGCGACTGTTCATCGACGTTCTGTTTCAGTGACTGGCTTTCCAGCAGGGCAGCGCGCAAGCGTTCCTGGAGGAGGGTGCGTTCGCTGTCGATGCGATTGACCTGTTCCAGCAGCTGATCCTGTCGAGCGTTGGTTTGCTTGAGTTGATCTTGCAGCAGGCTCAACTCTCTCAGGGTGCCACGGTTCTCCGTCAACAAACGTTCGTTGTCGCGGTGCAGTTGCGTGATCTCATCCTGGCGCACCAATGCGCTTTGCTGGGCCTGGCGCAACTCCATTTGAATCTGCTGCACCTGGCTTTCGTGGCGGCGCTGCTCCTGCTCGCGCTGTTCTTTGACGGCATTGCGGTAATGCTCCAGGGCATCGCGAGCGTGCAGGTGCTTTTCTTCCAATGAGCGGATCTGCTCATCCTTGTCTTGCAAGCGTAATTCGAAATCGGCCAGTGCCTGGTTCAGTCCGGCGTTGCGGGTTTGCTCGGTCTGCAGCATGGCGCTTGTTTCCAGCAGGGCTTCGGACTCTTGAGTCAGTGCCAGGCTTTGAATCTCGTACTGCTGCTGTAGTTGCGTGTTGGCTTGTTGGGCTTCATGCAACTGCGTATCCAGCGCATTCTTTTGTTTATCGAACTGCTCGCGGGCCTGATCGATGGGCTCCTGAGCCTGCTCCTTGAGTCTTTGTGCCAACCGCGAGACCAGTCCCGCCAGCTCGTCATCAATCGGTTCTGGCGCTACCTCGATGCGCTCGGCACCGTCATCCAGCTCCTTCAAATAGCGATGAATCGTGGTTTTCGAGCCAGTGTTGCCCATCTCGATCCGTACCGCATCGATGCTTGGGTTTTCACCACGCGCCAGAATTGCCAGGCGCGCCGCTTGCACCACCGCTTTGTTTACACCGCCACGAGCCATGAGTTCTCCTACGATTTCGTACTGTGGTACATGCCACTTAAGTACGCAATGTACCACGCCAAACCAAAACTTAAAATACGACAAGTATTCATGCGGGATATACTGGTATTACCCCGTGTGATGAGCCCTCTGGCGCGTTTTCACCCGCCAAAGCGGTACGTTTTAGAGAGTTGAGCCCATGACTGAGCTGGATCGTTATCTGCAAGCCGCCACCCGCGACAACACCCGTCGCAGCTATCGGGCGGCCATCGAGCATTTTGAAGTCAGTTGGGGCGGTTTCCTGCCGGCGACCAGTGACAGTGTGGCGCGCTACCTCGTTGCTCATGCGGGAGTGCTGTCGATCAATACCCTTAAGTTGCGTTTGTCAGCGCTGGCGCAATGGCACAACAGTCAGGGTTTTCCCGATCCCACCAAGGCGCCGGTGGTGCGCAAAGCCTTCAAGGGCATTCGCGCGCTGCACCCGGCTCAAGAAAAACAAGCCGAGCCATTACAGCTTCAACATTTGGAGCAAGTGGTTGCCTGGCTGGAGCAAGAAGCGCACACCGCAAAATCTGAACAGGATCAACCTGCTCTGTTGCGGGCCAGGCGCGACAAAGCGTTGATCCTCTTGGGCTTCTGGCGCGGTTTTCGTAGTGATGAGTTGTGCCGGTTACAGATTGAGCACGTGCAAGCAGTTGTCGGCTCAGGCATCACCCTGTATTTGCCGCGAACCAAGAGCGACCGCGAAAACCTCGGCAAGACTTACCAGACGCCAGCGTTGCAGCGCCTATGCCCGGTGCAGGCGTACATCGACTGGATCACCGAAGCCGCATTGGTCCGTGGACCGGTATTCCGGGGCATCGACCGTTGGGGTCACCTGAGCGAGGAGGGACTGCACGCCAATAGTGTGATCCCGTTGTTGCGCCAGGCGCTGGAGCGCGCCGGCATCCCGGCCGAGCATTACACCAGTCATTCCTTGCGGCGCGGCTTTGCCACGTGGGCGCATCAGAGCGGGTGGGACTTGAAGTCGTTGATGAGTTATGTGGGTTGGAAGGATATGAAGTCCGCCATGCGCTATGTTGAAGCCAGCCCGTTTCTCGGGATGACACCGCTCGCGGAAAAAACCATTGGCGCCGCCAAGTAAGTTTTCTTCTATTAATACGTTCGGCTAATAGCGAAAACCAATGAGCAACATGAGCTTTGCCAATGAGCCATCCGGCAATCGAGTCGGTAGGATTCACGCCATCAACTTCTCAACCAAACTTTTCAACCCTGACGGAGAGTCATCGATGCCTATCATCAACAGCCAAGTTAAACCGTTCAAAGCTACCGCCTACAAAAATGGCGACTTCGTACAAGTGTCGGACGCTGACCTGAAAGGCAAGTGGTCTGTCGTGTTCTTCTACCCAGCCGACTTCACCTTCGTTTGCCCGACCGAACTGGAAGACCTGGCTGACAACTACGACGCGTTCCAGAAGCTGGGCGTCGAGATCTACAGCGTTTCCACCGATACCCACTTTGCCCACGCTGCCTGGCATAACACTTCGCCAGCCATCGGCAAGATCCAGTACACCATGATCGGCGACCCGACTCACGCCATCTCCCGCAACTTCGACGTGCTGATCGAAGAAGCTGGTCTGGCTGACCGTGGCACCTTCGTGATCAACCCTGAAGGCCAGATCAAAATCGTTGAGCTGAACGATGGCGGCGTTGGCCGTGACGCTTCCGAGCTGCTGCGCAAAATCAAGGCTGCTCAGTACGTCGCTGCTCACCCAGGCCAGGTTTGCCCAGCCAAGTGGAAAGAAGGCGAGGCCACTCTGGCTCCGTCCCTGGACCTGGTCGGCAAGATCTAAGTCTGTGGATCGCATCATCAGGGCGGGTTTCCGCACCTAAGTAAGCTGCAACCGCCCAATAAAAACGCCCGGGCGAGATTCGCTCGGGCGTTTTTTTACGAAATGAAAAAAAGGAAATCGCCCGTATGTTGGACGCCAATCTTAAAGCCCAGTTGAAGTCGTACCTGGAACGGGTCACCCAGCCGATCGAGATCGTTGCCTCCCTCGACGACGGTGCGAAATCCCAGGAAATGCTCGCTCTTCTGAAAGACGTTGCCAGTCTTTCCAGCCAAATTACCTTGCTCGATAACGGTGACGATGCACGTAAACCATCGTTCTCGATCAACCGCCCGGGTGCCGATATCAGCCTGCGTTTTGCCGGCATCCCGATGGGCCACGAATTCACATCCCTGGTGCTGGCCTTGCTGCAAGTCGGCGGTCACCCTTCGAAAGCCAGCGTTGAAGTGATCGAACAGATCCGCTCGCTCAAAGGTGAGTTCAGCTTCGAGACTTACTTTTCGCTTTCCTGCCAGAACTGCCCGGACGTGGTCCAGGCACTGAACCTGATGGCTGTGCTGAACCCGAACATCCACCACGTCGCCATTGACGGCGCGCTGTTCCAGGCGGAAGTCGATGACCGTCAGATCATGGCCGTGCCAAGCGTTTACCTGAACGGCGTGACCTTTGGCCAAGGCCGCATGGGCCTGGAAGAAATTCTCGCCAAGATCGACACCAGCGGCATCGAGCGTCAGGCCGAGAAGATCAGCGCCAAAGAAGCTTTTGACGTATTGGTCGTCGGCGGTGGTCCGGCCGGTGCTTCGGCCGCGATCTACGCTGCCCGCAAAGGCATTCGTACCGGTGTGGCGGCTGAACGTTTTGGTGGGCAGGTGCTCGACACCATGGCCATCGAGAACTTCATCTCCGTGCAGGAAACCGAAGGGCCAAAACTGGCCGTAGCACTGGAAGAACACGTCAAGCAATACGACGTCGACATCATGAACCTGCAACGCGCCGACAAGTTGCTGCCGGGCAAAAATGGTGAGTTGCACGAAGTCCACTTCGCCAGCGGCGCGACCCTGAAAGCCAAGACCGTGATCCTGGCGACCGGTGCGCGGTGGCGTGAAATGAACGTCCCGGGTGAGCAGCAATACCGCAACAAAGGCGTTGCGTACTGCCCGCACTGCGACGGTCCGCTGTTCAAAGGCAAGCGCGTGGCGGTGATTGGCGGCGGTAACTCCGGCGTCGAAGCGGCCATTGACCTGGCGGGTATTGTGTCCCACGTAACGCTGCTGGAGTTCGACGTACAGCTGCGCGCCGATGCGGTCTTGCAGCGCAAGTTGCACAGCCTGCCGAACGTCACCGTTATCACCAGTGCGCAAACTACTGAAGTGTTGGGCGACGGCCAGAAGGTCAACGGCTTGCGTTACAAGGATCGTCAGTCGGACGAGTTGCGTAGCGTCGAGCTGGAAGGGATCTTCGTGCAGATCGGTTTGCTGCCCAACACCGACTGGCTCAAAGGCACAATCGAGTTGTCGCCTCGCGGCGAGATCATAGTCGATGCCCGCGGTGAAACGTCGATGCCGGGTGTGTTCGCTGCCGGTGACGTGACTACCGTGCCGTACAAGCAGATCGTGATTGCGGTGGGCGAGGGCGCCAAGGCTTCCTTGAGCGCATTCGATCACCTGATCCGGACCTCGGCTCCGGCATAAATCCTCGGTGCTGAAAACACAAAAAAACCCATGAGCGATCATGGGTTTTTTTTGTGCCTGAAACTGATCGTGGGAACGATCAGTGGCAGCAAACTTTTTACATCGGTGCGGGCTGGATGATCTCGACCCAGTAAGCATCCGGGTCTTTGATGAACGCCAGGCTCTTCATACGGCCGTCATTCAGGCGTTTCTGGAAGTCGCAGCCCAACGCTTCGAAGCGCTCGCATGCAGCGACGATATCCGGCACCGAGATGCAGATGTGGCCAAAACCACGCGGGTCGGTGTTGCCGTTGTGGTAAGCGAAGTCCGCGTCGTTTTCGGTGCCATGGTTGTGGGTCAACTCGAGAATGCCGGGAATCGACTTCATCCACTCGGTGCGAGCAGCAGCGTCGGCCGGAATCTGGTTTTTATCAACCAGTGCCAGGAAGTACAGGCTGAACTCGGCTTCCGGGAAGTCGCGTTTCTCCACCAGCGAAAAACCCAAAATGCGCGTGTAGAAATCCAGCGACTTGGTGATGTCCTTGACTCGCAACATGGTGTGGTTGAAGACGAACTTCTGGGTGGCGGTGTCAGGTTGGGCAGTCACGCCTGGGAAGGTGTTCAATTCGTGCAGGCTCATGGGCCCTCCGGAAAATAAGTGGAGCTAACGAATGGCGACAATGATACGCAAGGGTTCTGACATCACCAAACTCAAACAGTCGGCTCTTGCCTGACCGACGGGCGAGGCTCAGACTTTGCGGCTCAATCCGTGAGTGTTCATTGCAATGATGCGTATCTGTAAATCGATGTTCGTCCTGATCTGCGTGCTTGCAGGTATTAACAGCGCTCATGCAGGCGAGCCAATCATGACCTGGCCCAACGGCTGGGAGGTTGAAGCTGTCCCGCAAGCTGACGCCAAAACTCAGGTGTCCCGTCAGCGCGCGGTGAAAAACGATCAGGACGGCACGCCGGTGATGGTGATGGAATTGACCATGTCCCAAGTGGAAAGCGGACATCACGTGAATCTACAGGGCGTGTTGCTGGAGATGCGCAAGTCGGTGCAAAAGGATTTCTTTCAAGGCGGTTATCAAAGTGTCTGCAACAAGATTCACCCGACGACCTTGAGCCGCTTATCAGCGCTGGAAACTACCTGCACGATCACGCAGAACGGAAGGCATGTGCTCTCTCAAACATTGGTTGCCGCCGTGGACGGCGATAAGGCCTATGTTCTTTCCTACGCGGGGCAGGCAGAGGTTTATAAGGCAAGTCAGGATGAAATAGAGGCGGCCCGTAACAGCCTGAAACTTTAGTTAAAGATTTCAATGGCTGCCGCTTTCAGCACATTCGGAAATTTTTAGATACCCAAACGGATTAAGCACAAAGTTATTCAACAAGTAGCGAGTTGATCGACGCCAATCGTTGCATTTAGAAGGCATCCATGAAAAAGCCCTGCATCGGCAGGGCTTTTTTGTCACCGCGAGTGCTTAGCCACGCAGCCAGGAATCAACGGTAGCTGCACCGTACTGTTCCTTCCAGGCTTTCAGGCCGCGGTGGTTGCCACCCTTGGTTTCAATCAGTTCACCGGTGTGCGGATTCTGATAAACCTTGACCACGCGAGCGCGGCGGGTTTTGGGTGTTGCCTGTTGCAGCCCGGATTTTGCCGGGTTCGGATCGAGAATGGCGATGATGTCGCGCAGGCTCTTGCCGTAGGTTTTCATCAGCCCCTGGAGCTTTTCTTCGAATTCGATTTCTTTCTTGAGCCCGGCATCATTCTTCAGGGTTTCCAGCTGTTTGAGCTGCTCTTGAAGGGCCTTTTCAGCTGCACGAAATTCAGCGAGTCTGGACAATATCTTTACTCCAATAGTGTGTTTGGCTGATACCAACCGCAAACAAAGCTATAAGCCAAGAGCCTTGAAGCGACCCGGTGATAATGGCTCACCTGCCAATCTAGCGCAGGCATGAAAAATTGTAGTAGTTAATTGGCCAAGAGTAAATCCTGTCTTTTTCTTCATGTAACAACAGTAGTCTTTTGATTCAAATTGGTGCGTGATTTCTTGTCGCATCGCTGAGCGCCGCTAGTTAATGGTGACTTAATGCGTTAATGAAGTCCGTGCCGGGCATTGGCCGGCCAAACAGATAACCTTGCAAGAAGTTCACGCGGTGAGCGGTCAGATAATCGGCAGGACCGGACGCCTTCCAAAAAGAGTTCAGGTAGAGGCCATGATAGTTGGCCCTCGGTAAGTGTGCCGCTTAGCGGTAGTTCAGACGTTCGGCCAGCTTGATGAAAGCCAGCGCCGCAGGGGATGACTGGCGTTGATCGAGGACTGCCAGACCGACCTGACGGGCGACCTGTGGCGACAGCGGTTTTTTCACGTAGCGATTGTCGCGGTCGTCCGGCAATGAGCTTTCGGCGACGACCGTCAGCGCGTCGCCCCGGCCAACAGTATCCAGTGTGCTCAGTAGCTGTGAGCAGCGATAACGGATGTTCGGTGTCAGCCGCGCGGCACTGAATAGCCGCGATACCAGTTCCGACGAACCGGCCTCGGTCAAGACAAAAGGGTCGTTGCACAAATCGCTCAAGCTCAGGCTGTCGTGGTGGGCCAGCGGATGATCGGCGGGCAGCAGCGCGACCATTTGGTCCTCGATCAGCGCAAAGGTGTCGAATCGTTCCTCGGGCAATACCACAAAGCCGATATCGATACGCCGCTCCTCCAGCCACTGGATCACTTGCCGGTCCGGGCCTTCATCTATATGGACCTCGATGCCCGGGTGAGCCGCGCGGTAGTGCTGCAGGATCTGCGGCAGCAGTTTGATCGATGAGGTCGGGCCGAACGAGCCGATGCGCAACGTGCCGCGTTTCATTCCACGAGCATCGGCCGCTTCCTGACGCAAGGTGTTGGCCAGGCCCAGCATCGCCCGGGCACGCAGCAAAAGCTGTTGGCCGATGTCGCTGAGTTCGACCTGGGACTGATGTCGGCGCAGCAGCTCGACGCCCAGTTCCTGTTCCAGAGACTTGAGGGCGTGAGAGACCGCGGATTGGGAAATCCCCAAGCGATTGGCTGCAGCGGTAAAACCGTTCAGCTCGGCGACCAGGGAAAATATCTCCAGTTGAGTAAGGGTCATGAGTTTTTACTCATTTTACGATGAGAGGGTATTAGTCGAATGATACGTCATCTCTCCCAATTCTCCGTCCTGGAAACTTATGACGACTTATGAGCAAAGCTTGTCCAACCCGTCGGACATCCCGGTTTATCTGAAACTGGCTGCCGTCACCATGATCTGGGGCGGCACCTTTGTCGCCGGGCGGTTTCTGGCCGACAGCCTCAGCCCCTTGTTTGCCGCCAGCCTGCGATTCTTGCTGGCCAGCGGGGCGTTGCTGGTGTTTCTGCTATTGGCCCGGGTGCCACTTGCAAGGCCCGCCCCCAGGCAATGGCTGCAATTGGCGCTGCTGGGGTTCTTCGGGATCTTTTTCTACAACCTGTGCTTCTTTTATGGCCTGCATTACATCAATGCTTCACGGGCGTCGTTGATTGTGGCGTTGAA
This sequence comes from Pseudomonas sp. FW305-20, assembly GCF_058788075.1. NCBI lineage: Bacteria > Pseudomonadati > Pseudomonadota > Gammaproteobacteria > Pseudomonadales > Pseudomonadaceae > Pseudomonas > Pseudomonas sp. FW305-20. The sequence goes on along the minus strand of NZ_JBYTAJ010000004.1, from coordinate 105,917 downwards.
CCCGGCCGTGATCGGGCTGGCGTCGTGGCTGTTGTTCAAGGAACGCTTGAGTCGCATAAAGGTTTTCGGAATCGCGATCTGTATTGCCGGGGCGAGCCTGGTGATCGTCAGCCGTAACCCGCAATTGTTGGCCGACAACATTGATGCCTGGATCGGCGATCTGTTGATCTTCGGCTGTGTGCTTGGCTGGGGCGTTTATTCGCTGTTCTCCAAAGATTTGAATCAAACCCTGGGGCCGGTGCAAACGGTGACGTATTCGATTCTGTTGGGCACGCTGATGCTGTGGGCGACCACTGCGGTTCGCGGTGAGTTGAGTGTGGCTGCACTCGCCAGCCTCGGACCAACCCAATGGATGAGCCTGATGTACCTGGGCGTGTTGGGTTCGGCGCTGGCCTATATCGGCTATTACGACGGCATTCGCAAAATCGGCGCGACGCGTTCAGGCGTGTTCATCGCCCTGAACCCGCTGACGGCGGTGATCCTCGGTGCACTGTTGTTAGGCGAGCAGTTGACCCTGGCGATGTGCCTGGGGGGAGGGCTGATCCTCGTGGGGATTTTCCTGTGCAACAAACCCCTTGCGCGAGCAGGGAAAAAGGGGATTTGATACAGAAGGCGGACAAACCTATTTACGCTGTGTAGAATCGGGTTACGCATATAAGAATAATCGTCTTCTGCAAAGCAGAAGCCTCGCCCGCAAGAGCCTTGGGTCGACAATGAAGAGTTTTGGGTTTCAATTGATCTACGGTGACTTCCTCGCCCGCAGCGTGCGGGGCATCTCCTGCGCGCCACCCGCCGTTCTCAGCATTGCTAGCAACTAACGATCCGTTAATTGACAAGAAAATGATGAGGCGCCAACCATGGCAGATTTATACGAAAACCCAATGGGCCTGATGGGCTTTGAATTCATCGAATTCGCATCGCCGACCCCGAACACCCTGGAGCCGATCTTCGAGATCATGGGCTTCACCAAGGTCGCGACCCATCGTTCCAAAGATGTGCACCTGTATCGCCAGGGCCAGATCAACCTGATTCTCAACAACGAACCCCACAGCGTTGCTTCGTACTTCGCGGCCGAGCACGGTCCGTCCGTGTGCGGCATGGCATTTCGCGTCAAGAATGCCCAGCAGGCGTTTGCCCGGGCCCTGGAACTGGGCGCCCAGCCGATTCACATCGAAACCGGCCCGATGGAACTGAACCTGCCCGCGATCAAGGGCATCGGCGGCGCGCCGCTGTACCTGATCGACCGTTTCGGCGAAGGCAGTTCGATCTACGACATCGACTTCGTGTTCATCGAAGGTGTCGACCGCAATCCGGTCGGTGCTGGCCTGAAAATCATCGACCACCTGACCCACAACGTTTATCGCGGTCGCATGGCCTACTGGGCCAACTTCTACGAGAAGCTGTTTAATTTCCGCGAAATCCGTTACTTCGACATCAAGGGCGAATACACCGGCCTGACCTCCAAGGCCATGACCGCGCCAGATGGCATGATCCGCATCCCGTTGAACGAAGAATCGTCCAAGGGCGCCGGGCAGATCGAAGAGTTCCTGATGCAGTTCAACGGCGAGGGCATCCAGCACGTTGCCTTCCTGTCCGATGACCTGATCAAGACCTGGGATCACCTGAAAAGCATCGGCATGCGCTTCATGACCGCGCCGCCGGAAACCTATTACGAAATGCTCGAAGGTCGTTTGCCGAACCACGGTGAGCCGGTTGATCAACTGCAGTCGCGCGGCATTCTGCTGGACGGTTCGTCCGAATCAGGCGACAAGCGTTTGCTGTTGCAGATCTTCTCGGAAACCCTGATGGGCCCGGTGTTCTTCGAATTCATCCAGCGTAAAGGCGACGATGGTTTCGGCGAAGGCAACTTCAAGGCGCTGTTCGAATCCATCGAGCGCGATCAGGTTCGTCGTGGTGTACTCTCCACCGACTAAGCCATTTCAGATGTAAAAAAGCCCGGTCAGCAGCAATGCTGGCCGGGCTTTTTCGTGCCGGTTCTACATCGATTTACGTCGATGCCGGACCAGATGCTTGAACCCTTCGAACACCAACACAACCACCGCCAACCAGATCGGAATGTAGGTCAGCCACTCACCGGGCTTGATGCTTTCCCCCAGCAGCAACGCAACGCCGAGCAACAGCACCGGCTCGACGTAACTCAACAACCCGAACAGGCTGAACGGCAACAACCGGCTGGCGATGATGTAAACCACCAGCGCCGAAGCACTGATGATGCCAAGCACCGGGATCAGCAGCGAGAGCCACGGGTATTGATCGAACACGTTGAAACCCTGTTCACCGCCCTGAACGAACCAGAGCGCCACCGGCAACATCAAGGCCATGTCCATCCACAAACCGCCAAGGTTGTCGGTCGCCAGTCGTTTGCGCAGGATGAAATAGAGCGGATAACCGATGACGACCAGCAAGGTCGCCCAGGAAAAACTGCCGACCTGATACAGCTCGTTAAGCACCCCGAGGGACGCAAAAAACACGGCAACCTTTTGCAGGTAAGACAGGCGCTCGCCATAGGCGAACCGTCCGGTCAGCACCATGGACAGCGGCAACAGGAAGTAGCCCAAGGACACGTCGAGGCTATAGCCATTGAGCGGCGCCCACATGAACAACCAGAGTTGCAGGCCAAGCAGGGTCGCGGAAACGATCAGGCCGGCAAGCAATTTTGGTTGAGCAACCAGCCGCCGGAAAAGGGCGATTACGAGTTTCCATTCACCAGAGACCACCATGAACACTGTCATGCAAGGCAGGGTCAGGAGCATTCGCCAACCGAAGATTTCCACGCCGCTCAAAGGCGTGAGCAACGATGTGAAGTAATACATGACGGCAAACAGCACCGAGGCTGAAACCGATAGAGCGATACCTTTAGACAAACTGTCCTCGCGAAGTTGAACGTGAAACGGCTGCGGAGGATACGTGGTTTTCGAGTTGAATATTGATCAACAGAGCCTGATCGTTCCCACGCTCTGCGTGGGAATGCAGCCCGGGACGCTCCGCGTCCCTTTCGAGAACTGGAACGCGGAGCGTCCCTTGAGGCATTCCCACGCAGAGCGTGGGAACGATTAAGCATCAAGTGATCAAGGGATAAATCTCAAGCCAGACGCGGTTTGCGTCCCGATACAAAGTGGCTCACATCATTAAACCCCGGTGTCGACGCGTGCCCAGGCACAACCAGCGAATCAATGAACGCTTCATCCTCAGCCGTAATCTTCACCGCTTGCGCCTTGGTGTAGGCATCCCATTGTTCTTCAGTACGCGGCCCTACGATGGCCGAGGTGACGGCGCTGTTATTCAGCACCCAGGCGATGGCGAATTCGACGATGCCCACGCCGCGATCCTGGGTGTACTGCTGGATCTGCTGCGCAATGCGCAGGGATTCGACGCGCCATTCGGTTTCCAGAATGCGCTTATCGGCGCGGCCGGCGCGGCTGTTGGCGTCTGGCTTCACGTCCGGCGCGTATTTACCGCTGAGCACGCCACGCGCCAGCGGGCTGTAAGGCACCACGCCCAGGCCATAGTTTTGCGCGGCGGTGATCTGCTCGGTTTCCGCCTGACGGTTGACGATGTTGTACAGCGGCTGACTGATCACCGGCCGATCGACACCCAGGTGATCGGCCACACGAATCACCTCGGCGATGCGCCAGCCACGGTAATTCGACAAACCCCAATAGCGAATCTTGCCCTGGCGGATCAAGTCGCCGATGGCCGACACCGTGACTTCCAGCGGCGTGTTGTGGTCTTCGCGGTGCAAGTAATAGATGTCGAGATAGTCGGTGCCTAAACGCGTCAGGCTGGCGTCGATGCCATTGAACAGGTGCTTGCGGCTCAGGCCGCTGCGGTTCGGAACGCCGTCCACCGGGCCGAAACCGACCTTGGTCGCCAGCACCCATTCGTGACGGTTACCTGCAATCGCTTCGCCGACGATCTCTTCGGAGCGGCCGTTGGTGTAAACGTCCGCGGTGTCGATGAAGTTGATGCCCTGGTCCCAGGCCTTGTCGATGATCCGCAGGGAATCTTCGGTGCTGGTCTGTTCGCCGAACATCATGGTACCCAGGGTCAGGGTGGAAACCTGTAAACCCGAATGACCCAGCGTGCGGTAGCTCATGACGAAATCCTTTTACCGGTGGGAGAAAGGCTCAATCAAATACCAGAACGACTGTCCAGAGCAAACGCAAATCTCGAACATCCGGTGCCGATCGTTCCCACGCTCTGCGTGGGAATGCCTCAAGGGACGCTCCGCGTTCCAGCTCTCGAAAGGGACGCAGAGCGTCCCGGACTGCATTCCCACGCAGAGCGTGGGAACGATCAATCAAGGGACCCTCGTCAGACGCGCAGGGTGCGGGTCATGCGTAGCGCCAACAAACTCCCGCAAACAATCACGCCCGCCAGCAGGTAAAGCGCGGCATCGGTCGAGCCGGTGCTGTCCTTGACCCAACCCACCAGATACGGACTCAGGAACCCGGCCATCTGCCCCATGGAGTTGATCAGCGCCAGACCACCCGCCGCAGCGCCCGCGCTCAGCAGCGCAGTCGGCACCGGCCAGAACATCGGCAGGCCGGTGAGGGCGCCCATAGTAGCGATGGTCAGGCCAAGGATGGCGATGGCTGGCGTAGTCGCAAAGTTCACCGCGATCAGCAAACCGACCGCGCTCATCAGCATCGGCACCACCAAGTGCCAGCGACGTTCTTTGCGCAGGTCCGCAGAGCGGCCGACCATCAACATGAACAGCGCTGCCAGCAGGTACGGAATTGCACTGAGCCAGCCGATTACCAGGTTATCGCTGAAGCCCATATTCTTGATGATCGACGGCAGCCAGAAGTTGATCGCATAGACGCCGCTCTGGATGCAGAAGTAGATCAGACCGAAAGCCCAGATAGCGGGATTCTTGAACACGGCCAGCAGCGAGTCGGTGGTGGTTTTCGGTTTGTTGGCCAGATCGATAGCGTGGTCGGCTTCCAGCACCGAGCGCTCGAACGGCGTGAGCCATTTGGCGTTGGCGTAACTGTCGCTGAGCAGGAAGTAGGCGAGGGCACCGAGGATCACCGTCGGAATGCCTTGTAGCAGGAACATCCACTGCCAGCCCGCCAAACCACCTTGGCCTGCGGCGAAGTGATTGAGAATCCAGCCGGAAAACGGGCTGCCGAGTAGGCCGGACACTGGGATCGCGGACATGAACAGCGCCATGATGCGGCCACGGCGGAAGGTCGGAAACCACTGCGAAAGGTAGAGCACCACGCCCGGGAAGAACCCGGCTTCAGCCGCGCCCGTAAACAGACGCAAGGTGTAGAACTCGGTCGGAGTGGTGACGAACAGCAAACAGGTCGACAGCGTGCCCCAGACGATCATCATCAGCGCGATCCAGCGGCGCGGGCCGAATTTGGTCAAGGCCAGGTTGCTGGGGACGCCGCACAACACGTAACCGATAAAGAAGATCCCGGCCCCGAGGCCGTACACGGTTTCGCTGAATTTCAGCGCATCGAGCATCTGCAGCTTGGCAAATCCAACGTTCACCCGGTCGAGGTAGTTGAACAGGTAGCAGATGAAGATGAAGGGGATCAAACGCAAGGTAATGCGTTTGTAGACGGCGTTTTTTTCGTCAACGATGGCCTGGGTAGCGGCGGCGCTCTGTGACATGGCGGGCTCTCTCTTTATTATGATTTTTTGCGATGCAAGGGTAACGTTGACCGCCCGGTGAGTCTCGGCCACCGCTTGGGTCATTGTCTTTGTGCCTGAGCACAGGGTTTGCAACCAAGGCCTGTGCGGGTGAACAATCCGCTCCATCACGCTTTCAAGGATCCGCGCTATGTTCGAACTCGATCACGACCTGGCCCAGGACATCGTCGACCGGGCAATGGCTATCCTGCCGTACAACGTCAACGTCATGGACAGCCAGGGCCTGATTCTTGGCAGCGGCGAACCGGAGCGGGTCAACACCCGGCATGAAGGCGCGCAACTGGTGCTGGCCAATGGGCGGGTAGTGGAAATCGACGCCCAGACGGCGATTCATTTGAAGGGCGTGCAGCCGGGCATCAACCTGCCGCTGTTGCTCGATCAGCGTTTGATTGGCGTGCTGGGCATCACCGGTGAACCCGAGCAATTACGCACCTATGCCGAACTGGTGCGGATGACCGCGGAGATGCTGGTCGGCCAGCGCAATCAGCAGGCCGAACAGCAATGGCGGCGCCAGCGATGCGACGATCTGCTGGCATTGCTGCTCAGCGAGGCCGGGGATTCGCCACGGTTGATCGATGAAGCGCAGCAGCTCGGGCTCAAGCCGCAGATGACGCGGGTGCCTTATCTGTTCGAGTTAGGGGTGGAGCATGGTCCGGGGCAAACCGTCGAAGCACTCAACGCCTGGCTGACCTCGCGCTACCCGGACAGTTGGTGCGTGAGTTCAGCCAAGTCATCGTTGCTCTGGTGCCGACCGGCGGCGCAGGCGATCGAGAATGACCGGTTGCTGGAAAAACTCGACGGCCTTGGCTGGAACATTTTGCGCATCGCCGTAGGCGGGCAGGCGGATGGATTGTCCGGGCTGCGTCGTTGCTATCGACGCGTCGGCGACTTGCTGGCCTATGGGCGAGAGGTGTTGCCACACTCGCGTTTGCTGACGCTCAACCGTTATCGGTTGCCGGTGATGCTCTGGCGCCACCGCAACGACGACGCGCTGGACGAGTTGCTCAAACCGCTGCGTAAAGTCATCGCCAAGGATGGCAACGGCCAACTGCTGGCGACTCTGCGCTGTTGGTGCGATCACGATGGCCAGAGCCAGGCTTGTGCCGATGCGCTGGGCATCCATCGCAACAGTTTGCGTTACCGGATGGAGCGGATTGCCGAGCTCAGTGGTGTTGATCCGCTAAGACTCGACGGGATGCTTGCGCTCTACCTAGGTGTCCAGCTACTCCCACAAACCGACGCACCGAACACCAACCTGTAGCAGCGCCACAACGGCAGCTGCTACAAGGAATGTGTAGGGACAGATAGGTTTTGTGGAAATGAACAATAAACGCCACACCGGCTTGTGCAGCGGACCGGCGTTATTGTTCTTGCCTGCTGGCAGCATGGAACGCATTGGAACTGGAGAATTCGCATGAAAATCGTCATCGCCCCCGATTCGTTCAAGGACAGCCTGAGTGCCCAGGGTGTGGCCGATGCCATTGCGCTGGGGTTAGCGCAGGTTTGGCCCGACGCGCTCCTGGTCAAATGCCCAATGGCGGACGGCGGGGAGGGAACCGTCGAGTCAATTCTGGCAGCGTGCGAGGGCGAACGGCGCCGCACCCAAGTCCGTGGGCCGCTCGGCGCAACGGTTGAGGCCGCTTGGGGCTGGTTGCCCCAGAGCCACACCGCGATCATCGAAATGGCCGAGGCCAGTGGCCTGCAACTGGTTCCGCCGGGCAAGCGTGATGCCTGCATCAGCAGCACGTACGGCACCGGCGAGTTGATCCGCGCGGCACTCGATGCCGGGGCGCAACGGGTCATTCTGGCGATTGGCGGCAGCGCCACCAACGATGGCGGGGCGGGAGCGATGCAAGCTTTGGGTGTCAAGCTGCTGGACGCCCAGGGCCAAAAACTGGCACCGGGCGGCTTGGCCCTCGCGCAACTGGCGCGAATCGACATAAGTGAAATCGACCCGCGACTGGCCGAGGTGCAATTCGACATCGCCGCCGACGTCAACAATCCACTGTGCGGCCCTCACGGTGCCTCAGCGATTTTCGGTCCGCAAAAAGGCGCATCGCCCGAGCAAGTCCAACAACTGGATCGCGCCCTCGGGCACTTTGCCGAACGCTGCGCTCAAGTCTTGAACAAAGACGTCCATGACGAACCGGGTAGCGGTGCGGCAGGCGGTCTGGGGTTTGCTGCCAAGGCGTTTCTGAGGGCGCAATTCAAGGCCGGGATCGAAGTGGTCGCCGAACTGGTTGGCCTGAACGATGCGGTCAAGGGCGCCGACCTGGTGATCACTGGTGAAGGTCGTTTCGATGCCCAGACCTTGCGTGGCAAGACGCCGTTTGGTGTGGCGCGTATTGCTCGGCAGCACGGCGTTCCGGTGATCGTCCTCGCGGGGACACTGGGCGAGGGTTATCAGGCGCTGTACGAACATGGCATCGATGCCGCGTTTGCCTTGGCCAGTGGGCCGATGACGCTGGAACAGGCGTGTGCCGAGGCACCACGGTTGTTGCGGGAGCGGGCGAGTGATGTAGCGCGGGTCTGGCAAGTGGCCGCTCGCAAAACCTGAAGCCCCCCGCGATCCTGTAGCAGCTGCCGAGCTTGCGAGGCTGCGTTCGGCTGCGCAGCAGTCGTAAATCCGGTAGCCGGTTTTTCCTGACACACCGCGGCGCATGACTTCACGACTGCTTCGCAGCCGAACGCAGCCTCGCAAGCTCGGCAGCTGCTACATGGAGCTAGAGTGTTTCATGGATGAAACACTCGCAACCTCCTGAAATTTATTTCTCAACGCCCCGCAGGAAACCTAATCCCCCGCCGATACAACCAATAGGCCCACACAAACCTATTCCAACAGTGGCGCCAAACTGACGCGCGTGCGCCGCCGCCCGCCCTTCAGCGATCACGCAAGGATGCTCGTAGCCTCATCACCCGAGAATCATCCTATGTCACTGCGTAATCTGAATATCGCGCCTCGAGCTTTCCTGGGTTTTGCCTTCATTGCCTTGCTCGTCATCGTGCTGGGTGTGTTTGCCGTGAACCGCATGACGAGCATCCACCAAGCCTCCATCGAAATGGAAACCACGCAGCTGCCCAGCGTCGGGTTTCTCGGAAACCTGACGGAAAACGTCCTGCGCATGCGCATTCTCTCGTTTCGGGTGTTGGTCAACCGTGATCCGGCCGCGTTGCAGGAAGCCCAGACGCGTATCGGCGTGCTGGTCGACAAGGTTCGCAGCGCCCAAGCCAGTTATGCCGCGTTGTCGGCCTCGCCGGAAGAAGCTGCGCTGTACAAGACGTTCACGGTAACGCTGGACAACTACATGCAAGCCCAGAACCAGATGCTGGAACTGTCGCGGCAGAACAAGCTCGACGAGATGCGCACGCTGATCAACACCCGGATCAAGGAAGGTACGGACCAGATGGGCGAGCAGTTGAACAAACTGGTGGCGCTGAATAATTCCGATGCGAAAACCGCATCGGCCGCAGCGGGCGATCTGTACCGCAGCGCGATTACCGGCATCGTCGCCGTGGCGGTCATCGCGGCGCTGATGACCGTGCTGCTGGCCTGGCTGCTGACCCGCAGCATCGTCACGCCGCTGAACCGCGCGTTGCTGGCGGCGCAAACCATTGCCGGCGGCAACCTGACCAATGTCATCGAGGTCGACGGCACTGACGAACCGGCCCGCTTGCTCAATGCCTTGTCCGCGATGCAGGCCAGCCTGCGCAAAACTATCGAACAGATCGCCGGTTCCGCCACCCAATTGGGTGCGGCCGCGGAAGAACTCAGTACGGTCACGCATGAAGCGTCCCGCGGTCTGCAACAGCAGACCAACGAAATCGAACAGGCCGCCACTGCGGTCAACGAAATGACCGCCGCCGTGGAAGAAGTGGCGCGCAACGCAGTGTCGACGTCCGAAGCCTCGAACCAGTCGACCCAGGCCGCCCGCGAAGGTCGCGACCGTGTGGTGGAAACCGTCGGCGCGATCCAGACCATGACCCACGATGTGCAAAACACCTCGGTGATGATCGAAGGCCTGGCCGCTCAGGGGCGCGACATCGGCAAGGTGCTGGACGTGATCCGCGCCATCGCCGAGCAAACCAACCTGCTCGCACTGAACGCCGCCATCGAAGCCGCCCGTGCCGGTGAAGCCGGGCGCGGTTTTGCGGTGGTGGCGGACGAGGTCCGGGCGCTGGCCCATCGCACCGCGCAATCGACCCAGGAAATCGAAAAAATGGTCGCCGGCATCCAGAACGGTACCGGCCAGGCCGTCTCGTCGATGCAACAAAGCAATCAACGCACCCAAAGTACCTTGGAGATGGCCCGCGCCGCCGGCGTGGCGCTGGAGCAGATCACTCAGTCGATCCAATTGATCAACGAACGCAACCTGGTGATCGCCAGCGCGTCCGAAGAACAGGCCCAGGTGTCCCGCGAGGTCGATCGCAACCTGGTGAACATTCGTGACCTCGCTACCCAGTCTGCCACTGGCGCCAACCAGACCAGCGCCGCCACGCACGAACTGTCGCGCCTGGCCGTGGATTTAAATGCCATGGTGGCGCGTTTCGTGATTTGAAGGCCTAAAGCTGGAGCGACTCAACGCTCCAGCTTTAGTGGAACAGTAGCGGTATAAGCTGGAAGAAATGAAAGAGTGCTGTTAGTTCTACAAGGCTCTCTACAACCGTTTTGTTTTTACATTCCACGCACTCTGATTGGCTGATACCGAGAATTGCGTCCTTCGTTACCGGCGCGGTCGTTCAGCGAATAGAACGCGAAGTGGTCTCCATCGCCTTTCGCACGAATAATGTCCCCTTTGAGTTTGAAAACCGTGTCGGAAGCTGAGTCATGGACGGATATCTGCAGACCATTATTTTCGGTCGCAGCGCCAAAATAGAACGTGATGACGTCGCACGGCCGTTGACCTAAATAACGTGCGATGGTGACTTCCACCTCGTCGTTGTGTGCTACCAGGTATTCGGGAGTGATGGTGCGATCAATCAAATCCTGTGGAAACAAAGGCAATGGGCCAGGATTACCCAAGTTTGGTGGAGTCCTATCGACGGTGAAGGTGTTGAGGTGCGACACGTACTCATTTCCTCCGATATCTAACTTATAGTGGACTTCGTATTCGCCCTCCTGCGAAAAAAGCTGGGGTGCAATTTCTGCGGTATAGGGGAACAGGCCGGGGTTGATTGGTGGTTCGAAATAGTATTCTGTGACTGGCAGGGTTTGCCCATTCCAGCCTAACCAGAGTGTCAGAAATGCGGGAGATTCCAGCTCTTGCCAGGTGGGAATGGCCACTTTAAGCGGCTCGAAAAGCAATGCCCTTGGCAGCAGATTATTTTCACTACCTGGAAAATTGGGCAATACTCCAATAATTTCGGGGCGCGCCAGTTCAAGGACTCCATCATTCAAATTCGACATGTCGATGCTCCATCGTTAGGTAGTTTTCGGCAGGAAACTGCATCGGGAAAACGAAATTCCTGACGTCATTGAGCCGCCCGATAACACCCTCGTCTACTGTCAGATCTGTCAGGTAGACGGCCCACGAGAATGCAGCCACATTAGTGGGTTTTACACCGCGAGCTGCGGGTGATGCCAAATAGCTGGCGCGTTTCGTGATTTGAGATAGGGTTGTGGCTTGGAACCTGCGCGACTGGAGAATTACATGCGCTATTCAGCCTTGACCAAACGAATCGCCGGTGACGGCGCTGCGGCCTGGCAGATTCATGATCGAGCACTGGAATTAATTGAGCAGGGTGTTGATGTGCTGTTGCTATCGATCGGCGATCCCGACTTCGATACACCGCAGCCTATCGTTCAGGCGTGCATCGATAGCTTGTTGGCCGGTGACACCCACTACCCGTCAGTACGTGGTAGTCGGGGCTTGCGCGACAGCATTGCCAACCGTCATCGACGTCGCAGTGGTCAAGCGGTGGAGGCCGATCATGTGATCGTGTTGCCGGGCGCGCAGTGTGCGGTGTATTCGGTCGCGCAGTGCCTGCTCGATCCGGGCGATGAAGTGATCGTCGCCGAGCCGATGTACGTGACCTATGAAGGCGTGTTCGGTGCCTGCGGCGCCAAAGTGGTGCCGGTGGCGGTGCGCCCCGAGAATGGCTTTCGGGTCGATCCGGCGGATGTCGCGGCGCTGATCACACCCAAGACCCGCGTCATTTTGCTCAACAGTCCAAACAATCCTTCCGGCTCCAGTTTGCCGCTGATGGTCTGGCAGGAACTCGCATCGCTGTGTGTTCGTCACGACCTGTGGCTGATCAGCGACGAGGTCTACAGCGATCTGTTGTACGAAGGCGAGCACATCAGCCCGGCGAGCCTACCGGGCATGGCCGAGCGAACCGCGACCATCAATAGCCTGTCCAAATCCCACGCCATGAGCGGCTGGCGCGTGGGCTGGGTGATCGGGCCGAAACCTTTGGCCGAACACTTGGTGCACCTGTCGTTGTGCATGCTGTTTGGCATTCCGGATTTCATCCAGAACGCCGCGCAATTGGCGCTGGACGAAGATCTGCCGGAAGTGGCGTTGATGCGCGAGGAGTATCGCCAGCGTCGCGACCTGGTGTGCGCGAGCCTGAGTGATTGCCCGGGCATCCGGCCGATCCGGCCTGATGGCGGGATGTTCGTGATGATCGATGTACGCCAGACCGGGTTGTGTGCCCAGGGTTTTTCCGAGCGGCTGCTGGAAGGTTATGGTGTGTCGGTGCTGGCGGGTGAAGCGTTCGGCCCGAGTGCGGCGGGGCATATTCGATTGGGGTTGGTGGTGGATCAACTGAAACTGGCGGATGCGTGCCGACGGATTGCGTTGTGTGCGGCGGACCTGCTGGAGGCGCGTCGGGCCTGAAAGTCTGTATTGCCATTGCCGGCCTCTTCGCGAGCAAGCCCGCTCCCACAGGGATCTCTGGCGTTCACAAAACCCTGTGGGAGCGGGCTTGCCCGCGAAGGCTGCCTGACAGGCGCCGAATTTCTTAAGCCTTCCACGCCCCGACATTCACCAGATTCTTCGGCCGCTCACCCGCCAGCGCCGCCAGTAGATTGTCCACCGCGCACGTGGCCATCGCCTCCCGCGTCTCATGGGTCGCCGAACCAATATGCGGCGTCGCCACAACATTGTTCAGCTGCAACAGCGGCGAGTCGGCGTTAAGCGGCTCGCGTTCGAACACATCCAGCCCCGCTGCGCGAATCTGCCCCTCACGCAAGGCCCGGATCAGCGCCGACTCGTCCACTACCTTGCCCCGTGAAATGTTGATGAAGATGGTTTCCGGGCGCATCAGAGCGAATTGCTCTGCGCCGATCAGCCCTTCGGTTTCAGCGGTCAGCGGCAAGGTCAGACAAACGAAATCCGCCTGCTGCAACAGCTCCGGCAAGCTGCGGTATTGCGCATTGAACCGCTGTTCCACCGCCGGTTTCGGCGAGTGACTGTGGTAAATCACCGGCATGCCAAACCCGAAATGTCCACGCTGGGCCAGGGCCTCGCCGATCCGCCCCATGCCAATGATGCCCAGGGTTTTACCGTGTATATCGGTACCGAATTGCGCGGGACCGACATTGCGCGTCCACTGGCCGGCACGAACCATGTTCGCCAGTTCCACCACGCGCCGGGCGGTTGCCAGGATCAGTGCAAAACCGGTATCGGCCGTGGTTTCGGTGAGTACGTCCGGGGTGTTGCTGAGCAGGATCCGTCGTTCGGTCAGGTAGTCGATGTCGTAGTTATCGACCCCCACGGAGACACTGGCAATGGCTTCCAGGTCCGGTGCCAGATCCAACAATCCGGCATCCAGTTTCAGGCTCGCACCGAGCAACCCGTGGGCGCGGGGCAGGGCTTCGCGCAGCGTTGCCAGGCCATCGGCATTGAGGTTGTCGATCAGCGTGACCTCGGTCTGCTCGTGCAGGCGAGCCATCAGCAGCGGCGAGAGTTTCTTGTACAGCACAACCTGCTTTTTCATCGTCATCATCTCAACTTCAATTCAGGAATGAGCGGCCGTAGACCGTTGCACAGCGGCCTTGGCCACGACCCGGTCACTGGCGCCGGGCTTGAGGAAAATCGTCAGCACCACCGAGAGCATCAACGCGCCGCTCATCAACAGATAAGAAGCAGCCGGCGAGCCGGTGGAGCTGTTCAGGTAACCGACCAGATACGAACCACCAAACGAACCGAGCGCGCCCATGCTGTTGATCAGCGCCATGGCACCCCCGGCCACGTTGGCTGGAAGGATTTCCGGAATGATTGCGAAGAACGGACCGTAAGGCGCGTACATGCAGGCGCCAGCGATCACCAAAAGGGTGTAGGACCACCAGAAGTGTTCAGCGCCCAAGGCGTAGGAGCCATAGAAAGCAATCGAGGCGATCAGCAGCGGCGGCCAGACGAAGCGTTTGCGCTTCTGCATTTTGTCCGAGCCCCAGGACACCAGCAGCATGCCAATCACCGCCGCCAGATACGGCAGCGCCGAGAGCCAGCCGGCTTCGATCATGTCCATCTGTGCGCCAGCCTTGAGGATCGACGGCAGCCACAACACGAAGCCATAGACGCCGATGCTCCAGCAGAAAAACTGCAAGGCGAGGATGATCACCTTGGGCGAACGGAAGGCCTCGGCGTAGTTTTTCACCGCTTTGATGCCCACCTGTTCGGCGGCCAGGGCGCTTTCCAGATCGTGCTTTTCCTGGTCGCTCAGCCACTTGGCCTGGGCAGGACGGTCATCGGCCAGACGCCACCAGATAAACGCCCAGAGCACCGCCGGTAAACCTTCGATGATGAACATCCAGCGCCAGCTGTAATGCTGCACCAGATACCCCGAGACCACCGACATCCAGAGCATGGTCACCGGGTTGCCGAGGATCAGGAAGGTGTTGGCGCGCGAGCGTTCGGCACGGGTGAACCAGTGGCACAGATAGATCAGCATCGCCGGCATCACCGCGGCTTCGACCACGCCGAGCATGAAGCGAATGACGATCAGCCAGTAGGCGTTGGAGACGATCCCGGTCAACGTGGCCAGGCCTCCCCAGAGAATCAGGCTGACGAAAATCAGCTTCTTGACGCTGTGTTTCTGGGCGTAGATCGCGCCCGGCACCTGGAAGAAGAAGTAGCCAAGGAAGAACAGTGCGCCGAGCATCGACGACAGGCCCGGTGTGATCATCAGGTCGGCAGCCATCCCGGAGGCGGCGGCGAACCCGTAGTTGGCGCGGTCCAGGTACGCCAGGCTGTAGGTGATGAACACGATCGGCATGATGTACCACCAGCGGCGGGCGGCGAGTGTTGCGGTTTTCATAGTGGTGCTCCTGAGCTTGTTGTTTTTGTCGCAGCAGGTTCAATAAATCGATGGTCTGTCAGGGCCTCATCGCCAGCAGGCTGGCTCCCACAGGTTGCGTGATCGACACAGATCCAGTGTGGGAGCCAGCCTGCTGGCGATTGGCAGTTTCAAATTCAGTGCAGAGTTCAGCCCTGGTCGGCAACCCCTCCATATCCCCACGGCTCTGCACCGCGCGGCTGCCAATCCAGTTGGCACGCTTCACGGCGTCGGCAAAGCTGTGGTTTTCCAGCAGGGCGCTGATCATGCCGACGGCAAAACCATCGCCGGCACCGACGGTGTCGACCACCGTTTTCACCGGCACGCCCGCCACGAAACCCTGGTCCAGATGAGTGCGGTAATACGCACCGTGCGGGCCCAGTTTGATCGCCACGGCTTCGGCGCCTTGGTCGAGGTAGAACGCTGCGATGTCGGCCGGGTCTTCGAAACCGGTCAGCAAACGGCCTTCACTCAACCCCGGCAGCACCCAATGGGCGAGGGCGGCGAGACGGTTGATCTCGCTAATCATCTGTTGTTCGCTGGCCCACAGGCTTGGGCGCAGGTTCGGGTCGAAAGACACGCTGCGCCCGGCATTGCGCATGCGGGTCATCAATTCGAAAGACATTTCCCGAGCCGTTTCGGACAGCGCCGGGGGAATGCCAGTGGCATGCAAGTGCCGGGCGTTCAGTAACTCAGGCGCGATCGACTGCCGCGACAGGTGACTCGCCGCCGACCCACGGCGGAAGTACTCGACCACCGGATCGCTGCCGTCGTCGGTGCGCGACTTGAGCTGAAAACCGGTGGGGTGCGCGGTGTCGAGGGCGACGTTACTGCAATCCAGACCTTCCTTTTCCAGGGTGTCGATCACGAACCGTCCCAGAGAATCAGCGCCCACCCGGCTCAACCAGGCCACGTTGAAACCCAGCCGCGACAAGCCAATCGCGACATTGCTGTCAGCGCCGGCAATGCGCTTGTGGAAACGATCTACATCGGCCAAATCACCGTTCCGCTCGGCGACGAACATCGCCATGGTTTCGCCGAACGACAGGATATCGATCTCAGACATGAGCGCTCTCCAACCGGGTTTGACCGAGGCGGGCGAGGGTGGCGACGTGCTCGGTGGTCAGCTGCACCAGGTCGTCGCCTTGCAGCGGATATTCCGCCGCCCGCATCACGCCTTGGGCCATGTGCCGCAGCAGTTGCTCCCACAGATGCAGGTCACTGACGGCCGGCGGTATGGCGACCAGTTTGCCGTCGGCCCGGCGCGTCACGGCTTTGCAGTGCACATAGCCGACGTGGCGACCGAGCAACCGCGCGGCACTGGCGGCGGACTGGTCTTGCCAATGCCAATTGCCGATGTCGAAGGTCATTTTGACCGGCAGCTTATGTTGCTCGATTTCAGTGAAAAAGCGCTGGAACGGTTCGATGCGGCCACCGTGCAGGGTTTGATCGTTTTCCACCAGCAACTGCACCGCACTTTTGCCCAGTACGCGGGACAAGGTCTGGAGGTCGCTGTTGTCGGTGAAATATCCCAGGGACACTTTCAGCCATTTGGCACCGAATGCCTGGGCGCGCTGGAGCGCAGAGATCAGTTCGGGATTGGGTCTGGACTGGCCGGCCAGCCACAATTCCATCGGTGAGGAATACACGCTTTCGAGGCCTTGGGCCTGAGAAGCTTCGGCCAGTTGGGCGGGATCTTCGACGGTCAGCAGCTCTTCGCGCCATTCGATACGCGTGGCGCCCGCGGCGGCCAATACATCGATGAAGCTGCCTTGGCCGCGTTGCCGAACAAGGTCGGCGCCGTAGCTCGACAGGCTGATGGAGACAGGTGGTTTATTCATTGTTGTATACCTCTGAAACCGGTTTCATTTTTGTTCAAAAAAAAGGTTGATGACCTTTAGGACTCTTCGCGAGCAGGCTCTCTCCCACACTGGTTCTGTGAGCGCCGTAGGCCCCTGTGGGAGCGAGCCTGCTCGCGATGAGGCCAGAACTGTCACCGAGAATTTCCAAGGGTCGACCCCCGCACAATCAACCGCGCCGAAAAATCCAGGGTCCGCACCGGCCCGTCATCACCGCGCAAACGCTTGAGCAAACACTCAAACGCGCTGGCACCAATCTCGGCCGTCGGCTGGGCGAGGGCGGTGATGCCGCTACCCACCAGCGGGTACCAATCCAGATCATCAAGGGCAATCAGGCCGACATCCTCGAACAGATTGCACTTCAACTCACGCAACGAATGGGTGCTGGCCAGCGCGGCGATACCGTTGGCGCAGAACAGCGCTTTCGGGCCGGGGCCGGGCGTGTCGAGGAAGGTTTTTAAACGCGTGCTCAGATCGCTGCCGGTCTCGGCAATGGTCCCTTGAAGTATCGGACGTTGATCGATCTGCGCCTTGAAACTGCTGACCCGCTCGATCCGCGAACTGGTGCCGTCAAACGGCTCGGTCACCAACAGCACATCGCGATAGCCGCGTTCTTGCAAATGGGCGAGGGCCATTTCAACGGCGTCAGGATTGTCCAGCCCGACCAGATCGCTTTCCAGCTGCTCGACCTTGCGATCCACCAGCACCAGCGGCATTTCCCGGTGCAGTTCACGTAATTCGTCGCGGTGATGACCGAGGGTGTTCACGATCAAGCCTTCGATGTTGTACGAGCGCAACAACGCCAGGTGCTGACGCTCTTGCTCGTCATCGCGATCGGTGTTGCACACCACCAGGCTGTAGCCATGCTGACGGCAAGCGGTTTCCACCCCGTGCATCACGGCAATCGAATAAGGGTTACGGATATCGGCCACCAGCATGCCGATCAGGCGGGTTCGCCCGCGCTTCAGGCCACGGGCCATCTGGTTCGGGCGATAGCCCAGTTCGGCAATCGCCTGCTCGATGCGCAAGGCAATGGCATCGGAGAGCAGGGCGCGGTCATCGCCGATGAAGCGCGAGACGCTGGCCTTGGAGACGCCGGCGTGTTCGGCGACGTCGAGCATGGTCACGCGGCTGCGTTGGGCGGCGGAGAAATCGTTCAAAAGGTTGACCTTTCTATTGGAGTTATTAGGCTCGAGCATACTGCGCTGAAACCGGTTTCAGGAAACTCCATTAAGGGTCGTACGTCAAGCAAGTCGTGCCGCGATCGATGGAGCTAAGCGTTGTTATTCCGACGAGCGGTCGCGCTACCTGTCAAATGTGACAGTAGGCGGCAATGAGATAAGCGGGTCTAATTTGTTCCATGCGCACCCAATTACTCTGAACCGGGGAACAACAAATGGCTTCTACAACAAATACCGGAATTGGTTTGTTCGCCCGAGCGTTCACTGTGGAGGGCGTAGATCCAAACGACCCGACGGCGCAGTTGCCGCCTGATGCATCGACCAAAGGCGTGTACCTGAACATTCCCATGTGGGAGGGGCCATCCGTCTGTATTGGTAAAAGCGACTTGTTGGAAATCTGGGTGCTGGAGCCGGGTGTACTGCTTGAAAGGCTTTTCTATAGCAACCTTTTTCCTGTCCCGGTAACAATCCCCGCGCGGTTCCATCTGCCGGCACAGTACCTGCAACGTGAAGGTGAGATCAGCCTGTGGTATCGGGTGACGTTAGGAGAAAACGGGAACCCGGATACAGCGTTGCCACAACGGTTCACGTTGAAGCGCCAGGTGCCGACCAATTTGGCTAAACCGGTGTTCCCCAGCGCAACACTCTGGGGGTACTTCATTTGCTGTTCAGTGCCGCGAATGTGGGACGAAGTAAAAGTGCGCGTTCCAGCGCAACCCGGCCGGTTTTCCGAAGATGATGAGTGCATCCTGGATTGGGAGGGTTTCTACACACTGAACGGCGTTAGAGCAATCCCCGGTACTGCGGGCCGGTTTGTAAAGAAGCTGACTAAACAGGATGCCGACTCCCCCATCGGTTTCGATTTTGTTTTGGGGGCGGACAAATTTGAACGATACATCGCACCAATGGGCAAGATAGAGATAAAGACAGATGGCAAGGCAGGCACGACAGGTTCGGCGTCGGCACGTTACACACTTTATCGCGGTGGAACTGCGATGGGCCAATCCGATGTAGGTTGGGCTAAGTTTGACCGGGTTGTTCCAGGTGAAATCTTTCATTGTGATCGTGAACATGACACCTGTAAAAGATAGGCATGTTAAAGAATCGGAAAATGTTGTTTGGATGTAAGTGAGTTGAATGTTTGAAGTTTTGATAGGTTTTATAGGCCGTAAACCCTGATTGACGCTGCAACTAAGCGTTGTCGAAGCATGTCGCTTCAAAGTAAATCAGGTGAGTTGTAATTGGTAGATGTTTTAACGCTTGTCCCGTACGTCTTGTGCCGCTTCAAAGCCGGATTTTTTGCACTTGCAGTGCATGAAACATGCAGCTGTTGTCGCGAAGCTCTCCGCCGGCTCAATAAGTAAGCGCAAGTCAATAATCAACGCTTGGCTGGAGTCTCTGAAAATGAACGTAAAGGCAAATATGGGCGGTGGCATTTTGGCTGTGGCACCGGTGATTGACGGTTTGACCCCCGACGGCAGGTTTACGTATGAGCAATTGAGGGTGACGAGAACGTTTACCGTACGAGTGACAACACTTACGGACCCGAACAGTACATCGGTGGAACTTCATTTTTTCGCTACTTTACCCACGTCCGTAAACTTCGATGACGCCAACAAATCCAGCCGGGTCGGGAATGCCATGTTGAGGGCCGATCAGCCAGGAGGTGTCTGGCCGACAAACATTGAATTTACAGTCAGCCTCGATGATCGGGTCGGTGATAAATCCGATAGCCTGACCCTTGGGGCATTGATGTTGGATCACTACCATGCAACAGGCGACTACGCGCCCTATTACTTCGGGTTTGCGGTCTATGACGAGTTCGAAAACCCGGATACAACGCCCGTGGCCAACCTTGCCCGTCCGCTGGTGGACCTTACTGCCCCATATCAGGTCCAGCCGGAGCGGGCCAAGCTGCGGCCTGCACTGGTGACAGTGCCCAATGTGATCATCAACGACGCCTGGCTCGCCGACCCTGCCAATGCCGGTGGTTTGAACGTGACCGTTCCCACCGCCTACACCAAGTTTGAAGCCGGTGTGGACGTCATCAACTTCTACATTTCGACGCGATTGACTTTTGCACTGATGCAAGGTGAGCCGCCGGCATTCAGCGGCGTATTACCTGCCAGTGGCATTATCAATATCCCGCTGGCCTTCCTGCGCGGGCTGCCCGAGGGGGAGCACTATTACGCTTATAACCTTCGGGACCTGCCGGGCAATATCAGCCACAACTCGCAAATTACTAACATTTTCTCGGTGGTCAAAGCCCCCGCCCCTGTTCTGAGGCCAGCAAGAATTCCAATCACAGGCGCTGACGGCCTTACGCCGATTACCTTCGCGGCCGTAAGAGATCCTGCGCCTAGCCGCGTGGTGATGGAAATTGAGTTTCCGCTCCATTCGTTAGAGGGGGACAGGATTATTCCGTCCCTGAGTTCAATCCACGATACTGTCTTTCTGCCGGAGCAGTCTATTCCGCCGGATGGAACCCTTGGCCCTCTGCGCTTTGTTTTGGAGTATGAAACCGACCTGGCGCCGCTTTTTGGCAACGCCAATGGCACTGATGATGTATCGATCGACTATGGGTACGAGTTGGTGCGGTCAACGATTCCAGTACCCCCTGTTTCTCCGCTGGCAACAGCGACTGTTGATTTCACCTATGCCGGTCCAGAGCAACCCAACCTGCCCGGTGAGGACAACCTCAATATCCTTCCAGTCGTGGTCCAAGGCGCGGGAACGCCAGCACCCACCCCCAACACACTGGGGCCACAGCAAGCCCTTTTGGACGCCACGATGACTTGGCCGCTTTGGCCCACGGACCCGGCCCGGCCGGTGACCGGGCGTGAGATTGTCACGTTCTACTATCAAGGCAAACAGGTCGGAGCACCCATCCCGGTACGAGCTGGCGACACTGCAGTCACTACCACTCTGCCGTGGGAGACGATTCAGACAGAGAAAAACGGAACTGGCGTGAACGCCCGAAAAGCCTATGTGACGGTCGGGTTCCCTGGCGGTGCCAATCCAATGAAACAAGCGATTGATACCAATGTTGATGTCACGGCTATTGTCATTAACTTGCCTGCGCCGCAAATGATTGGTTCAGTCTTCGAAGCGCCGGATCGCGTGGCGACCGTGCTCAATTGTCCGAGCCTGAATCATCAATTGACAGTGGGGCCGCCAGCAACTTATCTCCCCCGGGCCCTGCGGATCAGAGTCAGACGCGATACCAATATTCCCACCGGCGCGATGGTCAATCTGCGATTTGAGGGGCAGACAACTAACACCGTGGGAGCTCCGGTAATTCCCAATACTCTGATCGAAGCGTCGTTGCCGATGCCGGCGACGGGTGATCTTGAGTTCCGATTAACCAATTACGCGGCCATGCGCGAGATTCAACTGCCTCCAGTGCCACCAGTACCGCCGGCAACCACGCCGACGCGACCTGCTACTCGTTATGCGCGCATTGCTTATACCGTCAACGGAACGGAGTCTTCGGTGATCGTGCCGGTCGCGCTAATTAACTCCAGCTTTGTGTACTGCGAAGTAGAGCGCCCGGAAGCACTTTGATCGGCATGTCACGTCAGTAATCCTCTCCATATGGGCGTAAGAACTGTCGCCCATATGGAGGGGTTGACGAAATCTCCTACATCGTTTTTTTCGAGTCATCACAACGACTGAGGACTTTTCATACGTCTCGCAGGATTAATCCTACATAACAATGTGCGGATAAACAGTAGGCTGGCGGCCTTTAAATAGTCCGACTCATTAACTTCCTGGGTTGTTGGCTTGTTTGTCTTGGAATGTAATAGAGCGGGAAATTCAGAATGACATTACAGTCAGTTAGTTGTTTGAAACGAAAACACATCAGTCTTTTGGTGTCTTCATCCTTGTTCGCCATGAGTGCGTCAATGACGCAGGCAGCCATTGTTTTACCTGGGGGCAACCAGACACTTGATAACACCACTGCACAGGATTTCTGGCAGCTTGGGGACAACGCCACGCTAACAGGCACGGGGGCTGTCACCTTCGGTTTAACCAGCAGTGCCGGCGGTGTCATCAACCTGACCAACTCGACGGCTACTTCTTCGGGAGAAGGTGGGCTGACCAGAGGTATTGTGTTAACCAATGCCAGTGCGACGCTGAATCATTCAACCGTTATCAGCACCAACGACATCGGTATATCCGCCGTACGCAACGTGGCAGTCCCCAGTGGTTCAACCGTAACGCTAAATAACGGCAGTGTTGTTCGCGGTTTACTGGGTGGTATTGCGGGTAATCGTTTCAGCGAATTAAACCTTAACAACTCCACAGTGCAAGGCACTGGGGCGAACAGTTTCGGTGTACGCCTGCTTGAGGGAACCCTCAATGCCAGCGGCGCCACGATCATCGGTGGCCGGGACGGGTTGACGATTGGTACCGACACACTCCCGACAGCGTTAGTTTCTTCGACGATTACTTTGGACAGCACGCGGCTAGAGGGCTCGACTGGCTCAGCCATTGTTGTGGGCCTGAACAACTCGCTCGTACCGACGTCGGCAAACCTGGTGGTCCGTAATGGCTCGACGCTGATCGCGGGTAACGGCACCCTCGTGGCCATCAACAATCGAGCCACGGCCAACCTGGTGGTGGACAACAGTGCGCTGAGTGGCAATGTGGTGGCCGCTTCTGGAAGTACCGCCAACGTCACGTTGCAAAATAATGCATCGCTGGTCGGTAACTTGCAAAACGTCAGTACCGCGACTCTCAATAATCAGGCGCGTATGACTGGCAATGTTGTGGGTGCATCCAGTCTGATCATCGACAATGCTTCAACACTTGTCGGTGACCTGGAAGGTGTCGCCAGAGTATCGATCAATAACCAAAGCAACATGACCGGCAATGTGACCGCTGCGCCTGGCAGCGTTTCCACGCTGACATTGGATAACCGTTCTGTACTCACTGGGCAGGTCAACAACGTCGCCAGCCTATCGATCAATAATCAGGCCCTGTGGCAGATGACCGACAGTCAGTCGATCAACAGCCTTGCACTCAACGGCGGTCGTGTTGGATTTGGCACTAACGCGCAATATTTCCAACTGAACGTCGCCAATCTGTCTGGAAGCGGTACGTTCGAGATGGGTACTGATTTCTACAGGGGTACCAGCGACCTGTTGAGCGTCACGGGCAGCTCGGCCGGTAGTCACCAGTTGCTGGTCGCCAGCAGCGGCGCTGACCCGGTGGTTGATACACCGATCAAAGTCGTACAAACCCAAGGTGGCAGTGCTCAATTTGGTCTGGCCAATGGTCCGGTTGATGTGGGTGCCTTCACCTATGGTTTGGTCAAGGAAGGCGATGATTGGTATCTGAAGCCAAATAAAGAAGAGGTCAGTACTCCGACGCGTTCGGTATTGGCGATATTTGGCACCGCGCCTACCGTGAGTTACGCAGAAATGGTGTTGTTGAACAACCGCATGGGCGACTTACGGGTCAATGGCGGCCAGACGGGCGGTTGGGCTCGCACATTCGGCAGTAAATACACCATCAGTAACAATGCGTATGGGGATGGCTATACACAAAACCAATATGGTCTGTCGATTGGTGTCGACACGCCGGTTCAGATCGCTGGCGAGGAAGTATTGCTCGGCGTTTTTGCCGGCTACAGCAAATCCAGCCTGGACTTGAAGCGCGGCAGCTCAGGGGACATCGACAGTACATCGCTGGGTGTTTACGGCACCTGGCTGGGCGACAGCGGTTACTATCTGGATGTATTAGCCAAACTCAATCACTTCCGTAACGAGGCCGACGTTACTATGAGCGATGGCACCAAGACCAAGGGGAACTACAACAATTTCGGCGCCAGTACATCGGTCGAGTTCGGCAAACACATCGAGTTCCAGAACGGTTACTACATCGAACCGTTCACTCAGTGGCAAGCGGCAGCGGCACAAGGAAAAGAATTTAGCCTGGACAATGGGCTGAAGGCGGACGCCGATACCACGCGTTCCTTGCTAGGCAAGGCAGGTGTGACACTGGGACGCGGCATGACGCTGGCCAATGGCAGCAAGTTGCAACCGCATATTCGTGCCGCGGTGGTCCAGGAATTTGTCAAAAATAACGAAGTTCGAGTCAATGACAACCAGTTCAATAATGACCTGTCCGGTACTCGATTCGAAGTAGCCACCGGAGCGTCCTGGACATTAAACGAACGCTGGCAGTTGCATGCGGAACTGGACACCAGCAAAGGAGATAACGTAACCAAAGACTTTGGTGTGAACATGGGGGCACATTTCAGTTTCTGAACCTTGGCGCAGAAACACATAGGCATTACCAGACGCCCGGGCACTGTCTCGGGCGTTTTTACAGGTACGCTGAATGAACTGGACTAAAAAGGCGCGCAGATCATTGGCAGTAAAAAAAGGGAAGCTATGGCTTCCCTTTTTTATTGTGGCTGGGAGCTTACGCCTTCAATACTTGGAAATTACCTTTGATAACAAAGGTCTTGCCATCACTGTCAGGCACTTCGACTTCTACTTTGAAACTACCGGCCATGTTTTTGTCGTCAAGGGGCGGATTGAGGGTGATCTCACCGGCGACGCTTTCATAAATGTTGTCGTCGACTTTCAGACCGAAAGACACTTGGCCATTGTTCTGTACGTTATAAGTCCGGGGCGTAAGGTCGGCGGGAACACTGATATAGATTTCCCGAAGTTTTTTATTTACTCGCTCAATGGCAGTTAGTAACACAACTTCAGTGCTGCCGACTTTGATTTTTTCAATCAGTCGCGAAGTGGCAATAAATTCCGGGAAGTTACTATTGCTCTGAGCTGAAGCGGTGACAAAATTTCCTTCAGCAAAGCTGACTCGTTTAACGACTGCGTTCATGGATGCGCTCTCCGTTATTCGTGAAGTAGGTTATCCAAAGTTCGGAAAGGATAGCCTTACTCTGGATGTCCCATAAGAGCGTGCTTCGAGCCTCTTGTAAACTGTCATGCTTGACAGTTTACAAGAGGCGGAATCTGTGAGTGTAAAGTGTCTTCTTAAGTTGTATTGGGGAGTGATTAACGCCGTTATAGCGATGTCGTCCATATCATTAACAGCGGTAACCAGACTGCGCCACAAAGGAGAATTCCCATCGCTCGGTTGAAATACTTCTGCGCGTGGGGGGAACGTAGCCGTCTGCCCGCCTGAGCGCCCACTACCGCCCATGCACCCAGGCAGGGAAGCGCCACCAGAAAAAAGATCACAGAGAGTTGCAACAGCGCGGTGCTTTTCTCATTGTCGTCTGGCACAAATACACTGACCACTGCGAGCGCCATCATCCAGGTCTTGGGATTGATCAATTGAAGGGCTGCAGCATCCACCAAGCCAGGTTGTCGTGGCTGCACGGACGGTTTTTTGGTCGGAACCATTGAGTCGAGCGGCGCGCAGAAAAATCTGCCAGGACAGGTATGTCAACCAGACATTGCCGATTACCTGCGTCGCTGTTCCAGTTCCCGGGTATGTGTTCAGCACTTTGCCAAACCCGCTGCCCACCAGCCAGACAATCATCGCGGCACTGATGCAAGCTCCAAAAATAAATGGCAATGCGGCTTTGAAGCCGTACCTCGCGCTGTTGCTCAGCACCAAAATGTTTGTCGGCCCCGGCGTAATCGAGGCGACGAAAGCGAACAGTAAAAATGGCAGCAACGTGGGAAAGGTGGACAACATGGCAGCGGACTCCGTGAATGATCTCAGGAGCTGATGCTCACAAAGTCCGGGTCATGCGTCTGGAAGATTTGAGCAGCGCTTGCGGTACAACGCCGGCGTCAAGCCATAGGCCCGGACGAACCAGCGGCCCAGGTGGCTCTGATCGGCAAACCCCAGCTCCATTGCCACCGTCGCCGGTTGCTCGCCACGGGCAAGCATCCGTCGGGCGGTCGCCAGGCGCAATTGCACGAGGTAAGCGTGCGGTGCGATGCCATAGGCGGCCTTGAAGGCGCGGGTCAGGCGGAAGCGATCAACGCCCGTTGCTGCGGCCAGGTGGTCGAGGCCGATGTCGTATTGAGCGTTGGCGTGCAGGTACTCCCGCGCCTTCTGCGCCACCAGCGGCAGGCGCGGATCCTCGCCATAGCGGGCGCGCCAGTGCAGGTGACTGGTCAGGCGTTCGAGCAAACCGTCGAGGGCGGTCTGGCGGACGATTTTCAGCTCACCGTGATGCAGGGTTTGAAACGCCAGGCTGGTGGCATGGGCGAGTCGCGAGTCGCTGGCCAGGGTGTTGGCGAAACTCAGTTCACTGTTGTCGGGGGCATTGTCGAAGACTGCGCTGAGTTCACGTTTCAGCCACTGCGGGTCGAGGTACAGCATGCGGTAGGTGAAACCGTCTTCGGTCGGTGCTTCGCCGTCGTGGATGTCGCCCGGTTCGAGCAGAAACACCTTGCCCGGCGTGCTTTGGTGCTTCGCCCGGCGGCAATTGAACTGCTGAACGCCTTGTTCGGTGACGCCCACCAGGTAGCTGTCATGCCAGTGCGGGTCGTAGGCATGGCCTTCGAAATGCGCGCGCAGGGTCTCGATGCCGGTGTCGGCGTCCTGGGCCAGGTCGATCCAGTTGTGAGAAGTCATGCTGCACCTGCGAGACGGGTTACCGACTTATTTAACGCCGCACCAATGGGGATGACTAGAACGTTTGTGCAGGGCTCAATTGAACAGTCCCGCGGCGATGTTGATCGAGAACCCCAGAATGGCCGTGTTGAACAGGAAACCGATCAGCGTCTGCGCCAGGACAATCTTGCGCAAGTCCCGGGTCGCCACGCCGACATCGGACGTCTGGACCGCCGCGCTGATGGTGAAAGAGAAATACAGGAAGTCCCAGTAGTTGGGCGTTGTCAGATTTTCAGCAAAACGCAGCGCAGGGTCTTTGCCGGCCCAGGTGTAGAACAGACGGGCGTAGTGCACGCTGAAAATCACCCCGATCAGCAGCCATGAGCCGATTACGGTCAATGCCGTAAAGCCGTAGTGCAACAGTTTGCGGGTGGTTTCCAGCTCCCTGCTGCCGGCCAGTTCAAAGGCGATGGTCGCCAGGCTCGCAATCGCGGCGATGCTTACAATAAACAGCACCAACCCGGCGTTTTCGTCTTCGACCTCGGCAATACGTTTCACATCCGGCGCTTTGGCGCGCGCGGTGAGCCAGAACATCAGGACCAGGTAAATCCAGACTCCGGCGTTCCAGCCGAAGAGGATTTTGCTGATGACCGAGTCGGACGGCGCCAGGATGCCCACGGCAATGCCAAGCGCAGCGGCAGAGGTGAGGCGAGGGTGGGTGCGGGCGAGGAAGAACATGGAGGCTCGATGCGTCAGGGCTTTGCAAACACCTTAGCCCAGCGCGTCCTGTTGTGACCATCAAGGTGAGGTCGAATGTGAGCAAGCTTGCTTGCGATGGCGGCCTTAATCGCAGTAACGGATTTACACTCCCATCGAAATCACCCTTGCGAATGCCTTTTCATTCACCCACACCCGTTATCCCCTCAGTTAACAAAACATAACGTGGCGTCGATTGTCATACCTTTCCAAACCCCGATAGGATAAGCCCAGCTTCCGAAGTGGCTCTAGATTGCGTATTTCAGGACTATGCTTCAGAAAAGGCAATCTAAAACAGCAGCCCTTACGGCGCCCAGAAAGGTTGAACGACCTAACAATAATAATGGGGGAAGGTCTATGAGTGAGCCTGTCATGGGTGTGGGTATCTGCCGCCCGCCGGCATTACGCAAATTCGCGTTGCTGGCTACAGCGCTCTCGCTGTTGGGCTGTGCCATGCTGTCGGCACCTGTGCTGGCCGCTGCTGCGCCAGCATCCGACATTGTCTATTCCGTTGAATCTGCCAAAGCCAGCAAAAGCCTGATGCTCGACGTCGTTCACGCCGGCAAGCGTCTGGTGGCGGTCGGTGATCGCGGGCACATTTTGTATTCCGATGACCAGGGCGCGACCTGGACCCAGGCCAAGGTGCCGACGCGGCAACTGCTGACGTCGGTGTATTTCGTCGACGACAAGCACGGTTGGGCCGTCGGCCATGATGCGCAGATCCTCGCGAGCGAGGACGGCGGCGTCACCTGGGCCAAGCAATTCGAAGACCTGAAACGCGAATCGCCGCTGCTCGACGTCTGGTTCCAGGACGTCAACAGCGGCTTTGCCGTAGGCGCTTACGGCGCGTTGCTGGCCACCACCGACGGCGGCAAGAACTGGGAAGATGTCAGCGATCGCCTCGACAACGAAGACCAGTACCACCTCAACGCCATCGCCGCGGTCAAGGATTCCGGTCTGTTCATCGTTGGCGAGCAGGGCAGCATGTTCCGCTCCGCCGACTGGGGCCAGAGCTGGGAGAAGCTTGAAGGTCCCTATGAGGGCTCACTGTTTGGCGTGATCGGCACCGCTCAAGCCAATACGCTGCTGGCCTACGGACTGCGGGGCAATCTGTTTCGCTCCACCGATTTCGGTACCACCTGGGAGCCGATTGAGCTCCAGGCCGCTCGCGGCGCACTGGAATTCGGTCTGTCTGGTGCGACGCTGCTCGACGACGGTTCCATCGTGATCGTCGGCAACGGTGGCTCGGTGATCCGCAGCAACGACGACGGCGAAACCTTCAGCGTGTTCAACCGCCCGGATCGCATTTCCGTCTCGGCAGTCACCGCAGCGGGCAACGGTAATCTGATCCTGGCAGGACAGGGTGGCGTTCGCGTCACTTCGCCAACCGGCGCCGGCGCAGAGAACGGAAAAAATGGGTCGTCCAAATGAGCCGGGCAAATAATAAGAAGGCGGGTCTATGACATCCTTGAGCACTCATCATCAAGACAAGGCGACGTTTCTCGAACGCCTGATTTTCAACAACCGCCCGGCAGTGATCTTCATCTGCCTGCTGGTCAGTATCTTCCTGTTCTGGCAAGCGACGCTGATCCGGCCGTCCACCAGTTTCGAAAAAATGATCCCGCTCGAGCATCCGTTCATTCAAAAGATGATGGAGCATCGCAACGATCTGGCGAACCTGGGCAACACGGTGCGGATCTCGGTGGAAGCCACTGATGGCGACATCTTCTCCAAGGAGTACATGGAGACTCTGCGTCAGATCAATGACGAGGTGTTCTACATTTCCGGTGTTGACCGTTCCGGTCTCAAGTCGCTGTGGAGCCCGAGCGTACGCTGGACTGAAGTGACAGAGGAGGGCTTCGCCGGTGGCGAAGTGATTCCGCAGAGCTACAACGGCTCCCAGCAAAGCCTCGACCTGTTGCGCAACAACGTACTCAAGTCGGGTCAGGTCGGGCGTCTGGTGGCCAACGACTTCAAGTCGAGCATTGTCGATATCCCGCTGCTGGAGTCCTACCCGGACCCGCAGGACCAGGGCAAGTTGCTGGCGCTGGACTATCGCAAGTTCTCCCACGAGCTCGAAGACAAGATCCGCAACAAGTTCGAAGCCCAGAATCCTAACGTGAAGATCCACATCGTCGGTTTCGCCAAGAAAGTCGGCGACCTGATCGATGGGCTGGTCATGGTGGTGATGTTCTTCGGCGTCGCCTTCGTCATCACGTTGGTCCTGCTTTACTGGTTCACCAACTGCATGCGCAGCACCGTGGCGGTGTTGAGCACCACGCTGGTGGCGGTGGTCTGGCAGCTCGGTTTGATGCATTTCTTTGGTTTCGGGCTCGATCCCTACTCGATGCTGGTGCCGTTCCTGATCTTCGCCATTGGTATTTCCCATGGTGTGCAGAAGATCAACGGTATCGCCTTGCAGTCCAGCGAGGCAGAAAACGCCTTGACTGCGGCGCGGCGCACGTTCCGTCAGCTGTTCCTGCCCGGCATGATTGCGATCCTCGCGGATGCGGTAGGTTTCATCACGCTGCTGATCATCGACATCGGCGTGATTCGTGAACTGGCCATCGGCGCGTCGATCGGCGTGGCGGTCATCGTGTTCACCAACCTGATTCTGCTGCCAGTGGCTATTTCCTACGTTGGCATCAGCAAACGCGCAGTCGAACGCAGCAAGAAAGACGCGCACCGCGAACACCCGTTCTGGCGCCTGCTGTCAAATTTTGCCAGCCCGAAAGTGGCGCCGGTGTCGATCATCCTGGCCTTGTTGGCCTTCAGCGGCGGCCTCTGGTACAGCCAGAACCTGAAAATCGGTGACCTGGACCAGGGCGCTCCGGAACTGCGTCCGGACTCGCGTTACAACAAGGACAACAACTTCATCATCAGCAATTACTCCACCAGTTCCGACGTGCTGGTGGTGATGGTCAAGACCAAGTCCGAAGGATGCTCGCGCTACGAGGCCATGGCGCCGATCGACGAGCTGATGTGGAAGATGCAGAACACCGAGGGCGTGCAGTCGGCGATCTCGCTGGTGACCGTGTCCAAGCAGATGATCAAGGGCATGAACGAAGGCAACCTGAAATGGGAAACCTTGTCGCGTAACCCGGACGTGCTGAACAACTCGATCGCTCGGGCTGATGGTTTGTACAACAACAGTTGCTCCCTGGCGCCGGTGCTGGTGTTCCTCAACGATCACAAGGCCGCCACGCTGGATCGCGCCGTGCATGCGGTGCAAGACTTCGCCAAGGAGAACAACAAGGAAGGCCTGGAATTCATCCTGGCGGCCGGTAACGCCGGGATCGAAGCGGCCACCAACGAGGTGATCAAGGAGTCCGAGCTGACCATCCTGATCCTGGTGTACATCTGCGTGGCGACCATGTGCATGATCACCTTCCGTTCCTGGGCCGCGACCTTGTGCATCGTGCTGCCGCTGGTACTGACTTCGGTACTCGGCAACGCCCTCATGGCCTTCATGGGCATCGGCGTGAAAGTCGCGACCTTGCCTGTCGTGGCGCTCGGGGTGGGGATTGGCGTGGACTACGGGATCTACATCTACAGCCGTCTGGAAAGCTTCCTGCGTGCTGGTCTGCCGTTGCAAGAGGCGTACTACCAGACGCTGAAGTCCACCGGTAAAGCCGTGCTGTTCACCGGCCTGTGCCTGGCGATCGGCGTGTGCACCTGGATCTTCTCGGCCATCAAGTTCCAGGCCGACATGGGCCTGATGTTGACCTTCATGCTGCTGTGGAACATGTTCGGCGCGCTGTGGCTTTTGCCGGCGCTGGCACGCTTCCTGATCAAACCGGAGAAACTGGCGGGGCAGAAAGGCAACTCGCTGTTCGCTCACTGATTCCAGGCTGTAATAGAAAAGCCGCAACCTCAGGGTTGCGGCTTTTTTATGGGTGCCAAACGCGGATCAGCGTGGTTCCAAGGGTAGAAAGCTTTGCTCGGCCAAGGATTTAGTGATGAATCCATGATGTATTTCGATCTTTTGTTTCGGGTCCTTGGCCTTCGCCAAGGCCGATTCATAGGTTTCGTAGCGTTGCTCCCTGGTTTTCAAGTGTGCCTGGGTGTAGTTCGCCTTGGCATCGTTGGCCTTTGCGTAGTGAAAATGACCATACCACCAGGGTTGGTTTTCACGGTTGAGCAAGACGTACTCCTGCACGAAATCCTTGCGCCCGGTTTTCAGCTGGACCCGTGCGCCAATGATTCGCGCGTAAAGTTGGTTGTGATGTTGCAGGTATTCCAATCCCTCGCTGGTGGGAGCCTGGTACAACGTCATGCGGGTGCGCAGTTCCGTTGCCTTGTTCTCCAGAACCCGGGCCTTGTCCCGCAGTTCGGTGAGAAGTGTGGCGTCTTTTTCGCCGGTTGACGGGGCGTGCTCATGGTTTTCCAGCTTGTCGGCGAAATGCATGAGCTTTTGCGCTTCACGTTGCAACTGCTCTTCGATTTCCTTGGGTGAGCTTGCACGTTGTGCGTAGCCCTCGATCTTCCTGACCTGCTCATCGACTTTCGCCAACGCTTTGCGGGCGTCGCCCTTGAGTTGCGGGTAGGGGCGGGAGGTGGCTTTGGGTTCCGGTGTTTTGGCTGCAACCATTTCGACCCAGACATCGGGCGAGTCTTCACGGAAAGACGTCAAGGGGCTGTCTTCCATAGGCCCTTTTATGTCAACGATTTCGCCGCCCTGATTGTCGGTGTTCGGGCGAACGTCGCCAATCAACATACCTTTGGACGTTTTGATCACCTTTTTCCGGCTGGCCGTGGAAGGCTTCCTGCCACCGGCTGTTCCTTTCGAAGTACCCGCTTCTTGCGTGGATGATTGCGCCTGTGCGGGTGACGACCTTTGAAGTTCATCGGCCAGGCGCTGCTCGGCATCGACGCGCAATTGCTCGATGATCTCGCGCAAGCGGTTGAATGCCGGCATATGTAACTCATCGGCGCTGAAGATTTCGATACTCCCCAGGGCGTCCTGCGCCTTGTTGTAGCGGTCGACCAGGTTGTCGAGCACAGCGATGCGGTCCGAGGATTCATAAACATGGGCAGACTGTAATTCCGCATGGGACCGGGACAGCATCACCAAGGGGTCGATGGCTGCTTCCAGGGCGGTGGTGGTGTCGCTCAGGAGTGTCTGGACGCTGAGGATTCGCAGGGTAATCAGTTGAAAAATCTTGACCCTTAGGGCTGTCAGCTCGTTTTCCGGTCGACCCTTGTTCAACTCTTCCAGCGCTTGCGCACCCAGCTGGGGGATCTGTTCAAGTTCTTGCAGCCGCTTGTCCACTTCTTCATAGGACTTGATCATGACTTCATTGATTTCGCTGGTTGTGCGTACAAAGTCGAGGTAGCGATCCCAGAGTCCTTCGTCCCCGGTAATCAGCGCCTCATAAAGTCGCCCTGCAGTGCTGAACTCAGAGGAGTTCGCGTTGGCGGCTTCACGATCATGGTCAGCCATGACAATCCGTTTACGTTCATTTTTGATGATGTTGCCCAGCAATACGCTGCGCATTTTTTCGTCGACAGGTAGGCCCGTCAAAGCGCTTTTTTCCTTGATGCCGGCGATTAGCGTTACGTAGCTTTGAGTCTGGATGTCCAGCTCCTGGACGTACCGCTGGCGGAAAGTGGAGCGCTCTTGCTCAGTGCTGGAAGGGCTCTTGAGTTTCAACTGTGCCAGGTTGTCGGCAATGTCGACGCGTCTTACCGTGCGATCCTGCTGATCGAGAAAGTCCTGAAACTGCTGCTCCAGCTCCCCGATTCGCTGTTGTTGTTGCTCGCGCAACGCATCAATTCTTTTTTTGCGGCCACCGCCGAGCAGTTTCAGCCCTTGGTCCAGGGTCCATCTGCCTTGGCCATCGGACTTCAGTTTGAAACCGGGATGATCAGGATGTTCAGGGTGTACCAGATAGACCTCGCCAAATCCCGGTACGGTGCTCACGCGAAAAAACAGGGCTGCGACGGTGGCGTGCCATTTGTCGTTGATTCGGTACAGCCCTTTGAATGGGCCGGAGGCAATCGGGTCTGGCAGCTTAGCCGGCCACGGAACCCGCACGGCCTTGAGTTTTTCGAACAATCGGGCCGAGGCTGAATCGCGAGCGGTAGACAGGTTGAAGTCCAGCAGGGTGTTGCCACTGCCCGGTGGCTCGGAGGGTAATCCCGGCGAAGCCTCGGTGATTTCAGCCCTGGTTGTATCGAAGGGGTGCGCGGTGGGCTGACGCAATGGGGCCAACACCTGCGCAAACTCTGGGGCAGCGTTGGGGGGGAGTGCGTTGGGGCTGGCTTCGCGAAGTGGCGCATGCAGCAGTAACAGCCCAATGTTAAGCAACACATCGACCCAGGCTTGCTCCCGCGACATGGCGTCATTGCTGTCCAGCGCTGGCAGGTCCTGGATCAGGCTATGGGTAATTTGCAGCATCCAGCCCACCAGCATGGCGGGGCCGCGCGCCAGGGGTAAAAGCAGGTTGTTGAACAGCAGCCAGCCACCTTCGAGGATGATCGCCCAGCGGCTCTCGGCATTGGACACCGATTGCCGGTCAGCCAGTTCGACCAATGCACGGGCATTACTATCGAACAGTTGCATTAGCAACCGACCGTGTTCCAGCGCCGCGATCCAGTCGGCGGCGGCTTCGTTGCCTGCCAGAATCGCCGGTTTCGGCTTTTGAAGTGGTACGAAATCATCGCCAACGTGGAAGTGAATAATGTGTGGTTCGTTGAGTCCGTTGTTGTCGTAGACAGGTCGTGCACGGTCCGTCAGCCACGTCAGTACGCTGCTCTGCAATTGACCCGGTTGCGCAATGGCGCGCCACAGGGCTTGGCGGGTCGGGAATTGCTGGAGCGCCGGAACATACAGCGGTCGGTAGAGGATGTGCGGACCATCGGCGTGCAGATCACGGGGTTCGATGATGAACATGTTGCTGACCACGTCGCACTCGGCCTGTGGCTTTCTTTGGAAAGCCAGGGGGCGCAGGACAATTTCCTGCTCGTCCACGAATCGCTCAGCCCTGGTGCCGTGCATCAACGCTTCGACGTAGCGATAGCCCTGACGAGTGAAGCCTTGTTCAGCCTTGATCGCCTGTTCCAGGGCCAACATCGGCAAGTGAACGGCAAGCTCCAGGCCGAACAGTCGCTGGCGTTCCCGCGCTTGCGGGGTGTCGTCAAGCAATTGGGCCTGAATTAACTCAGGGTACTGTTTGCCGATATTCACCCGGTTGACCAAATCCAACAGATAAGCCTCGGTGACCCAGTCTTGAATCACCAGGCCTGCGGTGTGACGGATGGTTATTCGGCCATTGGGTCTACTGGCCAGGTTATTGATTGCCAGTTGAGTCAACGACATTTTGGTCCGGTGAATATAACCGCTGCCCAAGTCGCCGACGGGTACATGGAAGGTGAGCTCCAGCTGATCGGCGTCATAGTCGGGGGCGGTGGGTCGATCTTCGCTCATCTGCTGACGCAGCGCTTTTTTGGCGAAGGTATGAAGGTCGTCGATACCCGTCTGAAACGAGCGGCCTGCCGCCTGTTGCTTGAGGCTTGCGAGGGCCAGCACCTGTTTGCGATAGGCCATGCGGTCGGTAGCTTCGGCCTTTTGCAACCACTGGGGAATCGTTTCCTGTATTAGGGGAAGGTGAGTGAGGTCTGTTCCAATGCTCGCCTGGGCGCCAATGAATCGCGTGGCCGGATCGGTGATGGCCTCGTAGCGTTTTTCCAGGTCGTCCAGGCTAGTGCGTGCCGGCAGCGTCAGCGCGGCCAGGTCTTCGAGCTGTTGGTTCAGCAGCAGGGCTGCCTGGGTGTCGAAAAGGTTGCCGTCAGGTTCGTAACGTTTCCAGGCAATGGCATCGGCCATCAGGCCCGGTTCAAACCGTGCGCACCAGGCCCGCCCGAACGCCTCAAGGGACGGAAATGATTCGATGTCACCGGACACGCTGCACAGCAGACGGGTTTCACCGCAGATCAGCAAAATGTCAGGACTTTGCAGGCTGACCGACAGCTGATCTTTGCTCAACGTGGTTTCGATGAAGCAGGCGTGGATCCTGCCTTTGGACCCGGGAGCCTCAAGGCGCTGCTGTTTATCGGGGTTGTTGCAGAGCTCGGTGAGGAGGTCGGCTTGCAGGCTGTTGGTTGACGAGTGGCGAACAGAGGAGGTTTTCAGCACGCCGGCCAGCAAATCAGCAATCCATTGCCAGCGACTGACGCTATTGTCGGTCGCTGCGTTCCAATAGGCACTGAGGTCTTCCTGGAAGCCGATATGAACAGTGGCGGTCAATTCAGCCATGATGCCCGCGATAATTTGCATATCAGGTTCACGACGGCGGGTGCTATCGACCGACAGGCGCACGGGCGCTTTGTTGGTTAGAAAACACTGGCGACCGTACTGTTCGTCCAGCCGCGGTGCAGTGCCGCTCGCCAGGTAGTTGAGCGCCACGTCGAGCAACAGGGTGAGCGTCCAGCCGCCCCCGGAGAACGGCTGTGCGAGACGAGTGCGCTCGGGATCGAAATCCAGTGACGGATATTTTTCCAGCAGGCTGCTCTGGAGCAGGTGGGCGGTTACCGAGCGTAATGTCGGACGAGTGCCAAACTGTGCGCTGACCGCGCGGGCTGTGACGTCGGTATACGCCGTGGTGTCCGGCGATGGAGCTGTAGGCATGATGCAATCCTTTGCATGATTGGAATCATGAGCCTACGGGACAGGCGATTGCCGGGTGCGGTAGCCGGATACCGCACCCTCATTGGTTGAACAGGGTCGTGCCCCTGACTGCTGATTACTCGGGATCAGCGCCCAACACCGCATTCAACGCACTCCGCGCATCATCCAGCTGCACCAGCGTCGCATGCCGCGCACCCAGCGCATCCCGGTTCTCGATCGCCGTCAGAATTGCCTTGTGCCGGGGCAATGCCAGTTCATGCAGGTTCGGTCGCTGGTTGGAATGCTTCAAGGCTTCGGCAATCGCCACCGATAGCATGTTGCACAGGTTGGCCAGCAAGTCGTTATGGGTCGCATCGGCAATCCGGCTATGGAAATCCAGGTCCGGTTGCAGCAGCGCTTCCGGTGTCGGCGCCGCTTCCATGCGTTGGTAGGCTTCACCGATGGAGGCGATGTCCGCGTCCGTGGCGAACTGTGCGGCGAGGGCGGCCGCGGCGGGTTCGATGATGCTGCGTACGCTGGTCAGCAGGTCGAAGAATTCATTTTGCGGGCTGCTTTGCATCAGCCAGTGCAGCACATCCGGATCGAGCATGTGCCATTCCTTGCGCTGCTTGACCACCGTGCCCACGCGCGGACGGGAATACACCAGACCCTTGGCGACCAAAACCCGGGTGGCTTCGCGCAGGACTGGGCGACTGACCGCGTACTCTTCGCATAACAAGGCTTCGGCAGGCAGTTTGTCGCACGGCTTGAAGCGTCCGGAAACGATCTGCATGCCCAGTTCCTGGACGATGCGCGAGTGCATGCTTTTTCGGTCGGAGGGTTTGCGGTAATCCATGGGGAGCGGCGCGATCCTGTGGGGTGGGGTGCCGCGCATGATAACAGGCGCGCGGTGATCGTTCCCACGCTCTGCGTGGGAATGCATCAAGGGACGCTCTGCGTCCCACGCGGGAAGTGACGCGGAGCGTCACGGGCTGCATTCCCACGCAGAGCGTGGGAACGATCAACGGAAGGTGTTAGTGGGAGTGGCGCGGTACTTCTGAGCCACGGCAGCCGACCAGGAAGTCGAAATCGCAACCCTGATCCGCCTGCAACACATGATCGATGTACAGCTGACGATAACCCCCCACGATCAGTTGCTGCGGCGGTTGCAGATCGGCCATGCGCGCGGCCAGTTCGGCGTCGGGAATGTCCAGGTGCAGACGACCGTTGGCGCAATCGAGTTCGATCCAGTCACCTTCTTTCACCGTCGCCAAAGGTCCGCCAGCGGCCGCTTCCGGGGCGACGTGCAGAACGACAGTGCCGTACGCCGTGCCGCTCATGCGCGCATCGGAAATGCGCACCATGTCCGTCACACCCTGGGCCAGCAACTTGGCCGGCAAGCCCATGTTGCCGACTTCGGCCATGCCCGGATAACCCTTTGGACCGCAGTTCTTCATCACCAGAATCGAGTTGGCATCCACCTCAAGCTCCGGATCGTTGATCCGCGCCTTGTACATGTCGAAGTTCTCGAACACCACCGCACGCCCGCGATGTTGCATCAGTTCGGCGCTGGCGGCTGAAGGCTTGAGCACCGCACCCAGTGGTGCGAGGTTGCCGCGCAACACACAAATGCCGCCGTCGGCACGGATCGGGTTGTCGAGGGTGCGGATCACTTCGTCCTGCCCATAGATCGGCGCGTCCCTGGTGTTCTCGCCAAGGGTCTTGCCGTTGACGGTCAAGGCATTCGGATGCGGAATCAGGTTGGCCTCACCCAGACGACGCAGCACCGCTGGCAGGCCGCCAGCGTAGTAAAACTCTTCCATCAGGAAACGCCCGGACGGTTGCAGGTCGACGATGGTCGGCATACCTCGACCGATGCGGGTCCAGTCATCCAGATCCAGCTCGACACCGATGCGCCCGGCAATGGCTTTCAAATGGATCACGGCGTTGGTCGAACCACCAATGGCAGCGTTCACGCGAATGGCGTTTTCGAAGGCTTCTTTGGTGAGGATTTTCGACAGCTTCAAGTCTTCGCGAACCATCTCCACCGCGCGCATGCCGGACATGTGCGCCAGCACATAACGACGCGCATCGACCGCTGGAATCGCCGCGTTGTGGGGCAGGGAAGTGCCCAGTGCTTCGGCCATGCAGGCCATGGTAGACGCGGTGCCCATGGTGTTGCACGTGCCGGCCGAACGGGACATGCCACCTTCGGCCGCAAGGAAATCGTCAATAGTGATGGTGCCCGCTTTTACTTGTTCGCTGAGTTGCCAGACCACGGTGCCCGAGCCGATGTCCTGGCCCTTGTGTTTGCCGTTGAGCATCGGCCCGCCGGTGACGACGATCGCCGGCACGTCGCAACTGGCCGCGCCCATCAACAACGCCGGGGTGGTTTTGTCGCAGCCGGTCAGCAGTACGACACCGTCAATCGGGTTGCCGCGAATCGCTTCTTCGACGTCCATGCTCGCCAGGTTGCGGGTGAGCATGGCGGTCGGACGAAGGTTCGATTCGCCGTTGGAGAACACCGGGAATTCCACGGGAAAGCCCCCAGCTTCGATCACCCCACGTTTGACGTGCTCCGCAATCTGGCGGAAATGCGCGTTGCACGGGGTCAGTTCCGACCAGGTGTTGCAGATGCCGATGATCGGCTTGCCATGGAACTGGTGGTCAGCGATGCCCTGATTCTTCATCCAGCTGCGGTACATGAAGCCGTTCTTGTCGGCAGTGCCAAACCATTGGGCGGAGCGCAGGGTGGGTTTCTTATCAGTCATGATCGGTTCTCTTATTGTATGACTATATTGTTCGAGCTGAGGCGTAACATAAGCGCAAATTCGCCTGTTTGGAAGTGTTGTTGCGTAAATAGTATTACTATATAGTCCAGTTCAACGGAGGGATTGCCCTGGCGGTTTTCCGCGAGAGGCGTCCCCCGAGGTTCTATAACAACAACAATCGGAGACCGATCTCATGAGCCAGGAACTGCGGCTTATTCGTCGCATCACGCTAAAACTCATTCCTTTCCTGATCCTGCTGTACCTGATCGCCTATGTGGATCGCTCTGCCGTAGGCTTCGCCAAGCTGCACATGGGCGCCGACCTCGGCATCGGTGACGCCGCTTACGGGCTGGGTGCCGGGCTGTTTTTCATTGGCTATTTCCTGCTGGAAATCCCCAGCAACCTGATGCTCGAACGCTTCGGCGCACGGCGCTGGTTCGCAAGGATCATGGTCACTTGGGGCGCCATCACCATCGGTATGGCCTTCGTCCAGGGGCCGCACAGTTTCTATGTGATGCGCTTTCTGCTCGGTGCGGCGGAAGCCGGGTTCTTCCCGGGCGTTCTCTACTACATCACCCAGTGGTTCCCGGTGCGCCATCGCGGCAAGATCCTCGGGCTGTTCATCCTGTCGCAACCCATCGCCATGTTGATCACCGGCCCGGTGTCCGGGGGGCTGCTCGGCATGGACGGGATTCTTGGCCTGCATGGCTGGCAGTGGCTGTTCATCGTCATCGGTGCTCCGGCGATCCTGTTGACCTGGCCAGTGCTGCGTTGGCTGCCGGACGGTCCGAAACAGGTGAAGTGGATGGACCAGGCTGAAAAGGACTGGCTGACCGGCGAACTGAAAAAGGATCTTGAAGAATACGGGCAGACCCGCCACGGCAATCCGTTGCACGCCCTCAAGGACAAACGCGTGTTGCTGCTGGCTTTGTTCTATCTGCCGGTGACGCTGAGCATCTACGGCCTGGGCTTGTGGCTGCCGACCTTGATCAAGCAGTTCGGTGGTACGGATCTGGTGACCGGTTTCGTGTCGTCGGTGCCGTACATCTTCGGGATCATCGGGTTGCTGATCATTCCGCGCAGTTCCGACCGCTTGAATGATCGCTACGGCCACTTGGCGGTGCTTTACGTGTTGGGTGCCATCGGCCTGTTCCTCAGCGCCTGGCTGACGGTGCCGGTGCTGCAACTGGCGGCGTTATGCCTGGTGGCCTTCGCGCTGTTTTCCTGCACCGCGGTGTTCTGGACTTTGCCGGGCCGCTTCTTTGCCGGCGCCAGTGCGGCGGCGGGAATCGCGTTGATCAATTCGGTGGGCAACCTCGGCGGCTACATCGGTCCGTTCGTGATCGGCGCGCTCAAGGAATACACCGGCAACCTGGCTTCGGGTCTGTATTTCCTGTCGGGTGTGATGGTGTTCGGGTTGGTATTGACCGGTGTGGTTTATCGCCTGCTGGAGCGCAAGCACGTA
Source organism: Pseudomonas sp. FW305-20 (assembly GCF_058788075.1). NCBI lineage: Bacteria > Pseudomonadati > Pseudomonadota > Gammaproteobacteria > Pseudomonadales > Pseudomonadaceae > Pseudomonas > Pseudomonas sp. FW305-20. The sequence goes on along the minus strand of NZ_JBYTAJ010000004.1, from coordinate 65,763 downwards.
TTGCCAACCGACCAGTTCGCTGCCAGTGCCCGTGGGGCTACCCGCACCTGACCCGCATATTGTGATGACCACCATCCCTGTGGGAGCGGGCTTGCCCGCGATAGCAATCTACCTGACACATCATTTGTGAATGTGCCGCCGTCATCGCGGGCAAGCCCGCTCCCACAGGGATCGGTGGTGTTTTGAATAACAGGAGAAGGTTCATGCGTTTAGTTCAGTTCGAATTGAGTAACGGCGAGCGCCGGGTGGGCGTGGTCGAAGACGGTCGGGTGCGCGAAGTGCAAGACGCGCGCACCGTTCGCGACCTGGCGTTGGCCGCGATAGAGGCCGGGGTCAATCTTGAGCAGCAGGTGAAAACCCTGGGCCTGGGCATCAGCCATGACTATGCCGAACTGCTGGCCAAGTTGCGCATCCTGCCGCCGCTGGATCATCCGGACCCGGCGCACATGCTGGTCAGCGGCACGGGCCTGACCCATCTGGGCAGCGCGTCGGCCCGGGACAAGATGCATCAGCAAGTCGGCGATGAAGCCGCGATGACCGACACCATGCGCATCTTCAAATGGGGCGTTGAGGGCGGCAAACCGACAGCGGGGCAGGCCGGCGTACAACCGGAATGGTTCTACAAGGGCGACGGCAGCATCGTCGTGCGTCCGGGCCAACCGTTCCCGTTGCCACCGTTCGCCGAAGACGCGGGGGAGGAACCAGAGCTCAGCGGGCTCTACGTCATCGGCCACGACGGCAAACCGTATCGACTCGGCTTTGCCGTGGGCAACGAGTTCTCCGATCACGTGATGGAACGCAAGAATTACCTGTACCTGGCCCACTCCAAATTGCGCAGCTGCAGTTACGGACCGGAACTTCGCGTCGGTGAATTGCCGCAGCATCTGGCAGGCACCAGCCGCATCCTGCGTGACGGCGAAGTGCTGTGGCAGAACGAGTTTCTCAGTGGCGAGGCCAACATGTGCCACAGCCTGGAAAACCTCGAGTACCACCATTTCAAGTACAGCCAATTCCTGCGCCCGGGCGATGTGCACATTCATTTCTTCGGCACCGCGACGCTGTCCTTTGCCGACGGCATTCGCACCCGGCCGGGTGACGTGTTCGAGATCAGTCAGGCCGAGTTCGGTGCACCGTTGATCAACGGGATTGCACCGGTTGAAGCAGCGTTCGAGCCCGGCACCGTTAGCCCCCTTTAAGGAGATAGGCATGACCCGAATTCTTGGTCACAACTACATCGGCGGTCAGCGCAGTGCGGCCGGCCAGCTCAAACTACAGAGCGTCGACGCCAGCACGGGCGAAGCCCTGCCGTACGATTTCTCCCAGGCGACGCCGGAAGAAGTCGATGCCGCCGCCAAGGCTGCCGCCGCGGCTTACCCGGCCTATCGCAGCCTGAGCGCCGAACGTCGGGCGCAATTTCTCGACGCGATTGCCGATGAACTGGACGCGCTGGGCGATGACTTTGTGGCGCTGGTCTGCCGCGAAACCGCGCTGCCCGCCGCTCGGATTCAAGGCGAACGCGGTCGCACCAGCGGTCAGATGCGTTTGTTCGCCAAGGTGCTGCGTCGCGGTGATTTCTACGGTGCGCGGATCGATCAAGCGTTGCCTGAACGCCAACCGTTGCCGCGTCCGGACCTGCGTCAGTACCGCATCGGCCTCGGCCCGGTGGCCGTATTTGGTGCCAGCAACTTTCCGTTGGCGTTCTCCACAGCTGGCGGCGACACCGCATCGGCATTGGCCGCCGGATGCCCGGTGGTGTTCAAGGCCCACAGCGGTCACATGGCCACGGCCGAACAGGTGGCCGACGCGATCATCCGCGCCGCCGAGAAAACCGGTATGCCGGCCGGCGTGTTCAACATGATCTACGGCGGTGGCGTCGGCGAAGCGCTGGTCAAGCATCCGGCAATTCTGGCGGTTGGTTTTACCGGTTCGCTCAAGGGCGGCCGGGCGTTGTGTGACATGGCCGCAGCACGTGCGCAGCCCATTCCGGTGTTCGCCGAGATGTCGAGCATCAACCCGGTAATCGTGTTGCCGCAGGCGCTGCACGTTCGCGCCGAATCGGTCGCTCGTGACCTGACTGCTTCGGTGGTCCAGGGTTGTGGTCAGTTCTGCACCAATCCCGGCTTGGTGATTGGTATTCGTTCGCCTCAATTCACCACATTCGTGCAACAGGTGGCGGGGCTGATCGGCGATCAGCCGGCGCAAACCATGCTCAATGCCGGGACCCTGAGCAGCTATGGCAAAGGCCTGCAAAAACTCCTCGCTCACCCCGGCATCGAGCACCTGGCCGGCAGTGCGCAACAGGGCAATCAGGCGCAACCGCAGCTGTTCAAGGCCGATGTCAGCCTGTTGGTCAATGGCGACGAAGTGCTGCAGGAAGAAGTGTTCGGCCCGACCACGGTGTTCGTCGAGGTCGCCGATCAGGCGCAACTCAGCGCCGCGTTGAACGGCCTGCGCGGCCAGCTGACGGCGACGATCATTGGCGAGCCGGCGGATTTTGAGCAGTTCGCTGAGCTGACGCCGTTGCTGGAACTCAAGGTCGGACGGATCCTGCTCAACGGCTATCCGACTGGCGTGGAAGTCTGCGATTCGATGGTCCACGGCGGTCCGTATCCGGCCACTTCCGATGCGCGCGGAACCTCGGTGGGCACTTTGGCCATCGACCGTTTCCTGCGCCCGGTGTGCTTCCAGAACTATCCGGACAGCCTGCTGCCGGAGGCCTTGAAGAATGGCAATCCGCTGCGTATTCAGCGGTTGGTGGATGGGCAGCCTTCGCGCGAAGCCCTCTAAACCTGTGACTGATCGTTCCCACGCTCTGCGTGGGAATGCAGCCCGGGACGCTCTGCGTCCCTTCAAAGCCGAACGCAGAGCGTCCGAAGAGGCATTCCCACGCAGAGCGTGGGAACGATCATTGCGGTGTGATGAGCTATCATTGCGTCTTTCCCATTCAAAGATTGACTGCCATGACCGCCCCAACAGACACCTTGCTCGCCACCCTCGAACACTGCGATATGGTGGAAATCGACGGGCTGCACGCCTTTGAATTCTCCCTCGATGAAGACGACAACCTGCACATCGAATGCCTGGACGGTCGTGTGTCCAAGCACTGGGAGTTCACCCCCGCCGAGGTCGAGGCCGCGACCTTCGATCCAGACCTGCAAAGCTGGCTGATCACCGGCAGTTCCGGTGAGCACCGCTTGGTGTGCATGACCGCGTTCCGCGGTGATGACGACGAGGAAGAAACGAATGAGGATGCGTAAGCTCTGGCCACTGTTGATGGTCGGCAGCGTCGGCGCAACGGGTTTTCAAGTTGCGTCGGCTGACGACTATCAGTTGCTGGTCGGTTCCTACACGGCCGGTCAGAGCCAGGGGATTTATCGCCTGAACTTCGACAGCGCTGCCGGGCTGATCGACGCCAAGCCGTTGCAAGTGATCAAGAGCGAAAACCCATCCTGGCTGACCCTGTCCAAGGATCAGCGTCAGCTGTTCGTGGTCAACGAAAACGGCCCGGGGCAGACCGATCCGGTAGGGCGCGTCAGCAGTTATGCGATCGATCCGAAAACCCATGAGCTGAGCCTGATCAATCAGGTGCAGAGCCTGGGCAACGAGCCGACGCATTCGGGCCTCAGCGCTGAAGCCAGTCATCTGTTTGTCAGCAACTATTCGGTGTCTGAAGATCCGGGCGGCACCCTGGCGGTGTTGCCGGTGGACGCTGATGGCAAGCTCAAACCCGTGGTGCAGATGAGCAGCCATCCATCGAGCCGGGTCAATCCTGAACGGCAGATGTCGGCGCACGTGCATTCCACGGTTTCCTCGCCGGACGGCCAGTATGTGTTCTCCAATGACCTGGGCGCCGACAAGGTCTTTGCCTATCGCTTCGACCCCAAGGCCAACCCGGAACTGCCCTTGACTGCTGCTATACCGGCGTCTGTCCAGATGCCACCCGGCAGCGGTCCGCGTCATCTGCTGTTCAGCGCCGATGGCAAGCACGCGTGGCTGACCATGGAAATGAGCGCGCAGGTTGCGGTGTTCGATTACAAGGACGGCCAACTCAAGCAAACGCAGATGGTCGAGTTGGCGACGGGGCAACCCGTTTCGGACAAGGCCGCCGCTGCGCTTCACGCGTCGAGCGATGGCAAGTTTCTCTACGTCAGCAACCGTGGCACCACCAATCAGCTGTTGGTATTCGCCATCGATCCTGTGACCGGGCACCTCAAGGAACTGCAGCGCCGTTCCGTTGAAGGTGATCACCCGCGCGAGTTCAGCCTCGATCCGAGCGGCAAGTTCGTGTTGATCGCCAATCAGAAAAGCAACCAGATTGTCGTCGTCGAGCGCGATTCAAAGACAGGCTTGCTGGGTAAAACCGTGCAAAAACTGCCAATGGATGCCCCGAGCGACCTCAAGTTCCTGGTGCGTCAATAGGCCGCAGGCCCCGGTTGATGGGGCCTGCATCCTTCTATTAATGACGCTGATATCTGCTAATGCTACAAAAGATTTCAAGGTGCCAACCTCGACGGTTAAGTTTGCTTCACGGCCCCACCGGGCAAGCAAGCCAACTGAATCCGAGGAACAACGCCATGAACTTCAATCTCTTCTCCGTAATCGCCGCTTCCGCCATCTCTGCCACCGTTGCGTTGCCAGCCAACGCCAACATTGAAATCAGCGATAAAAAATCCCACGCCCAAAGCTACACCCAGAAATACCTGCAACAGAGCGCTAACTTTTACGCCGCACTGGATCACAAGACCCAAGCCTGAAAGTTGAACCCTGCACCCTTTATGCAGGAGCGAAGTCACTTGCGCCGATCGAGCTGAAGCTTCGAGAAGCGTGAGTGATGTCGCTCCTGCATAACGCATTTACGACAGCATCATATTGCTATCAAACTAGTAATTGATATCACGGGGCCATTAGTTTAAATTTGACGCTGATTTTTTGACTCCTTCTCCTGATAAGGATCGACAGCATGGCAATGCGTCTGGCCGTGGTTCTTCTGTTTCTCTATTCCACCCCCATTCTTTCGGCTGCCCAGCCCGTTCCATCCGAGCCGGATGCGGCCCGCGAGCGCCTGATGAGTTTTATTGAAGACTGAGATAGTTTGGTTTAATGATTAACGAAGCTGATGGTTACTATGGATAACCCTGAGTGGTTATCACCGCTTTCTTGATCGATTCTGTGGGCATCGAAACATGCCTGCGGAGAACATCATGGTCAGCGCAATCATCACTTCTGCCAAACACGGCGCCTACCTGGCTATCGCTCTTTACGTGATCCTGGTGCTGCTTGTCAGCCTTTCGCCTCAATCGCGTCAGCCTCTTGAAGCGCCAGTTCAAGTCGCTCATCCCGGCATCCAGTTTGAACACCGTTCGCACACCGCGATGGTCGATCAGGCTGAACTCGCGGGAGTCGCCGGGGAATGAAAGGGCACAGACTTTGGGTCATCGCCTTCCTGGCGTTCATGACCAATGGATCTTCCTTGTTGGGGATAGGGCAGGGCTCAGCGGGGTCAGTGGCACGGACTATCGAAGCCAATCACAACCTTGCTCGTAACATTGAAACCGCGAAGGCCCTGGGTCTGCTGACCGGCAATCCGCCAATCGAACGCCAGAACGATTTTTTCGGGCCGTTCCAGGTGGATTGCTCGGCGTTGCAGATGTGTGAAGTGTTGGCGTGAGTCGCCTAGACGACGCATCTGGTAGCAGCTGGCGAAGCCTGCGTTCGGCTGCGCAGCAGTCGTGAAACCAGAGTACGCGGTCTTCCAAGTAGATCTGACATACAGAATTTACGACTGCTGCGCAGCCGAACGCAGGCTTCGCCAGCTGCTACAGGGATCGGTGCGGCTACTTGCGCATCACGTCAGTAAATAGCTCCGACTCCAGAAACCGCTGCAACCAGGCCTGCAAACGGCGATAGGGCGATTGCCCAAACCACTCGCGATCCACATGGGCGAATTGCCGCACGAACGGCATCAGTGCCACATCCGCCAGGCTCGGATGCTCGGCCAGCAAGTAGTCGCGTCCCTCCAGCAACTCATCGAGCCTGCGCAAAAACACCTCGCCCTCAGCTCGATAAACCGTCATTGGCTGCTCGGGGTATCGCTCGGCGTACTTGTAGCGATTCAGGTGAACCTTGAACACCTGGTCGTTTTCTTCAATCAGCTCGGTGATCAGTTGCTGGCCGACAGGATCATCCTTGAGCAACCAATCCTGCGGATCGTTCTGCGCCAGGGCCCAGTTCATGATCGCCAGGCTTTCATCGATCACCTGACCGTCGACGCTCAGCACCGGCACCGTGCCTTTGCTCGACAGCGCGAGCATTTCGGCAGGTTTGGCCTTCAGGCTGACCTCGACAATGTTCACCGCAACCCCGGCGTAGCGCAGGGCCATGCGCGCCCGCATCGCGTAGGGGCAGCGGCGGAAGGAATACAGCGTATTCAATTCACCTCCAGCGTACTCAGGCCGTTGCCCTGACGGCGCACCTGAATCTGCACTGGAATCCGTTCGTGCATTTCCTGCACGTGTGAAATCACCGCGACTTTTCGTCCCTGCGCCTGCAAGCCGTCGAGCGCATCCATGGCCAGTTGCAGGGATTCCGGATCGAGGCTGCCGAAGCCTTCGTCGATGAACAACGATTCGATTTTCAGCGTGCTCGATGCCATCGATGCCAGACCGAGCGCCAGGGCCAGCGATACCAGGAACGTCTCGCCGCCGGACAACGAATGCACCGAACGCAGTTCATCCCCCATCTCGGTGTCCATCACCAACAACCCGAGCATGCTGCCGCCACGTTTGAGGCGATAGCGCCGCACCAGTTGCCGCAACTGAACATTGGCGTGATGCACCAGCAGGTCGAGGTTGTAGGCCTGGGCGATCTTGCGGAAGGTGTCGCCCGTGGCCGAACCGATCAGTGCATTCAAACGTGCCCAGCGCTGGTATTCGGTGTAGGCGTCGGCGATCTGCTGCGCAAGGGCCTGATTGGCGTTTTGCCGGCGCTGATCCTCGGCCTGTTGGGCGCGGAGTTCGGCGCAACGGTGTTCGCTGGCAGTGAACAGGTTTTGCAGCTCGACAAGCGCTGTCGCCAGTTGTTCGGCGTCGAGATTGCCGTTGTGTTGTGCCTGGTGATTGAGCAGACGTTGATCGCGTTCCTGCAACAGGACTTTGGTCTGTTCGATGGCTTTTTCGCTTTGCTGCAATTGCTGGCGCAGTTCGCTGACCTGCTGGTCGTCGACACTCAGCAGAGCTTCCAGGCCACCGTCATCCAGTTCCGGATGCAAAGCGCGCCAGTCGGCTATCTTGCCGCTCAGCTCGCGATCTTCAGCTTCCAGTGCCTGCGCGCGTTCCTGCTGGGCCTTGAGTTCGGCGCCCAACTGCACCAGCCGCGTACGCACGGCTTGCAGTTCCTGATTGGCGGTCGCCTCGGCATTGCGCGCCTGTTCGACGGCTTGATCCAGTTGCTGCTGCCACTGCTCGGCGCTGTTGTGTTCGCCGAGCAATTGCCTGAGTTTTTGTTGGCAGGCCTGTTGCTGGTCGGCGAGGGCGGTGAACTGCTGGCGGGCCGTTTCCAACTGCTGGAGGCGAGTGAGTTGGCGGTCCTGTTCTTTCTCCAGCGTCTGCTGCCGTTGTTGCTGTTCGCCCAGTTCATCGCGTTGCTGATCGAGTTGCTCCAGGCGCTGGCTGATCTGCCGGTCCAACTGCATGAAGGTCGCGGCCGGTTCGTTGCGCAGCGCTTGCAGCGTATCGGCCGGGAGCAGGGTGCTGAACGCCGTCAATTCCTCGTCCAGACGCTGGCGATCGCTGCTCAACTCACGTTGCTGGTTGGCCAGGTGTTGGGCTGCTTGTTGGCTCGCCGCTTCAGCGCTACGCAGTTGCTGTTGAAGGCGCGCGGCGTCTTGCTGCAAGGTGAGCAGGGCGGTTTGCCGTTGTTCGTCTTGAGCGATGCTTTGGTTCAACTGATTGTTTTGCTGCATCAGCCAGGCATCGCGTTTAGCCGCATCCTGCGTGAGCAGCTGCGCAGCTAACGGATGTGCTTCAAGGCTCGGCGCCAGGCTCTGTTGCTGGGTCGCGAGGTGTTCTTGTTGCTGCAGCAACTCCTTTTGCTGGGCAATCACGCCGCCCACTTCAGCGCGCAGGTCAGTGAGCTGTTCTTTCAGCAGGTCGACGGCTTTTTGGGCGTTGGCCTGTTCGCTTTCATCATGCCGGCCAAGGCTCTGCAGCAGGGCTTCGGGCTGATGATAAGGATGGTCGGGGCTGCCACAAACCGGGCATGGCTGATCGTCCTGCAGCTGCTCGCGCAGTTCTTCGACGCTGGCGCTGCGAGCCAGGCGCTGGCGTTCCAGCAGTTCGCGGGTGACGGTCAGGGTCTGTTCGGCGACGAGCAATTCGCTCTTGGCTTTCACACCCTCCTGGGTCAGACGTTCTCGTTCTTGCTGAGCGATCATCTGACGCTGCTGGAGCTCGGACGCGCGTTTGTCCAGTTCCTGCTGACTGGCCCACAGGCGCGTCAGTTCCTCTAAGGCCCGCTGCTGCTTGCGGTTATCTTGCAACAGACTCCCGAGAATCTGGATCTGCTCGGCCACCGCTTCCGGTTCGGCGCCGGCCTCCTTGTACAGCACTTCAAGGTTCTGGCGCTGAGTGGACAGGTCCTCGGCAGCGCGAGCGGCGCTTTGTTCCAGGGCGGCCAGCTCGGCCTGGCCCTTGTTCAGGCGATTGCCGATCAGCATCAGCTGTTGCAGGCGATCACGGTAGGCGTTCCAGGCATCGCTCAAGGGCGCCAGAGGGGTGCTTTGCTCAAGCTCCCCGGCAATCCGCTGCAAACGCTCGGCGACCTGTTTCTGTTGGTCGAGCAAGCCTTGGATCGTGTTTTGGCCCTGAGTGCAGGCCAGTTCCGCGTGCTGCTTGAGGTCGGCACTGAGACTGGCATCCTTGACCAGACGGGCGAGGGTGCTTTGCTCTTCGAAGGCCTGACGCAGCAGCGGAGCGCTTGAGGTGTGTTGGCTTTGCGCCTCGACCAGCGCGGTCTGCGCAGTGCTGAGGCTGTGTTCGAGTTGCGTCTGGCGCTCGTTCAGCTCGATTTGCTGTTGGGTGTGCTGCTGAATCTGCGCGGCCAGCGGTGTGAGCTGGGCGGTGAGCTCAGTCTTGCGGGCGAACTGGTGCCGTTGCGGGGCCAGTTGTTCCAGGCGAGTCAGCTTCAAGCGTTCGCCGGACAGGCCCTCCCAGTGCTGCCGGGCCGCTTGCAGTTGTTCGGTGGCGCTCTGTTGTTCGTCCTGTAACTGACGCAAGTCCTTGAGCCAGGTGTGTTGCAGTTCCAATTGCTTGAGTTGCGCTTGCTGGGTCTTGAGTTGTTGCTGAGCCTCGTTGAAGCGTTCATCGAGTTCCGCCCGGGCCTCCGGCGACAACGGCGTCACGCCGGTGGCCTGGTCCTGCAACAGTTTGTGGGTGTCGCGAGCCTCTTTGGTTTTGTCGAACGCCCGGCGACCGAGGCGCGTATACAACGCGGTGTCGGTGAGTTTCTCCAGCAGTTCGCTACGTTCGTTGTCGTTAGCCTTGAGGAACGCACTGAATTCGCTTTGAGCCAACAGCACCGCACGGGTGAATTGCTCAAAGTTCAGGCCCAGTACAGATTCGAGCTGGGTTTTGAATTCAACTTTCTGACTGGCCAGCAGTTGATCCAGATCGATGTCGCGCAAGCTCTGGCGACTGGCTTGCAGCTTGCCTCCGGCCTTTTCGCGGGCGCGATTTGCTTCCCAGCGAGCGCGGTAGCGACGGCCATCGATGCCAACGAAATCGACTTCGGCATACCCTTCACCTGTGCCACGACGCAGCAACGTGCGCGGGTCGCCGGTGCTGATCTCGCCGTCGGCGTCTGGAGCTTTGGCAGACACCTGGGCATTGCTGAGCCGAGGCACAGCACCGAACAGCGCCAGGCACAAGGCGTCGAGCAAGGTGCTTTTACCGGCGCCGGTCGGCCCGGTGATCGCGAACAGACCGGCGCTGGCCAGCGGCTCAGCGGTAAAGTCGATTTCAAAAGGCCCGGCCAGTGAGGCGAGGTTTTTCAGGCGGATCGCGAGGATCTTCATGGTTGTTCGCTCTCCATCTGCACGTCCTGCAATAGCTCGGCGAAGTCCTTGAGGGTTTGCTCGTCGACCTCGCTGCCGTAGTTGTCCTGCCAGGCGCGGCTGAACAGTTCCTGAGGTGAGAGCTGGTCGAGTTCGATCAAGGTCGTGCCGTCATCCACGCCGTCGCGGCTGCCGTTGCCGGCGTATTCAGCGGCGATCCGCACCAGACGCACGGCTTTGCCTTGCAGGGCGGTTTCCACTTGATATCGCAAGTCCGGTTGCGGCTCATCGAGACGCACCCGAACTTCCAGCCATGGCTGGCGCTGGATATCGGCCAGCAGATCGATGTTGGGCAGGTCGGCCAGTTGCAGGAGGATTTCCGCCAATGGCGCGGGACCGATGCGTTGCAGATTCACCGCCCGGGGGATCAGTTTGGGTTCGACGCTGACCAGGGTTTCGCCTTTCAGTGTGATGTCGAGAATCTGGTGCTGATAGCCAATCTCGGAGAACGACAACGGAATCGGCGAGCCGCTGTAGCGGATGCGCTCTTCACCGTTGACCTTCTGCGGCTTGTGCAAGTGACCGAGGGCGACGTAACTGATGCTTGGCCCGAACAGGCTGGCGGGCAGTGCTTCGGCGTTGCCGATGATCAGGCTGCGCTCGGAGTCTTCCGACACCGAACCGCCGGCCATGTGCGCGTGGCTGATGGCGATCAGCGCTTGTCCCGGTTTGCGCTTGGCATTGGCCGCTTCGATCAGCCATTCGTGAACCTGACCGATACCGCGCAGGTAGTTGTCACCCAAATGCGCGCCAGTCACCTCGGCGGGGCGCAGGAACGGCAGCGCCAGGCACCAGGCGACGGTTTTGCCTTTGGCATCCGGCAATGGCAGCAGCAGGCGCTCAGCGTCGAGTTGACCGTCATCCAGCCACAGCACACGACCCAGCGCATGCGTACGCAAACGCCGCATCAATGGCGCGGGCAGTTCGATCCGCGAACCGGAATCGTGGTTGCCGGCGATCATCACGATAGTCAGCTTCGGCTGTTGTTCATGGGCACTGACGATGAAGTCATAGAGGCGTTCCTGGGCTTTGACCGGCGGGTTGACCGTGTCGAAGATATCGCCGGCAATCAGCAGCACGTCAGGCTGGTCCAGCTTCAGCTGGCGCAGCAGCCATTCGAGAAAGCAGGCGTGTTCGAAATCGCGTTCCTGGCCGTGCAGGTTTTGCCCAAGGTGCCAGTCGGAGGTGTGAAACAGACGCAAGGTGAACTCCGTAGGAAATAAGGTGATGGCCGCGAGGAAAATGATGGCGGCTAAAGGGGAGGGAGTTTACTGGCAAACACGTTGCAGGTGGTCAACACCACAACCCTGTAGCAGCTGGCGAAGCCTGCGTTCGGCTGCGCAGCAGTCGTAGAACCAGCTTGCATGGCTTGTCTGATACACCGCATGTGCCGATTTTACGACTGCTGCGCAGCCGAACGCAGGCTTCGCCAGCTGCTACAGGGAATGCGGTGGCAGTGGTTATTTGGGGTAGAGCGGCGGGAGGCCACTGTCGCCCACCGGGTCCTGAACCCGCTCGGCAATTGGAATCGCCTTGATCGCCCGCCACAGGTCTTCACCTTGCCAATGCTGGCCGGTTTCGCTGTAGAGCGCGCCGTTCAAGCCATCGAGGGCGTCGGACAACGGCACAAAGCGCGCCGCCATATCGGCCAGGGTTTCCGGTTGTTGTCGGGCCCAGGCGTCGAGGGCCTGGCGGGTGGCGTGGGAATCGTTGGCCTGACAGGCGCGCTTGAGATCGTCGAGCACGGTGCGCGGGCTCGGGCCAGTCTGCGCCGCGCGCAGGATCGCCGGTTGCCAACGGGCGCGCCACCAGAGGCCGAAGCCCAGCAGAGTGGTGCAGGCCAGGATCAAGGTGCTGAGTTTCCACCACCAGAGGGCTTCGTTGTCGGCCGCGGAAAAGACTTGAGGCATGCCGGTCGGGGTGTCGACCATCAGGCTCGGATTGTTCGCCACCGGTAGGGTTTGAGCCGGCAGGCTGCTGTGATCGAGGTGGTCCTCGAAGGTGTTCCACCAGACGACTTCGACCGCTGGCAACTCGATTGCGCCAGCACGCGTTGGCACCAGGGCTTCGCGGTCTTCGCGGCTGCCGATCAGGCCGCGCTCGCTGTTCTGATTGCCCAGCACCGGTTGATCCGGGTAGCGGCGCAAGCCGTTGACGTCGGTGGCAGGCAGCGGCGGCAACTGCGAACTGTCCAGGCCTTCAGCCTTTACGGTCAGGCTGCGGGTCAACGAATCACCCACCTGCGCATGCCCCGGTTCCGGGTTCCAGCTTTCGCTCAGGCTGAGGCTACGGGCCGGCAGCCACGGCACGTCGGCCGGGTAGGAGGCGGGTTTGGCCTTGACCGTCAGCAGGATCTCGGCGGAGCTGACACGCATCAGTTTGCCGGATTTCGGTGCCTGCGCGACGGCGTCCTTGGCAGGCTGTGCGTCCACCAGTGCGGCATTGAATACCTGCGGTGGAATGACCAACTCACCGCTGTGTTGCGGGTAGATCGCGTAGCGCTTCTCGATAACGCCGTGACGCAGGCCATTGATGTCTTTTTCGTAGGTGCGCGCCTCGCCCAGTTGCTCGATGCGCACATCGGGGATTTGCAAAGGGGGCAGGCTGCTGTCGTCGTACAGCGACACCGAATGGTAGATACGCAGGGTCAGGATCGCCTGGGCTTGTACGTACACGCTGTTTTGATCGAGGCTGGCGTCGATGAACACCGGAGCCTGTTTGGTCGGGCTGTCCTGGGTTTCGGTTTCGACCACTTGCACGCTAATCGACTGGCTCTGTACGTCCCCCAGTTGCAGTGACGGAATCACCACGCTGCCGTTCTGCCGAGGTAGCAGGGTAATGATCCAGCGAGTGGTCGCACGGTTATCGCCGTTCAGGGTGGTCAGCTGGTTGACCTGACGGCTGCCGCGCACTTCGAACAACGCCTCCAGCGGTGTCAGATCAGGCTTGCCGAACTGCGTGACATCGTTGGTTTCCAGGGTCAGTTCAACCGTTTCGCCGCTGTTCAGGCGACTGCGATCCACACTGGCGACCAGCCCCGCAGCCTGGGCCTGAACAGTGCAGAGCAGCAATGCGAACGAGAAAGTGGTGAAGCGGGTCATCGAGTTTTTTCCTGATCCTGATGTTGTTGCTGTTCGTACCAGAATTTGCGCCTGAGCAATTCACCCGGGTCATCCGGGATCTTGCGCAGCCATTGTTCCAGCGCCTGGCGCTGTTCGCCATCGATGCTATCGTTGGCCGGGCGCATTGGTGGTCGGGTGCTGTCTTCATTCCCCAGCTCGCTGCCCGGGACTTCGTTGGTGCCGGTTTTCGGCGGCGTTTTGCTCTGTGGGTCTGAGTCCGCCGTGGTTTGTTGGCCGTCGGTTTTCGGTTCGCCCTCATCCAACGCTTGCGTGGTCGCGCCCGGCGGCGGTTCTTGCGTGGGGGGCTCGGTCTGGTTGTCAGTGTTTTTGTCCGGATCAACGGGCGGTGAAGTGTTTTTCTGCTTGAGCAGGCTTTCCACCAACGCTTTGTTGGTCAGGGCCGGACGCAAATCCGGTTGACGCTCCAGCGCTTGATCGTAGGCATCCAGCGCGGCTTCCAGCTCACCGCTTTTGGCCAGGGCGTTGCCACGATTGTAGTGGGCGTGGGCGTCGCTGCCTTCGGCGAACCGCTGGGCGGCACCGCTATAGTCGCCAGCTTCGTAGCGCGCGACACCTTGCCATTGTCGATCTTCGAAATGCTGCGCAGCCTCGGCCGGGCGCTTCTGCTTGAGCAAGATCAGACCTTGTTGGTCTGCTCGCAGCCACAAATCTTTGAAGTCGAAGGCATAACTCGGTTGTGGCAGTAAAAACAGCAGGGGCAGGCAGAACAGCCAGCCGCGACGACCGGCGCACGCCGCCAGCAGCAGCAACGGCAACAATAGCCAGTAACCCTGATCGGCCCATGTATCGAGGCGCAAGGTCTGGCCGTCGTTGCGCAGCATGCGTGGCCCCTCGAGCAAGCCGAGGGCGCGCAGGTCGGCATCGTCCAGGCGTGCGTGGGTATAGCGTCCGTCCAGGTCGTTGGCAAAGGCTTTCAGGCTTGGCTCATCCAGATGCGGCACCAGAATCGCGCCCTGATCGTCTTTCAGAAAACTGCCGTCCTCCTGGGTAATCGGCGCGCCTTCGGCAGTGCCGATGCCAATCATCAGAAATTGTGTCGACTTGCCGTCCAGCGCCTGCTGGATCCCCTGGCGTTCCAGTTCGGTCAAGGTTGAGCCGATCAGCAGGATCCGCCCCTCGCCGAGGGCACCCTGTTCCAGCAGGGCAAGAGCCTTGGTCACCGCCAGATCGGCGCGATGTCCCACTTGGGGCATCAGCGAAGGCTTGAGGGCATCCAATAGATTGCGGCTGGTCGACAGGTCATCCGACAGTGGCACCAGCGTGTGAGCGCTGCCGGAGTAGACGATGATCGCGGTCTGGGCATCGCTGCGGTTTTCCAGAAGATCGAACAGCTTGCGTCGGGACTGCTCCAGCCGGTTGGGGGAGACGTCGGTGGCGAGCATTTCCGGGGTTAGCTCCAGGACCACGACCAGCGGATCGGCGGGTTTCTGGCTGGCTTGCTCGACACGTTCCCAGCTGGGTCCGATCAGCGCCAGAACGGTCAGCACCCAGGCACATCCCAGGATGACCCACGGCAATTTGCTGTCGCGACCGTTGCCGCCACTGAGCAACGCGGCATGGAAGGCCGGCGGCAGAATCATCTGCCAGCGCCCGGCGCGTTTCTGCCGATGCCAGAGTTGCCAGAGCAACCAGCCGAGCAATGGCAATAACAGCAACCACCAGGGGCGGAACAAGTACGGCCAGAGCGCGCTCATCGGCGCCTCCGCAGGCGCAGGCGCTTGAGCCGCTGGCGCCAGTCAGGCAGTTGAGTTTGCAAAAGATCCTTGGTGAACAGTCGCCGCAACGGGTTATCAGGCCAGCGCTCGCGAACCACCAGCAGCATGCTCAATAGCAACCCCATTGCCAAAGGCCAGTGGTACAACGCCTGAGCCGGGCGGGCCTGAGTCGGTTGCTGGGTTACCGGTTCCAGTTTGTCGAGGGTGTCCTTGATCGCTTGCAGCTCCTTGTCATCATGGGCGCGAAAATACCGGCCACCGGTGGCTTCGGCGATCGCCATCAAGGAGGGTTCGTCGAGGTCGAGGCTCGGGTTGACGCCCAGAAAACCCAACGTGCCGCTTTGCTCCGGATCGGCGCCGATACCGATCGTGTAGATTTTCACGCCTTCGCTGGCTGCCAGGCGCGCAGCCGTGAGCGGGTCGATTTGGCCACCGTTGTTGGCGCCGTCAGTGACCAGAATCAGTACGCGACTTTGTGCCGGGCGTTGGCGCAGGCGTTTGAGGGCCAGGCCGATGGCATCACCGATGGCGGTGTTCTTGCCGGCGATGCCGATCCGCGCCTCGTCGAGCCACACGCGCACCGTGTGCCGGTCGAACGTCAGCGGTGCTTGCAGATAGGCCTGGCTGCCGAACAGGATCAGGCCGACGCGATCGCCGTCGCGACTTTCAAGGAAGTCACCGAGCAAGTGCTGTACCAGTGTGAGACGACTGACTTCTTCGTCCTGCCATTGCATGTCGGGGAAATCCATCGAGCCGGACACGTCGACCGCTACCAGCAGATCGCGACCGCTGGCGGCGATGGGCAGCGGTTCGCCAAGCCATTGCGGTCGCGCCGCGGCGATCAGTAGCAACAGCCACAGCAGAATGAACGGTGCCTGTTGGCGCCAGGCCGGCAGGTTGGCTCGGGCGCGGCGGCGGACCAGGCCTTCGAGGTCGCCGAGGAAACTGACTTTGAGCGCCGGCTCGCCACTGTCGGCGACAGGCAGCACGATGCGCATCAGCCACGGCAGCGGCAACAGGGCAAAGATCCACGGCCAGGCGAACTCAAACATGTTTACGAATCCAGGTGTCGACCGCTTGAGTCAGGCCGGCAATGGCCTTGTCGTCGAGCTTGCATTCAGGTTTGTAGGCGCCTTCGACCAGCACCATCCAGCGGGTCAGGCCGGCGGCCGGGCAGCGATTGTCGAGGAATGCCAGCCATTTGCGCCCATTGAGGGTGTGGCTCTGGCTGTAGGGGTAATGGTTGCGGCACAGGCGTTTGAGCAAACCGTTGAGTTGCTGCAACCAGGCACCGGCCGGAGCACCGTCGTAGGGTTTGGGCATGCGCGCGAGTTCTGCCAGCGCGGCGAGGCGTACCGGGTCCAGCGGTTGTTCGGCGCGCACGATCGGGCGTTTGTTCAGAAGGAAAAGCCTTGCCTTCCACAGACCGAAACCGACGAGCGGCAGTAACAGCAGCAGCAACCACCAACCCGGTGCCGGTGGCCAGAATTCGATGGGCGGCGGGGAGATCAGCGGTTGCAGTTGATCGAGGCTGCTCATCGGCCTTTCCCCGGTTTCTGCGGGTTCAGGTACTCGCGCAGTTGCTCGACCATCTCGCTCTGGGTGCTCAGGGGCATCAGCAATACCCGCAGCTTCTGCGCCAGCAATTCCCAGCGAGCGAGGCGCGCTTCAGCCTGGGCGCGATAGGTCTGGCGCAGCTCGAAATTCAGGGTGTCGAGTTCCAGTTGCGCACCGCGTTCGGCAAAACGTAAAAGTCCGGCGGCGGGCAGGGCGTGATCGAGAGGGTCGGATACCGGCAGCAGCAATAGATCGCAATGCCGCGACAACAGGCTCAGCTGTTGTTCGGCGCCCTCGGTCAGGGTGCGTTCGTCGCAGATGATGATCACCAGGCTGCCGGGACGCAGTACCTCCCGGGCGCGACGCAGGGCAATGTTGAAAGCGTCCCGGTCCGGCTCGTTTTCCGTGTGCAGCGACTGATTGACCCGCACCAGACGGTTGAGCAATTGCAGCAGGCTCTGTTTGCTGCGTCGTGGCTTGATTTCATAATGCTCGTTGTTGCCGAACACCAGTCCGCCGACCCGATCGTTATGACCCAGTGCGGCCCAGCCGATCAGGCTCGCGGCCTGGGCGGCGAGCACTGATTTGAACATCAGCCCCGAGCCGAAAAACAGTCGGCGACTTTGCTCGACCATGATGAAAATCGGCCGCTCGCGCTCTTCATGGAACAGCTTGGTGTGGGGTTCCTGGGTGCGGGCGGTGACGCGCCAGTCGATGCTGCGCACGTCATCGCCGGCCTGATAGACCCGCACCTGATCGAAATCCACCCCGCGCCCGCGCAGTTTGGAGTGGTGCAGGCCGATCAGCGGGCTGCGCTGGCTCGGTGTGGAAAACAGTTGCACTTCACGCACGCGATGGCGCATCTCGATCAGCTCGGCAAGGCTGACACGGATGCCCGGTTCGGGCGGCAGGATGGCTTTCATCGGGGTCAAGCGACGGCTACGACGTCGAGAATCCGCTGGACCACCCGGTCCTGGTCGATGCCCGCGGCTTCGGCTTCAAAGGAAAGAATGATGCGGTGGCGCAGTACGTCGAACAGCACCGCTTGAATGTCTTCGGGGCTGACGAAGTCGCGCCCGGCCAGCCAGGCGTGGGCCCGGGCGCAACGGTCAAGGGCAATCGAACCGCGCGGGCTGGCGCCATAGGCGATCCACTCGGCCATCTCCGGGTCGAACTTGGCGGGGGTGCGGGTGGCCATGACCAGTTGCACCAGGTATTCCTCCACAGCGTCGGCCATGTACAAACCGAGGATTTCCTTGCGCGCGGCAAAAATCGCCTGCTGGCTGACCCGGCGCTCGGGCTTGGTTTCGCCGTTCAGCGCTTCACCACGGGCCTGTTGCAGGATCCGACGTTCGACGGCGGCGTCCGGGAAGCCGATTTTCACGTGCATCAGGAAGCGGTCGAGCTGCGCTTCGGGCAATGGATAGGTGCCTTCCTGCTCGATCGGGTTTTGTGTGGCCATTACCAGAAACAGCGGCGACAGTTCGTACGTGCTGCGCCCGACGCTGACCTGGCGCTCGCCCATGGCCTCGAGCAGGGCCGATTGAACCTTGGCCGGGGCGCGGTTGATTTCGTCCGCCAGCACCAGGTTGTGGAAGATCGGGCCTTGCTGGAACACGAAGCTGCCGGTTTCCGGGCGATAGATCTCCGTACCGGTGATATCGGCGGGCAGCAGGTCGGGGGTGAACTGGATGCGATGGAACTGTGCTTCGATGCCTTCGGCAAGTTCTTTGATGGCCTTGGTCTTGGCCAGGCCCGGAGCGCCCTCGACCAGCATGTGGCCGTCGGCGAGCAAGGCGATGAGCAAGCGCTCGATGAGTTTTTCCTGGCCGAGAATCTGCGTTGAAAGAAAGGTTCGCAGCGCTAGCAGCGCTTCACGATGTTCCATCGATGACTGTTCCTGGAAAGGTGACCGAAGACGTTCGAATAACGCCAGGGCTGGGGGCGTTACTTTAATCTATCGCGGGGGGCGGCGACTAACGGCATTTTGTGCAAAGTGCGGGAATTGATTGGCGAAATTGTTTGAATTTTGTAGGACCCAGAGGCTGGTGGTGTTCTTTCGGGCCTCATCGCGAGCAGGCTCGCTCCCACATTGGAATTGTGCTGGACGCAAATTTTGCATCCGCGGGAGCCCCCCTGTGGGAGTGAGCCTGCTCGCGATGAGGCCGGTTCAGGCACTACAGAACTGGTTTATACAGGTGCCAGTGCCCCTTGGGATGTTCTGCAATGTCTCCCACATTGGAATTGTGCTGAGTGCAAATTTTGCATCCGCAGGAGATCCCCTGTGGGAGTGAGCCTGCTCGCGATGAGGCAGGTTCAGGCGCCCGAGATTCTGAAGCTCAGAGCTGGCTTATATAGGTGCCAGTGCCCTTGAGAATGTTCTGCAATGTCTCTTCCACTTCAGCCAGATCGCTCGCATCAGTGCTGTGAATGATTTCCAGCGAATCATCACCATTGAGCGCATCGGCGTCAGCGGCGGCGATTTCGATCAGCAGGCGGGTAGGGCTGAGGGTGACTTTTACGCCGTCCAGCGTTGAAGGCTCGTCGCCGAGGCTGATGTCCAGCGCATCCTCGTCCGGGTAGCGGGTCATCAGGAACATATCGCCCTGATCGCTGTGGCAGCAGAGCATGGCCATGTTGTCTTCTTCGTCGTCGCACGGGTTGACGATCAAGAGGGCGGTGGTCATTTGCATGGGGAATTCCTGGCTCGACGAGCGTTGTGAAGACGAACAAAGGGCGATTCTGCCAGCCCTCGGGAATTTCTGCTCGCCTGAGTGTCTGAGGATGTGTCATGAGCATCCAGGGTGTTGCTGGTCATTTCTGGTACGGATGTGCCGCAAAACCAGGCTTGAACCCACCGTTTTGCCGTGCGGCTGCTAGTGTTGTTCGATGCACAAGGCGCAAGCTGCGTACCGATGACCGAATATGTCGCAGCGCTGCAAGCACGGGCCTTGCCGCACTGGTTAAGCTGCGCAACGGATGAGCACCTGTAAAGGCATTGCGCTGTACCTTGCCCAGTCGTTTTTGCAGATGCCCATTCATGGAAGGTGAATGTGACCTGAGTGTCTCGTCCAGCTTCACCCACCTGTCATCCTGTTTCCTCTGCCCGAGAATCAGGAACAGGGTGACGGATTGCCCCGAAAGGGGTTTGCACGCGACGCTTCCATCAATAACAAGCCCAAGCGGAGTACCACAGATGGCGTTCTTCACCGCAGCCAGCAAAGCCGACTTCCAGCACCAACTGCAAGCGGCACTGGCCCAGCACATCAGTGAACAGGCACTGCCACAAGTGGCGCTGTTCGCGGAACAATTTTTCGGCATCATTTCCCTGGACGAGCTGACCCAGCGTCGGTTGTCCGACCTCGCCGGCTGCACCCTTTCTGCGTGGCGCCTGCTTGAGCGCTTCGATCACGCGCAACCGCAAGTGCGCGTCTACAACCCCGATTACGAACGCCACGGCTGGCAGTCGACCCACACCGCGGTCGAAGTGCTGCACCACGACTTGCCATTTCTGGTGGACTCGGTACGCACCGAGCTGAACCGTCGCGGCTACAGCATCCACACCCTGCAAACCACTGTGCTGAGCGTGCGTCGCGGCAGCAAGGGCGAGCTGCTGGAGATCCTGCCGAAAGGCACCCAGGGCGACGACGTTCTGCAAGAGTCGTTGATGTACCTGGAAATCGACCGTTGCGCCAACTCGGCGGAACTGAATGTCCTGAGCAAGGAACTGGAACAGGTTCTCGGTGAAGTCCGCGTTGCGGTCGCCGATTTCGAACCGATGAAAGCCAAGGTCCAGGAAATCCTCACCGGCCTGGACAACAGCCAGTTCGCTGTCGATGCTGAAGAAAAAGCCGAAATCAAAAGCTTCCTGGAATGGCTGGTGGGCAACCACTTCACCTTCCTGGGCTATGAAGAGTTCGTGGTTCGCGATGAGGCCGACGGCGGCCACATCGTCTACGATCAGGACTCCTTCCTCGGCCTGACCAAATTGCTGCGCACCGGCCTGACCTACGATGACCTGCGCATCGAAGACTACGCCGTGAACTACCTGCGCGAACCGACCCTGTTGTCGTTCGCCAAGGCTGCACACCCAAGCCGTGTACACCGTCCGGCTTACCCGGATTACGTGTCGATCCGTGAAATCGACGCCGACGGCAACGTCATCAAGGAATGCCGTTTCATGGGCCTGTACACCTCCTCGGTGTATGGCGAGAGCGTGCGGGTCATCCCGTACATCCGCCGCAAGGTCGAGGAAATCGAACGTCGTTCCGGCTTCCAGGCCAAGGCTCACCTGGGCAAGGAACTGGCGCAGGTGGTTGAAGTGCTGCCGCGCGACGACCTGTTCCAGACCCCGGTCGACGAACTGTTCACCACCGTGATGTCGATCGTGCAGATCCAGGAGCGCAACAAGATTCGCGTGTTCCTGCGCAAAGACCCGTACGGTCGTTTCTGCTACTGCCTGGCCTACGTGCCGCGCGACATCTACTCCACCGAAGTGCGCCAGAAGATCCAGCAAGTGCTGATGGATCGCCTGAAAGCCTCGGACTGCGAGTTCTGGACTTTCTTCTCCGAGTCCGTGCTGGCCCGCGTGCAACTGATTCTGCGTGTCGATCCGAAAAACCGTCTGGACATCGACCCGGTTCTGCTGGAAAAAGAAGTCGTGCAAGCCTGCCGCAGCTGGCAGGACGACTACGCAAGCCTGGTGGTCGAAAGCTTCGGCGAAGCCCACGGCACCAACGTGCTGGCCGACTTCCCGAAAGGCTTTCCGGCCGGTTACCGCGAGCGTTTCGCCGCGCATTCGGCTGTGGTCGACATGCAGCACCTGTTGAGCCTGAAAGAATCCAATCCGCTGGTGATGAGCTTCTATCAGCCATTGGGTCAGGTTTCCGGTCAGCGCGAGCTGCACTGCAAGCTGTATCACGCCGATACTCCGCTGGCGTTGTCCGACGTGTTGCCGATCCTGGAAAACCTCGGCCTGCGCGTGCTGGGTGAGTTCCCGTATCGCCTGCGTCACAACAATGGCCGCGAGTTCTGGATTCACGACTTCGCGTTCACTGCCGCTGAAGGCCTGGAACTCGACATCCAGCAACTCAACGACACCTTGCAGGACGCGTTCGTCCACATCGTGCGTGGCGATGCCGAGAACGATGCGTTCAACCGCCTGGTGCTGACCGCCGGCCTGCCATGGCGCGACGTCGCGCTGCTGCGTGCCTACGCCCGTTACATGAAGCAGATTCGCCTGGGCTTCGACCTGGGTTACATCGCCAGCACCCTGAACAACCACACCGACATCGCTCGCGAATTGACCCGGTTGTTCAAAACCCGTTTCTACCTGGCGCGCAAGCTTACCGGCGACGATCTGGAAGACAAGCAGCAACGCCTGGAGCACGCGATTCTCAGCGCACTGGACGACGTTCAGGTACTGAACGAAGACCGCATCCTGCGTCGCTACCTGGACCTGATCAAGGCCACCCTGCGGACCAACTTCTACCAGACCGACGCCCACGGTCAGAACAAGTCCTACTTCAGCTTCAAGTTCAACCCGCACCAGATTCCAGAGCTGCCGAAGCCAGTACCGAAGTTCGAAATCTTCGTTTACTCGCCACGCGTCGAAGGCGTGCACCTGCGCTTCGGCAACGTTGCTCGCGGTGGTCTGCGCTGGTCTGATCGTGAAGAAGACTACCGCACCGAAGTCCTGGGCCTGGTAAAAGCCCAGCAAGTGAAGAACTCGGTCATCGTGCCGGTGGGCGCCAAGGGCGGCTTCCTGCCGCGTCGCCTGCCACTGGGTGGCGGTCGAGACGAGATCGCGGCCGAGGGCATCGCCTGCTACCGCATCTTCATCTCGGGCCTGTTGGATATCACCGACAACCTGAAAGACGGCGCGCTGGTACCGCCGGCCAACGTCGTGCGTCATGACGACGATGACCCGTACCTGGTGGTGGCAGCGGACAAGGGCACTGCAACCTTCTCCGACATCGCCAACGGTATCGCCATCGACTACGGCTTCTGGCTCGGCGATGCGTTCGCATCGGGCGGCTCGGCCGGTTACGACCACAAGAAGATGGGCATCACCGCCAAGGGCGCGTGGGTTGGCGTTCAACGTCACTTCCGCGAACGCGGCATCAATGTCCAGGAAGACAACATCACGGTAGTTGGCGTCGGCGACATGGCCGGTGACGTGTTCGGTAACGGCTTGTTGATGTCCGACAAGCTGCAACTGGTCGCAGCGTTCAACCACCTGCACATCTTCATTGACCCGAACCCGGAGCCGGCGAACAGCTTCGCCGAGCGTCAGCGCCTGTTCGACCTGCCGCGTTCGGCCTGGTCGGATTACGACACCAGCATCATGTCCGAAGGCGGCGGGATCTTCTCCCGTAGCGCGAAAAGCATCGCGATTTCCCCGCAGATGAAAGAGCGCTTCGACATTCAGGCTGACAAGCTGACCCCGACCGAACTGCTGAACGCCTTGCTCAAGGCACCGGTGGATCTGTTGTGGAACGGCGGTATCGGTACGTACGTCAAAGCCAGCAGCGAAAGCCACGCCGATGTCGGCGACAAGGCCAACGATGCACTGCGCGTGAACGGCAACGAACTGCGCTGCAAAGTCGTGGGCGAGGGCGGTAACCTCGGTATGACCCAGCTGGGTCGTGTCGAATTCGGCCTCAATGGCGGCGGTTCCAACACCGACTTCATCGACAACGCCGGTGGTGTGGACTGCTCCGACCACGAAGTGAACATCAAGATCCTGCTGAACGAAGTGGTTCATGCCGGTGACATGACCGACAAGCAACGTAACCAGTTGCTGGCGAGCATGACCGACGAAGTCGGCAACCTGGTGCTGGGCAACAACTACAAGCAGACTCAGGCATTGTCCCTGGCGGCACGCCGCGCCTTCGTGCGGATTGCCGAATACAAGCGCCTGATGAACGATCTGGAAGGCCGCGGCAAGCTGGATCGCGCCATCGAGTTCCTGCCGTCCGAAGAAGCGATCAACGAGCGTCTCGCGGAAGGCCATGGCCTGACCCGTGCAGAGCTGTCGGTGCTGATCTCCTACAGCAAGATCGACCTCAAGGAAGCGCTGCTCAATTCCCTGGTGCCGGACGACGATTACCTGACGCGCGACATGGAAACCGCTTTCCCGCCGACCCTGGTGAGCAAGTTCTCCGACGCCATGCGCCGTCACCGTCTGAAGCGTGAAATCGTCAGCACCCAGATCGCCAACGATCTGGTCAACCACATGGGCATCACCTTCGTTCAACGACTCAAAGAGTCGACCGGCATGAGCCCGGCGAACGTGGCCGGTGCTTACGTGATCGTGCGTGACATCTTCCACCTCCCGCACTGGTTCCGTCAGATTGAAGCCTTGGACTACCAGGTTTCTGCCGACGTGCAACTGGAGCTAATGGATGAGCTGATGCGTCTGGGCCGTCGCGCTACGCGCTGGTTCCTGCGCAGCCGTCGCAACGAGCAGAATGCTGCCCGTGACGTCGCGCACTTCGGTCCACATCTGGCAGCGCTGGGCCTCAAGCTCGACGAACTGCTGGAAGGCCCGACCCGCGAAGGCTGGCAGACCCGTTATCAGGCGTACGTTGCGGCTGGCGTTCCTGAGTTGCTGGCGCGCATGGTTGCAGGCACCACTCACCTGTACACCTTGCTGCCGATCATCGAAGCGTCCGACGTGACCGGTCAGAACCCCGCCGACGTGGCGAAGGCTTACTTCGCCGTGGGCAGCGCGCTGGACATCACCTGGTATCTGCAACAGATCAGCGCTCTGCCGGTTGAAAACAACTGGCAGGCCCTGGCTCGTGAAGCGTTCCGCGACGATGTCGACTGGCAACAACGTGCGATCACCATCTCTGTCCTGCAACAGGGCGACGGCACCCAGGACGTGGAAACCCGTCTGGAGCTGTGGATGGAAGAGCACGAAGGCATGATCGAACGCTGGCGCGCCATGCTGGTAGAAATCCGTGCCGCCAGCGGCACTGATTACGCCATGTATGCGGTGGCCAACCGTGAGTTGCTGGATCTGGCGTTGAGCGGTCAAGCGGTAGTGCCAGTCACTGCCACTAGCATTGCCAGCGCTGAGTTGGAGCCGGCTGCCTGATCAGGCGCTGAATGAAGAAGCCCCGCATTGAGAGATGCGGGGTTTTTTTTGCCTGATATTTTTGTGGCGTTTGGTCGGGCCTCATCGCGAGCAGGCTCACTCCCACATTAGTTTGCATCGTACACAGAACTAATGTGGGAGCGAACCTGCTCGAGATGGGGCCATTTGCCTCAATACAACTTTTGACCTGTTGTGTTATCGATCATCGACACTTTATCTGTCGGCCTGGTCAATAAATTACTGAGCGACCGGTCAAACTTCTGCAGCGCCCGAACTTGCACATTCTGTTGTTCGTTTATATCGGCAACGATCTCTTCGCTGCGCTTATAGTCCGCCCATATCGGACTCAGTTCTTTAGCGTCATGACCTTGCGCAGTGCCGATGTAGTTGAAGTTGGAATCGTAGAACGACGCGCTGACATTCGCGCTGATATCCGAACTGCGCGAGGTCATCAATTGACTGCGCGTATCGACGATGGCGACCACGTCCGGTTTAGCGGCCCTTAGACTTTGCATGTCCGGGTACACCGTCACCGAGCCAAACTGACGTTGCAAGGATGCTTTGACCCAGTCCACCGCCAGGTCCGGTTTGGAGGTGGCGACGTAAGCGTCGTGAATCGACTGCACCAACAGGCTCTGGCCGAAACCGGTGCCGGCGTTGGCCTGGTAATCCTGAAGGTAGGCGCGGTTGGTTTGAGTGTTGCGGCTGTACACGATGCCCAGGGACACGTTGCTGCCATTGGTGATATGCGTGGCGCTGCTGCGGCCCACCGGCTCGGTGAAAATGCCGTCGAGCGAAGAAACAGCCTTCGGTGCAGTGGGAATAGAACAACCCGTTAAAAGAACCGTCATCGACAAGGTACTGACAAGTGCAAGTTTCATGGTGTTTCTCCCGTGAAACAACTTGAGTCGGAAAGTTAATAGGTCGGACACAGTTGGGGAGATTCCAGACTAAACCTATCGTCATTGAATGAGTTGGCCAATCACCGTACTTGTGAGGCGACTACTAGTTTTGTTTGGTTTAAAAGCCCCCGGTTAATTACGCCGGGAAATAAAAAGGCCCGAATGCTTAATTCGAGCCTGTTTATTTATGGCTGACGTAACAGCTATCAGTTTTCCAAAGGGATCAATATTTTTTCTTCTGGCGCTAACACCATAAACACCAACAGTTTGGCGGGTTTGCTGGTACTGGCATTTTTCGAGACCAAATGCTCCGAGCCGGCCGGTTCGTACCAGTATTCACCGGCCTTGTACGTGATCGCCTTTTCGCCTTTGACCTGGGAAATGATTTCTCCCGAAAGGACGTAAGCCATGGCCGTGCCCTCGTGCTTGTGGGCGATGGATGATTGGCCGGGTTTGTAATCGACTTCGATCATCAGCGCTTTTTTACCCGGCGCGTTTTTCAGCATCTGGTCCTGCAACACCGTGACCTTTTCCGAAGGGGCGGCTTCGTGAGCGTATGTCGCGGCGCAAAAGGTCAGGGCCAGGGCGGCGAGGGGCGCAGCACAGTAGCGGAAGGCGTTCATGGGTTATCACCTGCTGTGGTTAGTGGCAGGGACCACAGTAAGTCTCGGCCGACGCCAATCAAACAGCCAATTTTCCTGAAGGCGAGGGGGCCAATCATGGGCGTTGAAACAACAAGATCGCCGCCTCCAGCCACTTCTGCAGAGGTACCCATAGCCCTGCAGGAGTAGCCGAAGGCGGCGATCTAATTTCTAAACGATAGGAAAGCTGTTGAAATCGACGCTGTTGGCCAGGCGGCTGTCGATCAGGCCGATAAAGCCTTGGACTTCAGGGCAGTTGAAGTGCATTTGCATGGCCGCTTCCGATTGCCAGCGGGCGCTGACCGTCCAGCGGTTGTCGTCCTCGGGGCAGCGGTCGACCATATAGGAATCACAGCCCGGTAGTTCGCGCAGGGTGTCGACAATCTTTTGCAGTTGCTTGCCCAGTTCGTCCGAGCGGCCGGCGGCGGCCTGCACCTTAACGGTATTGATCACTTCGTTGGACATTGCTCACACTCCTGAATCAGGCCGGACGAATCCTGCTCATTGAGGGATAACGTTTATGCAGGATAGGCCTGCATCCCCGGACCACCAATAGCCAATCGCGGGATAAAAACGCAGACCAATCCGTCAGGCAACCTGCTGCAAAATGTCCCGCAGGCGGTCCAGGGCGATGTCGATGTCGAGGGTTTCGATGGCGCCAAAACCGAGGAAAAGCCCGGACTGCGGCGCTTGTTGATAGAAAAAACTGTCGATGGGATACACCCCGACTTCGACCTTTTTCGCCAGGTCGATCACCAACGGAATATCGATAGACACTTTGCACATAACCACCATGTGGAACCCGGCAGTAGTCGGCACCGCCTCGAGCCACGGCGACAGATCGCCGGCCATGCGTTCGAGAATCCGCTCACGACGCCCGGCATAGATCGTATGGCAGCGCCGGATGTGCTTGAGCAGACAGCCTTCGGCGATGAACTTGGCCAGCGCCCATTGGGGCAGGGTGGAGGTGTGCAGGTCGGTGAGCTGCTTGGCGCGAATGACCGCGTCGAGAATCGCCGGTGGCAGGACCGCATAACCCAGGCGCAACTCCGGTAGCAGGGTTTTCGAAAAGGTCCCGACGTAGGCGACGATGCCGCGTTCGTCCATGCTTTGCAGCGAGTCGGTGGGCCGGCCTTCGTAGCGGAACTCGCTGTCGTAATCGTCCTCGATGATGATCGCACCCAACTCATGGGCTCGTTCCAGCAGCGCCACCCGGCGCGCCTGGCTCATCGGCATGCCGAGGGGGAACTGGTGCGACGGCGTGACGTAGATCAGGCGGGTGCCGAGGGGGATCTTGTCCACCTGAATGCCTTCCGCGTCCACCGGAACGCCGATCACCGTGGCACCGTGGGTCCCGAACAACAGGCGAGCGGGCGGATAACCGGGGTCTTCCATGGCGACGATGCTGCCGGGACGCGTGAGCACCCGGGAAATCAGGTCCAGCGCCTGTTGCGCGCCATTGCACACCACCACGTCTTCGTCCTGACAATTGACCCCGCGAGAAAACGCGATGTGCCGGGCAATCGCATTGCGTAACGCCGGCAGGCCTTCGGGCAGGCTGTAGAAGCCCTTGGACGCGGCGATCTGGCGCAAGGCGTGAGCGGTGCAGCGCCGCCAGTCATCCTGGGGAAACTGGCCCTTGCTGGTGGCGCCACCGATGAAGTCATAGCGCAACGAGCCTTCCAGCGTCGGATGGCGCAGGAACACCGGCAGGTTGCGCCAGGACTCGATGACCTCGGCACTGGCCAGCTCCGAATGGCTCTGTTTGCGGGTGATTTTTGCCGGTCGGGCGTTGACGTAGGTGCCTTTGCCGATGACCCCAGTGAGGAAGTTTTCGTAGGTCAGTTGCGTGTAGGTATCGGAAATGGTCTTGCGCGAAATGCCCAGTTGTTCTGCCAGCAAACGGCTGGGCGGCAGCTGCGTCCCGGCTGCCAGACGACCGGATTCGATGGCGCTGCGCAGTTGGTTGTACAACTGGCCTGCCAGGTCCTTGCGGCCGTTGATGACAACGTGAAGTTCCATACCAGCGAGGCTCCTGGGGCGATTGAGGCGCGTGTGCGTCGGGCCAGATTACCCGCATGAACGCCTGCGCAAAAGTTGCGTGGGCGAAAAACCTCCGATTGGTCTGGTGCCTGAGTGGTCCATGGGTATTTCGCAGAATTGGATCTGTAACGCCTGTGTATCAACGCCTACCTTGAGGGGCACACATTCGATCCGCGAGGTCACTTCATGAACGTCCGCCTGGATTACTACAGCGCATCGCCCAAGGCGATGAAAGCGATGATTGCCATGGAAGCCTTGACCAGCAACCTCAGCATCGAGCCGCCTTTGCTGCACTTGATCAAGATTCGTGCCTCGCAGCTCAATGGCTGCGCCTTCTGCACCGACATGCATTCGGTGGATGCCCGGCGACTCGGCGAGACTGACCGTCGCTTGTATTCGATCGTGGTCTGGCGCGACAGCGGCTTCTTCAATGCGCGAGAGCGCGCGGCGCTGGCCTGGACCGAAGCCGTCACCTTGCTCGCTGAAAGCCATGTGCCGGACGACGTCTACGCGCAGGCTCGGGAGCAATTCAGCGAAAGCGAAATGGTCGACCTGACCATCGCCGTCACCACCATCAACAGCTGGAATCGCCTGGCGGTGAGCTTTCGACAAACCCCTGGAGGCTGAATCGATTTTCCACCCCGAGTGTCACGTCAGGTTCATAAACCCTGCGCAGGATGAGGCTTTCAAGGACAGATCGACAGGGAGTCAGCGATGCCATTCATGGAAACCACAAATCAACAAGTTGCCCAGTACCGCTCGCCCATAGAAAAAAGCTCATCCTGGCGCGCACAGGTGGCAGGGATCGATCCGGTACTGGCGCAGTCTTTTCGGGTCAGCGCCCGCTGCGGCTGTTTCATGCAGGCGGCTCGCAGTCTCAATATCAAGGCCACCCAACTGCGCAAACACTTGGCGCAACTTGAAACGCAACTGCAGTGTTCGCTGTTCAGCCACTCAGAGAATGGCGTTGCCCTGAGTCGGGACGGATTGCAGCTGCAATCGCAGTTGATTGCCTTGGCCCACGAACGCGACTTGCCGGTGATCGAACAGCCGTTGGTACGCCTGGCCGTCGCCGAGTCGATCCTGCATGACATTCTCGGTCGCGATCTGGTTGCCTTATTGCGCCGCAACGCCAGCGTGCGTCTGGACATCATCACCCTGGACAGTGAACTGTCCCTGCAAGCGGTCAGCGCCGATGTGGTGCTGTGGCTGGCCGGCACCGAATCACCGCTGCCCGGACCCAGTTTTGCCGTCAGCGAGCCCCGGCGTCTGGCGCGGCTCGACTACCTGCCCCATATCGCCAAACGGTATTCACGGGTCGCATCGCGGCCAGACAGCCTCGACGACCTGGCGGACTTCCTGCTGGTGCAATGGCAGCATAACCGTCAGGTCGACAGTTTCCGGCCGTGGAATAACCTCGTGGACCAGCGCCTGGCCGGGGTAGTGCAGTTGCATTCCTATGAGCTGATGCTGGAGATGATCCGTTGCAGCGCCTGCATTGGCCTGCTGCCCGGATACATCAGCCGCTTCGACCGCGGCCTTATTGAACTGCCGGGACTGTTCAGCCAACCGATGCAGCGTCAGGTGTGGATGGCGGTCAATGCCGAGTCCGAGGGGGCCGCGCAGGTGCAGATGATCGTTGAGCTGATCCAGAATACTTTCAACGAGCGCCGAGAGTGGTTCGAACAACCTACGGCGGTATAGAGTGGGCGGCCATGTCTGTCATCAAGGATGAATCACCCATGCCCGCCACTGACGCTGTCATTACCCTCGAACGTTTCAACGAATCCCACATCGACGGCATTACCGCGCTTTACAACGACCCGGCCATCACCCGCCAGGTGTTGCAAATGCCGTTTCAGTCTGTGGAAATCTGGCGCAAGCGTCTGGCGCCGGACAATGAGCGTGTGGTGCAACTGGTGGCGCTGCATCAGGGGGCGGTCATTGGCAATATTGGCCTGGAGCAGTTTTCGCGGATCCGCCGCAGTCATGCCGGCAATCTCGGCATGGGCGTTGCGGTGGCCTGGCAGGGCAAAGGCGTTGGCTCGAAATTGCTGACGGCGGCGTTGGACATCGCCGACAACTGGATGAACCTGCAACGGCTCGAGCTTTCGGTGTACGCCGACAACGAAGCGGCTATCGGGCTGTATCGCAAGTTCGGCTTCGATACCGAAGGGCTGTTTCGCGACTACGCCGTGCGTGATGGCGGATGGGTCGATGCCTTGAGCATGGCGCGGCTGCGTCGCACACCCAAGGCCGGTTGAGTCACTCGCCCAACGCGAATGTCACCGCCGCCTGCGCATGCAGTTCGGTGGTGTCGAGCAAGGGCAGGGCGCTGTGCTCGGGTTTGATCAGCAGGCCGATTTCCGTGCAACCGAGGATGATCGCCTGGGCACCACGTCGGGTCAGCGATTGGATGACTTGTTGATACACCTTGCGTGACACCTCGCTGATCACCCCGACACACAACTCGTCATAGATGATCCGGTGGACGGCCTGACGTTCATCGGCCTCCGGCACCACAACGGTCAGCCCCATCGAAGTGAGGCGCTCCTTGAGGAAGTCCTGCTCCATGGTGAACGCTGTGCCGAGCAATCCGACCTTCAGAGCGCCAGCCTCGACGGCGGCCTGACCCGCCGGGTCGGCGATGTGCAGGAACGGAATACTGATCGCGTCCTGAATTTGCCCGGCCACTTTGTGCATGGTGTTGGTGCACAGCACCACGCAATCGGCACCGCCAGCCTGCAACCGCTGCGCCGCGTCCACCAGAATCGCTGCCGCATCGTCCCAACGCCCGGCGTGCTGGGCCTGTTCGACAGGGCCAAAGTCGACGCTGTACATTAGCAATTTCGCCGAACGCAAAGGCCCGAGTCGGTCGCGTACCTGCTGATTGATGAGACGGTAATACTCGGCGCTGGACTCCCAGCTCATGCCGCCGATAAGGCCGATGGTGCGCATGTAGTGCTCCTGTTGATGGCAACCCTTTATTTTTGAGCATGCCTTTATTTGAGAGTACCCGTGGCTCTTCATCGCGATCTATCAGGAAATTTCACATGCCAGCGGTGCTGAGCCAAGAGCTGCTGGACGGCAGGCTCTGCTTGCAGCTTTTGCCCCGCGCCGCTTACAGCGCGCGTGATCCTGTGCAATGGCAAACCCTTGGGGTGACGCTGGAACGTCAACAGGGCGTGCACGCCATCGATTCGGATCACCGGGTGGATTTCGACACCTTGCCTGGCGTGCTGGCTTACACCCCGGTCGGCGTGGAAGTGTTTTCCGAATCGGCCAGCGGTGGCGAGTATCTGCTGATGCGTCTGGGCGAACCGTTGGCCCATCAGCATTTACCCTCGGTTGACCACCGTGTGCAGTCTTCAGGCAACCGCCGCGCGCTAATGCTGGGCCGGGAGCTGCGGCGCCTGTTGCTCGCTCCGCAACCGGACAGGCTGGCGCTTGAGCAAAGGGCG
Organism: Pseudomonas sp. FW305-20; assembly: GCF_058788075.1. Classification (NCBI taxonomy): domain Bacteria; kingdom Pseudomonadati; phylum Pseudomonadota; class Gammaproteobacteria; order Pseudomonadales; family Pseudomonadaceae; genus Pseudomonas; species Pseudomonas sp. FW305-20. The sequence continues at coordinate 34,089 of NZ_JBYTAJ010000004.1, read as the reverse complement.
GTGGAACTCGTTGGTTTGATGAACCCGCAGGCCAATACCGCGCACCGTGTCATGCCCAGGGTTTTCACCCGAGTGCTGGACCAGATCGCCGCGCAGTTCCACGAGCCCCTGACCCTTGGACAATTGGCCGCCACCTACGGGCAAAACGAGCTGCGCTTTCTGCGCGACTTCACCCGGGCCATCGGTCTGACACCCCACGCTTACCTCGTTGAGGTGCGGCTACAGGCGGCACGCCGGATGATCGAACACACCGACCTGGCCCTGGCCGGCATTGCCCTGGACGCAGGCTTCGCCCATCAGTCCCACATGGGCAGTGCCTTTCGCAAATACCTGGCCATGACCCCCAGCCAATACCGTTCACGCTTTTAGTCGTACGCCGGCAGCGCGCATCTGCCATGCTCAAAGTCCGCAGCACCGCTTCAACAAAGGAACACCGCAATGGACGATGTACAGCAACTGGGTGAGATGCTTCGCCATTACGCAGAAAGCGAAGCGCACAAGAAACAACTGTTCGAGTCGCAATCGGCCGTGTGGGCGACGCGCATTGGTGAACTGTTCGATCAGATCCAGCAATGGCTGGAACCGGTCCAGGCGCCGAATCTTCTGGAGGTGAGCCGCGAGGCCTATGTCGCCTCGGGGCCGAGCGTGCCGGTCGAAACATCGACCTTCAAGACTGAGAAACTGTCCATTGTGATCGCCGGCAAACCGGTGGAATTTGTGCCGGATGTGATGGGTGCCGGTGGTCAGATTTCACTGGCCGTGATGGGCCTGACAGCGGCGCGGTACGGCAGCATTTCGCTGGTGTGCCTGCCACCGTCCAGCAGCTGGCAATGGCGCAAGACCAATGGCTTGAAAGACCCGGATACCTTTGCGTTCGATGCGAACTTTCTGGCGCAGCAGTTGCAGAGCCTGATTCCCCGCGAGCGCAGTTGAAGTCACAGATCGTTCCCCACGCTCTGCGTGGGAATGCAGCCCGGGACGCTCTGCGTCCCATTGGAACGCGGAGCGTCCCTTGAGGCATTTCCACGCAGAGCGTGGGAACGATCATCGTGGCGTCAAATTTCGAGATTGCCCCAACCCGGTTTTACTTCTTCCGGCGCCACCGCCTTCACGGTTTTCCCCGTCGCCAATTCCACCCGCCGCGCCACCTCCGGGTCATCGGCAAACGGAATCAAACTGGCTTCATCCAGACTCTCGGCCGTCTGGTGTTTCAGGCAGTATTCAACTGCCAGCCAAAGCCCCACGACGCCCAACACATTCAGCACGATCTCAATCATCTCAAGCCCCTTGCCTCAGGCAATCTGCGCTTCGCGGTGGGCCATTTCGATGTCCGAAACCCGCACCGTGCGCCAGACGTTGTAAGCCATCAACAACATGCCGCTGAGGAAGAACACACCGCCGACGAAGCGCACCACGAATCCTGGATGGCTGGCCTGCAAGGCCTCGACGAAGGAGTAAGTCAGCGTGCCGTCATCGTTGATCGCTCGCCACATCAAGCCCTGGGTAATGCCGTTGACCCACATCGAGGCGATGTACAGCACGGTGCCAATGGTCGCCAGCCAGAAGTGCAGGTTGATCAGCGGCGTGCTGTACATCTGTAAACGCCCGAAGACTTTCGGGATCATGTGGTACAGCGCGCCGAAGGTGATCATCGCCACCCAACCCAAAGCGCCGGCGTGGACGTGGCCGATGGTCCAGTCGGTGTAATGGGAGAGGGCATTGACCGTCTTGATCGCCATCATCGGCCCTTCGAAGGTCGACATGCCGTAGAAGGCCAGGGACAACACCAAAAAGCGCAGGATCGGGTCGGTGCGTAATTTATGCCAGGCGCCCGAGAGCGTCATCATGCCATTGATCATCCCGCCCCAGCTCGGTGCCAGCAGGATCAGCGACATGGCCATGCCCAGCGACTGCGCCCAGTCCGGCAGCGCGGTGTAGTGCAAGTGATGCGGGCCGGCCCAGATGTACAAGGTGATCAGCGCCCAGAAATGCACGATCGACAGCCGATAGGAATACACCGGCCGCCCAACCTGTTTCGGCACGAAGTAATACATCATCCCCAGGAACCCGGTGGTCAGGAAGAAACCCACTGCGTTGTGCCCGTACCACCACTGCACCATGGCGTCGGTGGCCCCGGAGTACACCGGATAGGACTTGAACCAGTCCACCGGAATCGACAGGTGATTGACCACGTGCAGCATGGCGATCACCACGATAAACGCGCCGAAAAACCAATTGCCGACGTAGATGTGCTTGGTCTTGCGTTGCACCACGGTGGTGAAAAACACGATCGCATAAGCGACCCACACCACGGTCATCCACACCGCGCCGGAGAACTCGATCTCGGCGTATTCCTTGGTGGTGGTATAGCCCAGCGGCAGGGTGATCAGCATCACCACGATCACCGATTGCCAGCCCCAGAAAGTGAATGCCACGAGCTTGTCGGAAAACAGCCGCACCTGGCAGGTACGCTGCACCGCGTAGTAACTGGCGGCGAACTGCGCGCTGCCGGCAAAGCCGAAAATCACCAGGCTGGTGTGCAGCGGGCGCAAGCGCCCGAAGGTGGTCCATGGCAGGTCGAGGTTCATTTCGGGCCACACCAGTTGTGAGGCGATCCACACCCCCATCGCCATCCCCACGACACCCCATACCACGGTTGCCACGATGAATTGGCGGACGACCTTGTAGTTATAGGCCTGTCCGATTGTTGCTGTGCTCATGGTCAATGCTTCCACGGTTGCAAAGTCTTGCCAGGCCACCCGGACTGGCATGTCGTGCACTGTAGAAACCTTGCCGGAAACAAAACAGACTCAGGAAAAGCTCATTTATGCGGATCAGATTTGAGGTAACCCTGTGGCCATTTACCACAACCTGATACGGTTTTTTAGCGTTCAGCTGAATCTGTAACGCACTGCGCCGCAGGTCCATAGTCGCTACCACAAGCACCGCCAAAGAGCATGCGATCAATTCTGATGAGGTAGCCACATGTATCAGTACGATGACTATGACCGGGCCCTGGTCTTTGAGCGGGTCGCGCAGTTTCGCGATCAGGTCGAGCGCTTCATGGCGGATGAGTTGAGCGAAGAAGAATTCCTGCCGCTGCGTTTGCAAAACGGCCTGTACATGCAAAAACACGCCTACATGCTGCGCGTGGCGATTCCTTACGGCACGTTAAGCGCGCCACAAATGCGCACGCTGGCGAGCATCGCCCGAGACTACGACCGTGGCTACGGCCACTTCACCACGCGGCAGAATATGCAGTTCAACTGGATCGAACTGGCCCAGGTGCCGGACATCCTCGAACGCCTGGCGCAAGTGGAAATGCACGCGATCCAGACTTCCGGCAACTGCGTGCGCAACATCACCACCGAAGCCTTTGCCGGGGTGGCCGCGGATGAAATGATCGACCCGCGGCCGCTGGCGGAAATCCTCCGGCAGTGGTCGACCATCAACCCGGAATTCCTGTTCCTGCCGCGCAAGTTCAAGATCGCCATCTGCTCGGCTGAACAGGACCGGGCGGCGATCATGATGCATGACATCGGCCTCTATCTTTACCCGGGACCCGACGGACAGATGTTGCTGCGGGTCATCGTTGGCGGTGGGTTGGGGCGCACGCCGATCCTTGGTTTACAGATTCGCGAGGGGTTGCCGTGGCAGCACTTGCTGTCCTACGTCGAGGCGGTACTGCGGGTCTACAACCGACATGGCCGGCGTGACAACAAGTACAAGGCGCGGATCAAGATTCTGGTCAAGGCGCTGGGCATTGAAGCTTTTGCCCGGGAAGTGGAGGAGGAGTGGCAGTACCTCAAGGACGGCCCGGCGCAGTTGACCGACGTCGAGTATGAGCGCGTGGCCAGTGCCTTTGTGCCGCCGGACTACCGCGCTCTGGCGGGCACCGACCTGGATTTCGGCACACGCCTGTCTGAAAACCCGGCCTTCGCCCGTTGGGTATCGCGCAACGTTCAGCCGCACAAAGTGCCGGGCTATGCCAGCGTGGTATTGTCGACCAAACCGGGCATCGCCTCACCGCCGGGTGACGTCACGTCCGAGCAAATGGAGGCGGTGGCCGACTGGTCCGAGCAGTTCGGTTTTGGCGAAATTCGCATCGCCCATGAACAGAACATTGTGTTGCCCGACGTGCCCAAGGCTGATCTCTACACGCTCTGGTGCCTGGCCTGCGAACAGGGCCTGGGCTGCGCCAACATCGGTTTGCTGACCGACATCATCGCCTGCCCCGGCGGCGACTTCTGCGCGCTGGCCAATGCCAAGTCGATCCCCATCGCGCAAGCCATTCAGGCACGCTTCGAAGACCTCGACTATCTGCATGATCTGGGTGACATCAGCCTGAATATCTCCGGCTGCATGAACGCCTGCGGCCACCACCACATCGGCAACATCGGCATTCTGGGGGTCGATAAGAACGGCAGCGAGTGGTACCAGATCACCCTCGGCGGTGCTCAGGGCAAGAACAGCGCATTGGGCAAAGTCATCGGCCCGTCCTTCAGCGCCGCCGAAGTGCCCGAGGTGATCGAGCAGATCATCGCTACGTTCGTCAATTACCGCGAGAGCGAGGAAGTCTTCGTCGACACCTTGCAGCGCATTGGCCTGGAACCGTTCAAAGAACAGGTCTATCCGAAGCTGCTGGAGGTGTCGGCATGAATAATCTGCTGCGGTTGGAGGAGGGTGTGGCGCGGATTGTCGCTGATGACCCCTGGACGCTGGTCAGGGATGTCAACGATGAATGGCCGGCGGGTGCAGTGATTCTGCCGTTGGCCCGCTGGCTTGAAGGGCCACCGCAAAAGGGCGTGTGGTTGGGGCCGGACGATGAGGTGGAAAGCCTCAAGCCGTGGTTTTCACACCTGCCGTTGATTGCCCTGGATTTTCCGAGTTTCCGTGACGGTCGCGGTTACAGCCAGGCGTACTTGCTGCGCACGCGATTGGGCTGGACGGGCGAGTTGCGCGCGGTCGGCGACGTACTGCGCGATCAACTCAGCCACATGCGCCAATGCGGGTTTGACAGCTTCGCGGTGCGTGAGGACAAGTCGGCTGAAGATGCGCTCAAGGGGCTGGCCGGGATGAGTGTGCTGTATGGGCGTTCGGTGATCGAGCCACGACCGTTGTTCCGGCGGCGGTAAAAAAAACAAGTCAAAAGATCGCAGCCTGCGGCAGCTCCTACACGGGATTGCGTACCTCTGAAACATTGCGGGTGTACGCAGTCGATGCAGGAGCTGCCGTGAACGAGGAGTTTTTCGAGTCGACCTGAAATTTCGAGTCGCGCTCAGGTTTTGAATGGCTTGAAGATCGGCTCCCTTTCCCCTCGCCCCCGTGGGGAGAGGGTTGGGGTGAGGGGGTGGATCTAAAGGATGTACTCCAGATCACTTCAACGCCGGATCCCCCCTGTTCATTTTCTTCCAGCCCTGCAGCAGCACCTGTGCCTTCGGTTCCTGTCCGTTGTCCAGGTAGTACTGGATCAACGACAACCGGGCATTGCGATTGGCCGGTTGCACTTTCAGCAACCGCTCCAGCTCTTCACAGGCCTCATCGACTTTGCCGCTGTCGTGCAGTGCCACGGCCAATACATACCCATACTGCGCGTTCTGAGGTTCCAATTGCGCCGCCTTGCGCAGAGCCTGCATGGCCAGGGCTGATTTGCCTGCGCGCACCAGTGACAGGCCTTGAGTGTGTTGCAGCAGCGCAGCATTCGGGTGTTCTTTCAGGCTCTGCGCCAGCAGCGCCTGAGCTTCCTGGCTGCGTCCGTTTGCCTCCAGCCATTGCGCCAGCGTCACCAGCGCCGGGTAGAAATCCGGATCGCGCTGCAGGGCAGTGCGCAGCAACGCTTCGACTTCACCGCTCCGACCGTTGGCCTGATAGAGCATGGCCAGGTTGAGGTTGGCTTCGGCGCGTTCGCTCAGGTTCTTCTGGACCGCCTCGTATTCGGCGATGGCTGCATTCCAGTTGTCTTGGGCGCTGCCCAAGCCATTACGGGCCACGCTCAGCAAGTCCCGGGCTGCGGCTATCCGCACAGCTTTCACCGGGTCGGCCAGCAATGGCGTCAGTAGCGATGCGCGCTCCGGCGGCGGCAGGAACGCACTGATCGCCCGAACAGCGCTTTCACGCACTTGCGGTGCCGGGTGGCTCAAGTCCTGAGTGGCCAGTTTCAACGCCTGTTCGCTGGGATACAGCGGCAACTCGGCGAGTAGGGTCGCGCGCTGAATCGCTGGCAATTGGCTGCGTTGCAGCTGCTCGTACAAGGCTTGTGCCGCGCCAGGCTGACCGTTGCGAATCAGCCACAGGCTTTCGTCGTAACGCGGTGCCTGTGCGGTAGTGGTGTTCCAAAGCTTGAATTGCTCGGTGACCTTGTTGCCAGCCTTGCCTTGGTGGCAGGTCAGGCAAGCGTCCGGTGTACCGAGTTTTTTCGCCCGCTCAGGGTTGGGGATGCTGAAACTGTGGTCATGCCTGAAGTCATTACCCATGTAGAACTTGCCGGGCATGTGGCAATCCACGCACTGCGAACCCGGCTGGCCCATGGTGTGGCGGGTGTGTTCGATGGAATCGTAGTTCTTCGCTTGCAGCCCTTTGCCGTCGACTCCGTCTACCGAAGTCTTGCCGGCAGTGTTGTGGCATTGCAGGCAGACACCATTGCCCGGTGTCTTGAGCTCGGTGCTGTGCGGGTTGTGGCAGTTGCTGCAGCGCACGCCCTTGTCGAACATTTTGCTCTGGGCAAAGGAGCCGTGTTCGAACACTTCGTCCTTGATCTTGCCGTCCAGCGCGTACAAATCGCGGGTCAGTGGGCTCGGCAAGTAGTCATCCATCAAGCGTTTACCGGTGGTGAAGCCGTCGCCCAATGGCGCGCGGCGCGAGTGGCAACGGGCGCAGGTTTCGATTTCGACAGTGGCGTTCTTGTCTTTCAGGTCGACGGCAAAGCCGGCATGGACCAGGTCACCTTTTTTTGCCGTCCATTCCAGGTGATTGGAGGCTGGGCCGTGGCAAGCCTGACAGCCGACACCGAGGCTGTTCCAGTGACTGTCGAAGGTGTTTTTCGCGGCATCGAAATTGCGCTTGTAACCGGTGGTGTGGCACTCGACGCACATGAAGTTGGCGTTCTGGCTCGGCTTGCTCCAGTGCAACGGGTCCTTGAAGTTCACGCCTTGGCCCGGATAGAGGTGAAACCAGCGGTGCTTCTCGGTATCCCAGGCCACGCCAAGGGCCTGCAACCGACCTTCGCCGACCTCGATCAGGTATTGCTGCAGCGGCGCGATGCCGAAGGTGTAGGCAACCTTGAAGTCGGTATTCTTGCCATCGATGCCGGGGGTATTGACCCAGAACCCGCCGTCCTTGCGCGAAAAACGGGTGGTTTCGTTTTCTGCTTTGAAGGTGACGTTGTTGAAGTCGCCGAGCATCGTTTCGGCGTTGGCTTCCTGCATCGCCAATTGGTGATGGGAGCCTTGCCAGTCCTTGACCTGCTCGCTGTGGCAGCCTTGGCATTGTTGCTCATCGACCATCGTTGCCGGTGCCACGGCGACCGGTTGCGGTTTTGTCGGCTGAGCGATCGGAGCGGTGACAGGCGAATAGGGCACCGGGGCCGGTTTGCTGCTGAACAGAAACCAGCCGATGCCCGCGATAGCCAACAGCAAAACGCCGAGGGTGACGGGAAACAGGTAACGGTTAATCAAGGTCGGTGGCGAATCAGGGGTTGGCTGTACTGCTTTATTTTTATGTTTCGGCATTGCGACTTCCATAGTCCGGGTGCGTTTGCCGTCAGGCGCGCGTTCAAGCTCGATGCAGCTTTGCCGGATGGCCGGCGCCTGTCAAATGATGGTTGTGAGGTGCTGAGCAGCGTCCAGGTCATGAAGGCTGATGAAGCTCAAGTCCAAGTGATGCGTTGAGGCTGTGGGCCCCTTCGCGAGCAAGCCCGCTTCCACATTTGACCTCTGTTGTGTACAGAATGCTTGATCAACGCAGATCCAGTGTGGGAGCGAGCCTGCTCGCGATGACGGTCTGCCAGGCGCTGCATCACTCCCCGACAAACCACCGAAAATACGGATTCCCCCCATCTCCACGCATCACCTCGCGAATATCCCTGGCCCACGCGTCCCGGTCACCGTCATAAGCATGCAGACTCGCCCGATAGAACTGCATCAGGCGTTGTTGGTGTGCGTTCATTCGCTCGTTGAAACCTGCATCGGCATTCACCAGCGGTGGCGCTATACGCAGGTCCAGCAGGGCCGGCAGTACGCGGCTGATCTCCTTGGCACGCACCCATGGCGCATATTCGATACGCGGCTGATCGTCGGTCACCGGTTGGGCGTCGGCGGCGAACCGCTCCAGGCCTGCACGATCGGTGACCCAGGTCGAGAGCAACGCAGGAGCGGAGCCGATGCCCACGTCCTGTAAGGTGCTGCGCACGGTGTCCTGTTGGAAGCGTTGGCTGATTTTCGCCGCGTCCAGTTCGATCGGTTCCATCGAGCCCACCAGCAGCATTTCGTGGAACTCGCTGGTCCACAGGGTGGCGTAGGGGAAGACGTCGAGAAAGCTGCGCACCAGTGAGCGCGAGTCGTCGATGTTCTGGGTGGGCAGCGGCAACCACTGAGCAACCAGGCCTTGTTTCTCCAGGCGACTGGCGGCCAACTGATAGAAGTCCCGTGAATACAAATTCACTACCCCGGCAGCGGAGGGCGGCGGCGGTTCGAGGGTGATCAAGTCGTAGCGCTGTGGGTTGCGCAGCAGCTCCTGCCGGCCATCCTGCAGGCGTACGTCAACGCCGGGGTCGGCGGCCGCATTGAAGTTGCCTTTGAACAACGGCGCGGCTTTGACCACCGATGGCAGCAACTCGGCCACGACGCGGTGCTCCAGCCCCGGATAGCGCGTCAGGGCGCCAGCGGTGATGCCGGTGCCAAAACCGATCACCAGCGCCGAGCGCGGTTGGCCATTGTGGATCAGCAGCGGCAGCAACGCCTGAATACGCATGTAGCGCAGGGACGGCATGGCGTCGCCAGTGTTGGACACGCCCTGGATGTACAAGCGCTGGAACGCTTTTTGTCCTCTGCCTTGGGTGGCCACGGCGACGGTCCCACCGCGTCCTTCCTCGTAGAACGCCAATTTCGCGTTGCGTGCACCGGGAAGCAGGCTGGCGAGTTTGTCCACTGGCGTAAAAACGGCCACCGCAATCGACAATAGTCCAATAGCGACCACCGCCTGGCGCCGGCCTTTCTTGACCCCATGACCCTTGCGCACCGCGAAGTAACCAATCCCGGCGGCGACAATCGCCAGCAGGCCCAGGGTTCGGACCAGCCCCAGTAACGGGATCAGCACAAAGCCGCAGAGCATCACCCCGACAATCCCGCCCAGCGTATTGAACGCCACCACCGCGCCGACCGCCTGACCGACCCGCTCGCGGCCGACGCTCAAACGCAGGGCCAGCGGAAATGCGGCGCCGAGCAACAGGGTCGGCACAAACACGATGCTCACTGCCGCCACCACAAACCGTGCGGTCATCCCCAGCAGATCACTCGCCCCCAACGACAACACCCAGGTTTCAGCCAGGCTTTGGGCGACCACCAGCCAGCGTCCGAGCAAGGTGATTTCCAGCAACGCGACGAGTCCGGCACCGGCAATCAACAAGCCGAATACTCCCCAGGGATCGCGAATGCGCTCAACCCGACGGGCCAGCAGCATGCTGCCGAGAAACAGCCCGGTGAGGTACGTCGCCAGTACCACCGCAAAGGCGTAAGTGCGAGTGCTCATGAACTGCACGATGGATTGCGACCAGACCACTTCGTAACCGAGGGCCACGCCACCGGCAATTGAATACAGCCACAAGGCAAGGCGATCGGGGGCTTTGTCGGCGTGGTGCTTGACCGGCGCAGCATCATTCGGCAGTGAACGGTGGCGTTGGAACCACAAGGCACCGACGGCGGCCAGCAGGTTCAGCATCGCCGCCGCCAAGGCACTGCCGCGTACACCGAGGGTCGCAATCAACACAAACGCGGCGAGCAGGGTGCCGGCGATGGCCCCGGCGGTGTTCGCGGCATAGAGCTGCCCACCAGCCTTGCCCAGCTGTTGCGGGTTTGCTGCCAACGAACGAACCAGCACCGGCAGGGTGCCGCCCATCAGCAGTGCCGGAATGCCCACCAGCGCAAACGGCAATACCCAGGCGAGCAGACCGACATGTTGCTCTAGCCAGGCAAATGGGCTGGCCGCGAGACTCATGGCAAAGGTCGCACCGACACCGAGCACGGCCACTAGCACCTCAAGCCCTGCATAGAGCAGAACCGGCTTTTGCAAGCGATCGGCCCATTGACCGAACAACAAGCCGCCTAACGCCAACCCGGCAAAAAAGGCGCTGATCCCGGTGGTGATGGCATACACCTCGACGCCGACTACCAGCGACAGCTGCTTGATCCACAGCACCTGATACACCAGCGCTGCGGCACCGGAGACGAACAGCAACAGGGCGGGAATCAGCAACGCCGGAGCTTTGATCCGAGTGGCGGGTAGGGCCGACGACTTGCTGGCGACACGTGAGGACATTGCGGATTGCCTTGTGCAGAACCTGAAATAGTTATGTTTCTACGGTGGACACAAACCTTTGTAGCAGCTGCCGAAGGCTGCGTCCGGCTGCGAAGCAGTCGTAAGTTCAGACGACTCGCTAGACCAGACAGTCCGCGGCGCATGTGGAACGAGGACTTCGTCCTCGAACGCAGCCTTCGGCAGCTGCTACAGGGAGTTGTGTGCACGCAAAACAAGGCCGCTCGCCGGTGCAGGCGAGCGGCAGTCAAGCGGTCTTACTGTGCAGGCTGGTTCTTCATTTTTTCAGCGATCTTTGCATCCACGGCCGCGCGGATCTGATCAATGCTGAAGCTGGCCGGTTTCTGGCTTGGCGGATACTCGATGAACGTTTGCAGGAACTGCGCCGACTTGCCGACGGCTACAGAGGCCAGATAGACGTTCTTGGTTTGCCAATCGTAATACTGATCGGAAACGATGTCGGCCCGCTCATACGGATCCATCCGCAGATTGAAGATTTTCGGTACCCGCAAGCATACGAACGGCTCGCTCCACACCTTGAACCCGCCCGGCGCGCGTTGTTCGCAGAACACTGCTTTCCAGTTATCGAAACGCATGGACACCAGTACACCGTCGTCGTTGAAGTAGTAGAACTCCTTGCGTTCGCCTTTAGGTTGTTGGCCGGTCAGGTAAGGCAGTTGGTTGAAGCCGTCCAGGTGCACTTTGAAGTTGTTGCCACCCGAAGTCGGCGCCCAGCCTTTGAGCAGTTTGCCTTTCACGTCCGCATCGCCTGCTGCCGCCAGCAGGGTTGGGAACCAGTCCATGCCCGAGAACATCTCGTTCGACACTTCACCCGCCTTGATCTTGCCCGGCCAGCGAACGATCGCCGGTACCCGATAGGCGCCTTCCCAGTTGGAGTTCTTCTCGTTGCGGAACGGCGTGGTCGCCGCGTCCGGCCAGGAGAACTGGTTCGGGCCGTTGTCCGTGGAGTAGACGACGATGGTGTTGTCGGCGATTTTCAGGTCGTCGAGGGTTTTCAGCAGTTTGCCGACGTCACCGTCATGCTCGAGCATGCCGTCCGCATACTCGTTGCCCGGCATGCCGCTCTGGCCCTTCATCGAATCGCGCACGTGAGTGAACAAGTGCATGCGGGTGGTGTTCATCCAGACGAAGAACGGCTTGTCCGCCTTGGCCTGTTTCTCGATAAATGCTTGTGCCGCAGCAGTGGTTTCGTCGTCGATGGTTTCCATGCGCTTGGCGGTCAAGGCGCCGGTGTCTTCGATCTTGCCGTCAGCGAAGCTGTGAATCACACCACGCGGGGAGTTGGCCTTGACGAACTCAGGGTCATCCTTGGGCCAGTACGGGCGTTCGGGTTCTTCTTCGGCGTTGAGGTGGTACAGGTTGCCGAAAAACTCGTCGAAACCGTGGTTGGTCGGCAGGTACTCATCCCGGTCGCCCAAGTGGTTCTTGCCGAACTGGCCGGTGGCGTAGCCCTGGGACTTGAGTGCCTGGGCGATGGTGATGTCACGTTTTTGCAAGCCCACCGGGGCACCCGGTATACCGACTTTCGACAGACCGGTGCGCAACGGAGTCTGCCCGGTGATGAATGACGAACGCCCCGCAGTGCAGCTGTTCTCCGCGTAATAGTCGGTGAACATCATGCCTTCTTTGGCAATTCGGTCGATGTTCGGCGTCTTGTACCCGACCACCCCCATGGAATAGGCGCTGATATTGGTCTGGCCGATGTCATCGCCGAAGATCACCAGAATGTTGGGTTTTTCAGCGGCTCCGGCTGTTGCCGAAATCGCCATCACCGAGGCTGCCACCAGGGCGAATTTCGGTAGCCACTTGTGTATGCGAGTCATCTGACTTGCTCCTTTGCTCACTTGCGTCGCTCAAGCGCGACAAACGTTTTTTGCAGTCCTGCGTTTACGCTTTTTTATTGCACGTGCTCGGGTGAGACGGCCTCGAAGGGATAGATCCGGCGCCATTCGGCGGCCATATCCACGATAGTCCAGCCACGGGTTTTTGCTTCGTCCAGAGCCTTGTCCAGGCGACCGATTTGGGATTGACGGTCATAAGCCCATTCGCGTTTGGCGTCGGTGTGATGCACCAGACCCATGAAGCGTTTGCCCGGTCCGGCGGCAGTCCACTGCAACATTTGCAGGTCGCCGTCGGAGTTGCCGAACGCAAGGATGGGACGTCGGCCAATAACCGCGTCGATGCTTTCCGGTTTGCCCGGGCCATCATCGTTGTGGGCCAGTTTGGCGGTGCGCAGGATCGACGGTTGGCCGTCCTTGAGCTGGTAGGCGGTGACAAACGTGGTGCCGATCACTTGTTCCGGCGGGATGCCATAGACCTTCTCGGCGAAGGCGCGCATGAACGCGGTGTCACCGCCGGAGACGATGTAGGTTTTGAAGTCCTGGCTGCGCAGGTAGTCGAGCATTTCCAGCATCGGCTGGAAGATCATCTCGGTGTACGGCTTGCCGGTTTTCGGATGGCGCGCCTGGGACAACCAGGTTTTGGCGTAGTCGTCGAAGGCTTCGGTGGTCATGCCGGTGTGGGTGGCGCCGAAGATTTTCAGGATGCCGTCCATGCCTGACTCGCCCAAGGCCTTGTGATCATTTTCGAGCACGGCCTTGAAGGGCTGGGTGGTTTTCCATTCCGGGTGCTGCGGTGCGGTGCGCTTGACCTCTTCCAGGGCAAACAGCAATTCGAAGTACATCGGCTGCTCGCTCCACAGCGTGCCGTCGTTGTCGAACACGGCGATTCGATCGGCGGGTTTGACGAAGTCCTTGCCGCTTTGATCGGTCACCGCCTGGACGAACTCGATGATGTTCGTTTTCGCCGGGCCGTCGTTCCACGAGGGCAGGGGCTCGCCGGTCTGGGCGAGCGCCGGGAGGCTCAGTGCAAGGGTTAACAGCAACGTCAGCCCATAGCGGTGGCGTAGCGATATCGGGTTCGTCATGGCACATCCTTCTCGTGAGCGGGATTGAGTGGACGCAGTGCAGGTGCGGCTGACGCTGTGTCGCGTTTGGCCTGACTATGCAGCGTAGCCAAGGATTGCTTTAGTTGGCGCAGCGCTTGGTCTGCGCTGGGTTGACGGCTGTAACAGGCGCGCAGCAGGTCTTGCAGGCGCGGACCAAGGTTCGTCAGTTTCAGGCCCATGCGGCTACGTCTGGCCCACAGGTACAGGGCGCTCAACTGTGCGGGTTTGCCGTCGATTTGCCTCGGAATCTGCCGCCAGGCGTAATCGGCGGACTCCAGCCACGCGGCGCGTCGGGCTCGGCGCCGGGTTTGCCATTGAAGGTACACACGATGGACGAGCGGACGGGCAAACCAGCCGAGTAATGTCACAGCCACCAGCAGCGCTAAAAGCACCAGCCAATGCCCGGAGAGATGCACGCGACCTTGCTGACCGAGTTCTTTCAGGTCTTCGGTGATCGAAAATACCGGTCGATAGGCGCTGTTGGCCCTGGCATCGAAGGTCACGGCCGGGACTTGGGCCATTCGGGTCTGTCCGGTGCTGGCGTCCCACCATTTCAGTTCGATTGCCGGCAGGTGATGGCGGCCTTCGGTGTCGATCCGATAGGTTGCAGTGTCGATGCGCTGGCCGCCGTTGAAATGGCCGCGACCGTCGCCAAGGTCGCTGATTTGCGCGGCTTTCGGATAACGGCTGAGGCCGTCGACATCGTCCAGTGACGGCGCGGGCAGTGACATGGCCAGGGCGTTGTCGGCTTGCAGCGTGAGTTGCCGGGTGATGCTGTCACCGACCTTCAGGGGTGTTGCCGAGTTGACGATGGTTTGCGTGAAGCGCAGCCCTTGGGCCACCAGCACCGGTTCGCCGGACTGGAACCCCGGTGGTTGTGTGGCGCGAAAGTGCAGTGGCTGGCTTTGGGCGGACAACGGCGCGCTCGCCTGACCGGGCATGGCGCGCACTGTCAACGCCGGAATGTCGAAACCCTGGGCCAGATTCGGGGTGATCCGGTAGCGGTAGCGCATGCCGTTGAACGACTTGCCGTCGAGCGTCTGGTTCAGGTGTTCGGCATGGCCGTCGGGCGGCATGACCAGTGCACCGGGCAGTTTCAGGTCGGGCAGGGTGGGTGCGTCGGTGAACCAGCTGTCGGTGAGGACATCGAGTTGCAGTTCCAGAATGCCGCCGACCATGACCGAGTCTGCGGGTTGCAGGCGGGTCTGGATTCGCAGCTCGGGTTCGGTGGCCAGAGCAGCGGTGGTGATCAGGCACAGGAGTAAGGTGCGAAGACCTTTGGTGACTGGACGGGCGCCATCGCGAGCAGGCTCGCTCCCACATTTGATCCGGGTGCACCGCAAATTCCCTGTGGGAGTGAGCCTGCTCGCGATGGCCGCAACTCGGCCTACCAGACGGATCATGGCTTGCCCCCCGCCTGATCCTGCACACTGAATTTCTGCTTCAGGAATTTCGCCGGCGACGTACTGAGGTTTTGCAACCACAGCGCATCCGACGCCGCTTGCTCGGTCTCGACCGGTTTGCTCTGGCCCTTGCCCGGCGCCTTGTCCATTTTGATGTCGTCGGGTTTGACCTCAGGTGCGTTCTGTTCAGCGCTGTCGGTGTCTTTCTGCAAGGCGATGGCCAAGGCCAGGTTGGCGGTGGCTTCATGGAATTGCGGTTGCAGCTTCAACGCCTGGGTATACGCGGCGATAGCCTGGTCAAACTTGAAGCGGCGCACGTAAATATTGCCCAGATAGAAATACACCTGCGGTGTGTCCAGTCGCGCGAAACTGGCCAATGCCAGGTCGTAATCGGCAGCGTTGTAGGCAGCGATGCCTTTCCAGTAGGGATCGACGAAGTGCGTGGCGGCCTGCGGGAAATGTTGGTGCTCGAAAGCCCAGCGGCCTTGCTGGTCAGGGGTGAAAAAGGCATCTGTCAAGGGGTTGGCTTCGGCCGGTGCTGGTTGCAAGCCAAATCCCAGTGCCAGCAACCACCCGGCCGTCCAGTTCACACTCCAGCCCTTGCGCACGCTGAAGAAGGCGATCAGCAGCAACGGCCAGCACAGCCAGTAACCGGCATCCTTCCAGTGCAGTTCACGCTGTTCATCGCTGGCCGCCTGGAAGTGCTGCTGGGCGTGCAGCTCGATCCAGTCCAGGTCGTCGTCGTTGAGCGTCAGGCTGCCCAACGGCGCATCCAACGTTGATCCCAGCTGTTTGAGTGCGCCCTGATCAAAACGGCCAAGTGCCGGACGACCGTTGCTGTCGGTACGTGGCTGGCCGTTGGCATCGTGGATGACCCCGCCATCCTCGCTGCCGACGGCCAGAATCAGCACTTGCAGCGCGCTGTCGTCCAGTTGCTGGTCCAGACCGCTGAGTTGTGAGGTGTCGGCGCCGTCGGTGATCAGCAGCAAGGTCCCTGGCGTTTTCTCGGCGATCAGCAGGCGTTTGGCTTGCTCGACTACCGCGCCGACATTTTTCCCCGGTTTGGCAATCAGGTCGGTGCTCAGGGCTTGAATGAAGGTGTCGAGCAGGGCGGGATCGTCGGTCGGCGGCAACACCAGATGCGCGCTGCCAGCATAGGCGATCAACCCGCTGCGAGCCCCGGCGCGACGCTGGATCAGGTCATGCAGCTTGTGTTTGGCCGCTTCCAGACGACTTGGCTGTATGTCGGTGGCGTCCATCGACGGTGACAGGTCGATGGCGATGATCAGTGGCGCGCGGTTTTCCAGAAAGTCCGGACGGTCCTGCTCCCAGGTCGGCCCGGCAGCAGCGATGGCGCCCAGCATCAACACCACGCAGGCCAGATGCACGGGCCGAAAACGCTGCTGATCCTGCGGCGTAATCAGCAAATGCGGCAACAAGTGCTCGGCGATGTTGCTACGCAAACGCCGTTGCACGTCACGGCTGCGGCGCCACAGCCAGGGCAACAGGGCGCCGAACGGCACCAGTAACAGCCACAGTGGACGCAGGAAATGGAAGTCACTGAGATTGATCTCCATCTCAAGCCTCCTGCCGCTGACGCGAGAGTGTCAGCTGCGGACGGAGCAGGGCGCCTAAGTGGTAGAGCGCGAGCAATCCGATCGCGGTCCCCATTGGCCACCAGAACAGATCCTTTTTCGGTTGATGGCTGAGGGTTTTCACTTGATGCGGCGTGAGTTTGTCGAGGGTGGCGTACACCTGATCCAGCGCATTGCGATCTTCAGCACGGAAGAACTTGCCGCCCGTGGCCTCGGCGATTTGCTGCAAACCCTGAAGGTTGACCTTGGCTTCACCCGAAGCGTCAGGGTCGCCAATGCCGATGGTGTGAATGACCACGCCTTTGGCAGCCGCCATGGACGCCGCGTGATCCGGGGTAATGGCGCTGCTGGTGTCGTTGCCGTCGGTGAGCAGGATCAGGACTTTTTCCTGTTCGTGGGCCTGGTCGAGCAACTTCAGGCTCAGACCGATGGCGTCGCCGATGGCCGTGTTGGGCCCGGCCATGCCGATGCCGATGTCGTCGAGTAACAGCGACAGGCTGGTGTGATCGAGGGTCAGCGGCGCCTGCGGGTAAGCACCACTGCCGAACACGATCAGGCCCAGCCGATCATCTTTGCGCTTGTCGATAAAGCCATGAACCACGTCCTTGACCGCCGCCAGACGGTTGATCTCCAGACCGTTGGCGTCGGTGAAATCGGTGGTTTCCATGGACTGGGAAATGTCGATGGCCAGCATCAGGTCGCGCACCGGTTGCTGGCGCTCGATCGGTTTTTCGACGAACACCGGGCGAGCGGCGGCCAGCAGCAATAGCGCCCAGACCAGCAGGTTCAGCGGTAACTGCCAGCGATTGCTGCGGGTACCGGCCTGGCTGGGTGCCTGGCCGACCGCCCGGCTCATGGCAGCGAAAAACGGTACGCGCACGGCGCTGCGGGCTTCGCGGTAATCGGGCAGGAAGCGGTAGCCGAACCATGGCAAAGGCAAAAGGACCAGCAGCCATGGGTAATCAAACTGCCACATGGTGATGCTCCACCCAGTGTTTGCAGGTAGCGAACAGTTGATCGCGCTTATCGTCCGGCAGGGTCGATAACGTTGCATCGGGCGCATAGGCTAATTGCGCCAGTTGCTGGCTGAAATCCGCCGGTAATGGCTGCGCACTGTGCAGCTCCAGGAATGCTTGCCAATCTTTCCCGCCTAACGCCGTCACCTGTGGGAGCGAGCCTGCTCGCGATGGCTTCAGGTCAGTCGACATCAATGGTGAATGTAAGGGCCTCTTCGCGAGCAGGCTCGCTCCCACAGGGGGGGTATTCCAATCGGTGGGCATCGACAGGGCTACGCGTTTGAGTAGCTCTGGCAGTTCGCGCAGGGCGCCGAGTTGATCGTCGCTGTTTTGCAGTTCAACCAAACGCACCAACGCCTCGCGCCGATAGCGATCCCGCCGCCACTGCCAGTACCTCCGTGCGCTGACCAGCAAAACGGCGATCACTAACAGGCAGAGCAGAACCCACCAACCCCACGTCTGCGGCGCATAACTCACCGGCGCGGGCAGGGCGATCTCCTTGAGCTGTTCGATGCTCGGGATGTTCGGGTTCATCGCCGCCCTCTGCCGAGCTTGCCCAGTTCGGCGCGCAATTGTTCCTGTGCCTCGGTGGCGGTGCTGAACATCATCAGCGGCACCTGACTGCGGCGCAGCAACGTAGCGACGTCTTTGAGCCGACCACTGAGAAAGTCCCCCAGCGGCTGATGAACGCTGCGTTGCTCGACGGCCAGTTCCACCTGCAACTGACCTTGAGTGATCAGCAAACGGCCATTCTTTGGCAGGTTCAGCGCCAACGGGTCGTAGACCTGCATTGCAATCACATCGTTGTGAGCCGCCAATTGGCGCATCAACTGCAAGGTGCGTTCACCGGCGCCGGCAAAGTCGCTGACGATGCAAATCAGGTGATCGTGACCGGCCACCGCCAGGCAACGCTGTAAAACCTTGTCGAGTTGATCCTCACCTTCGGCGTCCGGATTGGCTGCGTTCAGTTGTTGATTCTGCTCAGCGATGCGACTGCACAGCGCTTCGACACGTTTACGGCTGCGCAGCGGGGCAATGGCCTCGATGCGCAAATCATTGAACACCAGGCCGCCGACCCGATCTCCCGCGTGGAACACCATCCACGCGGCCAACGCGCCAAGTTCGGCGGCAATGGCGGATTTGAAACTGCGCTGGGAGCCGAAGAACATCGACATGCGCTGATCGACCAGAATCAACGCCGGGCGGTCGCGTTCTTCGGTGAAGGTGCGAACCACCGGTTTGCCGGTGCGCAGTGATGCCCGCCAATCCAGATGACGCAAGTCGTCTCCCGGCTGATAGCGGCGCAGTTCATCGAAGTTCAACCCACGGCCACGCAGGCGCGAGGCATGGTTGCCGGCGAGAATGCTGCCCTGCGGCTGACGCGCGAGGAAACTCAGGTCACGCGCCTTGAACTCCAGGGCCATCAACTGCGCGAGCGAGACATAGACCAGACCGTCTGCACTGTTCATTTCAACCTCAGGCCGGAATCGCGACGTTGTCGAGCAGGCGATCAAGCACCTGATCGGCAGAGACACCGTCAGCGACCGCGTCATAGCTCAGTTGCAGGCGATGGCGCAGCACCGGATGCACCACGGCGCGAACGTTGTCCGGCGAGACAAAATCCTGCCCCTGCAACCAGGCATCGGCCCGGGCGCAACGATCCAGGCCGATACCGCCGCGAGGGCTGGCGCCGATGGCGATCCAGCGACCGAGGTCGGCATCGTAATCGGCCGGGTGACGGGTGGCATTGATCAGGTCGATCAGGTAGCGGTCGATGGCCGGGGACACGTGAATGGCGCTGACTTCCCGACGCGCTGCGAAGATCACCTCCTGGGATAGCGCGAAGCCTTGCACCGCAGCCGTTTTCGCGCCCAGCGCAAACTCCTCTTCACGCAACAGGCGCAGCACCTGGCTTTCGTTTTCTGCGCTCGGGTAATCCAGCAGAACTTTCATCAGGAACCGGTCCATCTGCGCTTCCGGCAGCGGGTAAGTGCCTTCCTGCTCGATCGGGTTCTGGGTCGCCACCACGATGAACAGCTCCGGCAGCACATGGCTGTTGCCGGCCACGGTGATTTGCCGTTCTTCCATGGCTTCAAGCAATGCCGCTTGTACCTTGGCCGGGGCGCGGTTGATTTCGTCCGCCAGGATCAGGTTGCCGAACAGCGGGCCGGGCTGGAACCGGATCTCGTTCTTGCCATCGATCTGGTGCAGCACCTCGGCACCGGTGATGTCTGACGGCAGCAGGTCGGGGGTGAACTGGATGCGGCTCATCTTCGCGTCCAGGTGTTTGGCCAGCGCCTTGACCGTGCGGGTCTTGGCCAGGCCGGGCAGGCTTTCGAGCAACAAGTGCCCGTTGGCCAACAGGCCGAGGATAATCTGGCGGATCACCTGATCCTGGCCGAGTACGGCTTCGGCGATGCTGGCTTGCAGGGCGTTGAGGTCTTGGAGTGCAGTCATGGGATGTTCCTCTCCTAGAAAAACGCCAACGTCAGGTTGACGCTGAAGCCGTTGCCTTCAGGGCGGTTCTTGGTGTCGAACTCCGGTACCCAGCGCGCGCTGACGCTGGCCTGGGCATCGGCAAATTTTCCGGCCCAACCCACCACCGGACCGGCTCCGACGGAGCGGCCGCGAAAGCCGTTGAGTGAATCGGCGGTCTGGCCCTTGTCATCGGTGATCTGCTGCACGTAACCGCCGACAATGCCGGCGCTCCAGCCATTGCCGAAACCGTGGGTCCACAGCGCATCGAGGGTGAAGATGTTGCCGTTGCGATAGTCCGTGGCGTCGTTCTCGGTGTAGAACTCCAGGCCGCTCGACAGGGTGAACTCGCCGCCCTTGCCGTCCAGATGGGTGAAGGCCACGGTGGGCATGAAGGTGTAAGTGTTCTGGCCGGGGTTGGCCAGGCGATCGTCGTTATAGGCACCGGTCGGCACGTAGATCGGCAAGGAAAGCGAGAGGTGGTTGACCTCGTCGAAGTGGTAGCCGGCGGCGATCGGCGTGATCAGCATGTCGGCGAACTGTGTGCCGGTGTCTTCGGTGCCCAGTGTCCGCCCGCGCGGGCCGGTAATACTGATGCTGACGTCGGTGTACTGCACCGGCACGCCGATGGCCGAGGCGTAGTTCCAGCGACCTTTGCCGGTGTCCCAGATATGGGTGAAGTTGGCCATCGTGTAGGAGACTTTCATGTCCAGGCCTACACCGACTTCACCGGAAATCGGCGCACCCTTGCCACCCTTGAGCTCACCGTCATACCAGATGCTGGTGAAGGACGTGACCCAGCCGGGTTCTGGCGGCACGATCCCGGCATTGGAAAACACCTGTTGCCCGGTGATCGGCCGACCGACACCGCCCTCCGCCCCGAGAGTCAGTGGGCTTGTACCGAGCACGCACAGGGCCAGTAAAGGACGCACAACATAAGGCCTGAGCATGACGGCCCAAGCGCTGGTGCTCAGGGCGATCGACAGTGCGGTGAGCAGCATGCGGTTATTCATGAAACTTCCTTATAAAACGCTTGGGCGTCATTCCACAGCCGTGATGTCGTCGAGTTTCCAGCTTTTATCGAAGTAGGCTTCGGTGGGTGCGTACAGACGGAAATAGCTGAACCAGTGTTTGCCCGGCACGGTTTGCACCCAATTGTTTTCGAACCCTTGTGGCGCGGTCGGGCCGAAGTACAGGTCCACCGAGCCGTCAGGGTTCTTTTTCAGATCCTGACGGGACGACAGATCGGCCTTGCGCTGCGGGTTGTCGATCAGGCAGCGGCTGTCGATGTCATAGACGGTCATCGACCAGAACTGCTTGGCCGGCGGGTTGGCGCCGACGTGCAGGCGATAACTTTTGCCACCGTCGAGCCAGTTGCCCTTGGCGTCGGTGTAGGCGCCGAGGTAGGTCTGGCCCAGGCCCGGTGTCTTGGAAACCATGCCCTTGGTGTTGGTCACCGCTTCGTAGAACCAGGCGCTGCGCTCCCACAACTGGTCGTAATAAGCCACACGCTGGGACGGCTCGGCGATGTTCAGCACGGTGTCCCATTGCCGGTCTGTCCAGTACTGGGCGTCTGGAAAACGCTTGGCGAACGTGTTGGCCTTGGCGATCAGCTCTCCGACTTGTGCGCCTTGTTCCAGCGCCTTGCGTTGGTTGTCGTTGGGGTTGAAGGGTTTGTCTTTTTCGATGCCCAGGCTGGCCAGCATTGCCATGTAGAAGCGATCACGTTCGTTGACCGGTTCTTTCTGAATGATTTGATGCAGCCGTTCCCAATAAGCCAGGCCGCGCGGCTGGGTGCCGGACCAGGCCTTGCCGCCGGGGGAGAGCAGTTGGGTCTTGGCCGGTTCGGCGCGTTTGGCGTACGGGTACATCTTGAACTGTTCGACCAGCGCCTTGCCCTTGGCCGGGTCGGGATCGAGGACGCGAAAACCCACCAGCACGTTCATCGTTTCCGACTTGGCGAGGTAATACTTGCCAGCGTCGGCCGGTGGCTCGGCACCCGGAGGCAGCACCAGATACTTGCCGCCCTTGCCTTTGTCGGGGCCGGTCTGGCCCATGTCGATGATTGCACGCTGCCAGAAATCACCCACACCACCCGCCGTCGGGCCGGGCGGCAGTTCGATCACCAGCGGACCGGTTTCATTCAGGTCGACGAAACCGAGGATGTACGGCGTGGTGGCGTTGGCGGTGATCACACCCAGTTTGTCTTCGTAACTGTCGAGCACCATCAGGTCGCCGCTGTGGGCGCCGAGTTTGTCGCGAAACGCTTTCTGCCATTGCGCGTAGGACACCAGCGGCAAGGCCCACAGGTAACTCTGGGTCGCCTGTTGGAAATCCAGCTCGGCGTAGAGTTTGGCAATGGATTCATGGGCCGGCAGTTCGCCTTCCATCGCGATCTTGCCGATCCGCGTATCCAGCTCCTGGGCGCCGACACCGCAACTGACAAACATGGTCATCAGGCTGAAACCGGCTGCGCGAATTGCACCGTGCATAGGAAAGTCCTTATTTGCCAAACGTGACATTGATCCCGGCAAACAGCGTGAACTGCGGCAGGCCATCGCCTTTGCGTTCCACTGTCCACTGAGGTTCGATGAAGGCATTGAGAATATTGGAACCTGATTTCCACACTTTGCCGCTACCGAACCCGATGGGGATGTAATGGGTGTCGTTTTTCAGGTCGAACGTCCAGATGCCGGTCGAACGCAAATACCAACCCTTTTCCAGGTTATGGATGATGAAAGGTTGCAGGGTTGCGGTTTCGACGTGGGCGCGATCATGGTCACCGGCGAACGAACTCTGGTACTGGACCAATGCGCCGAGCAGGCCTCGAGGCGATGAATCAATTGCAATGGCCGCCAGGCCCGCCTGCCATTTGCCAGTGCCCAGTTCGTCCTGGTCGGCAGTGGGTGCGGTGATCTGGGGGCCGATACCCAGCTGCACACCGTCAGTCTTGAGAAGGAAGATGTCGAAAATATTCAGATCACCTTCACCAGTGCTGTAGCCGCCGTTTGGATCGGGGCGAGTGCTGATCGGCACGGTGGCGCGCAGCAATTGCGGCACACCAATGAAGTCATTGGGTGCGATGGGCAAAGTGCCGCGCATCAGGAGGTCGTTGGTGTGGGCATTGGTGTCGTAAAGCTTGGGTGTGTAGTAATCCTGAAGGTTGACGCCGGGCGCCAGGTTCAGCGGGTTGTTACTTTTGTTGGCCGTATCGGCGTTATCCGCGTGGGCATAAACGGCAGACGCCATCGATGCTGCCAATAGAAAGGCGTGTGTTCCCCAATTGTTCAACATGATTCCCCCCGTTCCTTCGTGGCTTATTGGACAACTCGGCACTGGGCGGCCGTACTGCGAAATCTCTTTCCTATCAAGCCTGTAGGACACGTCTGTTGAAGCTAGCAGCTAACTCGGGGTTCGCCAGTCGATGAGGGGATCTTTGTTTTTTTGTACACGCTAGCGGGAGTTTGTGCGTACTAAAAAGTTAATACGAAACAGAGGAGGTTGAGATCGACGGACTGCTTGATGTGGCGAGAGGACAAGCCCCTTCGCCACAACGATCGGACTATTCAGAGTTTCTTCACCTGTGCACGCAGCCGCTCTTCCTGTTCCCGCAGTTCCGGTGTGAACTCGTCCCCGAAATCCTCGGCCTCGTACACCTGGCGAATCTCGATCTCGGCGTCGGTGCCTGGCATCGGGTTGGGGCAACGCTTGACCCATTCGATCGCCTCCTGTTTCGACTCCACTTGCCATATCCAGTAGCCGGCGATCAGCTCCTTGGTTTCGGCGAACGGGCCGTCGATCACCGTGCGCTGGTCACCCGAGAAACGCACGCGGGCGCCTTTACTACTGGGCTGCAGGCCATCGCAGTCGATGAGGATTCCCGCCCTGGCCAGTTCCTCGTTGAAATTGCCCATTGCAGTCATCAGTTCTTTGCTGGGCATCACACCGGCCTCGGAATCGGGGCTGGCTTTCACAATGATCATGAATCGCATGGTCTTGCCTCCGCTGGATGTGAGTGACTCACTGACTGGTCGAATGGCCGTCATTTAAATCGACAACGCTGGCTGCCTTTCGTCATGAACACCGGGTTGCAGGCGGCGAGGGCGGTACGCTGTACACCGCTCCCACAAGGGAATTGTGTTGATTGTCAGAGTTGTATCCAGTTTAGGGGGACAACACTTCACAATTTGTATTCTGGGCATAGGTCGTCGGGCCATTTCGTGGTTAACTTCGGCCTCTTCAAAATTCTCTACAACAACGTTCAGAAGGACTCCGTTCATGGCTCAAGTCACTCTTAAAGGCTCCCCGGTTCAAGTCAACGGCCAACTGCCACAAGCCGGTTCCAAGGCGCCAGCCTTTTCCCTGGTTGCCGGCAATCTGTCCGACGTGACCCTGGCGAGCTTCGCCGGCAAGCGCAAAGTGCTGAACATCTTCCCAAGCGTCGATACCCCGACCTGCGCAACGTCGGTTCGCAAGTTCAACGCCCAGGCCAGTGATGTCGCCAACACTGTCGTGCTGTGCATCTCCGCTGACCTGCCGTTTGCTCAAGCGCGCTTCTGCGGCGCCGAAGGCCTGGAAAACGTACAGAACCTGTCGACCCTGCGCGGTGCAGAGTTCATCGAGAACTACGGCGTTGCCATCGCTGACGGCCCGCTCAAAGGCCTGACCGCCCGTGCCGTCGTGGTGCTGGACGAAAACGACAATGTTCTGCACAGCGAACTGGTCAAGGAAATCGCTGACGAACCGAACTACGAAGCAGCACTTGCCGTTCTTAAATAAGTAAAGCATTACAATTGTTAACGGCCTGGCCCTGTCCAGGCCGTTTTCATTTGTGCTTCAGTGTCTTAGATAAATCTCCTGTTACGTAAGCCGAAGGTAAATTGCCGGTAAAGCCGCTTTGCTTAATGCCCGCCAGTGCTTATCGTTCAGCCTCCTGTAGAAGAAGCCCACGCGCCCAATGGTTGATCATTCCATGCAATCCTCCGTTTCCCGTAGTCCCCGTCGCTGGCTGTTCGGCCTGCTTGTCCTGTTGGTCATCGCTGGCCTGTGCTGGAAATTCTGGCCCGCCGGCACTGCCCAAAAAGAGGGCGCTGGGCAAAAAGCCGTTGCCGGGCAAACCGGCAGGTCGGGGGGAATGCGTCCCGGTTTCGGCGGGGCAACCGGGCCCGTTCCGGTGCGTGTCGCGCCAGCGGTCAAGGGTGATTTCCCGCTGTACTACAAGGCGCTGGGCACTGTGACGGCGCTGAACACCATCAATGTGCGCAGCCGTGTTGGCGGTGAACTGATGAAGATTTCCTTCGAGGAAGGGCAGATGGTCAAGGCGGGCGATCTGCTGGCTGAAATCGACCCGCGTCCTTACCAGAACGCCTTGCTTCAGGCCGAAGGCACGTTGCTGCAGAACCAGGCCCAACTGAAAAACGCCCAGGTCGATGTCGAACGCTATCGCGGCCTGTATCGCGAAGACAGTATCGCCAAGCAGACCCTGGACACCGCCGAAGCGCTGGTGGGCCAGTATCAGGGCACGGTCAAGACCAATCAGGCGGCGGTCAACGACGCCAAGCTCAATCTGGAATTCACCAAGATCCGTGCGCCGATTGCCGGGCGTGTGGGCTTGCGTCAGCTGGATGTCGGCAACCTGGTGGCAGCCAACGACACCACCGCGCTGGTGATCATCACCCAGACCCAACCCATCAGCGTTGCCTTCACCTTGCCGGAAAACAGCCTGGAAACCGTGCTGGCCCGTTATCGCACCGGCGCCAAATTGCCCGCCGAAGCCTGGGACCGCGGCGACACCAAGTTGCAGGCCACCGGTGTCTTGCAGAGCCTGGACAACCAGATCGACGTCACCACCGGCACACTGAAATTCAAGGCTCGTTACGAGAACCGCGATCAGGCGCTGTTCCCCAACCAGTTCGTCAACGTCCACCTGCTGGCCGACACCCTCAAAGACGTGGTGCTCGCACCTTCGGCAGCGATCCAGTTCGGCACCAACGGTACGTTTGTCTACGCTCTCGACGGCGACAAGAAAGTCACGATTCGCCAGTTGAAAGTCGGTGCCAGTAATGGTGAAAACACCGTGATTACCGAAGGCCTGGCCGCAGGGGAGCGCGTGGTCCTTGAAGGCACCGACCGCTTGAAGGAAGGCAGCGAAGTGGAAGTGGTCAACGACACCAAGGATGTACCGACCACCCCGACCGGGCACCTGCAAGGCAAATCGGCCGCCACGGTGCCTGACGCGACGACCACCGACAAGGCGAAAAAGGGCGGCGCATGAACATCTCGCGGCTGTTCATCCTTCGCCCGGTCGCCACGACCCTGAGCATGCTGGCCATTATCCTGGCCGGCGTGATCGCCTATCGGCTGTTGCCGGTGTCGGCATTGCCACAGGTCGATTACCCGACCATCCGCGTCATGACGCTGTATCCCGGTGCCAGCCCGGATGTCATGACCAGTGCTGTGACCGCGCCCCTTGAACGTCAATTCGGGCAGATGCCCGGCCTGACCCAGATGGCGTCGACCAGTTCCGGCGGCGCTTCCGTGCTGACCCTGCGTTTCAGCCTCGACATCAACATGGACGTCGCCGAGCAGCAGGTGCAGGCGGCGATCAACGCTGCGACCAATTTGCTGCCCAAGGACCTGCCGGCGCCGCCGGTGTACAACAAGGTCAACCCGGCGGACACCCCGGTGCTGACACTGGCCATCAGCTCCAAAACCATGCTGCTGCCCAAGCTCAATGACTTGGTCGACACGCGCATGGCGCAGAAAATCGCCCAGATCAGCGGCGTCGGCATGGTCAGCATTGCCGGCGGCCAGCGTCAGGCCGTGCGGATCAAGGTCAACCCTGAAGCACTGGCGGCCAATGGCTTGAACCTGTCGGACGTGCGCACCCTGATCGGTGCATCCAACGTCAATCAGCCCAAGGGCAACTTCGACGGCCCGACCCGGGTGTCGATGCTCGATGCAAACGATCAACTGACCTCGCCCAAGGACTACGCCAACCTGATTCTCGCCTACGCCAACGGCGCGCCGTTGCGGTTGAAGGACGTGGCAGAGATCGTCGATGGCGCGGAAAACGAACGTCTGGCGGCGTGGGCCAATGAAAACCAGGCGGTGCTGCTGAACATCCAGCGTCAGCCTGGCGCCAACGTCATCGAAGTGGTCGACCGGATCAAAGCCCTGCTGCCGAGCATCACCGACAACCTGCCGGCGGGTCTCGAAGTCACCGTGCTGACCGACCGCACCCAGACCATCCGCGCCTCGGTCACCGACGTGCAGCACGAATTGTTGATCGCCATTGCGCTGGTCGTGATGGTGACCTTCCTGTTCCTGCGTCGAGCCAGCGCCACGATCATCCTGTCGGTTGCAGTGCCACTGTCGTTGATCGGCACCTTCGGCGTGATGTACCTCGCGGGGTTCTCGGTCAACAACCTGACCTTGATGGCACTGACCATCGCCACCGGTTTCGTGGTGGACGATGCGATCGTCATGCTGGAGAACATTTCCCGATTTATAGAAGAGGGCGACAGCCCCCTGAATGCGGCGCTCAAGGGCGCCAAGCAAATCGGTTTCACGCTGATCTCCCTGACCCTGTCGCTGATTGCAGTGCTGATTCCGCTGCTGTTCATGGCCGACGTGGTGGGGCGGCTGTTCCGCGAATTTGCCATCACCCTGGCGGTGGCGATCCTGATCTCCCTTGTCGTCTCCCTGACCCTGACGCCGATGATGTGCGCACGACTGCTCAAACGTGAGCCGAAGGAAGAAGATCAGGGCCGTTTCTACCGGGCCAGCGGCGCCACAATTGATTGGATGATCGCGGCTTACGGGCGCAAGTTAAAGTGGGTTCTCAAGCATCAACCGCTGACCCTGCTGGTGGCCGTTGGCACGCTGGTGTTGACCGTGTTCCTTTACATGGTGGTGCCCAAGGGCTTTTTCCCGGTGCAGGACACCGGGGTGATCCAGGGCATTTCCGAAGCGCCGCAGTCGATTTCCTTTGCGGCCATGAGCGACCGTCAACAGGAACTGGCTAAAGTGATCCTGGCGGATCCGGCGGTGGAGAGCCTGTCGTCCTATATCGGCGTTGACGGTGACAACGCGACGCTGAACAGCGGTCGTCTGCTGATCAATCTCAAATCCCACAGCAATCGCGACTTGAGCGCCACCGAGGTGATCGCACGTCTGCAACCGGAACTGGACAAACTCACTGGCATCCGCCTGTTCATGCAACCGGTGCAGGACCTGACCATTGAAGATCGCGTGAGCCGGACTCAATACCAGTTCAGCATGTCGTCGCCGGATTCCGAGCTGCTGAGTCTGTGGAGCGGTCGTCTGGTGGACGCCCTGGCCCAACGGCCGGAGCTGACCGACGTTGCCAGCGATTTGCAGGACAAGGGCTTGCAGGTGTATCTGGTGATCGACCGCGATGCGGCGTCGCGGGTCGGTGTGTCGGTGTCGAACATCACCGATGCGCTGTATGACGCATTCGGTCAGCGGCAGATTTCCACCATCTACACCCAGGCCAGCCAGTACCGCGTGGTGCTGCAATCGCAGTCGGGCGAGAAGATAGGCCCGGAGGCGCTGAACCAGATTCACGTAAAAACCACCGACGGCGGGCAAGTGCGCCTGTCCAGTCTGGCGCACATGGAAGAGCGTCAGGCCCAACTGGCGATCACTCATATCGGTCAGTTCCCGGCGGTAATGATGTCGTTCAACCTCGCGCCCGGCGTGGCGCTGGGGCATGCGGTGGAACTCATCGACCAGGTGCAGAAAGACATCGGCATGCCGATTGGCGTGCAGACCCAGTTCCAGGGCGCGGCCGAGGCATTCCAGGCGTCGCTGTCGAGCACTTTGCTGCTGATTCTGGCGGCGGTGGTCACCATGTACATCGTGCTCGGCGTGCTGTACGAGAGCTACATCCACCCGATCACCATTCTTTCGACCTTGCCCTCGGCGGCGGTCGGTGCCTTGCTGGCGTTGCTGTTGAGCGGCAATGATCTAGGGATGATTGCGATCATAGGCATCATTTTGTTGATCGGTATCGTGAAAAAGAACGCGATCATGATGATCGACTTCGCCCTCGACGCTGAACGCAATCAGGGCATGGATCCGGAAACGGCGATCTATCAGGCGGCGCTGCTGCGTTTCCGGCCAATTCTGATGACCACACTGGCCGCGTTGTTCGGCGCGGTGCCACTGATGCTGGCGACCGGTTCCGGCGCGGAACTGCGTCAACCGTTGGGTCTGGTGATGGTGGGCGGCTTGTTGCTGAGCCAGGTGCTGACGCTGTTTACCACTCCGGTGATCTACCTGTACTTCGACCGCCTCGGTCGGCGCTGGGGCCGCAAGTCTGAAACCGTGGACGCGGCAGAGCAGCCATGAACCTGTCCGGACCTTTTATCAAGCGCCCGGTCGCAACGATGTTGCTGAGCCTGGCGATCCTGCTATTGGGCGGCGTGAGCTTCGGCCTGTTGCCCGTATCGCCGTTGCCGCAGATGGACTTCCCGGTGATCGTGGTCCAGGCGAGTCTGCCCGGTGCGAGCCCGGAGGTCATGGCCTCGACGGTGGCCACGCCGCTGGAACGCTCCTTCGGTGCCATTGCCGGGGTCAACACCATGAGCAGCCGCTCCAGCCAGGGCTCGACCCGGGTGATTTTGCAGTTCGACCTGGACCGCGACATCAACGGCGCCGCGCGGGAAGTGCAGGCGGCAATCAACGCTTCGCGCAATTTGCTGCCGAGCGGGATGCGCAGCATGCCGACCTACAAGAAGGTCAACCCGTCCCAGGCGCCGATCATGGTGCTGTCGCTGACCTCTGACGTGCTGGAAAAGGGCCAGCTCTACGATTTGGCCTCGACGATTCTGTCCCAGAGCCTGTCTCAGGTGCAGGGCGTCGGCGAAGTGCAGATCGGCGGCAGTTCCTTGCCGGCGGTGCGCATCGAACTCGAACCGCAGGCGCTCAACCAGTACGGCGTGGCGCTGGACGATGTGCGTAACACCATTGCGAATGCCAACGTGCGCAGGCCCAAAGGGTCGGTCGAAGATGGCCAGCGGCTATGGCAGGTTCAGGCCAACGATCAACTGGAGAAAGCCAAGGATTACGAGTCGCTGATCATTCACTACGCGGACGGCGCGGCCCTGCGCCTGAAGGACGTGGCCAAGGTCAGCGACGGCGTCGAAGACCGCTACAACAGCGGCTTCTTCAACAACGACGCGGCGGTACTATTGGTGATCAACCGCCAGGCTGGCGCCAACATCATCGAGACGGTCAACGAAATCAAGGCTCAACTGCCGGCGTTGCAGGCCGTGTTGCCGGCCAGCGTGAAGCTGAACGTAGCGATGGACCGGTCGCCGGTGATCAAGGCGACCCTGCATGAAGCGGAAATGACCCTGCTGATTGCCGTGGCGCTGGTGATCCTGGTGGTGTTCCTGTTTCTCGGTAACTTCCGCGCCTCGTTGATTCCGACCCTTGCGGTGCCTGTGTCGCTGGTCGGCACCTTTGCGGTGATGTACCTCTACGGATTCTCCCTGAACAACCTGTCGCTGATGGCGCTGATCCTGGCCACCGGGCTGGTGGTGGACGATGCCATTGTGGTGCTGGAGAACATTTCGCGGCACATCGACAAAGGCGTACCGCCGATGAAGGCCGCGTACCTCGGGGCGCAGGAAGTCGGCTTCACCTTGCTGTCGATGAACGCCTCGCTGGTGGCGGTGTTCCTGTCGATCCTGTTCATGGGCGGGATCGTCGAAAGCCTGTTTCGCGAGTTTTCCATCACGTTGGCGGCGTCCATCGTGGTGTCGCTGGTGGTTTCCTTGACGCTGACGCCGATGCTCTGTGCCCGTTGGCTCAAGCCGCATACGCCGGGTGAGGAAAACCGTCTGCAGCGCTGGAGTCAGCGCGCCAACGAGTGGATGGTCGGCAAATACGCCACAAGCCTGGATTGGGTGCTGCGTCATCGCCGGCTGACCTTGCTTAGTCTTATCGTTACGGTTGGCGTTAACATTGCGCTGTATGTCGTTGTTCCTAAAACATTTATGCCTCAGCAAGATACCGGCCAGCTGATCGGTTTCGTGCGCGGCGACGACGGACTGTCATTCAGTGTGATGCAGCCGAAAATGGAAACCTTCCGCCGCGCCGTGCTCAAGGATGACGCGGTGCAAAGCGTCGCCGGCTTCATCGGCGGCACCAACGGCACCAACAACGCCTTCATGCTGGTGCGGCTAAAACCGATCAAGGAGCGCAACCTGTCCGCGCAAAAGGTCATCGAACGTTTGCGCAAGGAAATGCCCAAGGTCGCCGGCGCGCAACTGATGCTGATGGCCGATCAGGACCTGCAGTTTGGTGGTGGCCGGGAACAGACCACGTCGCAGTATTCCTACATCCTGCAAAGCGCCGACCTCGGCGAGTTGCGCCAGTGGTATCCGAAAGTCGTTACTGCACTCAAGACCTTGCCGGAGCTGACGGCGATTGACGCCCGTGAAGGGCGCGGCGCCCAACAGGTGACCCTGATCGTCGATCGTGATCAGGCCAAACGCCTGGGCGTCGACATGGACATGGTCACCGCGGTGCTGAACAACGCCTACAGCCAGCGGCAGATTTCGACGATTTACGACAGCCTTAATCAATATCAGGTGGTCATGGAGGTCAATCCGAAATATGCCCAGGACCCGATCACGCTTAATCAGGTCCAGGTGATCACGGCTGACGGTGCACGGATTCCGCTCTCGACCATCGCTCATTACGAAAACAGCCTGGAAGACGACCGCGTCAGCCACGAAGGCCAGTTCGCCTCCGAGAGCATTTCCTTCGACATGGCCGAAGGCGTGGCGGTGGAGCAGGGCACAGCGGCCATCGAGCGGGCGATCGCCAGACTTGGCATGCCGGAAGACGTGATCGTGAAAATGGCCGGCACTGCCGACGCCTTTGCCGCGACCCAGAAGAGCCAGCCGTGGATGATTCTCGGGGCGCTGGTGGCGGTGTATCTGGTGCTCGGTGTGCTGTATGAAAGCTACATCCATCCGCTGACCATTCTCTCGACCTTGCCATCTGCCGGGGTCGGCGCGTTGCTGTCGATTTACGCGCTGGGCGGTGAGTTCAGCCTGATCTCGTTGCTCGGGTTGTTCCTGCTGATCGGCGTGGTGAAGAAAAACGCCATTTTGATGATCGACCTGGCCTTGCAGCTGGAACGGCATCAGGGCATGGCGCCGCTGGAATCGATTCGCAGCGCTTGCCTGCAACGTCTGCGGCCGATCCTGATGACCACCCTGGCGGCGATCCTCGGCGCGTTGCCGTTGCTGCTGGGCCGCGCCGAAGGTGCGGAAATGCGTCAGCCACTGGGCCTGACAATCATTGGCGGGCTGGTTTTCAGCCAGGTGCTGACCCTTTACACCACCCCGGTGGTTTACCTCTATCTCGACAAACTGCGCCATCGCTTCAACCACTGGCGTGGGGTGCGTACCGATGCTGCTCTGGAAACTCCGCTATGACTGACCGTTCGCTTATCACTCTGGCTGCACCGCTGGTATCGGCCCGAGGCTCGCGTTTGTTGAGCCTGGCGCTGTGCGTGGCGATGCTCAGCGCCTGCGCCATCGGCCCGGATTACCAGCGCCCGCCAGCGGCTGCGCCGGCGCAATACAAGGAAGCGGCAGGCTGGCGTCAGGCCAATCCCAGCGATTCCCTGACCCGTGGCGCCTGGTGGGAGTTGTATGGCGATCAGCAGCTCAACGGCCTGATCGAAAAACTCAACAGTGCCAACCAGACCGTTGCGCAGTCCGAGGCCCAGTACCGTCAGGCCCAGGCCTTGGTGCGCAGTGCCCGTGGCGCGTTTTTCCCGACCGTCGACCTGACCGTCGGGAAAAACCGCTCCAGCCAGGGCACCGGCAGCAGCAGTTCGAGCCTGACCAGTTCTTCCAGCGGGATTCGCGACACTTACACCGCACAGGCCGGGGTCAGTTGGGAGGCCGACGTTTGGGGCAAGTTGCGTCGAGGCCTTGAAGCCGACACCGCCAACGCCGAGGCAAGTTATGCCGATCTGGCGGCGATGCGCTTGAGCCAGCAGTCGGAACTGGTGCAGAACTATCTGCAACTGCGCGTGATCGACCAGCAGAAACGCCTGCTGGAAGCGACGGTCGAGGCCTATCAGCGCTCGCTGACAATGACTGAAAACCAGTACCGCGCCGGTGTCTCCGGCAAGGATGCGGTGGCGCAGGCCCAGACTCAACTCAAGAGCACCCAGGCTGACATGGTTGATTTGATCTGGCAGCGGGCTCAATTCGAGAATGCCATTGCCGTCCTGATCGGGTTACCGCCGGCCGAGTTCAACCTGGCTGAAACCAAAGACATTCCTGCGTTGCCCCAGATACCGCTGAGCCTGCCTTCGCAATTGCTCGAGCGCCGCCCGGACATCGCCTCCGCCGAACGTTCGGTGATGGCGGCCAATGCCAACATCGGCGTGGCCAAGGCGGCTTATTACCCGGACCTGACGCTGAGTCTGAACGGCGGTTACAGCAGTAGCACCACTTCCAACTGGATCAGCGTGCCGAACCGCTTCTGGTCGGTCGGACCGCAATTGGCCATGACCTTGTTTGACGGCGGCCAGCGCTCCGCAGAAGTTGACCGCAGCGAAGCGGCCTACGACGAGACCGTGGCCAAGTACCGTCAGACGGTGCTCGACGGCTTCCGTGAAGTGGAAAACTACCTGGTGCAGCTCAAGGTCCTGGAAGACGAAGCGGGCGTGCGCCAGGAAGCACTGGACGCGGCGCGTGAATCCTTGCGCCTGACTCAGAACCAGTACAAGGCCGGTGTGATTGCTTACCTGGGCGTGGTGGTGGTTCAGGCCACAGCGTTGAACAATGAACGCAGCGTGCTGAGCCTGTTGCAGAGCCGGTTGATTGCCAGCGTGCAATTGATCGCGGCCTTGGGCGGTGGTTGGGATGGGGCGTTGCAAGTGAGCGAAAAAGAGTAGATCCCCTTCTCTGAAGGCAACTCGATACTTTGTAGCAGCTGTCGAGCCTGCGAGGCTGCGTTCGGCTGCGCAGCAGCCGTAAAACCTGTATATGCGGTCTCCCTGAAACACCGAGTCGTCTGATTTCACGACTGCTGCGCAGCCGAAC
>NZ_JBYTAJ010000003.1:0-274191 GCF_058788075.1 Pseudomonas sp. FW305-20 | reverse complement strand
GTTTGCCTGTAGAACCACCCCTCACCCCAGCCCTCTCCCCACGGGGGAGAGGGGGCCGACCGCGGTGTCTTGCGCTATACATCGACCTGAATGTTCGAGTTGATTATGGATTCAACGAAGCTGTTTCAGGTCGCAGAATTTCTCAAGAAACCTACGGTCAGTCCCCTCTCCCTCTGGGAGAGGGCTAGGGTGAGGGGGCGATGTTCGATTCGCCGCAATCTTCAGGATCTGCTTAAGCACTTCACTCATCCGCTCAATTACCTCTAGATTGCTAAACCGCACAACCTCAATACCTTGCTGCTTAAGGTAAAGCGTTCGACGCTGGTCATGTATTTTTGCCGCCGTCTCGTAATGCTGACCACCATCCAGTTCGATGGCCAACTTCAGTTCCACGCAATAAAAATCCAGGAAGTACGGCGGGCATGGAAACTGCCGACGAAATTTCAGATTGGCGATTTGCCGGGCGCGGAGTCTTTGCCAGAGGAGGAGTTCGCAGTCGGTTTGGTTGGCGCGCAGATGGCGGGCGAATTGGCGTTGGTTGGAGGAGGGGCGGATAGGCATGCTTCACGTCCGTGTGAAGGGGGATGGAGGTTTTACTGTAGCCGAGGTTTTGTCGTTTGCCTGTAGAACCACCCCTCACCCCAGCCCTCTCCCCACGGGGGAGAGGGGGAAAGGGAGCCGATCTTCAGCGTATCCAAACCTGAGTTCGACTCGATTTTTCAGGTCGATGTATTACGTGAGACACCTCGGTCAGTCCCCTCTCCCTCTGGGAGAGGGCTAGGGTGAGGGGCTCTTTCAGTAGACGTCGCGGCGATACCGACCTTGCTCAATCAACCGGTCGACCTCTGCAATTCCGAGTATTTCGTTGAGTACGTGATCCACGCCTGAAGCCATCCCTTGCAGGCTGCCGCAGATGTAGATGACCGCACCCTCGGCCAGCCATTTTTTCAGCTCGCCCGCCGACTCGCGCAGTCGATCCTGCACGTAGATCTTCTCGGCCTGATCCCGCGAGAACGCCAGGTCCAGCCGCTCCAGATCCCCCGAAATCAACCACTCCTCAAGCTCATCGCGACACAGATAGTCATGCTCGCGATTGCGTTCGCCGAACAACAGCCAATGACGTTGCTGGCCATCGGCGATCCGCGCCTTGAGCAAACTGCGCAGCCCGGCCAGGCCGGTGCCATTGCCCAGCAGGATCATCGGCACCGGTTCGACCGGCAGGTGGAAACCGCTGTTGCGCCGCACACGCAAACTGATGGTGCCGCCCACCGGGGCGTGTTCGGTCAGCCAGCCGGAGCCGACGCCCACGCTGCCGTCGGGGTGCAGTTCCTGGCGCACGATCAGTTCGAGGATGCCATCGGCGGCGATCGAGGCGATGGAATATTCGCGCATGGCCAGGGGCACCAGCGCATCCACCAGCGCCTGGGCATGCAGGCCGACCAGGTGAGCCCTGTTTTCCGGCAGTTGTCGACTGGCGAGGGCTTGTTCCAGCGATTGCGACAGGCCATCGAGCGCAACCATCGCCCGACCGTCAATGCCCAGGCCATCGAGGAAATGTTCGATCGCCCACGGACAATTGCGCGGCAACACTTCCACCAGGTCACCGGCCAGCCAGCTGCTGGTGCTGGGGGCGGTGAGACCCAGCAGGTAAACGCCCGAACCGCTGCTGTCAGGGTTGAGCAATTCACGGCGGGTCAGGGTCCAGTTGTCATAGCTTGGCGCTTGCCAGGTGTCCACGGGCGCCTGCCCGGTCAGCAAGCCCAGTTGCTGCTGCCAGTGACGCAAGGCGTAAGGGTCGCCGCTGTCGACCTCCACCGGCGCGAACAGGGTCTTGCCGCCGTGCTCGCCCAGCCAGGTGTGCAAGCGTCGGGCGAAACCGCAGAAGTGCTGATACTGCCGATCACCGAGACCGAGGACGGCGTAGTTCAGGCTTTCCAGGCTCAATGTCCGCCGCAGCACTTTGCGCTCGAACCCCCGGGCGCTGTCCGGCGCTTCACCGTCGCCGAAGGTGCTGACGACGAACAACGCATTGCTGGAATCACGCAAGTCTTGCTCGCTGACGTCCGCCAGCGGCTGAACCTTCACCGGCAGGCCCGCAGCCTGCAATTGCCCGGCGGTCTGCCACGCCAGTTGCTCGGCAAAGCCGCTCTGGCTGGCGAAGCCGATCAGCCATGCCGGCGTGTCGCTACCCGGTTGCGCGAGACCGTTGCGGGCATCCTTGATCTGTTTTTTCTTGCGCCGGCGATCGAGGTACAACAACCAGCCCGTGATGAAAAACAGCGGCATCGTCAGCGAGCTGATCGTCAGGATGATCCGCCCGATGATTCCGAAATAACTGCCGACGTGCAGCGCGTAAATGCTGGTCAGCAGTTGCGCCTTGAGGCTCTTGTCACTGTAGCGATCATGCCGCGCGACGATACCGGTCGCCGGGTCCAGCGTGATCTGGTTCAGCGCGCGATCGTGGGGCGAGGTGTTCAACAGGTAGAACACGGTGGCGGGTTTTCCGGCCACGGGCGGCATGCGGATGTTGTAGGCGCTTAGTGCCGGGCCGGCAGCGCTGTAGATGCTGCTCCACATCGCGGCGTAATCGGCGGTGGGCGCCGGGCCGCTTGGCGCAGGACCGCGACCGCTGCGGGCACGCTCGTTCTGCGGCGAGTCGGAAAGCAGTCGGGTCAGGCCCTTGTTGTACCACTCATAGGACCAGGACAAACCGGTGAGCGCGGCCAGGAGGTAAAACACCAGGCACCAGGTACCGGCCACCGAGTGCAGATCCCAGTTGAAGCTGCGGCCTTTTTTCTTCCAGTCGAGGGTCAGCCAGGCACGCCAGCTTTTCCACTGACGCGGCCAGCGCAGGTACAGACCGGACAGGCAGAAGAACACGAGAATCAGCGTGCATGCGCCGGTGATTTGCCGACCGGTATCGCCCATGGCGAGGAAGCGGTGCAGTTGCAGCATCAGGCCGAAGAAATCCTGGCCAGTGGCATCGCCCATGAACTCGGCGGTGTACGGGTCGAAGTAGCGCATCTGCCCACGTCGTTCGCCCGGTGGCGGGGTAAAGATCACGCGCGCGGCGTTGCCGCTGTCGGTCTCGACCCAGAGCATCGAGACTTTCTTGCCCGAGGCTCCTTCGATTTTTTCCACCAGTTCGGCGGGCGGCAGGACGCCAGCGACCTGCTTTTCGACCTGCAACACAGAAGGGTTCAGCGCGCGCAGGATTTCATCCTGAAACGATACCGTCGCCCCGGTGATGCCCATCAGGGCCAGGACCAGTCCGGCGCTGATGCCGAAAAACCAGTGCAACTGGAACAGGGTTTTCTTCAACACGTCACTCGCCTTGTTCGTTCGAAAATATGATCACGGCGCGCATTATGCCGTGGGTTGTCGAGAAAGATTCTTTCTTGCGCACAAAAGCCCCGTTCACCTGGATGAACGGGGCCTTCCCTGATTTCAGCTTCCATCCGCACGCATGTAGGAGCACAGCTTGCTCGCGATGACGGTGCGTCAGCCAACATCAATGTTGAATGTGCCGGCGTCATCGCGAGCAGGCTCGCTCCCACAGGATCAGAAGTGGAAGTTGGCGCTCAGCAGGGCAGTGCGACCCGCCGCCACGTGGGCGTAGTGCGTCTGGAACACTTGGTCGAAGTAACGTTTGTCGGTCAGGTTCTGCACGTTGAGTTGCAGGTCGACGTTCTTGGTCAGCGCATAGCTGGCCATTGCGTCGTAGCGCCAGTAGGACGGGATCTCCACCGAGTTGGCGATGTTGCCGAACTGCGAGTCGACGAACGTGGCACCGGCGCCGACGGTCAACTTGTCCGGCACCAGGTCGTAGGTCGACCAGAACGTGAAGTTGTTCCGTGGAGTGCTTGGCATGTGGTTGCCTTCATCGGCGGCGAGGGTGGTTTTGACCACTTCGCTTTCCATGTAGGTGTAGCCGCCGAAGACTCTCCAGTTACGGGTCAGTTTACCGCTGTAGCTCAGCTCCACACCATTGACCCGCTGCTCGCCGTCCAGCACTTGCGTGGTGGCGCCATCCGGATCGTTCATCCGCGCATTGGTTTTCTCGGTGCGGAACAGTGCAGCGGTCAGCGACAGGTCGTCACCAAAAAAGTCCCACTTGGTACCGATCTCGTAGTTGCGGTTCTTTTCCGGGTCCAGATCACTGTTGTTCGCTGCCAGTTCCAGGCCACCGTTGCCGCTGGTTTCACCGGACGGGTTGCTGGAGGTGGAGTAGGCCGCGTAGATGCTGCCGTTAGGCAACGGGTTGTAGACCACGCCGATCTGGTAGTTGACCAGGTCGCTGGTGTTCTCACGGGAGAAATCGTTCGCTGGCACGGTGCTGCTGGCGTTGGCGTGGCCGCTGGATTTGACCTGATAGTTGTCGTAACGCAGGCCCAGGTTCAGGGACCATTGTTCGTTGAACTTCAGCGTGTCGAACACGTAGGCCGCAGCGGTTTTGGTGTCGGTGTCGGTGAACGCGGCGCTGTCGGTGATCGAGCCGTTCCAGTGATCCCCTGGCGTCGGGTTCTGCAGGCTGGTGCAGTCGCCGGAGTTGAACAGGGCACGGTTGCAGCGGGTGCCGCTGGCGGTCGAGGTCAGGATGTACGGGCGGTTGTGGGTGTCCTGATAGGAAAACTCAAGGCCGGTCACCAGACTGTGCTCGATGGCGCCGGTGTTGAATTTTGCACTCAGGTCGGTCTGGTTGATCCAGCCGCTGGACGTCGAGTTACGACTTTTCGCGCCGCGATACACGCTGCCGAGTGCCGCGTTGCCCTTGCTGTCGTCCGGGTTGGTGACGATGTAATCGAGCGTGGAACGGGACATGCGGAAGCTGTTCGACACGGTCAGGTTATCGTTCAGATCGTGTTCGATCTCGATGGTGCCGCTGTCATTGCTGGTCTGGCGATAGTCGCGCCCGGTGAGGCCGTAGAAGTTGTCGCGATCGACATGCACAGGTTTATCGACGTTGTACTTGCTGCGGTTGGGGCTCAAGGACAACGGCAGGCCGTAGTCGGGCATGTCGTCGGTTTCGACGTGGTAGTAACCGACGGTCAGGCGGGTGTCGGTACCCAGGCCGAACGCGAAGGACGGTGCCACGCCCCAACGGCTGACGTCCACGGCATCACGGCCGGCGACGTTGGCTTCGTGTTTCATCAGGTTCAGACGAAAGGCCGAGGTGTCGGTCAACTGCTGGTTCAGGTCGAGGGTGGTGCGCTTGGTCTGGTCCGAGCCCCAGGTGAAGCCGCCGTTGTAGGCATTACCGAGCTTGGCGGTCTTGCTCACCAGGTTCAGGCTGCCACCGGTGGAACCGGCGCCGGTGAAGGCTGATCCCGGGCCTTTGCTGACTTCGATCGATTCTACGTTGAAGATCTCGCGGCTCTGGGAGGCCGGGTCGCGCATGCCGTCGATGAACACATCGCTTTCTGCGTTGAAGCCGCGAATGATCGGGCGATCGCCGGCCGGGTTGCCGCCTTCACCGGCACCGAACGTGATACCCGGTGTGGTACGCAGCGCATCGACCAGACTGGTGGCGCCCGTGTCGCGAATCACTTGCTGCGGAATCACTGTGACGGTTTTCGGCGTTTCACGCAGCGGCGCGGTGTATTTCTTGTTGGCCGAGGTATCGGTCTTGTAGGAGGTCTCGTCCTGGGCTTCACCGTTGATAGCGGTAGCGCCCAGGGAAATCACGTTGCCCGGTGCTTTTTCGTCAGTCATTTCAGCCGCGAAAGCCATGTGGCCCGCAGAGCTGGCAGTGATCGCCACGCCAATTGCAGACGCGAGCAAACGCGGTGAACTGACCGGTAATTGTGATTGTTGGCGTGACATGAGAATTCCCCTCCCCAAGGATTTGAGGCCGCGGAATATAGGGTAAACAGTTATTTGTATCAATTGCGAAACGTTACTATTCGCGACAAATTTACATTCTTTACAATTTACCCTTACGGTTTTTGCTGTCTCGTTCGTCGCGGTGTTTTACACAGGCAATAAGAATCAATACCATTGGCACCCCTTTGCCTTCAGGTGTCATCCCATGCTGCTGCACATTCCCGGCGTGTTCGCGAAAGAAGAAGTGCAGCGCATCCGCGAGGCTCTGGAGCAGGCGGATTGGGCCGACGGCAAAATCACCGCCGGCTACCAGTCGGCCAAGGCCAAGCACAATCTGCAATTGCCGGAAGGTCATCCGCTGGCCAAGGAAATCGGCGCGGCGATGCTGGAACGGCTGTGGAAAAATCCGCTGTTCATGTCCGCCGCGTTACCGCACAAGGTCTTTCCTCCGTTGCTGAACTGTTACACGGCGGGCGGCAGTTTCGACTTTCACATCGACAATGCCGTGCGCCAGCCCAAGGGCAGCATCGAGCGGGTGCGCACCGATTTGTCGGCCACCCTGTTCTTCAGCGAACCGGACGACTACGACGGCGGCGAACTGGAAATCCAGGACACCTACGGCACCCAACGGGTGAAGTTGCCGGCCGGCGACATGGTTCTGTACCCCGGCACCAGCCTGCACAAAGTCAACGCCGTGACACGCGGCACTCGCTACGCTTCGTTCTTCTGGACCCAAAGCCTGATCCGCGAAGACAGCCAGCGTGCCTTGCTGTTCGAGATGGATGGGGCGATCCAGCAACTGACCCAAGACATGCCCGACCACCCTTCGCTGATTCGCCTCACCGGCACGTATCACAACCTGTTGCGTCGCTGGGTCGAGGTATGAGTTATCAACTGCGCCGCGAGGAAGTCCTCGACGGTGACCGTCTTAAAGCCATGCTCGAGGAAAGCCCGGCGCGCGCGGCACAGGCGATTCTGATCGCCGCCCGCGAAGGTGTACTCGATGCCCAGGCCTTGCTCGGGCAGATTCTTCTGGATGGGCAGGGCATCGAGCAGGATCAGCCGCTGGCCTTGCGCTGGTTCGAGATCGCCGCCCAGGGCGGGCACTTGATGGCGCGCAACATGCTCGGGCGTTGTCATGAGCATGGTTGGGGTTGCGTGGCCGATGCTTCGATTGCTGCGGGGCATTATCGCCAGGCTGCCGAAGCAGGGCTGGATTGGGCGATGTACAACTACGCCAATCTGCTGGCGACCGGGCGGGGGGTTATCGAGGATCAGTTGCA
Organism: Pseudomonas sp. FW305-20; assembly: GCF_058788075.1. Classification (NCBI taxonomy): domain Bacteria; kingdom Pseudomonadati; phylum Pseudomonadota; class Gammaproteobacteria; order Pseudomonadales; family Pseudomonadaceae; genus Pseudomonas; species Pseudomonas sp. FW305-20. The sequence goes on along the minus strand of NZ_JBYTAJ010000003.1, from coordinate 267,085 downwards.
AGCGCTGAGTTTGTATCGGCAAGCAGCTGAATTGGGCCATGCGAAATCGATGAACCTGCTGGGACGTTATCTGGAGCAAGGCCATTATTGTCCTGCTGATCCTGTGGCGGCGTTTGATTGGTATCGACGTTCGGCGCTGGGCGGTGATTTTCGTGGGCAGTTCAGTTACGGCACTTGCCTGACAGAACGAGGGCAGTTGGATAGCGGATTGGCTTGGTTGCATGAAGCCATGTATTCGGGGCACTGCAACTTCCTGCACACGGCGGCGAAAATCTTGTATGAAGCAGGAATGTCCTCCCTTGGGGATGCTTATCTACAGCAAGCTGAAAAACTAACAGCATGAAGTAGCGGGTCTGAGTAATGACCGGTAGTTTTGATCTTTTATTGTTGATCGATTGCTCTTGAAGCGAAAGCGACAAGGCTTCTTGCATTTTTATGAAGTGTTGTAAGGGTATGTTGTTATTGTTTTTTAATACATGGATTTGTATTTTTTTTGACAGTTTGGCAGCGGTGCATCTAGTCTAGGTTCTGCCTGGCGAAGTTAGGCATTAATGATCCCGTCTCGGCAATGAAGCTGGGTGCGAAATACTACTCAATGGAATGAATTATGAATAATGGAAAGTTGTGGGAAGAGGCACTGGTGGGTGCGAGTTATGAACAGTTGGCAGAATTTGCGGCTGAAGTTCCGAGGCTGTTGCTAGTGTCTTCGATTGCAGGCTCGGATAGCGTAGTGCGCAGTACCGGTCTTGTGCTGACAAAAAACGAAATCATCAGTATAAAAAAATACGTATCAATCGCGTTTAGTTTTCCAACTACGCTCCCCACTGTTACTGATTACCTACGCTATGGGGTTGGAGAAGATGGTGGTACAGGTCTAAGGCCTAATGATTTTTTAAGCACTTTTCAGATGATTCGTGATCACGCAGAAACATGGAGCGATCTACGTGAGAAAATTATGATGACTTCTACCGATCTTGAAATGTTTGGTGCTGTGATGCGTATCTGGGGTCGTCAGATGGAGCGCTTCTATGACAGCGACGAAGCCACCGATCTGATAAAGAAGTATAAGATCAAGACGTATGAAGATCTAAAGCAAGTCGAATATGAATGGGAAGGGGTGTTTCCTGGTATTAAGTTGGACCCTGATACTGTGCTTAATCTTCAGTCTGTACTTCACACCATTACTGATGATATTGGTCAATATCTGGAGAGAACCAGCGAGATAAAAACGAAACTTGATACCTTCGGCAATACTCTCGAAAACAAAGTGATCCCGGCAATCGGCCGTCGTCTAGAGTTTATAAATAACAATAAATACCCTGGGGAGATTGATGCGCTTAACAAGCGAATCACTGACCGTGCAGCCGATATCGAGCGAATGAATCTCGAGTACAAGGCGTTAGTGGAGAAGTCGCTCGGGTCTGCTGCGGCGATGAATATTTTTGGTCTCGGGATGGCAATCTATCTGGGCGTAGAGGCCGAAAATATCCGAGCGGAAAGAAATCGACTGAATAAACTTCAGGAGCAGGATATTCAGACCCTGAATAGCAAAAACGTAACCCTTGGATCGTTGAAGCGAGTCGAGCATGATTTGCAGAACTGCAAAGTGGCAGCTCTCGATGCTGAGGTGGCGACGAATAACTTACGTTACAACTGGAATGTAATTGCTGACTATGTCAAAAAATCTGCTTCTAATGTAGGAGCCATCACTGATGCGCTGAAGTTGTATGAATTCATGGTTAAGTTTCAGCTAGTCGTTGCATCGTGGGTAAAAATTGAAGAGCGTGCCGGTGAATTGGCCCGAGTCTTTTCGGAAGCAGACAGGGAGTATCAAGGCGAAGCCGTAAGCTCGCGTATGGCAACGCGGAGCATGGTTTTTTCAATCTATCCGTCGTTGGATCTTGGCGCGATGTCATCCGCCAGAAAGCTGATGCGAGCGGGCAGCGCTCTTGCGGTTACGTTGTCCGAGCAATTTGACTATCTCCCTGATCTCGTTGACCAATTCGCTCGGCGAGTGGACGACGTGTTCAATGCTTCTCGGGAGTTGCAAGGTTCTTCTGATTCAGCCTTGCGCCGGCTCAACGACACTTTTGATGAAATGGTCTTGCTCGATAAAATGCTTGCGAGGGAAACCGCTCGCGGGAATGAAGATGCCATTGAATCTATCAATGCTAACCGTATGAAACTACTGACAGATACTGCAGATCAGGTAAAAAGCGCACAGTATGATATTCAGCGTTCTCTAAATAATATCAATGTTTTCTTTGACAAGACGCAAACAACTGGGTTTAGCATAAAGCTCGAAGCAGATATCGAATATGCCAAGGCTCGGGAATCTGACTTCATGTTGCAGATGAGCGAGTTGCAGGAGATTCAAAACGGCGTAGATAAAGCTGTCAAGCTGATCGAAAGTAAAGGCATTGAGCTTATTGGCAATGATGTTAATTTGACAATCGATAAACTTAAGTCTATCAACATGACCATGCCAGAAATTGAGCTCGTCATGATGGCAATCGATCAACTGAAGAAAACAATTGAGGGTATTGTGAAGGATGTTTCCTTTTTGTTTCTGCTGGCGCAAAGTAAGTTGTTACGCGAGAAAATCGATGTCTTGCGGGCTTCCATTGCAGAGCAAGTAAAACTGGTCACACAGTGTGAGGGTAAAATCAAGCTTATTGGTGCGATCCATAACATCGATGGGCACTGCGTCGTTTACAGGACTCACTACGAGCCGGCTGTCGATGCTTTTGCACTGTTTGGTTCTAGCATTGGGCATGGGTCTACAGTAGTGCCAGTTGATACGTTTTTTGCAGAAGCCGATAAGTTTATTGAGTTTCTCAAGCCGTTATCTATTCCCCTCAAATAATTTTTACCCGAACAGATCTAGATTCTATTTGTGTGAATTAATGATGCCGGTGGACAACTCCGTCGGTATCATTGAAATTACTAAGGTGCTTGCAAATGCACGGTTATTTGTTAGACGAGAAAAACTTCATAGCATTGAAGAGCTATATCAATTTCTTAAGCAGTCTGCCGGTAACACTGACGGAGATTCAGCGTTTTTCCGAGTCATTCCAGCGGCAAGGGCACCGTATGATTACACCGCCAAATGCCGTCATGCTTGCGCAAGCGGCTAGGACTAACGATTTGGCATGGCAATCTTTAAAGGTGGCCGTTCCTTCTTTGGGTCAATCGTGTGCCAAGGCTTTGGCGGATGCACAGGGATTTATCGACGAGTTTCGAGACACGACCAAACTGATAAATGGACGGGCGTTGGTTAGCGGTATTGATCCCGCACGCTTCAGTATTTTCAAGTCTCTTTCGTGGAGTAACGTTCCGGCAGTCGATGTGATTAGTTTGCTGCGAGAGTTGGACCGACGGCTTTCTCAATGTGCGGCTGGAATAGCCCAATTCAAACAGGCTGTGAATACAGTCGGCGGAACATTGCACAGCATTTTTGTCCGATTTATTGAATCCTTGAGTATTGATTTGTGTAGTTGTGATGGGCCTGTTTCCAAAATAGAAGCGTACTACACTTTGGGGCGAATCGGCTTGCCAGGTATGCAATACAATCCTGGGGGAAGTTACTCCCATGAGCAGCGTGTGGAATATGCTCGGACTCATCTGAGTAACTTGCGGAGCATGAGAAGGAATACTGCCAGCGCTGTGGACAATCTGAACGACTTTTGCTATCGACTTGTACAGTTGATTGAGCACGCACGACGTCAGTTACAAGCGAATCATCCTCGCTCCTCAGTGGATCGCTGTCACGGGTTATTCAGTATTGCCGAAGTAGGTCTCTCTGAAGTCAGAGACATGTCTGAAGATTTAATACTGATTTCCGGTAAACTCAACCCATAAAAAATGCCCATGCTGTTGAAGCATGGGCATTCTTTTTTTTCGTCAGGCGCTTACACGTAAAACGACTTCAGCGGCGGGAAGCCATTGAATTCAACTGCGCTATAACTGGTGGTGTACGCACCCGTCGACAACCAGTACAAACGATCACCAATCGCCAGGTTCAGCGGCAAGCCGTACTTATAGTTCTCGTACATGATGTCGGCGCTGTCGCAGGTCGGGCCGGCGATGACTACTTCTTCCATCTCGCCTTTCTTTTCGGTCCAGATCGGGAACTTGATGGCTTCGTCCATGGTTTCGATCAGGCCGGAGAATTTGCCCACATCCGTGTACACCCATCGCTCAACGGCGGTACGGGATTTACGGGCGACCAGCACCACTTCACTGACCAGGATGCCGGCGTTGGCAATCAACGAACGGCCCGGTTCCAGAATGATTTCCGGCAGGTCGTCACCGAAGTCTTCCTTGAGGAAGCGGATGATTTCTTCAGCGTAGGTTTCCAGGCTGTTGGTGCGGGTGATGTAGTTGGCCGGGAAGCCACCACCCATGTTGATCAGCTTGAGGACGATACCGTCTTCTTCTTTCAAACGCTCGAAGATCACTTTGACCTTGGCGATCGCGGCGTCCCAGACGCTGATGTCGCGCTGTTGCGAGCCGACGTGGAACGAGATGCCGTAAGGCACCAGGCCCAGGTCACGAGCGAGGATCAGCAGGTCCATGGCCATGTCGGTCTGGCAGCCGAATTTGCGCGACAGAGGCCAGTCAGCGGTGGTCGAGCCTTCGGTGAGGATGCGCACGTAGACTTTCGAACCCGGTGCAGCCTTGGCGATGTTGCGCAGGTCGGCTTCGGAGTCGGTGGCATACAGACGCACGCCCTTCTCGTAGAAGTAGCGGATGTCTTTGGATTTCTTGATGGTGTTGCCGTAGCTGATGCGATCCGGGCCGACGCCCTGGTTCATCACTTTGTCGAGCTCGTAGATCGAAGCGATGTCGAAGTTCGAGCCTTTTTCTTTGAGCAGGTCGATGATTTCGACGGCCGGGTTGGCCTTCACCGCGTAATAGACCTTGGCGAATTCGAAACCGGCACGCAGGTCGTCATAGGCCTGGCTGATCATCGCGGTGTCGATCACCACGAATGGGGTTTCTTGTTTGTCGGCAAAGGCCTTCATTTTGTTGAAGGTATCGCGCGCGAAATAGTCTTCGACGTTGATCGACATGCTTGGGACTCCTACAGGGCAAACAAAAAAATAAATGGGCGCAAATGAACGTCCTCCGTATCCCCACTTTGGTTCGCCTACTTCCCAAGGCATGTCGCCGAAAGCAAAAAGGCCATGGGAAGCGGTGCTTTCCCTTGGCCTTGCTGTCTCGTCGTCAGTACTTGAGCCGGATGGATCGTTTCCAGCATGGACGTTCGGCGCGAACTTTAGGGCGTGAGGGGCTTGAGATCAACAAAAAATGTCGCGTTTTTGCACGCTTCCGTCGTGCGGTCCCGCACAGCTACTGATGTAACCGACCTGCATGACAGTGTGATGTTCCCTGAATGAGGAATTTTGGAGGGATTTACATTGCCTTTGTGGCGAGGGGGCTTGCCCCCGTTCGGCTGCGCAGCAGTCGTTGAACCAAAGTACTCGGTATATCAGAACAATTACGTTCTCTGGTTTCAGGGCCGCTTCGCGGCCCAACGGGGGCAAGCCCCCTCGCCACAGGGTCAGATCAGGCGACAGCCGCCTCGGCCGGCGAAACAATGCTGGTCTTGCCGCCACGGGATTTACCGGAGCTCAAGTACTCGGCAATCGATTCCTGAGTCACTTCCCCGAGGAACACCCGCTCGGCATCCATCACCGGCAACCACGAGCGGTTGAACTCGTACATGCGCGACAGCAGGATGCGCAAATGTTCGTCGAACGCGGCGGTGGCGTTGAATTCGCGCAAGTACTGCGCGCAAGTACCGGTCTGACGGTGCAGGTCGCGACGTCGTACATAACCCAGCGCCTTGTTCCCACTATCGGTGACTACCACGTAACGACGGTCAAGTTCGTCCATCAGCTCCAGGGCTTCAGCCACCGGCGTTTCCGGGCTCACCGACGGCGCGTTGTCCGCGGCGTCTTCGGCTTTCACCAGCAACAGGCGCTTGAGGGTGCTGTCCTGGCCGACGAAGTTACTGACAAAGTCATCAGCAGGATGCGCCAGCAGCGTATCCGGGTGATCGATTTGCAGCAGTTTGCCGGCGCGGAAGATTGCGATCTTGTCGCCCAGCTTGATCGCTTCATCGATGTCGTGGCTGACCATGATCACGGTCTTGTTCAGCGCACGCTGCATTTCGAAGAATTCGTTCTGGATCATCTCGCGGTTGATCGGGTCGACCGCGCCGAACGGTTCGTCCATCAACAACAGCGGCGCATCCGCTGCCAAGGCACGAATCACGCCGATCCGCTGCTGCTGGCCACCGGACAATTCACGCGGGTAGCGATTCAGGTACTGCTTGGGTTCCAGCTTGATCATGCTCATCAACTCGCGGGCGCGGTCGTGGCATTTCTGTTTGTCCCAGCCCAGCAGGCGCGGAACGATGGTGATGTTTTCCTCGATGGTCATGTTCGGAAACAGACCGATCTGCTGGATCACATAACCGATGTTGCGACGCAGGGTCACCGCGTCGAGGTCAGTGGTGTCTTCGCCATTGATCAGGATCTTGCCGGAGGTCGGCTTGATCAGGCGGTTGATCATCTTCAGCGTGGTGCTTTTGCCGCAGCCCGATGGCCCGAGGAACACACAGATTTCGCCTTCATTGACGATCAGGCTTACCGAGTCCACGGCTTTCACATCTTTGCCGTTGCTTTGGAAGGTCTTGCTGAGGTTTTGAAGTTCGATCATTTGAGCAGTCCTTTTGGAGTCAGCGTGCGTTGCAGCCATTGCAGAAGCAGGTCGGCGAAGATGGCCAGGAGACTGACCAGCACGGCGCCGACGATCAGCATCGACATGTCACTGCGGCTGATTGATGCGAGGATAAGTACACCGAGGCCGCCGGCTCCGATGGTCGCGGCGATGGTCATCACACCGATGTTCATGACCACGGCGGTGCGCACACCGGCGAGGATCACCGGCACCGCAATCGGCAGTTCGACCATGCGCAGGCGCTGGCCGAAGGTCATGCCGATGCCGCGGGCGGCTTCGCGAATGCCGGGGTCGACGCCGGTCAGGGCGAGGTAGGTGTTACGCATGATCGGCAGCAGCGAGTACAAAAATACTGCGGTGATCGCCGGCATCGGGCCCAGGCCCTGACCGAATTTGGAGTAGAACGGCAGCAACAGGCCGAACAGGGCAATCGACGGAACCGTCAGCAGCACCGTGGCGCTGGCCTGCAAGGGGCCGGCGAGGGTCGGGAAGCGCGTCATCAGGATGCCGAGCGGCACGCCGACCAGAATCGCGAGGGTCACGGCGATGCCGACGAGGGTGATGTGCTGCCCGGTCAATTGCAGGACCAACGGCCAGTCGAGATGGGAAAAGGCGTTCAGAAATTCCATGTCTTTTCCTCCTTAGTTGAGCGGATGTTGGCGCAGGAAATCTGCAGCAACGGATGAAGGGCTTTCGTGATCGACATCGACCCGCGCGTTGAGCTGACGCATGGTGGCGTCGTCGAACAGTTCGGCCAGCGGCTTGAGCTCTTCGGCGAGTTTCGGATGGGCGTCGAGGTAGACCTGGCGTACCACCGGCGCAGCGGTGTAGTCCGGGAAGTAATGCTTGTCGTCTTCCAGCAGTTTCAGCTTGAAGGCGTTCAAGCGACCGTCCGTGGTGTAGACCAGACCGGCAAACACCTGACCGTTGCGCAGGGCGGTGTAGACCAGCCCGGCGTCCATCTGCCGGATGTTTTTGCGGGTCAGGTTCATGCTGTAGAGGTCGACCATGCCGTCCAGACCGTCGGAACGGTTGGCGAACTCGGTGTCCAGGGCGACGAGGTGGTTGGTCTTCGCCTCAGCCTGCAGCACTGTGTTCAGCTCGCTGATGGTGTTGATCTGCGGATACGCCTTCGCGGTGTTTTCTGGCAGGGCCAGGGCGTAGGTGTTGCTGAACTTCGACGGGGTGAGCCAGACCAGGCCTTTTTTCGCGTCGAGTTCTTTCACCCGGGCGTAGGACTGAGCGCTGTCGAGCTTGTCGGTGACATGGTTGTAAGCCACCAGCGACACGCCGGTGTATTCCCACATCAGATCCAGCTGACCACTTTCGTGGGCGCTGCGGGCCAGGTTGCTGCCCAGACCGCCGGTCACCTGGGTGTCGTAACCCTTGGTGCGCAGGTACTGGGAGGTGATTTCCGCCAGCAGGGTTTGTTCGGTGAACACCCGGGCGCCGATGCGGATCACCGGTTTTTCAGCGGCTTGGGCAAACCCTGCGAACAGCAGGACGCAGCCTAGTATTAAGCTTGTTTTTTTCATGTGGATTCCTTTGCCGAGGCTTAAGACGGGCGCAAGCCGCGTTCGAGCCAGAGGCGGCTGGCGAGTGTCACCAGGCCGTCGAGCAGCAAGGCCAGCAGGGCGGTGCAGGCCGCGCCGAGCAGCAGTTGCGGCTGATTATTCAGGGCGATGCCAGGGAAAATCAGGCTGCCCAGACTGTTGGCGCCAATCAGGAACGCCAGCGGTGCGGTACCGACGTTGATCGCCAGCGCCACACGCACGCCACCGATGATGATCGGCACGGCGTTCGGCAGTTCGACCCGCCATAGCACCTGAGTCGGTGTCATGCCGATACCGACGGCTGCTTCCTTGAGCGAACCCTGAACGTTTTTCAAGCCTTCATAGGTGTTGCGCACAATCGGCAACAGCGAGGCGAGGAACAGGGCGAAAATCGCAGGGCCGCTGCCGATGCCGAGAATGCCCAGGGCGATGGCCAGTACGGCGAGAGGCGGCACGGTGTTGCCGATGTTGAAGATCTGCATGAAGCGTTCAGCGCGGCCCACCATGGTCGGGCGGCTGAGGAAGATGCCAGCGGGTATGCCCACAACAAGGGCGGCCAGCATGGACGCGAGGACGAGAATCAAATGGGCTTGCAGGTAAAACAACAAATCGTCGCGGTACTGTTCGATCGTGTTGATGCCAATCCAGTGGACCAGCAGGGCCAGGAGGGCGACGACAACCGCACCTCCTATCAGCCCCTTGCCATAGCGAATAGCCACAGGCGGACTCCTTTTTTTCAGTCGGCGGACGCAGTCCCGTGTGGCAATGCCATTCCTGGCTGCCGGGAAAACAACGTTCGCGAGAAGCAGCTCTTCATGCTGATAAAACCGCATGAGATCGAGCCATAAGCGCAGCCTCGTCAGGCCAACTTGCTGATTTTTCAGCCCCTGGTACGAGTGCCGTAACAGGGGAGTGGACGTCTGCACCTTTTAAAAGGTTCCATATTTAGCAGCAATTAGCCACCCATGATCTCCCTTCCGGCCCATCGCTCGCCATTGACGACAGGGCGAACGGTGGTCCGTAGAGGTCGGTTTGCGCTATACTCGCCGCCCTTTTTTGAATCACCTGCCAGGCGATTTCCCATGACCAAACAGGCCGCCGAAGTCGCGAAACGCCGCACTTTCGCCATTATTTCCCACCCCGATGCCGGTAAAACCACCATCACCGAGAAGCTCTTGCTGATGGGCAAGGCGATTGCGATTGCGGGCACGGTGAAATCTCGAAAATCCGACCGCCATGCCACCTCCGACTGGATGGAAATGGAAAAACAACGGGGTATTTCCATTACCACGTCGGTCATGCAGTTCCCGTATCGCGACCACATGATCAACCTGCTCGACACCCCGGGCCACGAAGACTTCTCCGAAGATACCTACCGCACCCTGACAGCGGTTGACTCGGCATTGATGGTCCTCGATGGCGGTAAGGGTGTAGAGCCACGCACCATCGCGCTGATGGACGTCTGCCGTCTGCGTGACACGCCGATCGTCAGCTTCATCAACAAACTCGACCGTGACATCCGCGACCCGATCGAACTGCTCGACGAAATCGAAGCGGTCCTGAAGATCAAGGCTGCGCCGATCACCTGGCCGATCGGTTGCTACCGCGACTTCAAGGGCGTCTATCACCTCGCCGACGACTACATCATCGTGTACACCGCCGGCCACGGCCACGAACGCACCGATGTGAAAATCATCGAAAAGCTCGACTCCGATGAGGCTCGCGCGCACTTGGGCGACGAGTACGATCGCTTCGTCGATCAGCTGGAACTGGTGCAGGGCGCCTGCCACGAATTCAATCAACAGGAATTCCTCGACGGCCAACTGACCCCGGTGTTCTTCGGGACTGCATTGGGCAACTTCGGTGTCGATCACGTGCTCGACGCCGTGGTCAACTGGGCGCCGAAACCGCTGGCCCGTGTCGCCAACGAGCGAACTGTTGAGCCAGTCGAAGAGAAATTCGCCGGCTTCGTGTTCAAGATCCAGGCGAACATGGACCCGAAACACCGCGACCGTATCGCCTTCATGCGGATCTGCTCCGGCAAGTACGAAAAAGGCATGAAGATGCGCCACGTGCGCACCGGCAAAGACGTGCGGATCGGCGACGCGCTGACCTTCTTCTCCTCCGAGCGTGAGCAACTGGAAGAAGCGTTCGCCGGCGACATCATCGGTTTGCACAACCACGGCACCATCCAGATCGGCGACACCTTCACTGAAGGCGAAGTCCTGGGCTTCACCGGTATCCCGCACTTCGCCCCGGAACTGTTCCGTCGCGTACGTCTGCGTGATCCGCTGAAATCCAAGCAACTGCGTCAGGGCCTGCAGCAATTGGCAGAAGAGGGCGCCACTCAGGTGTTCTTCCCGACGCGCAGCAACGACATCATCCTCGGCGCCGTCGGTGTGCTGCAGTTCGATGTGGTCGCCAGCCGCTTGAAAGAGGAATACAAGGTCGAGTGCTCTTACGAGCCGATCACTGTGTATTCCGCGCGCTGGATCGATTGCGACGATAAGAAGAAGCTCGAAGAGTTCAGCGTCAAGGCTGTGGAAAACCTTGCCATCGACGGCGGCGGTCACCTGACCTACCTGGCCCCGACGCGGGTCAACCTGGCGTTGATGGAAGAGCGCTGGCCGGACGTGAAATTCCGTGCGACGCGTGAGCATCACTAAGCGCTGATGGTGATATCCAAAACCCCGTTGCGAAAGCTGCGGGGTTTTTTATTGCCCCGATTTCGAGCTCGAACCCCAGATTAATCTGGCACTGATGACGGATGTTGGCTGGGCGTGAAACTCCTTGCGGTGCGTAAACATCACTCAGCGAAGAGATGTCACCCGAAACTCACGGAGGGCCCGTTTTTATCTCTGGTCCGGCCCGAGACGACGCACGTGGGATGTTTCTGTAAGCGTTTTCGCTGAGGTTTGTAGCTTGGGTCTGCTTTTCAGTTTTCAAGGTTTTGACCAGAGACAAGGGCATCCTTGACGTCTAGCGTTCGAAAGACATTCGCAAGTAGCGAATATCCACGAACAGGAGCGCTGGACAAATGGATGTGATGAAAAGCGGTACAGGTGCACTGGTAACCCGGAGACCTCAGGAGCCCATTCCGGTTATCGAGCGCTACTACGATCTGATCGTCGCCAGTGCTCCCGGCTTCGAAGTCAGCAGCAGCGACGATGCTTTCGAACCCTCAATGAGGTTGCCTGAGCTGGATCCTCGTATGCAGGCCTTCCTGTCGGTCGCCACAGCGCAGTTTTTTGAAATGGGCCGCTACCGGGATGTGCCGTTGCGTCTGCTCGACCTGAGGCAGAACGCAAATACTCAAACAACAAAGACCTTTGCCTCGACACTAATCGTTGCACGTGCCATCCGGCATATTCAGGAAACCGGTGAAAGCATCCTGTTGTTTTCGCCATCCTCCGGTAACAAGGCGATTGCACTGCGTGATGCAGTTCTGCGTGCATTGAAGACCAAGTTGGCACATCCCGAGCAATTGCGGATTGTCACGCTGACGCCTGCCCAGACGACCGGGAAATTGCGTAGAACCGAACTTTATGACGACCCTCGGTTGCGTGCACTCAACCCTGTATTTGTGCTTGATACCGAGTCGCCGGAAGCGGTGAAGGTTGTCGGACAGCAATTCAAGGCTCTTTTCAATCGCCGTCCATTAGGTGATTCGAAGTTGTGGCATTCCCTGCGGCTTGAGAATTACCGGTTTTCTGACCAGATCCGGGCGTTTTTTGACTGTGAATATGGCGACGCCTGGGACACCGATCGCAGGACCGTACATGTGCATGCGGTCTCTAGCGCATACGGTCTTTTGGGATATTGCTCAGGTGTGGAGGTATTGAAACGTCAAAGGACCCCAATTTCCATGCCTTCGTTTTTACTGGTTCAACATCTAGCTACCAGCGATATGGTGCTGCACTTACTTGACGGAAACTTCGAGGGTGCTTCTGCACCCAGCTATACCCAAGCTCCAAACGGGTTGTGGGTGCAGACAGTGTCTGCGCATTTTCCTGCTGCGACCTGGAGTCCCGATGAGGTTCTAGAGCCCACTTTTTATACTCACTTGCCGCCTACTGCAGAAGAAATGACTGGGCACGTCAGGGCCAATGGCGGCACAGGAATAATCGTTTCGCTTTATGAGTGCATGCAGCGTTACAGCGAATGCGTTCAGTTGCTCGCCGATACGCCAGTCAGTTTGCCAGCCGATCCACGGGACCTGAAAGAGTGGTCATTGGTTATGGCGATGACAGGTTGCATGAATGCGATTGATCGACAGTTACTAGAGGGTATGGACGGTTGCACCATTCATGCTTCGGGCTCCTACTGTCGGGAGGACTACGAAGCGATTCCAGCCGAGGGATTGTCATTCATCAGCAGCGCTGAAGAGATGATGGAGATCCTCAGCAGGTGCTCTAAGTCATGAGTGCGAGACCTTCCATGCCTGGCGAAGCGCTCTGCCACTTCCGTGTTTACAGGGGACATTCCAGAGCTGGAAGACCTGCAAGTCTTGTTTATGTCGGAGTAGCAGAAGGGCTGCTCTACATCGCTCCTTTCGTGGATCAATGTTTTTTCGAGTCTTCCTCTGTAGAGCGGGAAGGGACTCTGGAGTGGAATCAACTTGAGATATTCATAAAGAGGAACCGAACCACTATGTGCGTGTTGATGGCTCCCGAAGAGGTTGCTCATCTATGCCAGCAGCAGGGCGATATTGTGGGCGTAAGCCGGATTCACCAGAAAGTCGACGTTTCTGCTGGTTGGGAGCATGTTCTGAGTCAGATCTCCCATCGAGAAAGCAAACGTCGTATTCAGGCTGTCAGGCAAGGGTTTGATTTCGACGTATCGCTTGAAGATGAAGATTTTTTCGCCTTCTACCGCTCCATGCATATCCCGACAATGAGTGCTCGCTACGGTTCATTTGCTCGGAGTGTGCCGGAGGATGTGGCTTATCTGGATTTGTTCAAACGAGGAGTATTGTTTCGGGTTCATTTGAATGATGATTGGGTAGCGGGCAGTGTTTCCCAGATTGATAAATCGGTGCGTACCTTGAATGCACGGTTGATCGGGGTAAAGGGTGGTGCCGCGGTTTGCCGGGAAAATGGGGCGCAGAACTTTGTTTATCACGCGATTCTGGAATGGGCATCCAATCAACCCTTCATTGATTCTGTCGACTTTCAGGGCTGTGAGCCATTTTTGAGTAAGGGAACATTCCAGTACAAAAAACGCTTTGGGGCTCAGGCCTTTGTTCCGGATAACGCGTTTGGCCAATGGCGGATATTGATTCGAACGCCAACGCTTTGTGCTTCAACCCGACAATTCCTGATCAACAACCCCCTGATTGGTCTGGATGCTGAGGGTCGGCTCCAAGCGCAGTATTTTTACGATGCAAATCATAAGATTCGCTCGGACATTTCTTTCGTTTCAAAAGGCATTCACAGCCATGTGAGTCTTAATCTGGACCAATGGCATGATTAGTCGGTTCACCCACATGACTCGGCTGGTTGGATACTTCTGTTCAATGGCCTGGGTCCTTGCCACGTTGATCTTTATCAATCGCTTGAGTGCCATGGTCAAACTGTTCATGGCGCTGTACCTGCGTCAGGAACTGGGGTTTTCGATTGAGACGGTTGGCTGGTTGTTATCCGGTTACGGGGCCGGCTTGCTGATAGGGTCAATGGTCGGCGGACTGCTCAGTGATCATTTCTCCACGACGCGGCTCACGGCCGCGTTGTTTTTTGTTTCTGCATGGATACTGGTCTTGTTGGGGCTGGTGACTGATGTGACTTTGCTTGGCGGATTGTTGCTACTCAGTGGTGCTCTCGACGGGGCGATTCGTACGCTTCATCAACGTTTGCTTATGGAGCATTGCGAAGTTAAGCAACGCGCTCGCGCGCAGTCGTTGAGCCGCGTCGCGAGCAACCTGGGGATGGCGGTAGCCGGGGTGGCGGGTGGTGTCCTGGCGCAGACTGATTTTCGCTGGGTGTTTTTTGTCAGTGCGGCGATGACGGTGCTGGCCTTGGTCTGGTTTGTACGGTCGACATTTCATCGCGAAGCTTTTTTGATGGAGGAGGGCACGGATACAGTTTCGGGATTATGCACACCGTATCGGGACAAGCCTTTCCTTTGGTTGTTGGCGGCTTCTGTGCTGCTGGGCCTGGCCTTTGAACCGGTCTACAGCATGTTGGGTAACTATCTACTTGATTACTATCGGTTGGGTACTGAGTTCATCGGGTGGCAATTCGCACTCAATGCGATGCTCGTTGTGACGCTGCAAATTCCGTTTTCTCACTGGGGGGAGCGATGGGGGGCTCGACGGCAACTGCTGGCTGGCAGTCTTTTGTTGGCTTGCGGACTTGGAATGCTGCCTCTGGGGACCGGAGTGTTGTTTGTCTGCCTGTCGACGGTGATTTGGACGCTTGGCGAAATTCTTTTCATGCCGACCCTCAATGTCCTGGTCATGCAGCGTGCACAGGCGGGAAAGAGCGGGCAGTACTTTGGGCTTTTTGCCATGTGCTGGAGCACGAGCGTGCTGCTTTCGCCGACGCTTGGAGGCCAGCTCTATGGTTATTTTGGCGGGCATAGTGTCTGGATCGCTAGCGCGGCTCTGGCGTTGCTGGCCTTACCGCTGATTTATCAGGCGACTCGTTTTATCGGGGCCTCGAAGGGTTCTTCCCTCAGCGCGCGGCGAGCCTGCTTCAATTAGCTGATCTGGTTATAGGCATTGTTCACAACCCATCTCCCCACCAAGGAGCATTCCGTCCCTTCGTTAGCGTCCTATCTGGAGAACCGAATCAATCGGAACTGGATTTTATTCAGCGCCAGATTGTCGAGTAAGGTTTTTCTGTAGGTCTTTTTTCCTGATTTCGTAGCTTGTCTCTGTTTTTCTGTTCTCGGTACTTTTACCCGCGACAACAAAATCGCTGACGTCTAACGTACAGGGCACACTTCACAAGCAGCACTTTCCACGAGCAGGAGCACAAGGGATCAATGGAATGACCAGTCGGCTTACTCACCTGCTGCGGCTGGACGGCTATTTCTGCGTAATGGCCTGGGTGCTGGCGGCGCTGTTGTTCATCAATCGCTTGAGCACCATGGTCAAGCTGTTCATGGCGTTGTACCTGCGCCAGGAACTGGGGCTCGCGATTGAAACCGTTGGCTGGTTGTTGTCCGGGTACGGTGCCGGTTTGCTGATTGGGTCAATGGTCGGCGGACTACTGAGTGATCATTTCTCCACGGCGCGCCTCACTGCGGCGTTGTTTTTTGTCTCGGCATGGGTGTTGGTCTTGCTGGGGCTGGTTACTGACGTGCCTTTGCTGGCTGGGTTGCTGCTGTTCAGCGGTGTACTCGATGGGGCGATTCGGACCCTTCATCAGCGGTTGATCATGGAGTATTGCCAGGTTGCGCAGCGTGTTCGTGCGCAGTCATTGAGTCGCGTTGCCAGAAACCTGGGGATGGCTGTCGCCGGAGTGGTGGGTGGGATCCTGGCGCAGACTGACTTTCGCTGGGTGTTTTTTGTCAGTGCGGCCCTGACGCTGGTGGCGTTTTTGTGGTTTGTCCGGACGACGTTTCATCGACCGGTCTTAATACCAGATGAGGTGCCTGAAATTGCTTCAGGTTCATGCGTACCGTATCGAAACAGACCGTTCCTGTGGTTGTTGGCGGCTGCTGTCGTGCTTGGCCTGGCCTTTGACCCGGTCTACAGCATGTTGGGCAATTATTTACTCGAGTATTACCGGTTGAGCACCGAGGTCATTGGGTGGCAATTTGCACTCAATGCGATGTTGGTGGTGCTGCTACAAATACCGTTATCACATTGGAGTGAGCAATGGGGCGTACGTCGGCAACTGGTGGCGGGGAGCCTGTTATTGGCCTGCGGGCTCGGGATGTTGCCCTTGGGTTCCGGGGTGCTTTATGTCTGCCTGTCGACGGTGATCTGGACGCTGGGCGAAGCTCTTTTCATGCCGCCCCTGAACGTGCTGGTCATGCAGCATGCGCAAGGAGGGAAAAGCGGGCATTACTTTGGTCTTTTCTTCATGTGCTGGAGTGCGAGTGCACTGCTTTCGCCTGCGCTTGGAGGGCAGCTCTATGGTCACTTCGGTGGGCATAGCGTCTGGCTGGCCAGTGCGGCTCTGGCGGTCCTGTCCATACCGCTGATTTATCAAGCGACCCGCTTGTCAGGGGCGCCAAAGGTTCGTCCAGCATTACGCGGCGAGCCTGCTGCACTTAGCTGATCTGGTTATAGGCGTTATTCACAACCAATCTCCCCGGCAACGGGTATTCCGTCCATTAGTTAGCGTCCACGGAATCAATCGGAACTAGATTTGACTCAGCGCCAGAGAGGCACCGCGGTTTCACCTGTAAATGGATGGATTCGGCTATGAACAGATTGCTACGCGTTGTATTGATGTTGAAAGTATTGGTAATGCTGGCCCTCGGCAGTTCGGCGGTCTGGGCCGAGTGCGAGAAACACGACGCCCAGGCTTCGAGTGGGCAGGTCGGGCAGGGTGAGTTGATGCTCGCCAAGTCCGAATCCGAGCCGGGGGATCAGGGGCAGGGCGGCAGCGCGGACGATGACGATTCGACCACTGACGAGCCGGACAGCGATGAGGCTGAAGGGGCTTGAGTGACAGACAAAAGAAAACCCCTGCTACCCGACTGACGCGCAGCCGAGGAAGAAGGGGTTTGTGAACAGCTCACCTATCCCGGTGGGAGCCGGCTCGCTCGTACAGTTTTTTATGCCGCGCCGTCGAGGAACTGCTCGGCGTAGTGGCAAGCCACCTGGCGGCCATCGAGCAGGCGCAGGGCCGGCTCTTCAGTGCTGCAACGCTCGGTCGCGTACGGGCAGCGCTTGTGGAAAGCGCAGCCGGACGGCGGGTTCAACGGATTAGGCAACTCGCCGACGATCTTGATTTTCGGCTTGTTCGGGTCCGGGTGAATGGTCGGGGTGGCCGACAGCAGCGCCTGGGTGTACGGGTGCAGAGGACGCTCGTAGATGTCGTTCTTCGGGCCCATTTCCACCGGGCGACCGAGGTACATCACCATCACGTCATCGGCGACGTGCTGCACCACCGCCAGGTTGTGGGAGATGAACACGTAGGCGGTGTTGAACTCTTGCTGCAAGTCCATGAACAGGTTCAGCACCTGTGCCTGAATGGACACGTCCAGCGCCGAGGTCGGTTCATCCGCGACCAGCACTTTGGGTTGCAGCATCATCGCGCGGGCCAGGGCGATCCGCTGGCGCTGACCGCCGGAGAACATGTGCGGATAACGCTGGTAGTGCTCAGGTCGCAAGCCCACCTGCTTCATCATCGCCTGCACTTTCTCGCGACGTTCGGCGGCGCTCAGGTTGGTGTTGATCAGCAATGGCTCGGCCAGTTGGTCACCGACCTTTTGCCGTGGGTTCAGCGACGCGTACGGGCTCTGGAACACCATCTGCACGTCTTTGCGCAGTTGTTTGCGTTGAGCCTTGTCAGCGCCGGCGACTTCCTGCCCGGCGATTTTCAAGGAGCCGGAGGATGGCTCTTCGATCAGCGTCAGGGCGCGGGCGAGAGTGGATTTGCCACAGCCCGATTCGCCGACGACAGCGAGGGTCTTGCCGGCTTCCAGCTCAAACGACACACCGTTCAAGGCGCGTACGGTTGCATGGCCTTTGAACAGGCCGCGGGACACTTCGTAGTGACGGGTCAGGTCGCGGGCGGTAAGTACGACGGCCATTACGCCACCTCCTGATTCAGCGGGTAGAAGCAGCGGGCGAGGCTGTTGCTTTTCGGGTCAAGGGTTGGACGTTGCTGGCGGCAGTTGTCTTGCACGTACGGGCAACGAGGCGACAGCAGGCAACCTTGCGGGCGGTCGTAACGACCGGGAACGATGCCCGGCAACGTTGCCAGGCGGGTGGCGCCCAGGCTGTGTTCCGGAATCGCCTTCAGCAGCGCTTCGCTGTACGGGTGCGCCGGAATGTCGAACAGCTCAGGCACCTGACCCACTTCGACCGCTTGGCCGGCGTACATCACGCACACGCGCTGAGCGGTTTCGGCCACGACCGCGAGGTCGTGGGTGATCAGCACCAGGCCCATGTTCTGTTCTTTCTGCAACGCCAGCAGCAGGTCCATGATCTGCGCCTGAATCGTTACGTCCAGCGCGGTGGTCGGTTCGTCGGCGATCAGCAGTTTCGGTTCGCCGGCAATCGCCATGGCGATGGCAACACGTTGGCTCATACCACCGGACAGTTGATGCGGGTAGGCGTCCATACGGCTGGCGGCGCCCGGGATCTCCACTTTTTCCAGCAGTTCGATGGCGCGCTTGCGGGCGTCCTTGCGGGACATTTTCAGGTGCAGGCGCAGCACTTCTTCGATCTGGAAACCGACGGTGTAGCTCGGATTCAGCGCGGTCATCGGGTCCTGGAAAACCATTGCCAGGTCTTTGCCGACGATTTGCCGACGCTGACGGTTGCTCAGCTTAAGCATGTTCTTGCCGTCGAAATTCAGGGCGTCGGCGGTGACGATCCCCGGATGTTCGATCAGGCCCATCAGCGCCATCATGGTCACGGACTTGCCGGAACCCGATTCGCCAACGATGGCCAGCACTTCGCCCTTGTCCACGGTAATGTCGAGGCCGTCGACCACCGGAACGGCGTTGGCGTCGCCGAAGCGAACGTTGAGATTCTTGATTTCTAACAGTGACATTTGAATCTCCTCAGGCGGCGTTCTTGAGTTTCGGGTCCAGCGCATCGCGCAGGCCGTCGCCCATCAAGTTGATTGCCAGCACGCTGAGCAAAATGGTCAAACCAGGCAGACTGACGACCCACCAGGCGCGTTCGATATAGTCGCGAGCCGAAGCCAGCATGGTGCCCCACTCAGGGGTTGGCGGTTGAACGCCAAGGCCGAGGAAACCCAGTGCCGCGGCATCGAGAATCGCTGAGGAGAAACTCAAGGTGGCCTGAACGATCAGCGGCGCCATGCAGTTGGGCAGCACGGTGACGAACATCAGGCGTGGCAGACCGGCACCGGCCAGGCGCGCGGCGGTTACGTAGTCGCGGTTCAATTCGCCCATCACCGCGGCGCGGGTCAAGCGAACATAGGACGGCAACGAAACCACGGCGATGGCAATAATGGTGTTGATCAGGCCAGGGCCGAGGATGGCGACAATCGCCACGGCCAGCAGCAGGGACGGCAGGGCCAGCATGATGTCCATCAGACGCATGATGGTCGGGCCGAGCAAGCGCGGGAAGAACCCGGCGAACAGACCCAAGAGGATGCCCGGAATCAGCGACATCACCACCGACGACAAGCCGATCAGCAGGGACAGGCGCGAACCGTTGATCAGCCGCGACAGCAGGTCGCGACCCAGTTCGTCGGTGCCGAGCAGGAACTGGATTTGCCCGCCTTCCAGCCAGGACGGCGGGGTCAGCAGGAAGTCGCGGTATTGCTCGCTCGGGTCATGCGGTGCAACCCACGGCGCGAAGATCGCGCAGAAGATCACCAGCAGCATGAACATCAGGCCGGCGACGGCGCCTTTGTTCCTGGAGAACGCGTGCCAGAATTCTTTGTAGGGCGACGGATACAGCAGGCTTTGATCGACTGCTACCGGTGTTGTGAGAGTGGTCATGGTCTTGATCTCAGCGCTGATGACGGATGCGTGGGTTGGCAAAGCCGTAGAGGATGTCCACCACGAAGTTGACCAGAATCACCAGGCAGGCGATTAACAGGATGCCGTTCTGCACCACGGGATAGTCCCGTGCGCCAATGGCTTCGATCAGCCATTTGCCGATGCCGGGCCAGGAGAAAATGGTTTCGGTCAGGACCGCACCGGCCAGCAATGTGCCGACTTGCAGGCCGACCACGGTCAGCACCGGAATCAGCGCGTTACGCAAACCGTGAACGAATACCACGCGCGATGGCGACAGGCCTTTGGCGCGGGCGGTACGGATGTAGTCTTCACGCAGCACTTCGAGCATCGAAGAACGGGTCATCCGCGCGATCACTGCCAGCGGGATGGTGCCGAGCACGATGGCCGGGAGGATCAGGTGATGCAGGGCATCGAAGAACGCCCCGACGTCATCGGCCAGCAGCGTATCGATCAGCATGAAACCGGTGCGCGGCTCGATGTCGTAGAGCAGGTCGATCCGCCCGGAAACCGGGGTCCAGCCCAGGGACACCGAGAAGAACATGATCAGGATCAGGCCCCACCAGAAGATCGGCATCGAGTATCCCGCCAGGGAGATGCCCATCACCCCATGGTCGAACAGGGATCCTCGCTTGAGTGCCGCAATCACCCCGGCCAGAAGGCCCAGGATGCCGGCGAACAACAGCGCGGCCATGGACAGTTCCAGGGTCGCGGGGAATAGAGAGCTGAACTCGGTCCAGACGCTTTCGCGAGTACGCAGGGATTCGCCAAGGTCGCCGTGGGCCAACTTGCCGATGTAGTCCAGGTATTGGGCATACAGCGGTTTGTTCAGACCAAGGCGTTCCATTGCCTGGGCATGCATTTCGGGGTCGACCCGACGTTCGCCCATCATCACTTCCACGGGGTCGCCTGGAATCATGCGAATCAACGCGAAAGTCAGCAAGGTGATGCCGAAGAACGTGGGGATCAATAACCCCAGTCGGCGGGCAATAAAACTAAACATCGTGTGGTGTACCTCATCAGCCGGTTAGGCGTGCCTGGCGCCCCTGGGATCAGGGGCGCCGGGAGTTTTCTTATCTACTTCACCTGGGTGGTGGCGAAGTTATTAGTGGTGAGCGGGCTAATGTGATAGCCCTCTACGTTGTTACGCATTGCGGTGAACATACGGGTGTGCGCCATGCTGATCCATGGCTGGTCCTGATTGAAAATCACCTGGGCTTGCTCATAGAGCGCTGCGCGTTCGGCCGGGTTTACTTTAGCCCTGGCTTCATCGATCAGCGCCTGGAACTTCTCGTTACACCAGCGTGCGTAGTTTTCGCCGTTTTTGGCGGCCTCGCAACTGAGCATAGGCGTCAGGAAGTTATCCGGGTCGCCGTTATCACCCGCCCATCCGGCAGACACCATGTCATGTTCGCCATTTTTGGCGCGCTTGAGCATTTCGCCCCACTCCATGACGCGAATATCAATCTTGATCCCGACCTTGGCCAGGTCGGCCTGCATCATCTGCGCGCCGAGCATCGGGTTCGGGTTGGTTGGACCGCCGCCGTTACGGGTGAACAGGGTAAACGTAGTGCCATCCGGCACGCCGGCTTCCTTGAGCAAGGCGCGGGCCTTGTCCAGATCACGCGGTGGGTTCTTCAGGTCGTGGTTGTAGCCCAGCAGGGTGTCCGGGTACGGATTGACCGCCACGGTCGCATTGCCTTTGCCGAACAGCGCGTTGACGTAGGCGGCCTTGTCGAAGGCGATGTCGATAGCTTTGCGTACGCGCACATCGCTCATGTATTTGTGCGAGGTGTTCATGGCGATGTACGAGACGGTCATCGCGTTCAGTTCATCGACACTCAGTTTGGCGTCTTTCTTGATGCTCGGAATGTCATCTGGCTTGGGGTACAGCGCAATCTGGCATTCGTTGGCTTTCAGTTTTTGCAGGCGCACGTTGTTGTCGGTGGCGATGGCCAGGATCAGCGAATCAGCCGGTGGCTTGCCACGGAAGTAGTCCGCGTTGGCCTTGAAGCGGACTTGAGCGTCCTTGGCGTAACGCTGGAAAACGAACGGGCCGGTGCCGACAGGCTTGTTGTTCAGGTCGCCGGTCTTGTTGGCCTTGAGCAACTGGTCGGCGTATTCGGCGGAGTAGATCGAGGAGAAGGCCATGGCGATGTCGGCCAGGAACGGCGCTTCGCGGCGGGTCAGGGTGAAGGTGACCGTGTTGTCGTCGATCTTCTCGACACTTTTGAGCAGTTCCTTGAAGCCCATGCTTTCAAAGTACGGGAAGCCCACGCTCGACAGTTTGTGCCACGGGTGATTCGGGTCCAGCTGACGCTGGAAGCTCCAGACCACGTCGTCGGCATTCATGTCACGGGTCGGCTTGAAGTAGTCGGTGGTGTGGAACTTGACGCCTTTGCGCAGGTGGAACGTGTAGGTCAGGCCGTCTTCACTGATGTCCCAGGAATCGGCCAGTGCCGGAATCACTTCTGTGGTGCCGGGCTTGAAGTCCGCCAGACGATTGAAGATGGTTTCGGCCACCGCATCGGCGGTGACTGCAGTTGTGTACTGGACCATGTCGAAGCCTTCCGGACTGGCTTCGGTGCAGACCACCAGGGGTTTGGCCGAGACGCCGACGGCGACACTTAGCAACGCGGCTGCAATGGCCGCACGTAGGGGAAGCATTTTCATCAAAGAACCCTCTGCAATCGGTTAAAAGGACAAAGCCGAACGGCCGATTCGTCACTGAATCAGCCGTTTGGCAGGTGCATTTACAGAATGTTGAACGGGATGGTGGTCACGAGACGGAACTCGTTGATGCTGCCATCAGACTGGTTTTCGCTGGCGCGGTGAGCGGTGTAGGTCGCGCGCACAGTAGTGGCCTTGAGTGGGCCGCTTTGAATGGCGTACGAACTACCGATGCCGTACTCGTAATGGTGTTCGCCATCCATCGTCTGCACGCTGGCGTAAGCGCCGCCTTTGTTGTGAGTGCCGTCGATGCCCCAGCCGCGAGCCTGGTAAATGTTGAATTTCAAGCCTGGTACGCCGTATTCAGCCATGTTCAGGCCGTAGGCGATCTGGAAGGACTTCTCGTTCGGGCCGTTGAAGTCCGACAGCAGGGAGTTGGCCAGGTAGATGCCGTTGGTTTCGTGCAGGTAGTCGAAGTACTCGTTACCGTTCACTTCCTGGTAGGAGAAGGTCAGGCTGTGGGCCTGGTGAGTCAGGCCGAGCGACAGGGAGTAGGTGTCGTTGTCGATCTCGCCCAGTACGGCTTTGCCTTCGTCGACGGTCTTGTAGTAGTTCAGGCCAGTGGTCAGGCTCAGAACCGAGCTGTCGCCCAGTACATGGCTGGCGCCGAAGTAGTACTGGTTCCACATGTCTTCGGCCTGGGTGCCCCACAGGCTGGTGGTCAGACTGGCGAATGGCTGGTAAGTGATACCAGCGGTGTTCACGTGATCGATTTCAATGATTTCGTCAGCGTATTCGGAGCGAAATTTACGCTGGCTTTGTTCAGTTCGTGGAGAGTTGCGGTCGAAGGTGGCCAAGTCAAAAGTCAGGTTTTCCAGCTCTTCGCTGTGCAGGGACACACCCTGGAAGCTCGAAGGCAGTGGACGGTTACCGATGACGTCCACTTGCGGGCTGCTGAAGTTCTGACGACCGGCGGTCAGGGTGGTGTTGGAGAAACGGGCCTTGACGTTGGCCAGGCCCAGTTTGCTCCACTGGCCAACGGCGTCGCCACCTTCTTTAGTCAGAGTACGGTTATAGCCAGGCTTTGCACGGTCACCCGGTACACCACCGAAACGCGAGGCCAAGTCTTCGCGATCACGATCCAGGGCGATGGCATTGTAAGCCGCGACTTCGGTGTTGAAACCGACAGTGCCTTGTGTAAAGCCCGAGTTGTACTTGACGATTGTGCCCTGGACCCAGTTGATGCGGCGGTCGGTGTCGACCAATGCACCGTTTTTGTTGTAGCTGAACTTGCTACCACGCTTCAGTTGCTCGTTCGCATACCAGTTACGCGTGCTCCCGGTGATCGATTGCCCTTCAACGAAGCCAGTGGCTTCACTCTGGGCACTTTTCTCTTTCACGGTAACCGGGGTGAACGCCTGGCTTTGGGTTTCTGCGTACGCCGTGGCGGTTACGCTGCTGATGGCCAAGGCCAGTAACGCGGTGCTGCTCAGTTTCATGGGTGAAGCTCCTTTTCTTTTTTTGATGCCGATCTTTTTTTGGTGATGCGGCTATTTGGTTTGGAACTCATTCAAGGCATCGCAAACGTTTGCTGTAGGCCGAATTGACGAATTACGGCAATGCGCTTGCGTGAGGGCGGAATCCGCCCCCAGCGTTTCTGGCTAATCGGTTACTTTTCTATGCTGACGCCCGAGAACACGTTACGACCGAACGGACTCACCTTGAATCCTTCGATTTTGGCGCTCAACGGCTGGTTGACCGTCGAGTGGGCGACTGGCGTAATCGGCACCTGCTGCTTGAGGTACTGCTGCGCTTGTTTGTAGAGCACGGTGCGCTGGTCGCGGTCGGTGACGACCTTGGCCTGCTTGATCAGCTTGTCGTAAGCCGGATCACACCACATGGAGTAGTTGTTGCCGCCAATGGCGTCGCAGCTGTAAAGCGTGCCGAGCCAGTTGTCCGGGTCCCCGTTGTCACCGGTCCAGCCGATCAGGCTGACGTCGTGCTCGCCATTCTTGGTGCGCTTGATGTACTCGCCCCATTCGTAGCTGACGATCTTCACTTTGAGTCCGATCTTCGCCCAGTCAGCCTGGAGCATTTCGGCCATCAATTTGGCGTTCGGGTTGTAAGGGCGCTGAACGGGCATCGCCCATAAAGTGATTTCCGTGCCTTCCTTCACGCCGGCAGCCTTGAGCAGTTCCTTGGCTTTTTCCGGGTTGTAGGCGGCGTCTTTAATGGTCTCGTCGTAGGACCATTGGGTCGGTGGCATGGCGTTGACCGCCAGTTGACCGGCACCTTGATAGACGGCGTTGAGAATCCCTTGCTTGTTCACCGCCATGTCCAGCGCCTGGCGCACTTCGAGCTGGTCGAAAGGCTTGTGGCGCACGTTGTAGGCGATGTAACCGAGGTTGAAGCCGGGCTTCTCGATGAGCTTGAGTGCCGGGTCGTTCTTCAGCGCGGTCACGTCGGCAGGGCGCGGGTGCAGGGTGATCTGGCACTCGTTGGCCTTGAGCTTCTGCACCCGCACCGAGGCGTCGGTGTTGATGGCGAAAATCAGGTTCTCGAGTTTGACCCGACTCGGGTCCCAGTACTGCTTGTTGCCGGTGTAACGGATGTTGGAATCTTTCTGGTAGCTCTTGAACACGAACGGCCCGGTGCCGATCGGCTTCTGGTTGATGTCGCTCGGCTTGCCGTCGGCCAGCAGTTTGTCGGCGTATTCGGCGGACAGGATGGCGGCGAAGCTCATGGCGATGTTCTGGATGAACGCGGCGTCCACGCTGTTGAGCGTCATGACCACGGTCAGCGGCCCGGTCTTCTCGACCTTGGCGATGTTCTTGTTCAGGCTCATTCCGTTGAAATACGGGAACTCGGTCGGATAAGCCTTACGGAAAGGTTGCTGCGGATCGAGCATGCGATTGAACGTGAACAGCACGTCGTCGGCGTTGAAATCACGGGTCGGCGTGAAGTATTTGGTTGTATGAAACTTCACCCCTTCGCGCAGGTGAAAAGTGTACTTGAGGCCGTCCTCGGAAATATCCCAGCGGGTGGCCAGGCCAGGTACGACGTTGGTGGCGCCTTTTTCGAACTCTGCCAGTCGGTTGTACAACGGTTCGGCGGCGTCGTTATCGGTCGCGGTCGTGTACTGCGCAGTGTCGAAGCCAGCGGGGCTGCCTTCGGAGCAGAACACCAGGCTGTTATTGGCGGCCTGGCTGATGGAAGTGACGGCCAGCAGGCCGGTGCCCAGCAATGCGGATAAAACCAAGGTATGGCGCATGACGCTCCCTTTTCTCTTTCGCTAAGTGTTTTCAATGGTCCGCCGCCTCGTCCAGGGAGGTGGAGGTATCACTGATCTCAAGCCATGACATCCAGCAATAACCGAGAGGCCACGCATGAACTGGTCAGAGCCCGACGGTATGAGCCGCGGGTCTGGCAGTAAATGCGTAGAGTCCTAAAGACTCGTAGGAAATGGCGACGCGTCCGACTCCGCTGCTGTAATACTCAGCGGAATTGGATGTAGGTTGTTTCCTACTTTCTCGGCAGATAAAACAACGGCGACGTCAAAAACGTCGCCGTTGCAAATCCTTATTTGCTGATGCTGACGCCGTAGAAGGAGTTCAAGCCAAACGGGCTGATCTTGAAGTCCTGCACGTTGTCGCGCATGGGTTGGAACACCGTCGAGTGAGCGATAGGTGTCATTGGAACAGCATCTTTGAGGACGTGTTGCGCCTGTTTGTACAGTTCGGTGCGCTTGGACTGATCGGTCGTGCGCTTGGCTTCTTTAACGATGCCGTCGAACTTCTTGTCGCACCACTTGGAGAAGTTGTTGCCTTGCAGCGAATCGCAGCCGAACAGCACGTTCAGCCAGTTGTCCGGATCACCATTGTCACCGCTCCAGCCGATCAGCATCGCCTGGTTCTCACCGCCCTTGGAACGCTTGATGTACTCGCCCCATTCGTAGCTGACGATGTTGACCTTGAGGCCGATCTTCGCCCAGTCGGATTGCAGCATTTCAGCCATCAATTTAGCGTTCGGGTTGTATGGACGCTGAACCGGCATGGCCCACAGAGTGATCTGGGTACCTTCCTTGACGCCCGCTTCCTTGAGCAGCTCCTTGGCTTTCTCAGGATCGTACTTGGCGTCCTTGATGGTGGTGTCGTAGGACCACTGGGTCGGTGGCATGGCGTTGACCGCCAGTTGACCTGCACCCTGGTAAACCGAGTCGATGATCTGCTGCTTGTTCACTGCCATGTCCAGCGCCTGACGAACCTTCAGCTCGGCCAGCGGGTTGGCGTCGGTGCGGCCCTTGAGCACTGGCATCACGTTGTAGGCGATGTAACCCAGGTTGAAACCAGCCTGGTTAGGCACTTTCAGAGTCTTGTCTTCCTGAAGAGCCTTCAGGTCGGCCGGACGTGGGAACAGAGTGATCTGGCACTCGTTCTTTTTCAGCTTCTGGATGCGTACCGACGGGTCGGTAGTGATGGCGAAGATCAGGTTGTCAATCTTGACGTCGTCAGGCAGCCAGTAGTCCTTGTTCCCGGTGTAGCGGATGTTGGAGTCTTTCTGGTAGCTCTTGAACACGAACGGACCCGTGCCGACCGGTTTCTGGTTGATGTCCGCGGCTTTGCCTTCTTTCAGCAGTTGGGCGGCATATTCGGCGGACTGGACGGACGCGAAACTCATGGCCATGTTCTGGATGAACGCGGCGTCGACTTCCTTCAGGGTGAACTTGACAGTTTTGTCGTCGACTTTATCGATCTTGGCGATGTTGGTGTCCATCCCCATGTCGGTGAAGTACGGGAATTCGGTTGGGTACGCCTTACGGAACGGATCATCCTTGTTAATCATGCGATTAAAGGTGAACAGCACGTCGTCGGCGTTGAACTCACGAGTCGGCTTGAAATACGGGGTGGTGTGGAACTTGACGCCTTCACGCAGGTGGAAGGTGTAAGTCAGGCCATCATCGGAGATGTCCCATTTGGTCGCCAGACCAGGAATAACGGCGGTGCCGCCGCGCTCGAACTGAGTCAGACGGTTGAACATGGTTTCTGCAGAGGCGTCGAAGTCGGTTCCGGTGGTGTACTGACCAGGATCAAAACCGGCCGGGCTCCCTTCGGAGCAAAACACCAGGTTAGTCGCCGCTTGGGCGAAAGGTGCGCTGGCTAATAAGCTTGCGCCGACTAAAAACGGAATGACCGCGTGTTTAAGCATGGTGGCCTCATGATTTGTTGTCATTTTTGGAATTAGAGGACGACCTCGTGAGTCGTGCCTGCGGATACTTATGCAGGGGCCATACCCAATGCAAGATCCAGAGCGGCCACGGGCCTTAAACAGTGGCACGAACGTACCTTAATGTCGCATTTGTATAAATTCACGCGCATTTGACCGTTTGCGCAGGTTTTTTACGGTGCATATGGCGCACCTGGGCGGGGCGCCGTGGCTGTCTTGCGCACTCGATTGGAGCGCGGTGTTACTTATTTATACCCATTACGACGGGTGCGAATGACGCGAATGGGATTGAGTTCTTGTTTGGTGGCCAAGTGTTTGTTGTTTAAAGGAGTGTTGTGTCTGTGGGGGCAGATTGTTCCGTTACTGTTTGCCAGTGGACATCTGTGGGTGGTGCCCTGGCTTTTTGGTCCTGCATAAAAAAAGGCGATCACTTCGGTGATCGCCGTTTTTGTGTGCGGGGTTTAGCTGATCAAGGCATCAACACTTCAATCGAACCATCCGCCGTCATGCTGACCTGGCTGGTGCCCGCCTCAACCTCAGGCGTCACTGGTGCCGAATCCATGCTCGCCGCCTTCATCATCATCGGCCCACGCATGTACGGTTGTGGATAACCGTTGCTGTTCAGGTTCAGGTTGACGATTTTGTAACCGCTGCCGCCCAACGCGTCGGTCGCCAATTGAGCGCGGGCCTTGAAGGCTGTCACGGCTTCTTTAAGCAGCGCATCTTCGCTGGCTTTGCGGGTTGGGGTGGCGATGGCGAAGTCCATGCCACCCATTTTCAGGTCGGTGAGCAATTCGCCGGTCAGTTTCGACAGCGCAGCGAAGTCGGAGCTTTCCAGGCGCAGTTCGGCGCGTTCGCGCCAACCGGTGATTTTCTGGCCCTTGGTATCGTAGATCGGGTAGCTGTTGCGGCTGCCCTGGCGCAGGGTGATGTCTTTGACCTGCTTGGCCTGGGCCAGTGCTTTGTTCATGGTGGTGCTGACGTCGGCGGCGAGTTTGGCCGGGTCGGTGTTTTGTTCTTCGGTGTAGAGCGTCACGATCATCAGGTCGCGGGCCACTTCCTGGCTGACTTCGGCGCGCAGGGCGATCTGGTTGTAGTGCAGCTCGTCGGCGGCGAGGGCCGGCAGGCTGGCGAGAGTGCCAGCGCTAAGGGCAAGAAGGGCGGCGCTGCGGCGGAATGTGTGCATGAAAGCTCCTTGGGCGATGCGCAGGGGTAATGTCCGGGCCTGCGTGAAACCATCAGACTCTAGCTTTTATGATCCGGTTCGCACAGTTACAACTTCTATACAGATCGATCGCAGGGGACTGCTTCACAGTCAATCGCGAGCAGGCTCGCTCCCACAAGGGGACGCATTTCAATGTGGGCGAGCCTGCTCGCGATAGCGGTCTTATAGACGCCACAACTCTTTCTGCCATGTGGCCGTTTGCCGCACTTTTGCCTGCCAGCCCCCGTGCTTGGTTATACTCCGTGCGATCCGCCTGGAGCGCTCATCAGGAGAGCTCATGCTCGCCCCCGTTCAAATCACTTCCGCAACTCGCCAGAACCTTTGGCGGCTGACGTTCATCCGCACATTGGTATTGGCCGCTCAGGCCGGTTCCGTGGGCCTGGCCTACTGGCTCGACTTGCTGCCGCTGCCCTGGTTCCAACTGGCTGCGACCCTCGGCTGTTCGATGCTGCTGTGTGCATTCACGGCCATTCGCCTGCGCACCTCATGGCCGGTTACCGAACTCGAATACGCCGTGCAACTGGCCTGCGACCTGTTTATCCACAGTGCCTTGCTGTACTTCTCCGGCGGCTCGACCAACCCCTTCGTCTCTTATTACCTGGTGCCGCTGACCATTGCCGCGGTGACGTTGCCGTGGCGTTATTCGGTGATTCTGTCCGGCATCGCGTTGACGATGTACACCCTGCTGCTGGCGCGCTTCTATCCGCTGCAAACCTTCCCGATCGCTCGGGAAAACCTGCAGGTTTACGGGATGTGGCTGAGCTTTGCCCTGGCGGCGGCGGTCATCACTTTCTTCGCCGCACGCATGGCCGAAGAGCTGCGCCGTCAGGAAGAATTGCGCGCCATTCGTCGCGAGGAAGGCCTGCGCGATCAGCAATTGCTGGCCGTCGCGACCCAGGCTGCGGGTGCCGCCCATGAATTGGGCACGCCGTTGGCGACCATGAGTGTATTGCTCAAGGAAATGCGCCAGGACCATCACGACCCGATGTTGCAGGAGGACCTGAGCGTGCTCCAGGATCAGGTCAAACTCTGCAAGGAAACCTTGCAGCAATTGGTGCGCGCCGCCGAAGCCAATCGTCGATTGGCCGTGGAGATGCAGGACGTCACCGATTGGCTCGACGAAGCCCTGAACCGCTGGCACCTGATGCGCCCGGAAGCCAGTTATCGCTTCCAGCGCCTGGGCCAAGGCCCCGTGCCGCGCATGGCGCCGCCGCCGGACCTGACCCAGGCGCTGCTGAATTTGCTCAACAATGCCGCCGACGCTTGCCCCGAAGGGCTGCAAGTGACGCTGGACTGGAATGCCGAAGACCTGACCATCAGCATCCGCGACCACGGTGCCGGTGTGCCGCTGGCTATCGCCGAGCAGATCGGCAAGCCGTTTTTTACCACCAAGGGCAAAGGTTTCGGCCTGGGCCTGTTTTTGAGCAAGGCCAGCGTGACACGCGCCGGCGGCTCAGTGAAACTCTACAGTCATGAGGAAGGCGGCACGCTCACCGAGCTGCGCCTGCCCCGTGTCGCCCGAGGAGACGAACATGAGTGACGAGATCCAAGTCGAAGGCGAAGGCGAAGAACTGCCGCATTTGCTGCTGGTAGACGACGACGCAACTTTTACCCGGGTGATGGCCCGTGCCATGGCCCGCCGCGGCTTTCGCGTCAGCACCGCCGGTTCCGCCGAAGAAGGCCTGACCATCGCTCAGGCCGACCTGCCGGACTACGCCGCGCTGGACCTGAAAATGGACGGCGATTCTGGCCTGGTGCTGTTGCCCAAGCTGCTTGAGCTGGACCCGGAAATGCGCGTGGTGATCCTCACCGGTTACTCGAGCATCGCCACCGCCGTCGAGGCGATCAAGCGCGGCGCCTGCAATTACCTGTGCAAACCGGCGGACGCCGATGACGTGCTGGCCGCGTTGCTCTCCGAGCACGCCGACCTCGACACGCTGGTACCGGAAAACCCGATGTCGGTGGATCGCCTGCAGTGGGAACACATCCAGCGCGTGCTGACCGAACACGAAGGCAACATCTCCGCCACTGCCCGGGCCCTGGGCATGCACCGCCGCACGCTGCAGCGCAAACTGCAGAAGCGTCCCGTTCGTCGCTGAACCTGCGCTGAACGAATGCGGGCCGCACCTCGCGACAAACCGAACCGATCCTCTATGATCGGTTCGTGTGTGTTCTTTTCTTTATCGAGCCTTATCCATGAATCAGAACGCTGAATATTCCGCGGTCAATGATGCTGTGCGCGGGCAGTTTTTTCGCAAAGTCTGGGCAATGACTACGCCTTACTGGCGCAGCGAAGAGAAGGGCAAGGCCTGGACGTTGCTGATCGCGGTGATCGCGCTGTCGTTGTTCAGCGTGGCGATTTCGGTGTGGGTCAACAGTTGGTACAAGGATTTTTACAATGCCCTGCAAAGGAAGGATGAGGCCGCGTTCTGGCAGTTGATCCTGTATTTCTGCGGCATTGCGGCGGTGGCGATTCTCGGCGCGGTGTATCGGCTCTACCTGACCCAGATGCTGACCATCCGCTGGCGGGCCTGGCTCACCGAGAAGCACTTCACCCGCTGGCTCGACAACAAGAATTACTACCAGCTGGAGCAGGGTGGTTACACCGATAACCCGGACCAGCGCATTTCCGAAGACCTCAATAAATTCACCACCAACACCTTGCTCCTGGGCCTTGGTTTGATCCGCAACATTGTCAGCCTCGTCTCGTTCTCGATCATTTTGTGGGGCGTGTCCGGCAGTATCGAAGTATTTGGTTTCACGATTCCCGGTTACATGTTCTGGTGCGCGCTGGTCTACGCCGCCGTCGCCAGTTGGCTGACGCATTTGATTGGCCGTCGCCTGATCGGCCTCAACAACAACCAGCAACGCTTCGAAGCCGACCTGCGTTTCTCCATGGTGCGGGTTCGCGAGAATGCCGAAAGCATTGCGCTGTACAACGGCGAGCCGAATGAAAATCGTCGCTTGAGCAGCCGTTTTGGAATGGTCTGGCACAACTACTGGGACATCATGAAGGTGTCCAAGCGCCTGACCTTCTTTACATCCGGTTATGAGCAGATCGCCGTCATCTTCCCGTTCATGGTCGCCTCGCCGCGATACTTCGCTGGCAAGATCGAGCTGGGTGAGCTGATGCAAATCAACTCGGCGTTCGCTAACGTCCAGGACAACTTCAGCTGGTTCATTACGGCGTACCAGGACCTCGCCGAATGGCGGGCTACCTGTGATCGTCTGCTGAGTTTCCGCCAGGCCATGACTGACAACGAAAATCGTGCACCGACGATTGATGTGCAGAATTCGGGCTCGGCTTTGAAGGTGCACAACCTCGGCCTCGATCTGGCGGATGGTCGTCACCTGCTGACCAACGCCGAGATGACCGTGGAGGAGGGCGAGCGGGTCATGCTCAGTGGCCGTTCCGGCAGCGGCAAGTCGACCTTGCTGCGGGCGATGGGGCATCTGTGGCCGGCTGGCCATGGCAGCATTCGTCTGCCGACGGGGCGTTATCTGTTCCTGCCGCAAAAACCGTATCTGCCGATTGGCACGCTGCGCGAGGCGTTGAGTTATCCACAGGCTGGCGATACGTATCCGCAGGAACGCTACGTTCATGTGCTGGAGGCCTGCCGTTTGCCGCACCTCGTTGCCCGTCTGGACGAAGCCAATCACTGGCAGCGCATGTTGTCGCCGGGTGAGCAGCAACGTCTGGCCTTCGCTCGTGCGCTGCTTTACGCGCCGCAATGGCTGTACATGGACGAAGCGACCTCGGCGATGGACGAGGAGGACGAAGCGTCGCTGTATCAGACCTTGATCGATGAGATTCCGGGATTGAGCATCGTCAGCGTCGGGCACCGCAGCAGCCTGAAGCGGTTCCATCCACGTCATGTGCGTATCGAGAATGGCCATCTGGTGGACCAGACCGTGACCGCATAAACCACCGCCTTCCTTTTGGATGGAGCCTTTGTGGCGAGGGGGCTTGCCCCCGTTGGGTCGCGAAGCAGCCCCAAAATCTCGCATGCTTACAAGATTTTGCCAGTGCTGCGCACTGGAACGGGGGCAAGCCCCCTCGCCACAGAAAGCCCACTCCCACAGGGATAGTGTTTGCCGACGGTGATCGTACAACCGCGTTGAGCTATGATGCGGTTTCAGCCGCAACTTCGAGAAAGACGTTCACCATGGAAAACCCGATCGACGCCCCCCGCCTCCCTCGCAAGCGCCGCAGCCTCGCTCAGGAGCTGGTGACGGTGCTGTCCGAGCAGATCCGCGACGGTCACCTCAAGCGTGGCGACAAGTTGCCCACCGAGTCGGCGATCATGGATGCCCATGGCGTCAGCCGCACCGTGGTGCGCGAGGCGATTTCCCGTTTGCAGGCGGCCGGCCAGGTTGAAACCCGCCACGGCATCGGCACTTTCGTGCTCGACACCCCAAGCCCGAGCGGTTTCCGTATCGACCCGGCGACCGTGGTCACGCTACGGGATGTACTGGCGATTCTGGAACTGCGCATCAGCCTTGAAGTGGAATCCGCTGGCCTCGCCGCACAACGCCGCAGCCCCGAGCAGTTGGCCTTGATGCGTGCTGCGCTGGACGCTTTGAATGAAAGTGTTTCCCATGCCAGCGATGCCGTGGCGTCCGACTTCCAGTTCCACCTGCAAATCGCCCTGGCGACTGGCAACCGCTACTTCACCGACATCATGACCCACCTGGGCACCAGCATCATTCCGCGAACACGCCTGAACTCGGCGCGCCTGGCCCATGACGACCAGCAGCACTACATGAATCGTCTGAGCCGTGAGCATGAAGAGATTTACGACGCGATCGCCCGTCAGGATTCGGATGCGGCGCGGGCGGCGATGCGGTTGCACCTGACGAATAGTCGCGAGCGGCTGCGTCATGCGCATGAAGAGGCAGAAGCTCAGCGCGGGTAGGAAGTTATAGATCGTTCCCACGCAGAGCGTGGGAACAATCAGGTACGGGGAATCAGTCGGTCCTGAGAATTGAGCGATCCACCCTCACGGCCCACTCAGAAACCCCAGCCTTGGCATCGAACGCCACATGGCCATGCTCATCCACCACCGCCCGAGCAATCGGCACTCCCATTGCCAACAACTCCAACGGCGCCCCCTTCAGCGATTGCCCCGAAGCCAGTTCCAGTTTCAATTTGATAGTCATCATCGATCTCCTTATCAGGCAACGTTGCCAGTGGGTTGGTAATCCTTGAGCAGCAAGTAAGTGCTCCAGCCCCACCAGTCATCCACGGTGGCGGTGTCGTTCAGGTTGTTGACGTCCTTGCGTCGCAGCACCTTGTTGCCCTCGACCCTGAACAGCGGCGAAAAGTTGGACGCCAGGTTCAGGACGGCTTGCAGATCAGGCAGCTTTTTCAAGACGCCGAAATTGGCGGCCGACGGAGCGATTCCACTGATATACGCCGCGAACACTTCATCCGCAGACACCTGAACTGCCTGATTCACCTGGACGCGATTGACGCTGTCGATCGCGTCGAAGTAGCGCTTGTCCCCATACGCGTGCCATTGATCGCCGTTGCCATTGCGCACGTTGAGGCCGAATTTGCTGTCTTCGTCGTGCATGAATCGCGTGATCAACGAACCCAGATCGCTCGGTGTGACCACCGCCGCCAATTGTTTGCGCGGCACGCGCAGGTGGCCGGCGGAAAACAGGTCGGTCAGGTAGTGATCGGCAAAAGCGTTCATCGCATAGGCCAGTTCCAGCTGCTTTTCATCGCCGCTGGCGTGGGCCCGCACCGCTTGTTGCACCGCTGCGGTGTGCCCGGCGATGTAGGCCAGCAACGCCCATTCGGCGAAGTGATCGGCATTGTTGGCGGCCAGTTTCAGATAACGCCCCAACGGGAACAGCGCCGAGACAAAACTGCCGCCGCCGGTGATCTTGTTCCACTCTTCCGACAACGTATCACCGAGGGCGTCATAGGCCTCGTGGGGTTGTTTTCCGTCCTTGATCGCTTGCTTGATCGCGGCGATTTCCTTTTGCATCATGCCGAGGATCAGTTTGGCCTCGGCGTTAGAAGCAGGCAGCACTGCCAGCGACTCAAAGGCGTTGGTAAATCGCTGGATTCGGTCGGCGGCCGTCGCGCCTTCGCTGATCGGTTGATTGGGAATGCCATAGAAATCACCCCCCAGCGCAATGACCTGGCCATAGGTCAGCGCCAGCCCATTGGGTAGATGCAGCTCCACCTGCGAAGCGGGAATCGCCGGTGCGTCCTTGATGAAACGCAGCAGCGTACTGTCGCCGATGGCGGTGTGTTCGCCACCCTCGAACCTCAGCTGTGGCCTGCCTTTCAGGGCATTGCCGGAGGCTGTGGGCAGAGGTGCGGGAAGGGCAGGCGCAGAGTTTTGATGATCAGCAATCTGCAAGACCAGGTGCTGGTTATCCCCGATGAGAGAGATGCCATGCTCGGTAAAAAGATCATCCAGTTCGGCAATGACCTGTTTCGGTTTTTCTTTCTGTTGTGCGTGTAGACCTGACATTTCTATCTCCTTGATATGTCGTCGGTACGATCAAAAAATGACTGTATGCATATACAGTCATCTGGATCATAGGTGAGAAATTTCCCACGTCAAGAAAATACCTTTCCGACTCAAATTTTGTGGTTGGCGATGAAATGCAGTTGACGGTAATTATTTAAGTTGTACGATGACCTACAACTTCGGCGAAGGCTGAACGGTTTTCTCACACATACGTCGCTATCCAGGGTGTTCGAATAATGAATCCACAAGAACTGAAGTCCATCCTCTCTTCCGGTCTGCTGTCTTTCCCGGTTACCGATTTCAATGCTCAGGGCGACTTCCATCGCGCGGGCTACATCAAACGTCTCGAATGGCTGGCCCCATACGG
Organism: Pseudomonas sp. FW305-20; assembly: GCF_058788075.1. Taxonomy (NCBI): domain Bacteria; kingdom Pseudomonadati; phylum Pseudomonadota; class Gammaproteobacteria; order Pseudomonadales; family Pseudomonadaceae; genus Pseudomonas; species Pseudomonas sp. FW305-20. The sequence goes on along the minus strand of NZ_JBYTAJ010000003.1, from coordinate 231,187 downwards.
CGCCTCGGCATTGTTCGCCGCGGGCGGCACCGGTGAGTTCTTCTCTCTGGCGGCCAGCGAGTATTCGGAAATCATCAAGACTGCCGTCGACACCTGCGAAACCAGCGTGCCGATTCTGGCCGGCGTTGGCGGTTCGACTCGTCAAGCCATCGAATACGCACAGGAAGCCGAGCGTCTGGGCGCCAAAGGCCTGTTGCTGCTGCCGCACTACCTGACCGAAGCCAGCCAGGACGGCGTTGCCGCTCACGTTGAAGCCGTGTGCAAGTCGGTGAAAATCGGTGTGGTGGTTTACAACCGCAACGTCTGCCGCCTGACCGCTCCGTTGCTGGAACGTCTGGCCGAGCGCTGCCCGAACCTGATCGGCTACAAGGATGGCCTGGGCGATATCGAGTTGATGGTGTCGATCCGTCGTCGCCTCGGTGATCGCTTCAGCTACCTGGGCGGTTTGCCGACCGCCGAAGTCTACGCCGCCGCCTACAAGGCATTGGGCGTACCGGTTTACTCCTCGGCGGTGTTCAACTTCATCCCGAAAACCGCGATGGATTTCTACCACGCCATCGCCCGCGAAGATCACGCCACCGTCGGCAAGATCATCGACGACTTCTTCCTGCCTTACCTGGACATCCGTAACCGCAAAGCTGGCTACGCGGTGAGCATCGTCAAGGCCGGGGCAAAAATTGCCGGCTATGACGCAGGTCCTGTGCGTGCGCCGCTGACCGATCTGCTGCCAGACGAGTACGAAGCTCTGGCTGCGCTGATCGACAAGCAAGGTGCGCAGTAACACATCCGATTAAACAAGGCCGCTGAGTGATCAGCGGCCTTTTGCGTGAGGAGATTCTCTGTGGCTGATTCAAAGCGTTTTGATAACTACATCAACGGTGAATGGGTTGCGGGTAGCGAATACTGCAACAACATCAACCCGTCCGAATTGACCGACACCATCGGCGAATACGCCAAGGCTGATCTGGCTCAGGTTCACGCTGCCATCGACGCCGCTCGCGCCGCGTTCCCGGCGTGGTCGACTTCCGGGATTCAGGCACGTCACGATTCCCTGGATAAAGTCGGCAGCGAAATCCTCGCCCGCCGCGAAGAGCTCGGCACCTTGCTGGCTCGGGAAGAGGGCAAAACCCTGCCCGAAGCCATCGGCGAAGTGACTCGCGCCGGCAACATCTTCAAGTTCTTCGCCGGCGAATGCCTGCGCCTGTCCGGCGACTATCTGCCATCGGTGCGTCCGGGCGTGAACGTTGAAGTGACTCGCGAAGCGCTGGGCGTGGTCGGTCTGATCACGCCATGGAACTTCCCGATCGCGATCCCTGCGTGGAAAATCGCCCCGGCCCTGGCCTACGGCAACTGCGTCGTGCTGAAACCGGCGGATCTGGTGCCGGGTTGCGCTTGGGCGCTGGCCGAAATCATCTCCCGCGCAGGCTTCCCGGCCGGCGTGTTCAACCTGGTGATGGGCAGCGGTCGTGTGGTGGGCGATGCGCTGGTGCAGAGCCCGAAAGTCGACGGCATCAGCTTCACCGGTTCCGTGGGCGTCGGTCGTCAGATCGCGGTCAGCTGCGTGTCGCGCCAGGCCAAGGTTCAGTTGGAAATGGGCGGCAAGAACCCGCAGATCATTCTCGACGACGCCGATCTCAAGCAAGCGGTCGAGCTGTCGGTCCAGAGCGCGTTCTACTCCACCGGCCAGCGTTGCACTGCTTCGAGCCGCTTCATCGTCACCGCCGGGATTCACGACAAGTTCGTTGAAGCTGTGGCCGAGCGTATGAAGTCGATCAAGGTCGGTCACGCGTTGAAGTCCGGCACCGACATTGGTCCGGTGGTCTCGCAAGCGCAGCTTGAACAAGACATGAAGTACATCGACATCGGCCAGTCCGAGGGTGCGCGTCTGGTCAGCGGCGGTGGTCTGGTGACCTGCGACACCGAAGGCTACTACCTTGCGCCAACCCTGTTTGCCGACAGCACAGCGGCGATGCGTATCAGCCGCGAAGAGATCTTCGGCCCGGTGGCCAACGTGGTTCGCGTAGCGGATTACGAGGCCGCGCTGGCCATGGCCAACGACACCGAGTTCGGTCTGTCGGCGGGCATCGCCACCACGTCGTTGAAGTACGCCAACCACTTCAAGCGCCACTCCCAGGCCGGGATGGTGATGGTCAACCTGCCGACCGCGGGCGTGGATTACCACGTTCCATTCGGTGGGCGTAAAGGTTCATCCTATGGATCACGTGAGCAAGGTCGCTATGCGCAAGAGTTCTACACCGTGGTGAAGACCTCTTATATCGGTTCCTGATACACCGCGGTGTCCGGCTCAACCGAACACCGCAACTCCCTGTAGCAGCTGTCGAGTGAAACGAGGCTGCGAGCTTTTGATCTTTAAAAGCAAAGATCGCAGCCTCGTTTCACTCCACAGCTGCTACAGGGATCAACAGTTTCACCCGCGCATAAAAATAATCAGTGGGAGTACATCTACAATGCAATCGACCAAGCCGACTCACGTCCGCTATTTGATCCTGCTCATGCTGTTTCTGGTGACCACGATCAACTACGCCGACCGGGCTACCATCGCCATCGCAGGCTCCAGCCTGCAAAAAGACCTCGGCATCGACGCGGTCACTCTCGGTTACATCTTCTCCGCATTCGGTTGGGCCTACGTGGCCGGGCAAATTCCCGGTGGCTGGCTGCTGGACCGTTTCGGCTCGAAAAAAATCTACGCGCTCAGCATCTTCACCTGGTCGCTGTTCACTGTGCTGCAGGGTTATGTCGGTGAGTTCGGCATGTCCACCGCGGTGGTTGCGCTGTTCATGCTGCGCTTCCTGGTGGGCCTGGCCGAAGCGCCATCCTTCCCCGGTAACGCACGCATCGTGGCGGCCTGGTTTCCAACCGCTGAACGCGGTACGGCGTCGGCGATTTTCAACTCGGCGCAATACTTCGCCACCGTGTTGTTTGCGCCGCTGATGGGCTGGATCGTCTACAGCTTCGGCTGGCAGCACGTGTTCATCGTCATGGGCGTGATCGGCATCATCTTCTCGGGGATCTGGCTGAAGGTGATCTACAGCCCGCGTCAGCACCCGATGATCAACGACGCCGAATTCAAGCACATCGCCGACAACGGCGGCATGGTTGACATGGACCAGGACAAAGGCAAAGGCAAAAAAGGCGACGGTCCGAAGTGGGACTATATCCGCCAGTTGCTGACCAACCGCATGATGCTCGGCGTCTATCTGGGCCAGTACTGCATCAACGGCATCACCTACTTCTTCCTGACCTGGTTCCCGGTGTACCTGGTGCAGGAACGCGGCATGACCATCCTCAAGGCTGGTTTCATTGCCTCGTTGCCGGCGATCTGCGGCTTCATCGGTGGTGTGCTTGGCGGGGTGATTTCCGATTACCTGCTGCGCAAAGGTCACTCGCTGACGTTTGCCCGCAAGGCGCCGATCATTGCTGGCTTGCTGGTCTCCAGCAGCATCGTGGCCTGTAACTACGTTGACGTGGAATGGATGGTCGTCGGCTTCATGGCCCTGGCGTTCTTCGGCAAAGGCGTGGGCGCGCTGGGTTGGGCCGTGGTCTCCGACACCTCGCCAAAACAGATCGCCGGTCTCAGCGGTGGCTTGTTCAACACCTTCGGCAACATCGCGTCGATCACCACCCCGATCGTCATCGGCTACATCATCAGCTCCACCGGTTCGTTCAAATGGGCGCTGGTGTTTGTCGGTTGCAACGCCCTGGTCGCGGTGTTCAGTTACCTGGTGATCGTTGGTCCAATCAAACGTGTGGTGTTGAAAGAACCGCCCGTCAGCGGTCCTGAAACCAGCAACAAATTATCTGAAGCGCATTCCTGAGGAGCGGCGTCATGCAGTTGATTGAACATTCCGACTCGCCGCGCTACATCCGCCTGCACGAGCGGGACAACGTCGTGATCGTGGTCAATGACCAAGGCGTGCCGGCCGGCACCGAATTTCCGGACGGCCTGGTCACCGTGGATTTCGTGCCACAGAGCCATAAGGTCACCCTGGAAGATATTCCCGAGGGCGGCCAGGTGATTCGTTACGGGCAAACCATCGGTTACGCCTTGCAGCCGATTCCGCGCGGCAGCTGGGTCAAGGAAGATCAACTGCGCATGCCCACCGCGCCACCGCTGGACAGCTTGCCGCTGTCCACCGAAGTGCCGGCGGCGCAGGCACCGCTGGAAGGCTTCACGTTCGAGGGTTACCGCAACGCCGACGGCACGGTCGGCACGCGCAATATTCTCGGGATCACCACCACGGTTCAGTGCGTCACCGGCGTGCTGGACCATGCGGTCAAGCGCATCAAGGACGAGTTGCTGCCCAAGTATCCGCACGTCGATGACGTGGTCGGGCTGACCCACAGTTACGGTTGTGGCGTGGCGATTACCGCGACTGACGCGTACATCCCGATCCGTACCGTGCGCAACCTGGCGCGCAACCCGAACCTGGGTGGCGAAGCCTTGGTCATCAGCCTGGGCTGCGAGAAATTGCAGGCCGGGCAGGTGATGCACGAGAACGACAGCTCGGTGGATTTGAGCGATCCGTGGCTGTACCGCTTGCAGGATTCCAGTCACGGTTTCACCGAGATGATCGAGCAGATCATGGCGCTGGCCGAGACCCGTTTGAAGAAGCTCGATCAACGTCGCCGGGAAACCGTGCCGGCGTCCGAACTGATCCTCGGCATGCAGTGTGGCGGCAGCGATGCGTTTTCCGGGATCACCGCCAACCCGGCGTTGGGTTATGCCTCGGACCTGTTGTTGCGGGCCGGTGCGACGGTGATGTTTTCCGAAGTCACCGAGGTTCGCGACGCGATTTACTTGCTGACGTCCCGCGCAGAAACCGAGGAAGTCGCCAAGGAGCTGGTGCGCGAGATGGACTGGTACGACCGTTACCTGGCCAAGGGCGAAGCGGACCGCAGTGCCAACACCACACCGGGCAACAAGAAGGGCGGATTGTCGAACATTGTCGAGAAGTCTCTGGGCTCGATCGTCAAATCCGGCAGCAGCGCGATTAACGGGGTGCTTGGCCCTGGCGAGCGGTTCAAGCGCAAGGGGCTGATTTTCTGCGCGACCCCGGCCAGTGATTTTGTCTGCGGGACGTTGCAATTGGCGGCGGGGATGAACCTGCATGTGTTCACCACCGGGCGTGGCACGCCGTATGGTTTGGCGATGGCGCCGGTGGTGAAGGTGTCGACCCGCACGGAACTGGCGCAGCGTTGGCCAGACCTGATCGACATCGATGCCGGGCGGATTGCCACCGGGCGGGCCTCGATTGAGGACCTGGGCTGGGAGTTGTTCCACTACTACCTGGATGTGGCCAGCGGCAAGAAACAGACGTGGGCGGAGCAGCATAAGCTGCACAACGACATAACCTTGTTCAATCCTGCGCCGATCACGTAATGATCGTTCCCACGCTCTGCGTGGGAATGCAGCCCGGGACGCTCTGCGTCCCAAAAGCGTGACGCAGAGCGTCACAAGAGGCGTTCCCACGCAGAGCGTGGGAACGATCCGGGTGAAAGTGGCTTATCATTAGCCCCCTAACGACGCTCACCCAAGGTTATCCCCGGCATGCTGGCTATCTTCCTCGAAACCCTGAACATCACCGCGCCGGTGTTTGCCATGCTGTTTCTGGGGGTGTTGCTCAAGCGCATCGACTGGATCAACGACAACTTCATCCACACTGCGTCGGCCCTGGTGTTCAACGTCACCATGCCGGCGTTGCTGTTTCTGGGCATCCTGCATGCCGACCTGCACGCCGCGCTGCAACCGGCGCTGCTGATCTATTTCTCGCTCGCCACTCTGGCGTGTTTCGCCATCGCCTGGGGCTGGGCGATCTGGAAGTGCCCCCGCGAAGACCGAGGCATCTACACCCAAGGCGCGTTTCGCGGTAACAACGGGGTCATCGGGCTCGCGTTGGCCGCGAGCATGTACGGCGACTACGGGATTTCCCTCGGGGCGATTCTTGCGGCGTTGGTGATCCTGTTTTACAACACGCTCTCGACCATTGTGCTGGCGGTTTACAGTCCGGTAATCAAGTCCGACCCGTGGAGTATCTGCAAAAGCGTGATGGTCAATCCGCTGATCATCAGCGTGTTTGCCGCGGCGCCGTTTGCCTATTTCGAAATCGGTTTGCCGGGATGGCTGGAAAAGTCCGGCCAGTACCTGGCGCAAACCACCTTGCCGTTGGCGTTGATCTGCATCGGCGGCACGCTGTCGCTGGCAGCGCTGCGCAAAAGCGGCAACATGGCGCTGAGCTCAAGCCTGGTGAAGATGATCGGCCTGCCGATTCTGGCGACGCTGGGGGCGTGGCTCTGGGGCTTTCGTGGTGCGGAGTTGGGGATTCTGTTCCTGTACTTCGGCAGCCCGACCGCCGCGGCCAGTTTTGTCATGGCCCGTCAGGCCAATGGCAATCATGAACTGGCGGCAGCGATCATCGTGATCACCACGTTGATGGCGGCGGTCACCACCAACGTCGGGATCTTTTTGTTGCAGTGGGGTGGGTGGATTTAACCGACGGTTTTGCGGTGTTCTTCAGGGCCTCATCGCGGGCAAGCCCGCTCCCACAGTGATCTTTGGTGTTCACACAATTTGTGCAACAAAGGAGATCCCCTGTGGGAGCGGGCTTGCCCGCGATGGCGATAGTCCTGCCAGCACAAATGTCTGCTTGTTACTCCGGCTTCTGGTAGCTATCAATTACTTCCTGCGCCGCGCGAAACGCATCGATCGCCGCCGGCACACCGGCATACACCGCGCAATGCAGCAGCGCTTCACGAATCTCTTCCACGGTGCAGCCATTGTTCAGCGCACCACGCACGTGGCCTTTCAATTCCTGCGGGCACTTCAGCGCGGTCAGCGCGGCGAGGGTGATCAGGCTGCGGGTTTTCAACGGCAGACCTTCACGGTTCCAGACCCCGCCCCAAGCGTGCTCGTTGACGAAATCCTGCAGCGGCTGGGTGAACTCGGTGGCGTTGCCCAAGGCGCGGTCGACGAAGGCGTCGCCCATCACTTGGCGTCGGACTTCAATCCCAGGCTTTTTATCAGTGCTCATGGCAATTCCCTCTTGTGGTGTTGGCGACGCCAGGCGCGCAGCGAGGTGAACAGCAAAAACGCCCCCAGCGCCGGCAGGACGAAAAACAGCATCAGGTGTTCAAGCTTGCCGGCCAGCGGCATGCCGGTGGTGAACGACACCACGTGCAGCCCATAGGCCAGGTACAAACCCAAAAACAGCAGACCTTCGGCGCGAGTCACCCGATAACCGGAATAGAACACCGGCAGGCACAGCACCGCGACGCCAAGCATCACCGGCAAGTCGAAATCCAGGGCGTTGGGCGATACCGACAGCGGCGACGGCGCGATCAACGCGGTGAAGCCCAGCACGCCCAAGAGGTTGAACAGGTTGCTGCCGATCACGTTGCCCACGGCGATGTCGCGCTCACCACGCAAGGCGGCGATCAACGAGGTCGCCAGTTCCGGCAGGGAGGTGCTGACGGCGACGATGGTCAGGCCGATGATCCGCTCCGACAACCCCAGATCAGTCGCAACCGAAACTGCTGCGCCCAACAGCAAGTGCCCGGCATAGACCAGCATCGCCAATCCCGCGACGATCATCAGCAGACTGCTGATCCATGGTGCTTGCGGGACTTCGTGGCGGGTCGATTGCGGGCGGGTCGAGTGCCGCGACTGGCGCAGCAACAGGCCTAGATACAGCGCCATCGCCGCCAGCAGCATCACGCCGTCGGCGCGGGTCAGTTCTTCGTTCCACGCCAAGACGAACACCAAAAGACTGGCGCCGATCATCAGCGGAATATCCAGGCGCACCAGCTGCCGTGAAACCCGTAGCGGGATGATCAGCGCCGAGAGCCCGAGGGTGACGAGGATGTTGAAGATGCTACTGCCGATCACGCTGCCGACGGCGATGTCAGCGTTCTGCGCCAGGGTCGCTTGCAGGCTGACAGCCATTTGCGGCGCGCTGCTGCCGAGGGCGACGATGGTCAGGCCGATAATCAGCGGTCGTACATGCAAACGTGCGGCGAGGCGCACAGCGGCGCGCACCATCAGCTCGGCGCCGGCGATCAGCAACAGCAAGCCGCTGAGCAATTCAATCACGCTGATCAGGGGTATATCGGCAAGTCCGAAAATGGTCAGCGCTCCGTCTATCAGTCGTCGAGGGCTTGCACGCGAACCTTCGCGGTGCCACTGCGCAACATGCCCAACTGTTCGGCCGCTTCGCGTGAAACATCGATCAGGCGCCCACGTGAGTATGGCCCGCGGTCGTTGACGCGCACCACGCAGGATCTGTCGTTATTGAGGTTGGTAATCTTCACCCGGGTGCCGAACGGCAACTGGCGATGAGCGGCGGTCAGGCCGTGCTGGTTGAAACGCTCGCCGCTGGCGGTGCGTTTGCCATGGTGTTTGGCGCCGTAATACGAAGCTACGCCGGTCTTGTCGTAGCCGTGTGGATCAACAATATCCGTGCTGGCGCAACCGGCCAGCAGAGAGAGCAGGGCGCAGGCACTGAGCAGACGCTTCATAAACTGTATCCCAGAAACAAATGTGGGAGCGGGCTTGCCCGCGATGGCAATGTATCTGATACACCGCCATCGCGGGCAAGCCCGCTCCCACAGGGTTTGAGTCGGACACAACATCCCACCCGCACCATTGATAGCAATCAGCCTTCGAGCTTGCTTTTCAGCAGTTCGTTGACCTGTTGCGGGTTGGCCTTGCCTTTGGACGCTTTCATGGCCTGGCCGACGAAGAAGCCGAACATCTTGCCGCGTTTGGCTTCGTCTGCCGCGCGGTATTGTTCAACCTGTTCGGCATTGGCCGCGAGCATCTCGTCCAGAACTGCCGAGATCGCGCCGGTGTCGGTCACTTGCTTCAAGCCGCGCTTTTCGATGATCTCGTCCGCACTGCCTTCGCCGTTGGCCATGGCTTCAAACACCACTTTGGCGATTTTGCCGGAGATGGTGTTGTCGGTGATGCGCAACAGCATGCCGCCCAGTTGCTCGGCCGAGACCGGCGACTGGTCGATGTCCAGGCCCTGTTTGTTCAACAGGCTGCCCAGTTCAACCATCACCCAGTTGGCTGCCAGCTTGGCGTCGCCGCCGATGCTCGCGACTTTCTCGAAGTAATCGGCTTGCTCGCGGCTGGTGGCCAGGACGCTGGCGTCGTAGACCGACAGACCGAACTGCGCCTGGAAGCGCTCGCGTTTCTGCGGTGGCAATTCCGGTAGGGTGGCGCGCACGTCGTCGAGGAACGAGTTCTCGATGACCACCGGCAGCAGGTCCGGATCGGGGAAGTAACGGTAGTCGTTGGCTTCCTCTTTGCTGCGCATCGGACGGGTCTCGTCCTTGTTCGGATCGTACAGGCGGGTCTGCTGGATCACCCGGCCGCCGTCTTCGATCAACTCGATCTGACGTTGCACTTCGGTGTTGATCGCCTTCTCGATGAAGCGGAACGAGTTGACGTTCTTGATCTCGCAGCGCGTGCCGAATTCAACCTGGCCTTTCGGACGGATCGACACGTTGCAATCGCAACGCAGCGAGCCTTCGGCCATGTTTCCGTCGCAGATGCCCAGGTAACGGACCAGCGCGTGGACCGCCTTGACGTAAGCCACGGCTTCCTTGGCGCTGCGCATGTCCGGCTCGGAGACGATTTCCAGCAGCGGTGTGCCGGCACGGTTCAGGTCGATGCCAGTGGCACCGTTGAATTCTTCGTGCAGGCTTTTACCGGCGTCTTCTTCCAGGTGCGCGCGGGTGATGCCGACGCGCTTGACCGTGCCGTCTTCCAGCGCGATGTCCAGGTGGCCTTTGCCAACGATCGGCAATTCCATCTGGCTGATCTGGTAGCCCTTGGGCAGGTCCGGGTAGAAATAGTTTTTACGGGCGAACACGTTGTGCTGGCCGATCTCGGCATCGATCGCCAGACCGAACATCACCGCCATGCGCACCGCTTCCTGGTTCAGCACCGGCAATACGCCGGGCATACCGAGGTCAACCAGGCTGGCCTGGGTGTTCGGCTCGGAACCGAAGGTGGTGGAGCTACCGGAAAAGATTTTCGACCGGGTAGTGAGCTGGGTATGAATCTCCAGCCCGATCACGACTTCCCATTGCATGTGTTTCTCCTCAGAAGCCGGTTGGGGTGCGGGTGTGCCAGTCAGTGTTCAACTGATACTGGTGCGCAACATTGAGCAAACGGCCTTCCTGGAAGTACGGGGCGAGCAATTGCACGCCGACCGGCAGACCATCGACAAAACCGGCTGGCATGGACAAGCCCGGCAGGCCGGCGAGGTTGGCGGTGATGGTGTAGACGTCTTCCAGGTACGCAGCAACCGGGTCGCTGCTTTTGGCGCCAAGCTTCCAGGCCGGGTTTGGCGTGGTTGGGCCGAGGATGATGTCGACCTCGTTGAAGGCCGCCATGAAGTCGTTCTTCACCAGGCGGCGAATCTTCTGCGCCTTCAGGTAGTAAGCGTCGTAGTAACCAGCGGACAACGCGTAGGCGCCGACCATGATCCGGCGCTGCACTTCCGGGCCGAAACCTTCGCCACGGGAACGCTTGTACAGGTCTTCCAGGTTTTTCGGGTCTTCGCAGCGATAGCCGAAACGCACACCGTCGAAACGTGACAGGTTGGAAGACGCTTCTGCCGGAGCGATCACGTAGTACGCAGGGATCGCGTGTTGCATGTTCGGCAGGCTGATTTCCTTGACCACGGCACCGAGCTTTTTCAGCTCTTCGACACTGGCCATGACCAGGTCGGCGATGCGCGGGTCGAGACCGGCGCTGAAATACTCTTTAGGCACGCCGATGCGCAGGCCTTGCAGCGAACCGTTGAGGCCGGCGCTGTAATCCGGCACGGGCTCGTCGATGCTGGTGGAGTCTTGCGGGTCGAAACCGGCCATGCCTTGCAGCAGGATCGCGCAGTCTTCGGCGGTGCGGGCCAATGGGCCGCCCTGATCGAGACTGGACGCGTAGGCGATCATGCCCCAGCGCGAAACGCGACCGTATGTCGGTTTCAGACCGGTCAGGTTGGTAAACGCGGCGGGCTGGCGGATCGAGCCGCCGGTGTCGGTCGCCGTGGCGGCCGGCAACAGGCGAGCGGCCACGGCCGCGGCCGAACCACCGGACGAACCGCCGGGCACGTGTTCCAGGTTCCACGGGTTTTTCACTGCGCCGTAGTAGCTCGACTCGTTGGCCGAACCCATGGCGAATTCGTCCATGTTGGTCTTGCCCAGCGTCACGGCACCCGCGGCGGCCAACTTGGCAACGACAGTGGCGTCGTACGGTGCTTTGAAGTTGTCGAGCATCTTCGAGCCGCAGCTGGTGCGGATGCCCTGGGTGCAGAACAGGTCTTTGTGGGCAATCGGCGCACCGAGCAGGGCGCCGCTCTCACCATTGGCCCGGCGTGCATCAGCGGCTTTCGCCTGCTGGAGCGCCAGGTCTTCGGTGAGGCTGATGAAACTGTTGAGCTGCGGATCGAGCTGGGCGATACGCGCCAGCAGGGTTTTGGTCAGCTCTTCGGAAGAAAACTTTTTATCGGCGAGACCGCGGGCGATCTCGGCCAGAGTCAATTGATGCATTGCAGGCTCTTTCCCTTTAGTCGATGACTTTCGGAACCAGGTACAGGCCGTTTTCGACCGCTGGTGCGATGGACTGATAAGCCTCGCGATGATTGGTCTCGGTCACGACGTCCGCACGCAGGCGCTGGCTGGCTTCCAGTGGGTGGGCGAGCGGCTCGATACCGTCGGTATTGACCGCCTGCATTTCGTCGACCAGCCCCAGAATGCTGTTCAGGGCCGAAGTGATGTGTGGAAGATCGGCATCATCAAGGCCAAGACAGGCCAGATGAGCGATTTTTTCCACGTCGGAGCGTTCAAGCGTCATGGGATTCTCCAGTGGAAGGAAAACAGAACGGATGCTATCCGTGTGTTAGATTGTCGGAACACTACCGCATTTCTACGGTCATAAGGCCGCGATTGTGGGGGTTGGTGCACAGAAAAGCGGCCAATTTAACATATTGGCGCCTTGCCCAAAATCCCTGTCGTTGTTAGAGTTTGCCGCACTTTTTTACCCACGCGTTGCCTAGGGTCCTTTCCCCATGTTCAAGAAACTGCGTGGCATGTTTTCCAGCGATCTTTCCATTGACCTGGGCACTGCCAACACCCTTATTTACGTGCGCGAGCGCGGAATCGTTCTGAATGAGCCATCGGTTGTGGCTATTCGGACACACGGTAACCAGAAAAGTGTCGTTGCTGTCGGCACCGAGGCCAAGCGCATGCTCGGCCGTACGCCGGGCAACATTGCTGCCATTCGTCCGATGAAGGATGGCGTGATCGCCGACTTCAGCGTTTGCGAAAAGATGCTGCAGTACTTTATCAACAAGGTTCACGAAAACAGTTTCCTGCAGCCTAGCCCTCGTGTGCTGATCTGCGTTCCATGCAAGTCCACCCAGGTTGAGCGTCGTGCCATCCGTGAGTCGGCCCTCGGTGCCGGGGCCCGTGAAGTGTTCCTGATCGAAGAGCCAATGGCGGCTGCGATCGGTGCCGGCCTTCCGGTTGAAGAAGCTCGCGGCTCGATGGTTGTCGATATCGGTGGCGGTACCACCGAAATCGCACTGATCTCCCTGAACGGTGTGGTTTACGCTGAATCCGTACGGGTTGGCGGCGACCGCTTCGACGAAGCGATCATCACTTACGTGCGTCGCAACTACGGCAGCCTGATCGGCGAATCCACTGCCGAGCGCATCAAACAGGAAATCGGTACTGCCTACCCGGGCGGCGAAGTTCGCGAAGTCGACGTTCGTGGCCGTAACCTGGCCGAAGGCGTTCCACGCGCATTCACCCTGAACTCCAATGAAGTGCTGGAAGCTCTGCAAGAGTCCCTGGCCACCATCGTTCAGGCCGTGAAAAGTGCACTGGAGCAATCGCCTCCGGAACTGGCTTCCGATATCGCCGAGCGTGGTCTGGTACTGACCGGTGGTGGCGCCTTGCTGCGTGACCTCGACAAGTTGCTGGCCCAGGAAACCGGTCTGCCGGTGATCGTTGCCGAAGACCCGCTGACCTGCGTTGCTCGCGGCGGTGGCCGTGCGTTGGAAATGATGGATAAACACACCATGGATCTGCTTTCCAGCGAATAAGTCGCCGGATCGCCTCTATGCTGTTGGCGCGCAGGCAGCACTTTGCAGTGCTGCCTGTTGGCGTTTATCTTCTGTCAGTCTGCATCCAGGCCGGTTTGATGCCGTATGAATAAAGAGAACATTTGCCTGGGAGGAGCGGCTTATTAAACCGCTTTTCACCAAAGGGCCTTCACTGGGCGTGCGCTTGTTGGTGCTGGTCGTGCTATCGGTCGCACTGATGGTGGTCGATGCCCGCTTCACACTGCTCAAGCCAGTGCGTAGCCAAATGTCGCTGGCACTGATGCAGTCTTACTGGATCACTGACCTGCCGCAGCGGCTATGGCAGGGTGTGGCCAGCCAATTTGGCAGCCGGACCGAGCTCGTCGCCGAAAACGAAAAACTCAAAACCGAAAACCTGCTGTTGCAGGGCCGCATGCAAAAGCTTGCCGCCCTCACCGAGCAGAACGTTCGGCTGCGCGAGTTGCTCAACTCCTCCGCGCTGGTCAACGAGAAGGTCGAAGTGGCCGAACTGATCGGCATGGACCCCAACCCCTTCACCCACCGCATCATCATCAACAAAGGTGAGCGCGACGGTGTGGTCCTCGGTCAGCCGGTGCTCGATGCCCGTGGCCTGATGGGCCAGGTGGTCGAGTTGATGCCGTACACCTCTCGTGTGCTGTTGCTGACTGACACCACTCACAGCATTCCGGTGCAGGTGAATCGCAACGGTCTGCGGGCGATTGCCAGCGGCACCGGCAACCCGGAACGCCTGGAGCTGCGTCACGTGGCCGATACCGCCGATATCAAGGAAGGCGATCTGCTGGTCAGCTCCGGTCTGGGTCAGCGGTTTCCGGCGGGTTACCCGGTGGCGACGGTCAAGGAAGTGATTCACGATTCCGGTCAGCCGTTCGCAATCGTGCGCGCCGTGCCGACCGCGGCCTTGAACCGCAGCCGTTATCTGTTGCTGGTGTTCACCGACGGCCGCACAGCCGAAGAGCGCGCCAACGAAGCTGCCCAGGCTCAAGAAGCCTTGGACCAGCACGGTGGTGGCCCGATCATTCCAGCGACAGTAACGAAACCTGCCATCGTCCCGGCTGCTGTTGCTGCGCCCGTGACTGCGGTGGCGCCGACGGCTGCCCCGGCTGCCGCAACCCCGCCAAAACCTGCGGCAACTCATCCTGCAGCTGTGAAACCTGCCGCCAGCAAGCCGCCCGCGGCGCAACCTGCGGCGGCTAAACCGCCGGCCACGCCAGCCGCTGCTGTGAGGCCTGCTGCCAAACCGCCTGTTTCTGCGCCGGCTACCACTGGGGGACGAGAATAATGGTTGGTGCTACTGCCTCCCGAAATGGCTGGATGGTCTGGCTGACATTCGCCATAGGCCTGCTGCTCAGCGTTTCGCCGCTGCCGCAATTCATGGAAATCCTCCGTCCACTGTGGCTGGCCTTGCTGCTGGCATTCTGGGCGTTGGCCATGCCGCAGAAAGTCGGGATGGTCACCGCGTGGTGCCTGGGTCTGGCCGAAGACGTGCTTTATGGCACGCTGCTGGGCCAGAACGCGTTGATCCTGACGCTGATCACGTACCTGGTGCTGGCGCTGCAACAGCGCCTGCGCATGTTCCCGATGTGGCAACAGAGCCTGGTGATCCTGGTGATCTTCGGCCTCGCGCAGCTTGTTCAACTGTGGCTCAGCGCCCTGACCGGCAATCGTCAGCCGACGCTGGCGCTGGTCTTGCCGGCACTGGTCAGCGCATTGCTCTGGCCCTGGATCAGCTACGGTTTGCGCGGCTTGCTTCGACGCTACAAAATCAATTAATTCGGTCAGGCATTTGCCCGCACCTCGACAAGGGAGATGTCTTGATGAAACAGCTTTACCTTGCCTCAGGCTCACCGCGTCGACGTGAGCTGCTCACGCAGATCGGCGTGCCGTTCTCCGCCGTCAGTGCGGACATCGATGAAACCCCTTTGGAAAATGAGACCCCGTCGGCCTATGTCGAGCGCCTGGCGCGCGGCAAGGCCGAGGCCGGACGCGGTGCGCTCGTGTCCGACGCAGATTCTTGCGTGCTGGGCGCCGATACCGCTGTGGTGCTGGACGGGAAAATTCTCGGCAAGCCGGTGGACGAAGCCGAAGCGTGCGCCATGCTTATGATGTTGTCCGGGTGTGAGCATGAAGTCCTGACGGCGATTGCGGTACTCGACGGTGAGCGTTGCGAGTCTCGGGTGGTGCGCAGTCTGGTGCGCTTTCGCCACATCAGTCGCGCCGAAGCGGTGGCCTACTGGGCCAGCGGTGAGCCGCAGGACAAGGCTGGCGGCTACGGCATTCAAGGGCTCGGTGCGGTGTTTGTTGCCGGCCTCAATGGCAGTTACTCGGCGGTGGTCGGGTTACCGCTGTGCGAAACCGCTGAGCTGCTCGGCCATTTCGGCATACCCTGTTGGCAAACCCTTAACGCGCGTTGAGCGTCGTACTGACAAGATGCGGCCATTATCGTGAACATGCCTGAACGAGACCCTGCCATGAGTGAAGAGATCCTGATCAACATCACGCCGATGGAATCGCGCGTGGCGGTGGTTGAAAACGGTGTTCTGCAAGAGGTCCACGTCGAGCGCACGCAAAAGCGCGGGATCGTCGGCAACATCTATAAAGGCAAGGTCGTGCGGGTATTGCCGGGCATGCAGGCGGCCTTCGTCGACATCGGCCTGGACCGCGCCGCTTTCATTCATGCCTCGGAAATCTCCCTGCGCGAAGGCCCGGCGGTCGAGAGCATCAGCGCTCTGGTTCACGAAGGCCAGAGCCTGGTGGTGCAAGTCACCAAGGACCCGATCGGCTCAAAAGGCGCACGCCTGACGACTCAGTTGTCGATTCCATCGCGTTATCTGGTGTACATGCCGCGCACCGCACACGTTGGCATTTCGTTGAAGATCGAAGACGAAGCCGAGCGCGAACGTCTCAAACAAGTGGTCACCGATTGCGTGGCCAAAGAAGGTATTCAAGAAGTCGGTGGTTTCATCCTGCGTACCGCTGCCGAAGGAGCTGGTGCCGATGAAATCCTCATGGACATTCGCTACCTGCGTCGTCTCTGGGATCAGATCAACGAGCAGATCAAAACCATCAGCGCGCCAAGCGTGATCTACGAAGACCTTGGCCTGGCGCTGCGCACCCTGCGCGACCTGGTGAGCCCGAAGATCGAGAAGATCCGCATCGACTCCCGGGAAACCTTCCAGAAAACCACACAGTTCGTCGCCGAGCTGATGCCGGAAATCGCCGATCGTCTTGAGCATTACCCGGGCGAGCGGCCGATCTTCGACCTGTACGGCGTCGAAGACGAAATCCAGAAAGCCCTGGAACGCAAAGTCCCGCTGAAATCCGGCGGTTACCTGGTGGTCGATCCGGCGGAAGCCATGAGCACCATCGACGTCAACACCGGGGCGTTCGTCGGTCATCGCAATCTCGAAGAAACCATCTTCAAGACCAACCTCGAAGCTGCGACCGCCATTGCTCGCCAGCTGCGCCTGCGCAACCTGGGCGGGATCATCATCATCGACTTCATCGACATGGAAGATGAAGAACACCAGCGTCAGGTGCTGCGCACCCTCGAGAAGCAACTGGAGCGCGATCACGCCAAGACCAACATCATCGGCATCACCGAGTTAGGCCTGGTGCAGATGACTCGCAAGCGCACCCGCGAAAGTCTTGAACAGGTACTGTGCGAACCGTGCAGCAGCTGTCAGGGACGCGGCAAGCTGAAGACGCCGGAAACCGTTTGCTACGAGATTTTCCGCGAAATCCTCCGAGAAGCTCGCGCCTATCAGGCCGAAGGCTATCGTGTATTGGCAAACCAGAAAGTGGTCGACCGTTTGCTCGATGAAGAATCGGGCAATGTCGCCGAACTCGAAGGTTTTATCGGACGCACCATCCGGTTCCAGGTGGAAACCATGTATTCCCAGGAACAATACGACGTGGTGCTGCTCTGAATCGCTGTCTTTCAACCCGGACAGAACGGCTGGCCTCAGCTTTTTGCAGTTTTTTTGCCATGGGAGCCAACTGACATGGAGCGTCTGACACGCATTTTGGCCGCACTGACCCGCTGGGGGCTGGGGCTGTGTGCGTTGGTGTTGGTGTCGTTGGCGTTATACGTCAGCCTCGGCCGAGAGCTGACCCCGCTGGTGGCCGAGTACCGTTCCGAAGTCGAAGCCAAAGCCAGCGCGGCCTTGGGCATGCCGCTGAACATCGGCGAGCTGGAAGGTAGCTGGAGCGGTTTTGCTCCGATCATGCTGGCTCACGACGTGATGGTCGGCGAGGGTGCCAATGCCCTGCGTCTGGATCAGGTGCGCGTGGTGCCGGATTTGTGGGCCAGTCTGATGGCTCGTGAAGTGCGCGTCGCTCATCTGGAACTCAGCGGCCTGAAGATCAGCCTCAAGGAAGGCGAGGACGGCCATTGGGCGCTGGAAGGTTTACCGGTGCAACAGGATCAGCCGCTGGATCCTGAGCAATTGCTCAATCGCATGCAGATGGTTCAGCAACTGTCGGTACTCGATAGCCAAGTCACTTTGCAGCCACTGCAAGAGCAGCCGCTGACCCTGACTTACGTCGGACTGAATCTGAAAACCGGTGTCTCGCGCCAGCGACTCGACGCCCGTTTGACCTTGCCTGACGGGCAACCGGTGGCCATCAGCCTGCGTACCCGTCTGCGCGCCAGCGAATGGAAAGACGGCGAGGCTGAAGCCTATTTGAGCCTGCCGCAAAGCGACTGGTCGAAATGGTTGCCTGAGCGCTTGACCCAACAATGGAATTTTTCCGAGTTCAAGGCCGGCGGCGAGCTTTGGGTGAACTGGAACAAGGGCGCCCTGCAGAGTGCGGCGATTCGCTTGAACGCGCCGCAACTCAAGGGCGCGTACGCCGAGCGCAAGCCGATCCAGATCAACAACCTGGCGCTCAATGGCTATTTCCAGCGCACTTCCGAAGGCGCCCTGATTACCCTGGATTCACTGGCCATGAACCTTGGCGAGACCCGTTGGGAATCGCATCTGCAACTCAAACAGACCAAGGCCACAGAAAAGTCCGAAGAACTTTGGCACCTGCAAGCCGACCGCCTCGACCTCACCCCGATCACCCCGATACTGAATGCCTTGGGGCCGCTGCCCGAAGGCGTTGCTACGGCCGTCGAGCGACTCAAGGTGACCGGTGGCCTGCGCAATGTGCTGATCGACTTCCGACCCAATGCCACCGACGACAGCAAATTCAGCTTTGCCGCCAACCTGGATCGGGTCGGCTTCGATGCCTATCACGGCGCTCCGGCGGCGCGAAATGTCAGTGGCAGCATCAGCGGCGATCTGGGCAGTGGTGAGCTGCGCATGGACAGCAAGGACTTTTCCCTGCACCTGGACCCGATTTTTGCCAAACCATGGCAGTACATTCAGGCCAATGCCCGTCTGACCTGGAAACTTGATAAAGAAGCCTTCACCTTGATCGCGCCATACCTGAAGGTGCTGGGCGAGGAGGGCAAGATTGCTGGCGACTTCCTGATCCGCCTGCATTTCGACCACACCCAGGAAGACTACATGGACCTACGGGTCGGTCTGGTGGACGGCGACGGTCGTTACACCGCCAAGTACTTGCCGACGATGCTCAGCCCCGGGCTGGACGAATGGCTGCGTACGGCGATTCTCAAAGGTGCGGTGGACGAAGGCTTCTTCCAGTACCAGGGTTCGCTGAACCATGGGGCCGCCGACACAGCCCGCAGCATCAGCCTGTTCTTCAAGGTTCACGATGCCGAACTGGCCTTCCAGCCAGGCTGGCCACATGTCAGTAATGTCACGGGTGACGTATTTGTTGAAGACAGCGGTGTGCGGATCCTGGCCAGCAAGGGCCAACTGCTCAATACCCAGGTCAATGACATTTACGTCAATATTCCCCGTGCGCCAGCGGGGCAAAGCGTCCATCTTTTCCTCGATGGCGGATTTGCCGGCGGGTTGGGCGATGGCCTGAAGATTCTCCAGGAAGCGCCGATCGGCACCGCCGCCACCTTTGCCGGCTGGGAAGGCGAGGGCGATCTGCGAGGCAAACTGAAACTGGACATTCCATTGGTCAAAGGCGAACAGCCAAAGATCCTCGTCGACTTCAAGACCGCCAAGGCTCGCCTGAAACTGGCTGAGCCAACCCTGGAGCTGACTCAGCTCAAGGGCGATTTCCGTTTCGACAGCACCAAGGGTTTGAGCGGGCAAAACATCACCGCGCGAGCCTTTGATAAACCGGTTAGCGCACAGATTTTCGCCGAGGGCAGCCCCGGCAACCTTAAGACTCGCGTCGTCGGCTCGGGGCAGGTCGAGGTCAAGAAACTGACTGAGTGGCTGAGTGTTACTCAGCCGTTGCCAGTGTCCGGTGTGATTCCTTATCAGCTGCAACTGAACCTTGACGGGGCCGACAGTCAATTGATGGTCAGCTCCAACCTGAAGGGCGTAGCAGTCGATTTGCCGGCGCCTTTCGGCATGACGGCCGATGTCGGCCGCGACACCACGTTCAGCATGACCCTGCAGGGGGCGGAGCGGCGCTACTGGGTCAACTACGGTGAGCTGGCTAACTTTACGTTTGCGGCACCGCCCGGCAATTTTGCCGATGGGCGCGGCGAGTTGTTCCTGGGGGGCGGCAATGCCGTGCTACCTGGCGCTAAAGGCTTGCGAGTGCGCGGTGTGCTGTCGGAACTGGATGTCCGCCCCTGGAAGGACCTGGTCGACAAATACGCCGGCCAGGATCCGGGCGGCAACGCCAAGCAGTTGCTGAGCAGCGCGGACTTCAAGGTCGGCAAACTCAGCGGTGTCGGCACCACGCTCGATCAGGCGTCGGTGCAGTTGAACCGCAAACCTGCCGCGTGGGCTTTGCAACTCGACAGTCAGCAGGTCAAGGGCAGTGCCGGCATCCCCGACGCGAAAGGCGCGCCCATTGCGATCAATCTGCAATACGTGCGTTTGCCGGCACCAGACCCCACGGTCCTGGCTGACGAAAACTCGCCGGATCCACTGGCCTCGGTGGATCCGACGAAGATCCCGGCACTGGATATCACCATCAATCAGCTGTTCCAGGGCAAGGACCTCGTCGGGGCCTGGTATCTGAAAGTCCGTCCGACCGCCAAGGGCATTGCGCTTAACACGCTGGATCTGGGCCTCAAGGGCATTCTCCTGCAGGGCAGCGGCGGTTGGGAAGGTGTGCCCGGTTCCAGCAGCAGTTGGTACAAGGGCCGGATCAGCGGCAAGAATCTCGCCGATGTGTTGAAGGGCTGGGGTTATGCGCCAAGTGTCACCAGTGAAGAGTTTCATATGGATGTTGATGGTCGCTGGCCGGGTTCTCCGGCCTGGCTGGCCAGCAAGCGGTTCTCCGGCACCCTTGATGCATCGCTCAAAAAAGGCCAGTTCGTTGAAGTCGAGGGCAGCGCCCAGGCCTTGCGGGTATTTGGCCTGCTGAACTTCAACTCCATTGGTCGCCGGCTGCGACTGGACTTCTCCGATCTGTTCGGCAAAGGCTTGAGTTATGACCGGGTCAAAGGCCTGCTCGTCGCGACCAACGGCGTTTACGTGACCAAGGAGCCGATCCAGATGACCGGTCCGTCGAGTAATGTTGAACTCAACGGCACGTTGAACCTGGTGGGTGACCAGATCGATGCCAAGTTGCTGGTGACGTTGCCTGTGACCAACAACCTGCCGATTGCCGCGCTGATCGTCGGCGCGCCGGCTATTGGTGGTGCGCTGTTCCTGATCGATAAGCTGATCGGTGACCGTGTGGCGCGTTTCGCCAGCGTCCAATACACGGTCAAGGGGCCGTGGAAAGAGCCGAAGATCACCTTCGACAAGCCTTTTTGACTGTCTTTTTGAAAAGCCATGCACGGGGCCGATGGAGTAGCATGACCACACAGAGCGGCGCAGATCTCCTGTAGCAGCTGGCGAAGCCTGCGTTCGGCTGCGCAGCAGTCGTAAAATCAGACACCGCGGTCTTTCAGATAAACCGTGCATCCCGGATTTACGACTGCTGCGCAGCCGAACGCAGGCTTCGCCAGCTGCTACAGGTCGGTGTACAGATTTCAAGAAGGAAAGGCCATGTCTGTAGCGGTGATTCAAATGGTCAGCCAGAGCGATGTGCTGGCCAATCTGGCCCAGGCCCGTCGGCTGCTCGAGCAAGCGGCAGCCGATGGTGCGCAGCTGGCTGTGCTTCCGGAAAATTTCGCCGCCATGGGCCGTCGCGACATTGCCGACATCGGCCGCGCCGAGGCGTTGGGCGAAGGCCCGATCCTGCCATGGTTGAAACAGGCCGCCCGTGACCTCAAGTTATGGATCGTGGCCGGCACATTGCCGTTGCCGCCGGTGGATCAACCGACGGCCAAAGTGCATGCCTGCTCGCTGCTGGTGGATGATCACGGCGAAACCGTTGCACGGTATGACAAAGTGCACCTTTTCGATGTCGATGTGGCGGACAATCGCGGGCGTTATCGCGAATCCGATGACTATGCTTATGGCAGCGGGGTAGTCGTGGCGGACACGCCCGTCGGTCGAGTCGGGCTGACGGTGTGTTACGACCTGCGCTTCCCGGAGCTGTACAGCGAATTACGCGCCGCCGGTGCAGAGTTGATTACCGCGCCGTCGGCCTTTACCGCGGTGACCGGCGCGGCGCATTGGGAAATACTGATTCGTGCGCGGGCCATCGAAACCCAATGTTATGTGCTCGCGGCCGCCCAGGGTGGGACGCATCCGGGGCCACGAGAAACCTTTGGTCATGCCGCAATTATCGACCCGTGGGGACGTGTGCTGGCGCAACAGGATCAAGGCGAGGCCGTGCTGCTGGCCGAACGCGATAGCAGCGAACAGGCGTCCATCAGGGCGCGGATGCCGGTGTCCAGTCACCGGCGCTTTTTCTCGCAGGGCGCCCAGCGACCTGCCTCAGAACGATGAATTTAAGGCGTAAAGCATATGAGCGAGTTGTTGTCCTCAGTCAGTGAACACCTCCTGGCGCCCGGCGGCGTAACCATCGAGAGCCTGCAAGGTGTGCTTGGCGATCTGGCCGGCCCGGGCATCGATGCGGCCGACCTGTATTTCCAGGGGCAGATTTCCGAGTCGTGGGCGCTGGAAGACGGGATCGTCAAGGAAGGCAGCTTCAATCTCGACCAAGGTGTCGGTGTGCGTGCGCAATCGGGTGAGAAAACCGGTTTTGCCTACAGCAATGCCATTACCCTCGAAGCCCTCGGCGCCGCGGCCCGTGCTGCACGTTCGATCTCCCGCGCCGGTCAGAACGGCGCGGTGCAAGCCTTCACCACTCAGGATGTCGCCCAGTTGTACGGGCCGGATAATCCACTGGAAGTGATGAGCCGTGCCGAGAAGGTCGAACTGCTCAAGCGTATCGACGTCGCGACTCGCGCCCTCGACCCGCGTATCCAGCAAGTCACCGTAAGCATGGCCGGCGTCTGGGAACGAATCCTCGTGGCCTCGACCGACGGCGGCCTGGCTGCCGATGTACGGCCGCTGGTACGTTTTAACGTCAGCGTGATCGTCGAGCAGAACGGTCGCCGTGAGCGCGGCGGTCATGGCGGTGGCGGTCGTACCGATTACCGTTATTTCCTCAGCGATGACCGCGCCATGAGCTATGCCCGTGAAGCGCTGCGTCAGGCGTTGGTGAATCTGGAAGCCATCCCTGCGCCGGCCGGCACGTTGCCGGTGGTATTGGGTTCGGGCTGGTCCGGCGTGCTGCTGCACGAAGCGGTCGGCCATGGTCTGGAAGGCGATTTCAACCGCAAGGGCAGTTCGGCCTACAGCGGGCGCATGGGCGAAATGGTTGCGTCCAAGCTCTGCACCATCGTCGATGATGGCACGCTGGCCGGTCGTCGCGGCTCCCTGAGCGTCGATGATGAAGGCACGCCGACCGAGTGCACGACGTTGATCGAAAACGGCGTACTCAAAGGCTATATGCAGGACAAACTCAACGCCCGCCTGATGGGCGTGGCCCGTACTGGCAACGGTCGTCGCGAATCCTACGCGCATCTGCCAATGCCGCGCATGACCAACACCTACATGCTGGCGGGCGAAAGCGACCCGGCAGAAATCATCGCCTCGGTGAAACGCGGCATCTACTGCGCCAACCTCGGCGGCGGGCAGGTGGACATCACCAGCGGCAAATTCGTGTTCTCCACCAGCGAGGCGTACCTGATCGAAGACGGCAAGATCACGGCCCCGGTCAAGGGCGCGACATTGATCGGTAACGGTCCGGAAGCGATGAGCAAGGTGTCGATGGTCGGTAACGATCTGGCGCTGGACAGCGGCGTGGGGACGTGTGGCAAGGATGGGCAGTCGGTGCCGGTGGGTGTCGGCCAGCCAACGCTGAAAATCGATGCGATCACTGTGGGTGGCACAGGATCTTGAGGGATGGAGCTTTGGGTGAACCGCTTGGCGGCTCACCCGAGAAGGGACTTAACGCAGACCGCGTTGAGTCTCGTCCAGCTCACGGATGTACTTGAAGATTTTACGGCTCGATGCCGGTGGCTTGTTGGTCGCCAGTTCGTGCTGGGCCTGACGGATCAGGGAGCGCAATTGTTGACGATCAGCCTCCGGGAAGTCGACCACGAACTTCTCCAGGACCGCATCGTCGCCCGCGATCAAGCGATCGCGCCAGCGTTCCAGGCCATGGAAACGTTCGTTGTACTGCCGAGTGGAGGCATCGAGTTGATCGAGCAGCGTCAGAATGGCGTCAGTGTCCTGATCGCGCATCAGTTTGCCGATGAACATAAGGTGCCGTTTACGCGCGATATTCGCGGTGTGCTTGGGCGCATCAGCCAGTGCCCGGCGCATAGCGTCGGTCAACGGCAGTTTTGCCAGCAAGTCAGGCTTGAGCGTTGTAAGGCGCTCGCCGAGGTCAACCAGAGCATGAAGCTCGCGTTTAACCTGGGATTTGCTTTTTTCTCCCGTATCGAGGGAGTCGTCGTAAGAATCAACCATGGTGGCCGTCCGCAAAGAAACGCCGCCATGATAACCAGTCGGGGGCCGCTTGTCCGGCCCGGTCGCTCGAAGGCCCTAGCCGAAAGCAGAATTTGAGTGGAGAACAGCATGAGTGCAGTTGAAAGCGTCGGCCCACAAGCGTTGCCGGCACTGCAAGAACAAGTCGAGCAGATCATCGCTGAAGCCAAGCGCCAGGGCGCCAGTGCCTGTGAAGTGGCGGTGTCCCTGGAGCAGGGCCTTTCCACCTCCGTGCGTCAGCGTGAAGTCGAAACCGTCGAATTCAACCGCGATCAGGGCTTTGGCATCACCTTGTACGTCGGTCAGCGCAAAGGCTCGGCCAGCACGTCCGCCAGCGGTCCGGAGGCGATTCGCGAAACCGTCGCCGCCGCCCTGGCCATCGCCAGGCACACGTCAGAAGACGAGGCTTCGGGCCTGGCGGATGCCGCCCTGATGGCGAAAGATCTGCAGGATTTCGACCTGTTCCACCAATGGGACATCACCCCGGAGCAAGCCATCGAGCAGGCCCTGGCCTGTGAAGCGGCGGCGTTCGCCACGGACAGCCGGATCAAGAACGCCGACGGCACCACCCTCAGCACCCATCAGGGCTGCCGTGTCTACGGCAACAGCCACGGTTTTATTGGCGGTTACGCGTCGACCCGGCACAGCCTGAGCTGCGTAATGATCGCCGAGGCCGACGGCCAGATGCAGCGCGATTACTGGTACGACGTGAACCGTCAGGGCAATTTGCTGGCCTCTCCAGAGAGCATCGGCCAGCGTGCCGCGCAACGGGCGGCGAGCCGTCTGGGCGCACGTCCGGTTCCGACCTGCGAAGTGCCGGTGCTGTTTTCCGCGGAGTTGGCCGGTGGCTTGTTCGGCAGTTTCCTCTCGGCGATTTCCGGCGGCAGTCTGTATCGCAAATCCTCATTCCTTGAAGGGACGCTGGGGCAGAAACTGTTCCCGGAATGGCTGACCATCGATGAGCGTCCGCACCTGATGCGAGCCATGGGCAGTTCTGCATTCGATGGTGATGGGCTGGCCACTTACGCCAAGCCGTTCGTCGAAAAAGGCGAGTTGGTTTCCTACATTCTCGGCACGTACTCCGGCCGTAAGCTTGGAATGCCGAGCACCGCCAACGCTGGCGGCGTGCACAACCTGTTCGTCACCCATGGCGACGAAGACCAGGCAGCCTTGCTGCGCCGCATGGGACGCGGCCTGCTGGTGACTGAATTGATGGGCCAGGGCCTGAACATGGTCACTGGCGATTACTCCCGTGGGGCGGCGGGTTACTGGGTCGAGAACGGCGAAATCCAGTTTGCGGTCCAGGAAGTGACCATCGCCGGCAACATGCGTGACATGTTCAAGCAGATCGTTGCGGTTGGTAATGACCTGGAACTGCGCAGCAACATTCGTACAGGTTCGGTGCTGATCGAGCGGATGACGGTGGCGGGTAGCTAACCCGTACCGACACACAAAAAGGCGTGCCACCCATTGGGTGGCGCGCCTTTTTTTATTGTTGCTGCACGATCCCCTGTGGGAGCGGGCTTGCTCGCGAAGGGGACTTCACATCCAACATTTTTGTTGGCTGGTAAACCGCCTTCGCGAGCAAGCCCGCTCCCACAATAAGCACTGAGCGTTTTGCTACTCTTGTGTTGGTTCTCATTATCATCTAATAATAAATCTCATTACCGAATGAGCCCGGATCATGAGTTCTGCCTTGCACGAGCAGCCTTACCTCGAAAGCTGGCGCTGGATGAGTCGCCAGATCCGTTGCGCGATGGACCCTGATGAACCTCGCCTGATCGAACATTACCTGGCTGAAGGCCGGTATCTCGCCTGCTGCACGGCAACCTCGCCCTGGACAATCGCCGAAACTTCTTTCCGTCTGTTGCTCGACACCGCCGCCGATGTCGCGCTGCCCTGGCACTGGCGAACCTACTGCCTGGATCAGGCCTGGCGGCCGTTGCGCGATCTGGAACGCCTCTCATTGTGCAAGTGTCGCCTCAAGCGCTGGCAGAGCTACACCTGGCAACTGGCGACCTGCGAGTTGCAGCCCTCGATTCCTCTCATAGAACTGGTGCAAGGATTTACAGATGACCAAGACTCGTATTGAGCGCGACAGCATGGGCGAGCTCCAGGTCCCGGTGGACGCCCTTTATGGCGCGCAGACCCAGCGTGCGGTGGATAACTTCCCCATCAGCGGCAAACCGATGCCCGTGCAGTTCATTCGTGCGCTGATCCTGGCGAAAGCCGCCGCTGCCCGAGCCAACGTCGAGCTCAAGCAAATCAGCGAGTCCCAGGGCAAAGCCATCGTCGATGCGGCACTGGGCCTGCTTCAGGACGACTTCATGCAGCACTTCCCGGTGGATATTTTCCAGACCGGTTCCGGCACCAGTTCGAACATGAACGCCAACGAAGTGATCGCCACCCTGGCCAGCCGCCTGCTCGGTGAGCCGGTGAACCCCAACGATCACGTGAATTGCGGCCAAAGCAGCAACGACATCATCCCGACCACCATCCATGTCAGTGCTGCGTTGGCGTTGCATGAGCAATTGTTGCCGGCACTGGTGGGTCTGGTTCAGGTGATCGAGCGCAAGGCCGATGAGGTTCATCACCACGTCAAAACCGGCCGCACTCACCTGATGGACGCCATGCCGGTGCGCATGAGCCAGGTGCTCAACGGTTGGGCGCAGCAGCTCAAGGCCAACATCGGTCATCTGAACGATTTGCTGCCGAGTCTGCAATCCCTGGCTCAGGGCGGCACGGCGGTGGGTACAGGGATCAACGCTCACCCACAATTCGCAGCGCGTTTCAGTGAGCAACTGAGCAAGCTGACCCAGGTGCAATTCAAACCGGGTGAGGATCTGTTTGCGCTGATCGGCTCTCAGGACACGGCGGTCAGTGTTTCCGGTCAGCTCAAGGCCACGGCCGTTTCGCTGATGAAAATCGCCAACGACCTGCGCTGGATGAACTCCGGCCCGTTGGCCGGTCTTGGTGAAATCGAACTCGAAGCCTTGCAGCCGGGCTCTTCGATCATGCCAGGCAAGGTCAACCCGGTGATCCCGGAAGCGACGGCCATGGTCGCCGCACAGGTCATCGGCAATGACACGGTCATCACCATCGCCGGTCAATCGGGCAATTTCGAGCTGAACGTGATGCTGCCGATCATCGCCCAGAACCTGCTGAGCAGCATCGAGTTGCTGGCCAACTCCAGCCATTTGCTGGGTGAAAAAGCCATCGCCAGCTTCAAGGTCAACGAAGCCAGGCTCAAGGAAGCGTTGTCGCGTAACCCGATCCTGGTCACTGCACTCAACCCGATCATTGGTTACCAAAAAGCCGCGGAGATCGCCAAGAAGGCCTATCAACAAGGCCGGCCGGTGATCGATGTCGCTCTGGAACACACCGACCTGACGCGCAGCCAACTGGAAGAGTTACTCAATCCAGAGAAGCTCACCGCAGGCGGCGTGTAATCACCGCTACCGCTTTGGAGGCTCACCATGGAGCACTGGAAACGCACGATCGAAAGGGCTAATCGTTGTTTCATGCTGGGCGAACTGGTCGATGCCCGCGAGGCTTACTTGCAGGCATTGGCCCTGGCCCAGGTGTTGTTCGAGCGCTGGGCGGATGCCGACGAAGCGGTGGCAGCCTGCGTGATTTCCCACCACAACCTGGCAGACCTGCATTTGCGTCTGAACCAGCCGGAGGAGAGCGCCGAGTACCTGTGCGCCATCCATCAGCGATTGTTGCAGACCATGCAGGATCCACGACTGGCGCCCGCCCTGCGTGAAGCAGCGTTGCGCCAGAGCAGCAAAACTTACGTCGAGCTGCTGAATTTCATCAGCGAACACGGCGAATACCCGCGTACGCATCGACTGCTGCACATCGATGCCGCCTCGCCTGCGCCCCTACATCACGGAGTTCATTGAAATGGCTTTTACCTTGCCTGCCTTGCCCTACGCCTACGATGCCCTGGAACCGCACATCGATGCGCAGACCATGGAAATCCACTACACCAGGCACCACCAGACCTACATCAACAACCTCAACGCTGCGGTTGAAGGCACCGAGTTTGCCGAATGGCCGGTGGAGAAACTGGTGTCTGCGGTCCAGCAGCTGCCGGAGAAGCTGCGCGCGGCGGTGATTAATCAGGGCGGCGGGCACGCGAACCATTCGCTGTTCTGGAAAGTAATGGCGCCCAACGGCGGCGGCCAGCCCGAAGGCTCACTGGCGGCGGCGATCGACGAGCAACTGGGCGGCTTGAGCAGTTTCAAGGAAGCCTTCACCAAAGCCGCGCTGACTCGTTTTGGCAGCGGCTGGGCGTGGCTCAGTGTGACGCCGCAAAAGACGCTGGTCGTTGAAAGCAGCGGCAATCAGGACAGTCCATTGATGAACGGCAATACGCCCATCCTCGGCCTGGATGTCTGGGAGCACGCGTATTACCTGCAATACCAGAACCGTCGCCCGGAATACATCAACGCGTTCTACAACGTGATCAATTGGCCTGAAGTCACTGCGCGCTATCAGGCTGCACTGGTTTAAGACTTCTGCAAAAGCAATCCAGGGCTGGCTATGAGCACTGAAACACTGGCGATCGGTAGTGGACGAATGTTTCGTTACGCGTTCGGATCGCTGTTACTGCTGGCAGGCATGACGTTGTTGGTGGCTCAAGGCCTGGCGTGGCTGGACCTTGAGCCGAAACTGCTGCGCGCGTTGCAAGGCGGGGCGATCTGCGCCTTGGGCACAGCCTTGGGCGCGGTGCCCGTGCTGGTCATTCGACGGATGCCTCAAGTGCTCAGCGATACGCTGCTCGGCTTTGGGGCCGGGGTGATGCTCGCAGCGACAGCGTTTTCGTTGATCGTTCCGGGGATCACTGCCGCTGAAAGCTTGGGGCTGACGCCTTGGGCGGCCAGCGGACTGATCAGTTTCGGCATCATGCTGGGGGCGTTTGGATTGTTCCTGGTGGATCGCAAGGTGTCGGGTGCATCGCCGGAAATGCTCGTAGGCACGCTGGAACGACCTGTCATCCCGCCGCGAATCTGGTTGTTTGTGTTTGCAATCATTGCCCACAACATCCCCGAAGGCATGGCGGTCGGTGTGTCGGCGGGAGGGGGCATGCCCGATGCCGATAGCCTGGCCATGGGCATCGCCTTGCAGGATGTACCGGAAGGTCTGGTGATCGCGTTGGTACTGGCCGGGGCAGGGATGTCGCGGGTCAAGGCGTTCCTGATCGGAGCTGCGTCAGGTCTGGTCGAGCCGGTCTTTGCGTTGTTGTGCGCCTGGCTGGTGAGCCTGGCCGAATTGTTGTTGCCCTTGGGGTTGGCGCTGGCGGCCGGGGCAATGTTGCTGGTGGTCACCCATGAAGTCATTCCCGAGTCGCGCCGCAATGGTCACGACAAGCTTGCAAGTCTCGGGTTGCTGATCGGGTTTTGCTTGATGATGGTGATGGATACGGCGTTGGCTTAGCGCGGATATGTAGCAGCAGGCTTCGCCGGCTGCTACAGGGCGAGGTGTTATTCGCCTTCGCCGAAGTAGTCATTGATCAAATTCACCAATGCCTGCAGCGCCTCATCAGCCTGTTCGCCTTCGGTGCTCAGGTGGATTCTGGTGCCCTTGCCCGCAGCGAGCATCATCATTGCCATGATGCTTTTTCCGTCGACCGTGGATTCCGGCGTGCGTCCTACCCTGATCGTGCAATTCTTGAACTCACCGGCGACGCCAACGAATTTTGCAGAAGCGCGGGCATGCAGGCCCAGCTTGTTGATGATTTCAATTTCCAGAGCAGGCATCGCGGTGTGAATCCTTTAGCTGAGGTCGCGGTGGCGAACCTGGACGTTCTTCAGGGATTTTTGCAGGGCCTGGCCCAGACGTTCGGTCAGGTAGACGGAGCGGTGATGGCCGCCGGTGCAGCCAATGGCAATGGTGACATAAGCGCGGTTGCTGGCGGCAAAGCGGGGTAGCCACTTTAACAAGTAGGTGGAGATGTCCTGGAACATCTCTTCGACGTCCGGCTGTGCCGCCAGGTAATCGGCAACCGGTTGGTCGAGACCCGATTGATCGCGCAACTCTGGCTTCCAGTAAGGGTTCGGCAGGCAGCGCACGTCGAACACCAGATCAGCGTCCACCGGCATTCCACGCTTGAAGCCGAAAGATTCCACCAGGAACGCCGTACCGGATTCCGGCTGGTTCAACAGGCGCAGCTTGATGGTATCTCGCAGTTGATACAGGTTCAGGTTGGTGGTGTTTACCTTGAGATCGGCGAGATCGGCAATCGGCCCGAGCAGGGCGGTCTCATCGTTGATGGCCTCGGCCAGCGAGCGATTGGAATTGCTCAGCGGGTGACGACGGCGGGTTTCCGAGAAACGCTTGAGCAAGGTTTCTTCGTCGGCGTCCAGATAAAGCACATCACACTGGATATGCCGGCTGCGCACTTCTTCCAGCAGTTCGGGAAAACGCGACAAGTGACTCGGCAAGTTGCGCGCATCGATCGATACGGCCACCAGCGGTTGCGCCAGCTCAGTATGGATCAGCGCACGTTCGGCCAGTTCCGGCAGCAGGCCGGCGGGCAGGTTGTCGATGCAGTAGAAGCCGTTGTCCTCGAGAACATCGAGTGCGGTACTTTTACCTGAGCCGGAACGGCCACTGACGATGATCAAGCGCATGATTAATGACCGTTTTGCTCGTCCAGGACAACCTGATACAAGGCTTCATTGCTCGGGGCGCTGCGCAGCTTTTCGCGCACTTCCTTGCGGTCGAGCATGCTGGCGATCTGGCGCAGCAACTCCAGGTGCGCATCGGTAGCGGCTTCCGGGACCAGCAGAACGAACAGCAGGTCAACCGGGGCGCCGTCGATGGCGTCGAAATCGATGGGTGCATCAAGGTGCATCAGGGCGCTGATGGGCGAGGTACAGCCCTTCAGGCGGCAGTGGGGAATGGCAATGCCGTTGCCAAAGCCGGTTGAGCCGAGTTTTTCACGGGCAATCAGAGCCTCGAAGACATCTTGCATCTCCAGATCCGGTACTTCTTTATGGATAAGGTTGGCAATTTGCTCGAGGGCTTTCTTTTTACTGCCGCCCGGCACGTTCACGAGGGAACGGCCGGGGGTCAGGATGCTTTCAAGTCGGATCATGGGTAGGGAGTGTTAACGACCGGTCGCGCCCTGGAGGAGGCTTTGGGTCTTTTCCTTATGCTTTTTGAGTTGTTTATCCAGCTTGTCGGTCAGTGCGTCGATCGCCGCGTACATATCGGTATGCTCCGCGTTTGCGACCACTTCATTGCCGGGAATATGCAGCGTGGCTTCGATTTTCTGCTTGAGCTTTTCGACCGTCATCGTGACCTGCACGTTGGTGATCTTGTCGAAATGCCTCTCTAATCGTTCGAGTTTTTCGCCGATGTAGGTGCGAAGAGGTTCGGTCACTTCCAGTTGGTGTCCACTGATGTTGACTTGCATACAGCTTCTCCTTCGTTGCCAGTGCATAAAGCGGCAGGCAGAAATACCTGCCACTGGAACGCTGTGGCGTGGCTCTACATCAACCGCTTGCGTTCGCTCGAAGGCGCGATCCCTAGGGATTCGCGGTACTTGGCGACGGTGCGGCGAGCCACCTGAATGCCTTGTGCCTCCAGTAAACCAGCGATCTTGCTGTCACTCAACGGCTTTTTCTGATTTTCCGCGGCAACCAGTTTTTTGATGATCGCGCGGATTGCCGTGGACGAGCATTCACCGCCCTCGGAGGTGCTGACGTGGCTAGAAAAAAAGTATTTCAGTTCATATATGCCCCGAGGGGTATGCATGAACTTTTGCGTGGTTACCCGTGAAATCGTCGACTCGTGCATCCCTACCGCTTCGGCGATGTCATGCAGGACCAGCGGTTTCATGGCTTCGTCGCCGTATTCAAGAAAACCGCGCTGATGCTCGACGATTTGCGTGGCCACTTTCATCAGGGTTTCGTTGCGGCTTTGCAGGCTCTTGATGAACCAGCGGGCTTCTTGCAACTGATTGCGCATGAAGGTGTTGTCGGCGCTGGTGTCGGCGCGGCGCACGAAGCCGGCGTATTGAGCGTTGACCCGCAGTCGTGGCACGGATTCCTGGTTCAGCTCCACCAGCCAGCGCTCGTTGTCCTTGCGTACGATCACGTCGGGAACGACGTATTCGGCTTCGCTGGACTCGATTTGCGAGCCTGGGCGCGGGTTGAGGCTCTGCACCAGTTCAATCACCTGACGCAGTTCGTCTTCCTTGAGCTTCATGCGACGCATCAGCTGGCTGTAATCGCGACTGCCGAGCAGGTCGATGTACTCGGTGACCAGGCGTTTGGCCTCGACCAGCCAAGGTGTCTTGGCGGGCAATTGGCGCAATTGCAGCAGCAGGCATTCGCCCAGGTTACGGGCGCCGATACCGGCAGGTTCGAATTGCTGGATACGGTGCAGGACGGCTTCGATTTCGTCCAGTTCGATGTCCAGTTCCGGGTCGAAGGCTTCGAGAATCTCCTCGAGGGTCTCGTCCAGGTAGCCCTGATTGTTGATGCAATCGATCAGGGTCACGGCGATCAGGCGATCGGTGTCGGACATCGGCGCCAGGTTCAGTTGCCACAGCAGGTGGCTTTGCAGGCTTTCGCCGGCCGATGTCCGGGTGGTGAAGTCCCACTCGTCGTCATCGTTGCTCGGCAGGCTGCTGGCGCTGGTCTGGTAGACGTCTTCCCATGCGGTATCGACGGGCAGTTCGTTGGGGATGCGCTCGTTCCAGTCACCTTCATCGAGGTTATCAACCGTCGGGGCGGTTTCCTGGTAGGAGGGTTCCGAAACATCGGCGTTGGGTAGCTGTTCGGCTTTGTCGGCCAAGGGGTCGGCGTTATCGAAGTCGTCGCCTTCTTCCTGGCGTTCGAGCATCGGATTGGACTCCAGGGCCTCCTGGATTTCCTGTTGCAGGTCCAGGGTCGACAATTGGAGCAGGCGGATGGCCTGTTGCAGCTGCGGTGTCATCGTCAGCTGCTGGCCCATTCTCAAGACTAGCGATGGTTTCATGGCAGGGGCTTAACACCTTATTCGCCGGCGCACATGCGCCATCCACTACAGGGCGCCGGAGCGCCAAACATAAGCAAATTATATGCCCGAAACTGCAGCGTTTGCCTAGAGCGCTGTAACAATAAAAAAATGTTGATTTTTTATCGAGACAAGCGCCCGGGCAACCAGCCAGACACCTGAGTGCTTACAGGCGGAACTCATGGCCCAGATACACTTCCTTGACCAGGTCGTTGGCCAGGATGGTGGCAGAGTCACCTTCGGCGATCAGCTGGCCATCGTTGACGATGTAGGCGGTTTCGCAGATATCCAGGGTTTCACGGACGTTGTGGTCAGTGATCAGCACACCAATGCCCTTGGCCTTGAGGTGATAGATGATCTGCTTGATGTCGCCCACCGAAATCGGGTCCACGCCGGCGAATGGTTCGTCGAGCAGGATGAATTTCGGGTTGGTAGCCAGTGCCCGGGCGATCTCCACGCGGCGGCGTTCACCACCGGACAGGCTCATCCCGAGGTTGTCGCGGATGTGGCTGATGTGGAATTCCTGCAGCAGACTTTCCAGCTCCTGGCGACGACCGGCCTTGTCGAGTTCCTTGCGGGTCTCGAGGATCGCCATGATGTTGTCGGCTACCGAGAGTTTGCGGAAGATCGATGCTTCTTGCGGAAGATAGCCGATGCCGGCCTTCGCACGACCGTGCATAGGCTGGTGACTGACATCCAGGTCGTCAATCAGTACGCGGCCCTGATCGGCCTGTACCAGGCCGACAATCATGTAAAAGCAGGTGGTCTTGCCGGCGCCGTTGGGACCCAGCAGGCCGACGATCTGACCGCTGTCGATCGACAGGCTGACGTCACGCACGACCTGGCGGCTCTTGTAGCTCTTGGCCAGATGCTGAGCTTTCAGAGTTGCCATTACTGGGCCTTTTGCTCGTCGGTTTTCTTCTTCGGCTGGATCACCATGTCGATGCGCGGACGCGACTCGGTAACCTTGTTGCCCGTCGCACGACCGGCGCTGGCAAGCTTTTTCACCGTGTCGTAGACGATTTTCTCGCCTTGGGTGACGTTGTTGTCCTTGTCGATGACTTTGGCGCGATCGATCAATACGACGCGGTTTTGCGAGGCGTGGTACTGGATGGTCACTCCGTAGCCCTGAACCGGCTTGGTGTCGCCAGCCGTCTGCATCTGCTCGAAGTAGGCCAGATTGCCCACCGATGTCACCACGTCGATGTCGCCGGCCGGCGTGCGGGTGATGGTCACAGTATTGCCTTTAACGATCATCGAGCCCTGGGTAATGATCACGTCACCTTTATAGGTGGCAACACCATTCTTGTCGTCCAGCTGGGCATCGTCGGCCTGGATGCGGATAGGCTGCTCTTGATCGTTCGGCAGAGCCCAGGCGCTCACGCTTCCCAGTGCTGCGCTCAGACCGAGCAAAATAGGGAGGGTTTTAACGAGCCTCATACTGTCCTCTTACGTTCGATAGCAGGTGTATCCTGCTTTCTTTCAAATACGCTTTCATTCCCTTGCCAGTCGACACACCACCAGCGCCGTCGATTCTAACGGGTTGCTCGGTCTGCGCATATTGCTGCTGCGGGAACACTGTCATGCGGGTGGTGGTAATCAGGGTCTTGCGGTTTTTCTCGTCGAAGCGCGTGATGCGCACCGAGTCAATCAGTTCGACCTGGGTGCCGTCGGGGTTCACTTCGCCGTGCTCGCTCTGGACGTGCCATGGGAACTCGGTGCCGCGGAACATGTTCAGGTCGGGGTTGGTCAACAGCGTCACTTCGGTGGCTTTCAGGTGTTCAACCTTGTCGGACGTCATTTCGTATTGCAGTTTGCCGTCCGGCAGATATTGCACGCTGTGGGCGTTGATCGCGTAATAGTCGATCGCCGCTTCATCGATCTTTGCCACCGGCTTGTCGAGGAAGCGTTCCGGACTGATGTTCCAGTAGCCGACCGCGGCGAATATCGCTGCGATGCAACCGAACACCAGGAATTTGCGAATCTTTTTGCTCAGCATAGTTGGCTCACAGGTACGCGGCGTTTGCCGCATCGAGGCGGCCCTGCGCGCGCAGGATCAATTCGCAGAATTCGCGAGCGGCACCCTCGCCACCGCGGGCCTGGGTGATGCCGTGGGCATGTTCGCGGACGAAACTGGCAGCGCTTGCCACCGCCATGCCCAGGCCGACGCGGCGAATCACCGGCAGGTCCGGCAGGTCGTCACCGAGATAGGCGACTTGCTCATAGCTTAGGTTGAGTTGGGCAAGAAGCTCGTCCAGCACCACCAGTTTGTCTTCGCGCCCCTGGTACACGTGTGGAATACCGAGGTTCTTCGCGCGTCGCTCGACCACCGGGGTCTTGCGGCCGCTGATGATAGCGGTCTGCACGCCAGCTGCCATCAACATCTTGATGCCTTGGCCGTCGAGGGTGTTGAACGTCTTGAATTCGCTGCCGTCTTCGAGGAAGTACAGGCGTCCGTCGGTCAGTACGCCATCGACGTCAAAAACTGCCAGTTTGATGTTCTTGCCGCGTTGCAGCAGGTCGGTGCTCATCACATTACTCCTGCGCGCAGCAGATCGGACAGGTTGAAGGCGCCGATCGGTCGGTCCTCCTTGTCCACCACCACCAGCGCGTTGATTCGATGGTCTTCCATGATTTTCAGAGCCTCGGCTGCGAGCATGTCGGCCCGGGCGGTCTTGCCGTGGACGGTCATGACCTCGTCGATGGTCGTATGGTGGATGTCGATGGTCCGGTCAAGGGTGCGGCGCAAGTCGCCGTCGGTGAAGATCCCGGCCAGTTTGCCGTCGGCCTCCACGATCGCGGTCATGCCCAGGCCCTTGCGGGTCATTTCCATCAAGGCGTCCTTGAGTAGCGTGCCACGTTGCACCTGGGGCAGTTCTGCGCCGGCGTGCATGACGGTTTCCACTTTCAGCAGCAGGCGTCGGCCAAGCGCGCCGCCAGGGTGGGAAAAGGCGAAATCTTCGGCGGTAAAACCGCGGGCTTCCAGCAGCGCAACGGCCAGGGCGTCGCCCATGACCAGCGCGGCGGTGGTCGACGAGGTCGGTGCCAGGTTGAGCGGACAGGCTTCATGCTCGACATGCACGTTGAGGTTGACCTCGGCAGCCTTCGCCAGCGGTGAGTCAGGATTGCCGGTCATGCTGATCAATTGAATGCCCAGGCGTTTGATCAGCGGCAGCAGGGTGACGATTTCATTGGTAGAGCCGGAGTTCGACAGCGCCAGGATGATGTCGTCGCGGGTGATCATGCCCATGTCGCCGTGGCTGGCTTCGGCCGGGTGCACGAAAAAGGCCGTAGTGCCGGTGCTGGCCAGGGTGGCGGCGATCTTGTTGCCGATGTGCCCCGATTTGCCCATGCCGACCACGACCACGCGCCCTTTGCTGGCCAGAATCATCTCGCAAGCGCGTACGAAATCTGCGTCGATACGGGGCAGCAAGCCTTGTACGGCTTCCAGTTCGAGGCGGACGGTGCGTTGTGCTGATTGAATCAGGTCGCTGGATTGGCTCATGTCAGAAATCGTATAGCCTGATGAAAAGGCGGCGATTATAACGGTAATGATCGAAACCCTCACGCAAGTTCGTCGCGCTTTGTCATTCCCTGTTACCGAATACGCCCAAATAGAAGCTTTTACCCCTTCATGTTGCTCAACATGGCCTGGCTTGGGCCTTGGGCGCTTGGCCTTTGCAGTGATATAGTTCGCCGCCAGTTCGGCCTGCCCGGGAGGTATGTGCTTTCGCCAGAAAGCCAGGCGTCCGAGTGAGAGGCTGCATCGCAAGGAGTTTAGATGAGTGCCGATAAAGCCTACGCGGTCGAGCTGAAGGGACTGACCTTCAAGCGCGGAACGCGCAGCATTTTCAATAACGTCGATATACGTATCCCGCGCGGCAAGGTCACCGGCATCATGGGCCCTTCCGGGTGTGGCAAGACTACGCTGCTGCGGCTGATGGGCGCACAGTTGCGGCCCACCAAAGGCGAAGTCTGGGTCAATGGACAGAACCTGCCGAAACTGTCGCGCAGTGACCTGTTCGATGCGCGAAAGCACATGGGCGTGCTGTTTCAGAGTGGTGCGCTGTTCACCGATCTCGATGTGTTCGAGAACGTTGCCTTTCCGCTACGCGTTCATACCGAGCTGCCGGAAGAAATGATCCGGGACATCGTCCTGCTCAAATTGCAGGCAGTGGGCTTGCGTGGCGCCATCGACCTGATGCCTGACGAGTTGTCCGGCGGCATGAAACGTCGTGTCGCTCTGGCCCGGGCGATTGCCCTCGATCCGCAAATCCTCATGTATGACGAGCCCTTTGTCGGCCAGGACCCCATCGCCATGGGTGTGCTGGTGCGCCTGATCCGCCTGCTCAACGATGCGCTGGGCATCACCAGTATCGTGGTCTCCCACGACTTGGCCGAGACTGCGAGCATCGCCGATTACATCTATGTCGTCGGCGAAGGCCAGGTATTGGGGCAGGGCACTCCCGAGGAACTGATGAACTCGCAGGAGCCACGCATCCGTCAATTCATGACAGGCGAGCCTGACGGTCCCGTCGCCTATCACTTTCCAGCGACGGATTACCGCGCAGATCTTCTGGGGAAGCGTTGATGCGCAAGATTTCACTGATAGAACGGGTTCGCAGGTTCGGCCACTCTGGCATTGACGTGCTGGGAGTGTTCGGCCGTTCGGCGATATTCCTGTTTCATGCCTTGCTTGGCCGTGGCGGCATTGGCGGCGGTTTTGGCTTGCTGATCAAGCAACTGCATTCGGTGGGCGTGATGTCCCTGGTGATCATTGTGGTCTCCGGGGTATTCATCGGCATGGTGCTGGCGCTGCAAGGCTTCAATATTCTGTCCAGCTACGGTTCGGAGCAGGCGGTCGGCCAGATGGTTGCGCTGACGCTGTTGCGCGAACTGGGGCCTGTGGTCACGGCATTGCTGTTCGCCGGGCGCGCCGGTTCGGCTTTGACTGCCGAAATCGGCAACATGAAGTCCACCGAGCAGTTGTCCAGTCTGGAAATGATTGGTGTCGACCCGCTCAAGTACATCATTGCCCCGCGCCTGTGGGCCGGCTTCATTTCCCTGCCGGTGCTGGCGATGATCTTCAGCGTGGTGGGCATCTGGGGTGGTTCGTGGGTGGCCGTCGACTGGCTGGGGGTCTATGAAGGTTCCTACTGGTCCAACATGCAGAACAGCGTGACCTTTGCTGACGATGTGCTCAACGGCATCATCAAAAGCATCGTTTTCGCCTTTGTCGTGACCTGGATTGCCGTATTCCAAGGCTATGACTGCGAGCCCACTTCCGAGGGGATCAGTCGTGCCACTACCAAGACCGTGGTGTATGCCTCTTTGGCTGTACTCGGCCTGGACTTTATTCTGACCGCCTTGATGTTTGGAGATTTCTGATGCAAAACCGCACCCTGGAAATCGGTGTCGGCCTTTTCTTGCTGGCTGGCATCCTGGCTTTGCTGTTGCTGGCGTTGCGGGTAAGTGGCCTGTCCCCGAGCGCAACCACCGACACTTATAAACTTTATGCGTATTTCGACAATATCGCCGGTTTGACTGTCAGAGCTAAAGTGACCATGGCCGGTGTGACCATCGGCAAGGTCACGGCAATCGATCTGGACCGCGACAGTTTCACCGGCCGAGTGACCATGCAGCTGGAAAAACGCGTAGATAACCTGCCGACTGATTCCACTGCATCTATCCTGACCGCTGGCCTGTTGGGCGAGAAGTACATTGGTCTTAGCGTGGGCGGCGAAGAAGGCTTGCTCAAGGATGGCTCAACCATCCACGACACACAGTCGTCGCTGGTACTCGAAGACCTGATCGGTAAATTTCTGCTCAATACCGTTAGTAAAGACGCCAAATGAGGAGCCTTTGAATGATCTCTACCTTGCGACGTGGCCTGTTGGTATTACTCGCGGCCCTGCCGTTGATGGCTAACGCCGTGGCAGCGCCCTCAGCGCACGATATCGTGCAGGACACCACCAATCGGCTACTTGCCGATCTGTCGGCCAATAAAGAGAAGTACAAGCAAGACCCGCAAGACTTCTATGCGGCGCTGAACACCATCGTCGGACCTGTTGTGGATGCCGAGGGCATTTCCAAGAGCATCATGACGGTCAAATATTCGCGCAAAGCCACGCCTGCGCAAATGAAGACCTTTGAAGAAAACTTCAAAAAGGGTCTGTTCCAGTTCTATGGCAACGCTTTGCTTGAGTACAACAATCAGGGGATCGTCGTCGACCCTGCCAAGGATGAGTCGGGAAACCGTACAAGTGTTGCCATGACGGTCAAGGGCACCAACGGCGCGATTTATCCTGTGTCCTACACACTCGAAAAGATCAACGGCGAGTGGAAGTTGCGCAACGTGATCATCAACGGCATCAACATCGGCAAGCTGTTCCGCGATCAGTTCGCTGATGCGATGCAGCGCAATGGCAACGACCTGGACAAGACCATCAATGGTTGGGCCGGGGAAGTCGCCAAGGCCAAGGAAGCCAGCCAGAAGCAAGCACCCGAGACGCAAGCTCAATGAGTGTGTCGGCGATTCGCATGAGCGAATCCGGCGAGCTGATGCTCAGCGGCATGCTGGATTACCGCACTGGCCCCGGTTTGCGTAAACAGGGGCAGGCGCTGATCAAATCCAGCAAGGCCGCTGCGCTGGTAGTCGATTGCTCGGCAGTGTTGAAGTCCAGCAGTGTCGGCTTGTCGCTGCTGCTGTGCTTCATGCGTGATGCAGAGGCGGCCGGCAAGGCGCTGAGCATCCGCGGGATGCCAGAAGACATGCGTGAAATCGCTCAGGTCAGTGAACTGACCGAGTTGTTGGCGCATCCCTAACCGCATCTATAAAGAAGCCCCCCGTCAGAGTCCTGCTTCGCGGGGTTCGCAGGCGCGGGGCTTTTTTGTATGATGTCCGACCCGCGCGCACAGGGCGCCGATTGAGGTTGAGCATGCAGGCCGTAGAAGTGAAGAGCTTCCTTGAAGGAAAGCTGCCAGGAACCCTAGTAGAAGTCGAGGGCGAAGGCTGCAACTTTCAGCTGAACGTGATTAGCGATGAACTGGCGGCGTTGAGCCCGGTGAAGCGTCAGCAGCAGATCTATGCCCATTTGAACCCGTGGATCACCGATGGCAGCATCCATGCGGTCACTATGAAATTTTTCAGCAGCGCGGCCTGGGCCGAGCGCACCTGAGCCCAAGGGCGTCGAGATTCTTATGGATAAATTGATAATTACCGGTGGCGTTCGTCTTGATGGCGAAATCCGCATCTCCGGGGCAAAGAACTCTGCCCTGCCGATCCTGGCTGCAACCTTGCTGTGCGATGGCCCGGTGACCGTTGCCAACCTGCCGCACCTGCACGACATCACCACCATGATCGAGCTGTTCGGTCGTATGGGCATCGAGCCGGTGATCGACGAGAAACTCAGCGTCGAAATCGACCCGCGCACCATCAAGACCCTGATCGCTCCGTACGAACTGGTGAAAACCATGCGTGCGTCGATCCTGGTGCTGGGGCCGATGGTTGCACGTTTCGGTGAAGCCGAAGTCGCACTGCCTGGCGGTTGCGCCATTGGTTCGCGTCCGGTTGACCTGCACATTCGTGGCCTCGAAGCCATGGGTGCGGTCATCGACGTCGAAGGCGGCTACATCAAGGCCAAGGCGCCTGAAGGTGGCCTGCGCGGTGCGCACTTCTTCTTCGACACCGTCAGTGTGACCGGTACCGAAAACATCATGATGGCGGCCGCTCTGGCCAAGGGCCGCAGCGTTCTGGCAAACGCCGCTCGCGAGCCTGAAGTCATCGACCTGGCGAACTTCCTGATCGCCATGGGTGCCAAGATCACTGGCGCCGGCACCGACACCATCACCATCGATGGCGTCGAGCGTCTGCACCCGACCACTTACAAGGTGATGCCTGACCGTATCGAGACCGGCACCTACCTGGTCGCAGCTGCTGTGACCGGCGGCCGTGTGAAGGTCAAGGACACCGATCCGACCATCCTCGAAGCCGTTCTTGAGAAACTCAAGGAATCGGGTGCCGAAATCACCTGCGGCGAAGACTGGATCGAGCTGAACATGCACGGCAAGCGGCCAAAAGCCGTTAACGTGCGTACCGCTCCATACCCGGCGTTCCCGACCGACATGCAGGCGCAGTTCATCTCCCTCAACGCCATTGCCGAAGGCACTGGCGCTGTGATCGAGACGATCTTCGAAAACCGCTTCATGCACGTTTACGAACTGCACCGCATGGGCGCTCACATCCAGGTCGAAGGCAACACTGCCATCGTTACCGGCATCGAAAAGCTCAAGGGCGCGCCAGTCATGGCCACCGACCTGCGCGCTTCGGCCAGCCTGGTGATCTCGGCATTGATCGCTGAAGGTGACACCTTGATCGACCGCATCTACCACATCGACCGTGGTTACGAGTGCATCGAAGAGAAACTGCAGATGCTCGGCGCCAAGATCCGCCGCGTACCGGGCTAGTTTCTGCTGCATGGGCGCAGGGACGCGCCCGTTGAATTCGTTTCAAGTCGAGCCGTTTCCGGCTCGATGTGTGTCCGGCGCCATTTGCGACCGGGCATGAGTACCTTGATAAGGATTGACGTTTCCCATGTTGACCATCGCACTGTCCAAGGGCCGCATCCTTGACGACACCCTGCCGCTTCTGGCTGAAGCGGGCATCGTGCCGACCGAGAATCCGGACAAGAGCCGCAAGCTGATCATCCCCACGACCCAGGCCGATGTACGTCTGCTGATCGTGCGCGCCACCGATGTGCCGACTTACGTCGAACATGGTGCCGCTGACCTGGGCGTCGCCGGTAAAGATGTGCTGATGGAGTATGGCGGCCAGGGTTTGTACGAGCCGTTGGACCTGCGAATTGCCCTCTGCAAGCTGATGACCGCCGGCCGTGTCGGTGATGTCGAGCCCAAGGGCCGCCTGCGTGTGGCGACCAAATTCGTCAACGTTGCCAAGCGCTACTACGCCGAACAGGGCCGTCAGGTCGACATCATCAAGCTCTATGGCTCGATGGAACTGGCGCCGCTGATCGGTCTGGCAGACAAGATCATCGACGTGGTCGACACCGGCAACACCCTGCGCGCCAATGGCCTGGAACCCCAGGATTTCATTGCCGACATCAGCTCCCGGCTGATCGTGAACAAAGCTTCGATGAAAATGCAGCATGCCCGTATCCAGGCGTTGATCGACACCCTGCGCAAGGCAGTGGAGTCTCGACACCGCGGCTGATTTACCTGCGCGACGTTAAGTCGCGCCCGTCTATCCGCCTCATAGCCAGAATTCTCAGGTGCCCAAGCGGATCGATGGTAGCTTCGGGTACCTGAGTTTTTTGCCATTCCTATGAGGCTCTCGCTATGACCGCACCGACTGCAATTCGCCGACTCAACGCTGCTGACCCGGATTTTGCACATCATCTGGATCATCTGCTGAGCTGGGAAAGTGTGTCTGACGACTCGGTCAATCAGCGGGTGCTGGACATCATCAAGGCCGTGCGCGAGCGTGGCGATGCGGCGCTGGTGGAGTTCACCCAGAAGTTCGACGGCCTGCAGGTCGCGTCCATGGCGGA
The DNA here is from genome assembly GCF_058788075.1 of Pseudomonas sp. FW305-20. Classification (NCBI taxonomy): domain Bacteria; kingdom Pseudomonadati; phylum Pseudomonadota; class Gammaproteobacteria; order Pseudomonadales; family Pseudomonadaceae; genus Pseudomonas; species Pseudomonas sp. FW305-20. Next base: position 188,515 of record NZ_JBYTAJ010000003.1, on the reverse strand, counting down.
CCTGATCCTGCCTCGTGAGCGCCTGGAACTGGCCCTGACCCGAATCACCGTGCCGCAGCGTGAAGCGCTGGAAAAAGCCGCGTCCCGAGTACGCAGCTACCACGAGAAACAGAAGCAGGATTCCTGGACCTACACCGAAGCCGACGGCACCGTGCTCGGCCAGAAGGTCACGCCGCTGGATCGCGCCGGTCTGTACGTACCCGGCGGCAAGGCGTCGTACCCGTCCTCGGTACTGATGAACGCGATTCCGGCCAAGGTGGCCGGCGTGACCGAAGTGGTCATGGTAGTGCCGACGCCGCGTGGCGAAATCAACGAGCTGGTGCTGGCCGCCGCTTGCATCGCCGGCGTCGACCGCGTGTTCACCATCGGCGGCGCCCAAGCGGTCGCGGCGCTGGCTTACGGCACCGAAAGCGTGCCGAAGGTCGACAAGGTGGTCGGTCCGGGCAACATCTATGTTGCCACCGCCAAGCGCCACGTGTTCGGTCAGGTCGGCATCGACATGATCGCCGGCCCCTCCGAAATCCTCGTGGTCTGCGACGGTCAGACGGATCCGGACTGGATCGCCATGGACCTGTTCTCCCAGGCCGAGCACGACGAAGACGCCCAGGCGATCCTGGTCAGCCCGGACGCCGAGTTCCTCGACAAGGTCGCCGCCAGCATCGCCAAACTGCTGCCGACCATGGAACGCGCCGAGATCATCGAAACGTCGATCAATGGCCGTGGTGCGCTGATCAAGGTCCGCGACATGGACCAGGCCATGGAAGTGGCCAACCGCATCGCACCAGAACACCTTGAGTTGTCCGTTGCTGATCCGCAGGCCTGGCTGCCGAAGATTCGCCACGCGGGTGCGATCTTCATGGGTCGTCACACCTCCGAGGCCTTGGGCGACTACTGCGCCGGCCCGAACCACGTGCTGCCGACCTCCGGCACCGCGCGATTCTCCTCGCCGCTGGGTGTGTACGACTTCCAGAAGCGTTCGTCGATCATCTTCTGCTCCGAGCAGGGTGCGTCGGAACTGGGCAAAACCGCTTCCGTGCTGGCCCGTGGCGAGTCGTTGACCGCTCACGCGCGAAGTGCCGAATACCGCATCGTTGACGATAAGAAGGACAGCTAAGCATGAGTAAATTCTGGAGTCCCTTCGTCAAGAATCTGGTGCCTTACGTGCCGGGCGAGCAGCCGAAACTGGCGAAACTGGTGAAGCTCAACACCAACGAAAACCCGTACGGTCCATCGCCAAAAGCCTTGGCGGCGATGCAGACCGAACTGAATGACAACTTGCGTCTGTACCCGGACCCGAACAGCGATCTGCTGAAAAACGCAGTAGCCAGTTATTACGGCGTGCAGAGCAATCAGGTCTTTCTCGGCAACGGTTCCGACGAAGTCCTGGCGCACATCTTTCACGGCTTGCTGCAACACGATCATCCAGTGCTGTTCCCGGACATCAGCTACAGCTTCTATCCGGTTTACTGCGGGTTGTACGGCATTGCCTTCGACGCGGTGCCGCTGGACGAGCAATTCCAGATTAACCCGGCGGACTACGCCAAGCCGAACGGCGGGATCATCTTCCCGAATCCGAACGCACCGACGGGCTGCCTGTTGGCGCTGGACGCGGTTGAGCAAATCCTCAAGGCGAGCCCGGATTCAGTAGTCGTGGTGGATGAGGCTTACATCGATTTCGGTGGTGAGACGGCGATCAGTCTGGTGGATCGTTATCCAAACCTGCTGGTGACCCAGACCCTGTCCAAGTCCCGTTCGCTGGCCGGCCTGAGGGTGGGGCTGGCGGTGGGGCACCCGGACCTGATCGAGGCGCTGGAGCGGATCAAGAACAGCTTCAACTCCTATCCGCTGGATCGTCTGGCAAATGTCGGTGCAGCCGCAGCGTTCGAAGATCGCGAGTACTTCGACAAGACCTGCCGGTTGGTCATCGAGAATCGTGAAAAGGTCGTTGCGCAACTGCAAGCGAAAGGCTTTGAAGTGTTGCCGTCGGCGGCGAACTTCATCTTCGCCCGTCATCCGAAACACGATGCGGCAGGGCTGGCGGCGAAGTTGCGTGAGCAAGGCGTGATCGTTCGGCACTTCAAGCAGGAACGGATTGCCCAGTTCCTGCGGATTTCCATCGGTACGCCAGAACAGAATCAGGCGCTGATCGACGGCCTCGGCTACCTGTAAGGCTTCCCCGATCCTGTGGGAGCGTGGCTTGCCCGCGATAAACGATAACGCGGTCTACCTATTGCACCGCGGTGTCCCCATCGCGGGCAAGCCTCGCTCCTACAGGGGTTTGTGGGTTACTCGTGATGCGCTTCGCCGAGGAAGGTCAGCGACGTGAACAGCCCACGCGTGGCCACATCCGGGTTGTCCTTCAGCGAAATCTCCATCTGCGCCGAAATCACATTCAACCCTTCATTACGCACCAATACTTGCGCCCGGCCCTCTGCGTCGGTCTCGGTGCTCAAGGTATTCGGCGCGCTACGATAGTCGCCTACCAACTTCACGCCCGCCGCCGGCTTACCATCCAATAGCACTCGAACCGGTAACGATTTACCCGGCCCGACAGTCAACGGATCAACCTCCGGCAGAATCAGCAGTTTCATCTGATCAAGCTTCGGCAGTTTCGCCCCCGGCTGGTAGATCGCCAGGCTGTACTTGAAGGTCTGGGTCGACTCAATGGCCCCCGGTACTTTGCTGCGTCCTTCGTTGATCCATTTTTTATCCGGCGTCTGCGACCACATGCCATTGTCCAGCGCCACGGCCATCACCGCCGGCGGTTTCAACGGCTGCAGGCGGGCGTGGTCGGCCAGCCGTTGCACGCTCACCGGGATCATTTTGCCGGCGACGTCATAAGCCCACGCGCCACTGATTTTCTGCGCCTTGAAGGCGTTATCTTCGGCGCCGTGGCCGTAGATGACTTCAATGTTGCCGCGACGTTCTTCGGTCCACAGGCCATGGGCCGAGACTTCAGTGGCGAACAGCAGTCCAAGCAGCGCCAGGGGTTTGAGGTTTTGCATGGTGATTTCCTTTTACAGATTGAGTGTCAGGCTGACGGTGAAATTGCGCGGCTCGCCGGGGTTGACCCAGTAGTTGCTGTAAGAGCGCTCGAAGTATTTTTCGTCGAAAAGGTTGTTCAGGTTCAGGCCCACGGTGACGTTTTCGCTGGCCTTGTAATGGGCCAGCAGGTCGACGGTGTGGTAGGCCGGCAGTTCGAAATCGCTGCCGGCTTCGCCCGACCGATCACCGACATAGGTGAACGCTGCGCCAAGGTCCGAGCCGCGCAAATGACCATTCTGAAATTCATAAACGCCCAGCACACTGCCGCTGCGTTTGGCCACACCGAGAATTCGGCTGCCGGTGGGAATCACCTTGTCGCCTTGGGTGACTTCGGCGTCGATGTAAGCGAAAGCACCGATCACTCGCACGGCATCGGTGACTTGCCCGGTGACTTGCAGGTCGACACCCTGGCTGCGAGCCTTGCCCATGGCGCGGCTGGAATCAGTCGCCGGATCGAGCGCCAGGACGTTTTCCTTTTCGATATGGAAGGCGGCGAGGGTGCTGCTCAAGCGGTCGTCGAACAGTTCGCTCTTGAGCCCGACTTCATAACCGACGCCTTCTTCCGGGTCGAAAGATTTGCCGGCGGCATCCAGGCCGTTGTTCGGTTTGAACGAGGTGGAGACGTTGGTGAATAACCCCACTTCGGGCGTCAATTGGTAGAGCAGCCCGGCCCGTTGGGTCAGTGCGTCGTGGCGCTGGCGGCTGGTCGCATTGCGGCTGTGATCGTCGATGCTTTGTTCGAAATGTTCGAAGCGCGCACCGAGCATGCCGCGCAGTTTGTCGGTGAAGACGATCTGGTCTTGAAGGTTCAACGCCCGACTTTCGACGTGCTCGAAGAAGTCGGTCCCGGAGCGTGCGCCATTGGGTTTCGGCTGGCCATAAATCGGCCGGTAGATATCGATGGCGTAAGGACCGCCGGCAATGGTCGTGACCCGTTCGTTCTTGCGGAAATTCTCGTATTCGCTGCCGATCAGCAGTTCGTGTTGCCAACTGCCGATGTCGAACATACCGCGCAGTTCGAGCTGGGTGATGCTGTCGTGCCAGTTGGTGTCGCGCTCGCGATAGCGGCGGTTGACGGTATGGCCGTCGGCGTTCAAGGGGCGAGTTTCGGAGGCGAAGCCCCAGAGCTTGCCTTCCTTGTAATGGCTGGCGAGGCGTAGTTTCCAGCGGTCGTTGAGATGATGTTCGAGGGCGGCTTGCAGCAGATTGTTGTGGTTGTCGATGTTGCCGTCGTTGGGTTCGCCAAGAAAGGTCGAGCGGGAAACGCCGCTCCATTTATTGTTCGGCGCGACGATACCGCGATCGAAGGTCGAGCTGTGGCGCACGAACTCGCTCTCCACCAACAGGCTGGTGTCCGGGTTCAGTTGCCAGCTGAACGAAGGCGCAACGAACACGCGCTGACTGTCGATGTGATCGCGGAAGCTGTGGTTGTCTTCGACGGCCAGATTTACCCGGGACAGAACATTGCCGTCAGCATCCAGCGGTGTGTTGACGTCCACGGCGGTGCGATAACGATCCCAACTGCCGGCGCTGGTTTGCAGTGTGGTGAAGGCTTCGGGCTGGGGTTTCTTGGTGACGATGTTCACCGTGCCGCCCGGATCGCCACGACCGTAGAGGCTGGCGGCCGGGCCTTTGAGCACTTCGATGCGTTCGACGTTGGCCACGTCCGGCGAGCTTGGATAGCCGCGGTTGGCGCTGAAACCATCCTTGTAGAACTCCGACGTGGTGAAGCCGCGCACGCTGTATTCGTAGAGTGTCAGGCCGCCGAAGTTGTTCTGTTTCGACACGCCACCGGCAAAATCCAGCGCGCGTTCGACGCTGGTGCTGCCCAAGTCCTTGAGCACGCTGACGGGAATCACACTGATCGATTGCGGGATATCGCGAAGGGCGGTGTCGGTTTTGGTTGCGCTGGAGGAGCGCGTGGCGCGGTAACCCTGGACCGGGCCAGTGGGGGATTCGTAGTCGGAGGTGACGCTGATGGCGTCCAGCTCAACGGTTTGCGCTTCTTCGGCGAAGGCCGGATCCCCCAGAAAACCGAGGGCCAGGCCGGCGAGGGAAACCATTGTTCGAGACGACATGTTATGTTGTTCCAATAGTGATATTGAAACAATATAACATGCCTAATGAGAATGTCTGCTGTTAACGGCTTTGCAGTTATGGAGCTGCTGAGGCCGCAGCTCCTCTCGGCTTACTCTTGTTCTTTTTCCTTGATGGGAGCAGGTGGCGGACGCAGACCGATCTCGGCGGTGAGCTTGAGCTCTTTGCCGTTGCGCATCACCTGGATCGTCACCTTGTCGGTCGGTTTGATCCGCGCGACCTGATTCATCGAACGACGACCATCGCCGGCCGGTTCGCCGTCGATGCTAAGGATCACGTCGCCCAGTTGCAGGCCGGCCTTCTGTGCCGGGCCGTCACGGAAAATCCCCGCGACCACAATGCCCGGGCGCCCCGACAGGCCAAACGATTCCGCCAGTTCCTGGCTCAGCGGCTGCACTTCGATACCGAGCCAGCCGCGAATCACCTGTCCGTGCTCGATGATCGACTTCATCACTTCCATGGCCAGTTTCACCGGGATGGCGAAACCGATGCCCTGCGAACCGCCGGACTTGGAGAAGATCGCCGTGTTGATGCCGGTCAGGTTGCCGTTGGCATCCACCAGCGCACCGCCGGAGTTGCCGGGGTTGATCGCCGCGTCGGTCTGGATGAAGTCTTCGTAGTTGTTCAGGCCCAGCTGATTGCGCCCGGTGGCGCTAATGATGCCCATGGTCACGGTCTGGCCGACGCCGAACGGGTTGCCGATGGCCAACGCCACGTCGCCGATGCGGATATTGTCGGAACGACCGACAGTGATCGATGGAAGATTCTTCAAGTCGATCTTCAGCACCGCGAGGTCGGTTTCCGGGTCGCTGCCGATCACTCGGGCCAGGGTTTCACGCCCGTCCTTGAGTGCCACCACAATCTGGTCGGCGCCGCTGGTCACGTGGTTGTTGGTCAGCAGGTAACCTTCCGGGCTCATGATCACGCCGGAGCCAAGGCTCGACTCCATACGCTTCTGTTTGGGCGAGTTGTCGCCGAAGAAGCGGCGAAACTGTGGGTCCTCGAACAGCGGATGGTTCGGTTTGTTGACGACTTTGGTGGTGTACAGGTTGACCACCGAGGGCGCAGCCGTGGTCACCGCGTCGGCATAGGACACCGGACCCTGTTGCATGGTGGTGGTTTGCGGGGCTTGTTGCATGTTGACGTCAAGGCTTGGGAGCCCGACCCACTCCGGGTAACGCTGGATGATTAACAGAGCGATAAGCACGCCGGCCAACAGCGGCCAGCCGGAAAAACGCAGCGCCTTGAGCATTAAGCACGTCCTGAGAGGTTGCAGGCGGTATGAGACCGCCCATAATGTCGCGCATTATACGAGGCGAAACGTGCCTCTGAACGGGATATTTAGGAGTCTTTTATGGCCGTCGCCCTGAGCACCCTGGTCGAAGAAGCCGACCGTTACCTTAACAGTGCAAAAATTGCCGATTACTGCCCCAACGGGTTGCAGGTCGAAGGCCGGCCGCAGGTCATGCGCATCGTCAGTGGCGTCACCGCCAGCCAGGCATTGCTCGACGCCGCTGTGGAAGTCCGCGCCGACCTGATACTGGTGCATCACGGCTATTTCTGGAAGGGCGAGAATCCGTGCATCACCGGGATGAAGCAGCGCCGGTTGAAAACCCTGCTCAAGCACGATATCAGCCTGTTGTCTTATCACTTGCCGCTGGATCTGCACCCGGAAGTCGGCAATAACGTTCAGCTGGCACGTCAGCTCGATATCACTGTGGAAGGTCCATTGGATCCGGACAACCTTAAAGTTGTCGGCCTGGTCGGTTCATTGAACGAGCCGGTGACGGCCCGGGATTTTGCCCGTCGCGTACAGGAAGTCATGGGCCGCGAACCGTTGCTGATCGAAGGCAGCGAGATGATTCGCCGCGTTGGCTGGTGCACTGGTGGCGGCCAGGGTTACATCGATCAGGCCGTGCTGGCTGGCGTTGACTTGTACCTCAGCGGCGAGGCGTCCGAGCAGACCTTCCACAGCGCCCGGGAAAACGACATCAGTTTCATCGCCGCCGGTCATCACGCCACCGAGCGTTATGGCGTGCAGGCGTTGGGCGATTATCTGGCCCGGCGCTTTGCCCTCGAGCACATCTTCATCGATTGCCCGAATCCTATCTGAATCACCCATACCCACTGTAGGAGCGAGCCTGCTCGCGATGGCTGCGTCACATTCGACATTGATGCGACTGACACACCGCTATCGCGAGCAGGCTTACTCCCACAGGACCCGGTGCACCCGAACGGGCAGGTATATTCATATACCCTTTCGATCTAGTCGGCGTCCTGATTAGAAGAGGACGCTGTGCTAGGATTCCTCGCTCGAACACGGCCCGCTGGCCGTCCATAAGATCGTTTTCGTGAGTAGCCATGGTCGACAAACTGACGCATCTGAAACAGCTGGAGGCCGAAAGCATCCACATCATCCGCGAGGTCGCCGCCGAGTTCGATAACCCGGTGATGCTGTACTCCGTCGGTAAAGACTCCGCCGTGATGCTGCACCTTGCGCGCAAGGCATTCTTCCCGGGCAAGCTGCCGTTCCCGGTGATGCACGTCGACACCCGGTGGAAGTTCAAGGAAATGTACGCGTTCCGCGACCGCATGGTCGAAGAGCTCGGCCTTGACCTGCTGGTACACGTGAATCCCGAGGGTGTTGCGCAGGGCATCAACCCGCTCACCCACGGCAGCGCCAAGCACACCGATATCATGAAAACCGAAGGCCTCAAGCAGGCCCTCGACAAGTACGGTTTCGACGCCGCTTTCGGTGGTGCCCGTCGTGACGAAGAGAAATCCCGTGCCAAAGAGCGCGTGTATTCCTTCCGTGACACCAAGCACCGCTGGGACCCGAAAAACCAGCGTCCAGAGTTGTGGAACGTCTACAACGGCAAGGTCAACAAGGGCGAATCGATCCGTGTTTTCCCGTTGTCGAACTGGACCGAACTGGACATCTGGCAGTACATCTACCTCGAAGGCATCCCGATTGTGCCGCTGTATTTCGCCGCCGAGCGCGACGTCATCGAGATGAACGGCACCTGGATCATGATCGACGACGAACGCCTGCTCAATCACCTGAGCGATGAAGACAAGGCGCGCATCGTCAAGAAGAAGGTCCGCTTCCGTACGCTGGGCGACTACCCGTTGACCGGTGCGGTCGAGTCCGAGGCCACCAGCCTGACCGACATCATTCAGGAAATGCTCCTGACGCGAACTTCCGAACGCCAGGGCCGGGTCATCGATCACGATGGCGCAGGCTCGATGGAAGAAAAGAAACGTCAGGGTTATTTCTAAGGGGTTGTCATGTCGCACGCATCTGATTTGATCAGCGAGGACATCCTCGCCTACCTGGGCCAGCACGAACGCAAGGAAATGCTGCGCTTTCTGACCTGTGGCAACGTCGACGACGGCAAGAGCACCCTGATCGGGCGCCTGCTGCACGACTCCAAGATGATCTACGAAGATCACCTGGAAGCCATTACCCGCGACTCGAAAAAAGTCGGCACCACGGGCGATGACATCGACCTGGCACTGCTGGTCGACGGCCTGCAGGCCGAGCGTGAGCAGGGCATCACCATCGATGTTGCTTACCGCTACTTCTCCACCGCCAAGCGCAAATTCATCATCGCCGACACCCCTGGCCATGAGCAGTACACCCGCAACATGGCCACCGGTGCGTCCACCTGTGACCTGGCGATCATCCTGGTCGACGCCCGTTACGGCGTGCAGACCCAGACCCGTCGCCACAGCTTCATTGCCTCGTTGCTCGGCATCAAACACATCGTTGTTGCCATCAACAAGATGGACCTCAACGGTTTCGACGAAACAGTCTTCGAGTCGATCAAGGCCGATTACCTGAAGTTCGCCGACGGCATCGCGTTCAAGCCGACCACCATGGCTTTCGTTCCGATGTCGGCGCTGAAAGGCGACAACGTGGTGAACAAATCCGAGCGCTCGCCGTGGTACACCGGCCAGTCGCTGATGGAAATCCTCGAAACCGTCGAGATCGCCAGCGACCGCAACTACACCGACCTGCGTTTCCCGGTGCAGTACGTTAACCGTCCGAACCTGAACTTCCGTGGTTTCGCCGGTACCCTGGCCAGCGGCGTCGTGCACAAGGGCGACGAAGTCGTGGTGTTGCCATCGGGCAAGAGCAGCCGTGTGAAGTCCATCGTCACCTTCGAAGGTGAACTGGAGCACGCCGGTCCTGGTCAAGCGGTGACGCTGACCATGGAAGACGAAATCGACATCTCCCGCGGTGACTTGCTGGTGCACGCCGACAACCAGCCGCAAGTGACCGATGCCTTCGACGCCATGCTGGTGTGGATGGCCGAAGAGCCGATGCTGCCGGGCAAGAAATACGATATCAAGCGCGCCACCACTTACGTGCCGGGTTCGATCACCAGCATCGTCAACCGCGTTGACGTGAACACCCTGGAAGAAGGTCCGGCCAGTTCGTTGCACCTGAACGAAATCGGTCGGGTGAAGATCAGCCTCGACGCGGCCATTGCGCTGGACGGTTACGCGAGCAACCGCACCACCGGTTCGTTCATCGTCATCGATCGACTGACCAATGGCACCGTCGCGGCCGGCATGATCATCGCTCAGCCGTTGAGCCATGGCACCAGCACGCATCACGGCAAACTGGCGCACGTCGCCACCGAAGAACGCGCCCAGCGCTTCGGTCAGCAACCGGCCACCGTTTTGTTCAGCGGCTTGTCGGGCGCCGGCAAAAGCACTTTGGCTTACGCCGTTGAACGCAAGCTGTTCGATATGGGCCGCGCGGTGTTTGTACTCGATGGCCAGAACCTGCGTCACGACCTGAACAAAGGTCTGCCGCAGGATCGTGCCGGGCGTACCGAGAACTGGCGTCGTGCGGCGCACGTTGCGCGTCAGTTCAACGAAGCCGGCTTGCTGACCTTGGCAGCCTTCGTTGCGCCGAGTGCCGAAGGTCGTGAGCAGGCTCGCGAGCTGATCGGCAAGGAGCGTCTGCTGACGGTCTACGTCCAGGCCTCGCCGACAGTCTGTGCCGAGCGTGACCCACAAGGCCTGTACGCGGCGGCCGGGGATAACATCCCGGGCGATTCCTTCCCGTACGACGTGCCGCTGGACGCCGACCTCGTGGTCGATACCCAGTCGCTGTCGCTGGAAGAAAGCGTCAAGCAAGTGCTGGATCTGCTGCGCAAGCGTGGCGCGATCTAAGCGTTAGCCGCAAACGAAAAACCCGCCGATGAGTGATCATCGGCGGGTTTTTTTGTGCCCTGAAACCGCCATCGCGAGCAGGCTCGCTCCCACAGTGGATCTTCGGCGAACACTGAACTTGTGGGAGCGAGCCTGCTCGCGATGGGGCCAGTACAGGCTCCTGATTACTTCGCTGGATACTCGCGATGCATCTGTGCAAGCAGCGCGTCCTTGTCGTCCCACAACTGGTTGATCCAGCCCTGAAACTGCAATCGATACTCCCCATCCTGGTCGTAGTTTTTGCCGATGAACTGCGGCGGAATCTTCAGCTCCTGAAAATGCACCACCACATCCTTCACGTTCCCACAGAGCAAATCCCAGTAACCAGGACGGCCGGCCGGATAGTGAATGGTCACGTTGACGATGGCTTCCAGCTGCTCACCCATGGCATCCAGCACAAACGCAATGCCGCCAGCCTTGGGCTTGAGCAGATGCTTGAACGGCGATTTCTGCTGGGCATGCTTGCCTTCGGTGAAGCGCGTGCCTTCGACGAAGTTGAAAATCCCCACCGGGTTATGGCGGAACTTGTCGCAGGTCTTGCGGGTGGTCTCCAGGTCTTTGCCTTTCTTCTCCGGGTGCTTCTCCAGGTAGGCCTTGGAGTAGCGCTTCATGAACGGAAAACCGAGCGCCCACCACGCCAGGCCAATCACCGGCACCCAGATCAGTTGCTGTTTGAGGAAGAACTTCAGCGGGCGAATCTTCCGGTTCAGCACGTATTGCAACACCATGATGTCGACCCAACTCTGGTGGTTGCTGGTGATCAGATACGAGTGCTGATAGTCCAGGCCTTCCAGGCCGCTGAGTGTCCAGCGCGTGTGTCCGAGCAAGTCCATCCAGGCCTTGTTGTTGCTGATCCAGGCTTCATGGATATGGCTCATCAGCCAATCGGTAAAACGCTGGGCGGCGGGGAAGGGCAATAGCAGTTTGAAAATCGCCACGATGAACAGCGGTGTGCAGCAGACAATCGTGTTCAGCGCCAACAGCAGCGAGGCAATGACGCCTCGCAACGGTGCGGGTAGGGAATCCAGCATTTAAAGATCCAAAGGTCGGTTGGCAGCTTGAATCGCGGTCAACGCGATGGTGTAGACGATGTCATCGACTTGCGCGCCGCGCGGCAGGTCGTTCACCGGTTTGCGCAGGCCTTGCAGCATCGGCCCGAGGCTGACGCAGTCGGCGCTGCGTTGCACGGCTTTGTGGGTGGTGTTGCCGGTGTTCAGGTCGGGGAACACGAACACGGTGGCGCGACCGGCGACCTGGCTGTTCGGCGCCAATTGCCGGGCAACGGTTTCGTTGGCGGCGGCGTCGTATTGCAATGGGCCGTCGATCAGCAGCGAGTTCTGTTGTTCATGGGCGAGCAACGTCGCTTCGCGCACCTTCTCGACTTCTTCGCCGCTAGCCGACTCACCGCTGGAATAGCTGATCATCGCCACGCGCGGGGTGATGCCGAAGGCGGCTGCCGAGTCGGCGCTTTGCAGGGCGATCTCGGCCAGTTCGCTGGCGCTCGGGTGCGGGTTCATCACGCAGTCGCCGTAGACCAGCACTTCCTCGGGGAAGAGCATGAAGAACACCGACGACACCAACGTGCAGCCCGGCGCGGTCTTGATCAGTTGCAGGGCCGGGCGGATGGTGTTGGCGGTCGAGTGAATGACCCCGGACACCAATCCGTCGACCTCATCCAGCGCCAGCATCATGGTGCCGATCACCACGGTGTCTTCCAGTTGCTGCTCGGCCATCGGCGCGTTGAGGCTTTTGGTTTTGCGCAGGGCGACCATCGGCTCGACGTAACGCTCGCGAATCAGGTCCGGGTCGAGGATTTCCAGTCCCGGGGGCAACTCGATGCCTTGGGCGCGAGCCACGGCTTCGACGTCTGCCGGTTTGGCCAGCAACACGCAACGAGCAATGCCGCGGGCCTGGCAGATCGCCGCGGCCTGCACGGTCAACGGCTCGCTGCCTTCGGGCAGGACGATGCGCTTGTTGGCGGCCTGGGCGCGCTGGATCAATTGATAACGGAACACGGCGGGCGACAGGCGCATTTCCCGTGGCGTGCCGCAACGTTGATGCAGCCACTTGGCGTCGAGGTGGCTGGCAACGAAATCGGTGATGATCTCCGCGCGCTCGCGGTCGTCGATCGGGATTTCCTTGTTCAAACCGTTCAACTGGTTGGCGGTGTCGTAGGAACCGGTGCTCACCGACAACACCGGCAGGCCAGCCTGCAACGCGCCACGACAGAGGTCCATGATGCGCGGGTCGGGCAGGGTGTCACTGGTCAGCAACAGGCCGGCCAGCGGCACGCCGTTCATGGCAGCGAGGCTGACGGCGAGGATGATGTCGTCGCGATCACCGGGCGTCACCACCAACACGCCGGGCTTGAGCAGCTCCACGGTGTTACGCACGGTGCGGGCGCAGATGATGATGTTGGTCATGCGCCGGGTTTCGTAATCACCGGCATTGAGAATCTGCGCGCCCATCAGGTCGGCGACGTCGCGGGTGCGCGGGGCATTCAATTCCGGCTGGAACGGGATGCAGCCCAGCAGACGGAAATCGCCACTGCGCAGCAAGGGCGAATGCTCTTTCAAGCGCGAGGCGAAGGCTTCCATGCTCTCGTCGGTTTTGACCTTGTTGAGGATCACGCCGAGGACTTTCGGGTCTTTGGGGCCGCCGAACAATTGCGCCTGCAATTCCACTCGACCGGACAGTTCGGTCAACACTTCGTTTTCCGGAGCCGAGACCAGGATCACTTCGGCGTCGAGGCTTTTCGCCAAATGCAGATTGACCCGAGCGGCATAGCTGGCGCTGCGGGTCGGCACCATGCCTTCGACGATCAGCACATCCTTGCCGATTGCCGCCTGCTGATAGAGGGTGATGATTTCTTCGAGCAGCTCGTCCAGCTGACCGTCGCCAAGCATGCGCTCGACGTGCGCCAGGCCAAGCGGCTGAGGCGGTTTCAAACCGTGGGTGCGCGCCACCAGCTCAGTGGACCGTTCAGGCCCGGTGTCACCCGGATGCGGCTGGGCAATCGGTTTGAAAAAACCGACTTTGAGGCCGGCCCGCTCAAGGGTACGTACCAGCCCGAGGCTGATGGAGGTCAGACCCACACCAAAATCGGTGGGCGCGATAAAAAAAGTTTGCATGCGAATTCTCTGGAGGTGCATGGCAATGGTGACGACCTATGTCTGGCCGTTTACCGAATTTCAGTCGCCAAGGTTATCGCTAACCGAGCCTTGTGCGCACCAACCGCAATCAAAGGGTTGGCCTATTTTTTCATTACGCAGCAAAGGGTCCAGTACCCAGGCCCGGGATTGCCACGGTGGCTGGTGCCGCAGATGCTGGGTATGACCACAGGAAAGCTCAGCCACCCAGTGCCCGTCCTCATCCTGATGGAAGCCTGTGACCGTCGAGCCTTTCGCCGTCACCCGTCTGTCCGGGTTGTGTTCGCTTTCGGGCGATTGCTTCGCTAAACTTGGCCATTCTTCATTCTTATGCAAAAGGTCTCGCCCCATGCTGATCGCCGCCAATAAGGCTGTCTCCATCGACTATACCCTGACCAACGACGCTGGTGAGGTCATCGACAGCTCCGCCGGCGGCGCGCCGCTGGTCTACCTGCAAGGCGCAGGTAACATCATCCCGGGCCTGGAAAAGGCACTGGAAGGCAAAACAGTCGGCGACGAGCTGACCGTAGCCGTTGAACCTGAAGATGCCTACGGCGAATACGCTGCCGAACTGGTCAGCACCTTGAGCCGCAGCATGTTCGAAGGCGTCGACGAGCTGGAAGTGGGCATGCAGTTCCACGCATCCGCTCCGGACGGCCAGATGCAGATCGTCACCATTCGCGATCTGGATGGCGACGATGTCACCGTCGACGGCAACCACCCGTTGGCCGGTCAGCGTCTGAATTTCCAGGTCAAGATCATCGACATCCGCGATGCCAGCCAGGAAGAAATCGCTCATGGTCACGTCCATGGCGAAGGTGGCCATCACCACTGATTTTCTGCGCTAAGCTTTCGAGAACTGGAGAGGCGCCCGAGGGGCGCCTTTTTTAGTCCGCGGCTGTCCCTGGTGACACCGCCAAGTGGCTGTTTCGAGAAGAACACGGGAATCTGGAGTTCGTCATGAGTGCTTTTCACGACCTTAAATTGACAGGCCTGGATGGTCAGGAACTACCTCTGGCGCCCTTCAAGGGGCTCGTCGTGCTGGTGGTCAACGTCGCCTCCAAATGTGGCTTGACCCCACAATACGCGGCGCTGGAAAACCTCTACCAGCAATACAAGGACAAAGGCTTCAGCGTACTGGGCCTGCCGTGCAACCAGTTTGCCGGGCAGGAACCGGGTACCGAGCAAGAGATCCAGGCGTTTTGCAGCCTCAACTACGGTGTGAGTTTTCCGTTGTCCAGCAAGCTGGAAGTCAACGGTCATGACCGTCATCAGCTGTACCGTCTGCTGGCGGGCGAGGGTGCTGAATTTCCCGGTGACATTACCTGGAACTTCGAAAAATTCCTCCTGGGCAAGGATGGTCGCGTGCTGGCGCGGTTCTCGCCGCGCACGGCGCCGGATGATCCGACTGTCGTTCATGCGATCGAAAAAGCGCTGAGCTGAACCAAAAAAATCGCAGCCACCGAGCTGCGATTTTTTATGCCCGCCTTTTGAACCTCAATCACCAAAATCAATAGTGCTGTGCATCGCTTGCCGCTCCGCATATTATCGCCGTCATAAAATCTCTGTCCCGTCGATACCGTTTTCGTGGAGCGTCCCATGCCCGTCAAAGCCCTGTTCAAACCGTTCCACCTCGGCACACTCGAATTGCCGACCCGCGTCGTCATGGCGCCGATGACCCGTTCGTTTTCGCCGGGTGGCGTGCCCAATTCCAAAGTGATCGAGTACTACCGTCGCCGCGCCGCTGCGGGTGTGGGCCTGATCATCACCGAAGGCACCACCGTCGGCCACAAGGCTTCCAACGGTTACCCGAACGTGCCGCATTTCTACGGTGAAGCGGCGCTGGCCGGCTGGAAAAAAGTAGTCGACGCGGTTCATGCCGAGGGCGGCAAGATCGTTCCTCAGCTGTGGCATGTCGGCAGCGTGCGCCGTATCGGCACCGAGCCGGACGCCAGCGTGCCGGGTTACGGTCCGTCGGAGAAACTGAAGGACGGTCAGGTCGTAGTTCACGGCATGACCCAGCAAGATATCCAGGACGTGATCGCCGCATTTGCCCAGGCCGCCAAAGATGCCCAGAGCATCGGCATGGACGGCGTGGAGATCCACGGTGCCCACGGCTACCTCGTGGACCAGTTCTTCTGGGAAGGCAGCAACCAGCGCACTGATGAATACGGCGGTAGCCTGGCCAACCGTTCGCGTTTTGCCATCGAATTGATTCAAGCCGTGCGTGCCGCGGTCGGCGAAGGCTTTCCGATCATCTTCCGCTTCTCGCAGTGGAAGCAGCAGGATTACACCGCGCGTCTGGTGCAAACACCCGAAGCGTTGGGCGAATTTCTCAAGCCGTTGTCCGACGCCGGCGTGGATATTTTCCACTGCTCGACGCGTCGTTTCTGGGAGCCGGAGTTCGACGGCTCCGAGCTGAACCTGGCCGGCTGGACCCGTAAGCTCACTGGCAAACCGACCATCACCGTGGGCAGTGTCGGCCTTGATGGCGAGTTCCTGCAGTTCATGGTCAACACCGACAAGATCGCGCAGCCGGCCAGCCTGGAAAAACTGCTGGAGCGTTTGAACAATGATGAGTTCGATCTGGTGGCGGTAGGTCGTGCGCTGCTGGTGGACCCGGACTGGGCGCAGAAAGTGCGTGACGGCCGTGAAGAAGACATCCTGCCGTTCAGCCGTGAGGCGTTGATGACCCTGGTTTAAGCGTTGGCAGGGCCCTTTCGCGAGCAGGCTCGCTCCCACTTTCAACCGAGTTCTACCTCAAGAATGCGGTCAACTGTGGGAGCGAGGCTGCTCGCGAAGGCGGACTCAAGCACACTGAAGAGTCAGAGTACCGTCGGTGCATTCGGCACCACTTGCTCCCCCATACAAGCCCCGCGCAACTGCCCTTCAAACTGCTCGATAATCGCTGCCCACCCTTGGCGACTCGCATGCTGGCGCGCATTGAGCCGCACACAGCGCAAGGTTTCGCGCTTCTCCAGAAGCCAGCACGCCGCATCGCAAAACGCCTCTTCGTCCCCCGGCATCGCCAGTACGCCGTTGTAGCCATGGCGAACGTGCTGGGCCGCCGCCGCTTGATCGTAAGCCACCACACCCAAACCCGAAGCCAGTGCCTCAAGCACCACGTTGCCGAACGTCTCGGTCAGGCTCGGAAACAGAAACACATCCCCCGACGCATAGTGACTGGCCAAGGCTTCGCCGCGTTGAGAGCCACAGAAAATCGCCTCGGGCAGTTCTTTCTCCAGGACCGCTCGTTGCGGGCCGTCGCCGATCACGATCAACTTCAGGTTTTTCTGTGGATAAGTCGTACGCAGCTTCTCGAAACTGCGCTTGAGCAGACCAAGATTTTTCTCCGGTGCCAGGCGACCGACATGGATGATGGCAATGTCACTGTCGGCCAGACCCCACTGTTCGCGCAGCGACGCCAGCCGCTTGGTCGGGTGAAACAACTGGCTGTCGACCCCTCGCGACAGCAGCGCCAGGCGCTCGAAATGCCGGCGCTCCAGTTCCATTCTTTGACTCGCGCTCGGCACCAGGGTCAGCGTCGAACGATTGTGAAACCAGCGCAGGTAGTGGGTCAGCAATCGCGTCAGCAGACCAAGCCCATACTGGCTGGAGTACTGCTGGAAATTAGTGTGAAAGCCGCTGACCACGGCAATCCCCAAGCGCCGCGCCGCGCGCAACGCGGACAATCCCAGCGGTCCTTCCGTGGCGATGTACAGCACGTCCGGCCGATGCCGCTTCCAGCGCCGCAGCAGTTTGTGCATCGACGACTGGCCCCATTGCAAGCCGGGATAACCCGGCAGCGGCCAGCCCCGGCACAGCAACAACGCATCGTCGCTGCCCAGTTGCTGATCGCAACCCTGTCGTGGCCGCACCAGTTCGACCTGATGCCCGCGCGCGCGCAAGCCGTCACACAAGCGGCCGAGGGTGTTGGCCACTCCGTTGATTTCGGGAGGGAAGGTTTCGGTGATCAGGGTGATATGCAGAGCTGTCGTCATGACCTCAGTGTCGGCTGAGGCCATGTCGTCAATGTGACGGTGGGATGATGAATTTGTGACCGGATCAGCGCTGGACCACCAGGTTTTCCGCGCCGTGTTCACGCACCCAGAACAGCGTCGCACCCGCCACCGCGGCCGGCATCATCAGGATGTTGACCACCGGAATCAGCAGCACCAGATAAACGCTGCCGCCAAAACTCATGCTCTGCCAGCGCTTCTCGCGCAGCCAGGCGAGCATCTCGTTCCAGCCCAGTTTGTGGTTATCCGCCGGGTAGTCGATGTACTGGATCGCCATCATCCACACCCCGAACAGCAGCCACAATGGCGCGGCAATGATGTTCACCACCGGGATGAACGAAAGGATGAACAGCCCGATGGCGCGAGGCAGGAAGTAGCCGAGTTTGCGCATCTCGCGGGACAGGGTGCGGGGGATCATGGCGATCAGTTCGCCCCAGCTGAAGGCCGGGAAGTCGTCGGTGCCGCGTACCACCACTTCGACTTTCTCGGCGAGGAAGCCATTGAACGGTGCAGCGATGACGTTGGCGAGCATGGTGAAGGTGAAAAACACCATAAAAACGACAAGCACGACAAAAATCGGCCACAGGATGTAACTGAGAAAACTCAGCCAATCGGGCAGGGACGGCATCAACGTATCGACCCACAGGCTGAATTGATGGCTCGCCAGATAGATCAATCCGACGAACAGCACCAGGTTGATCACCAAGGGCAACAGCACGAACAAACGCAGGCTTGGGCTCAAGACCAACTTGAGGCCTTCGCGCAGGTATTGCGGGCCGGACAGAACGGGGGCGGGCATAACGTGCTCCGAGCAAAGGGGAAACGCGCCGACCTTACCGGCTTTGCCTGACAGACGAAAGCGCGGTAGCAGCATCGACATTAACTGTAACAAAGGCGCCTATGTATCCATCGTGACCGGATAGAGACCGCCTATGAGCTGGATTGTTAAACCGTATTTCCTTAATCTTCGCCCCCTCGATACGCTGCACCCCATACTTTTTACAGGACTGTCGAACCCAAGCCTTCCCCAAGTGCTTTCAACGGTCCTTTTTTATTCCCGCCGGCAACCCGGCGTTCCGCGCCAGAAGTTTCGGGCCGGTCAACAGGAGCAGGTCATGTCTGAAGTCCGTCATTCGCGAGTGATTATTCTCGGTTCCGGCCCTGCCGGTTACAGCGCCGCAGTCTATGCCGCCCGTGCCAACCTCAAGCCACTGCTGATCACCGGCATGCAAGCCGGCGGTCAACTGACCACCACCACCGAAGTCGACAACTGGCCTGGCGACGTCCACGGCCTGACCGGCCCGGCGCTGATGGACCGCATGAAAGAGCACGCCGAGCGCTTTGAAACCGAAATCGTCTTCGATCACATCAATGCCGTGGACTTCGCTGCCAAGCCGTACACCCTGACCGGTGACAGCGCAACTTACACCTGCGACGCGCTGATCATCGCCACCGGCGCCAGCGCTCGTTACCTGGGCCTGCCGTCGGAAGAAACGTTCATGGGCAAAGGCGTTTCGGCCTGCGCGACCTGCGACGGTTTCTTCTACCGCAACAAGCCAGTGGCTGTGGTCGGTGGCGGTAACACCGCGGTTGAAGAGGCGCTGTACCTGGCCAACATCGCCAGCAAGGTCACCCTGATCCACCGTCGCGAAACTTTCCGCGCCGAGAAGATCCTGATCGACAAGCTCAATGCCCGGGTTGCCGAAGGCAAAATCGTCTTGAAGCTGAACGCGACGCTGGACGAAGTCCTGGGCGACAACATGGGCGTGACCGGTGCCCGCCTGAAGAACAACGATGGCAGCTTCGACGAGCTGACCGTCGACGGCGTGTTCATCGCCATCGGCCACACCCCGAACACGTCGCTGTTCGAAGGCCAGCTGACGTTGAAAGACGGCTACCTGGTTGTGCAGGGCGGCCGTGACGGCAACGCCACTGCCACCAGCCTCGAAGGTATCTTTGCCGCCGGTGACGTGGCTGACCACGTTTACCGTCAGGCCATCACCTCGGCCGGCGCTGGCTGCATGGCGGCACTGGACGCCGAGCGCTACCTCGACGACCTGCAGAACGCTTGATTCTGATTCTGTAGAAACAAAAAACCGGCTTCGGCCGGTTTTTTTTGTGCCCACAAAAGATCCCTGTAGCAGCTGGCGAAGCCTGCGTTCGGCTGCGAAGCAGTCGCGAAATCAGACAATACGGTGTGTCAGGCAGAACTCGCACTCAAGTTTTACGACTGCTTCGCAGCCGAACGCAGGCTTCGCCAGCTGCTACAGGAGTGCGTTTACCTTGGTGGATACAGTTCAGCCCTTCAACCCTTCAGCCGTTCCTGAACGAAATCCATGACCTTCAACGATTGATAAATGGCATTGGCGGCAATCCGTCCGAACGGTCCGCCGTTCCAGTCCAGCAAGTACGGTTTGAACAGCTGATGACGCGCACTTTCCCCGCACACCGCTTCGGCGATGACCCTGCCGCCAATCGAACCGGTATTCAGGCCATGGCCACCAAACGAGGTGCAGGCCCAGACGCCCGGTTCGAGCAATCCCAGGTTGGGCATCTTGTTGGTGGAATAACCCATCAGGCCCGACCAGGCCAATTCGATTTTGACCGGGGCCAGTTGTGGATAGACCGACACCATGTCGGCCTTGAGCATGGTCGCGAGGGCCTTTTCGTTCTGTTCGTTGCGGGTGGTGATGCGTCCGCCCCAGAGCAGGCGGTCGCCTTCGACCACGCGGTAGTAATCCGAGGCGCGACGGTCGTCGGAGAACGCGGCGCCGGAGTCGAGGACGTTTTTGATCGAGTCGCCCAGGTGTTCAGTCAGCACCACATAGGTCGCGATGGGCAGGTAGGCGCGGCTGAGTTTTTGTAACTCCGGGCCGCCGTAGCCGCCGGCGCAGAACACCAGGTCCTGGCAGCGCACGGTGCCGTTGGCGGTCTGGACAATTTTGTCGGCGCCTTCGCGATGCCAGGCGAGCATTTTTGACTGTTCGTAAATCCGGCCTCCAGCCGCTTCGATGGCGAGAGCCAGGCCCAGGCAATAATTCAGCGGATGGAAGTGCAGGGCGTTCGGATCTTCGACACCCTGGAAATAACGCAAGGTGTGTGCGCGTTCGCGAACCTGGGCTGTATCGAGGAAATTGAGTTCATAACCGAAGTCGCGGCGCATGGTCTCGATATGGTTTTGCACCTCGGCGCCGTCGTCGTAACGCTTGACCCGGATCGTGCCTGCCGATGGCGCGCAACCGGTCAGAGCCAGTTCGGCAATGTTGTGGCGGACGATCTCGACGCCCTCGACTGACATTTGGAATAACGCCTTGGCCTGCTCCAGACCAAGTTTCTTGCGGATCGCCCCCGACCCTTCAGCCCAGCCTGGCGAGACCACGCCGCCGTTTCGACCGGACGCGCCCCAGGCGACTTGCTGGGCTTCGAGGATGATCACGCGTTTGCCGCGCCGGGTCAGCTCCAGGGCAGCGGTGAGGCCCGCGATCCCGGCGCCGATGATGCAGACGTCGCAGCTTTCGTCGGCGTTCAATTCGGACCTGGCCGCGCGGGGCAGCGAGGTTTGGGAATACCAGGTGATGGGGAAGGACATGGTCAATCCTTGAAAAATTGCTTTTTTGTGGGAGTGAGCCGGCTCCGGGCGGCGATCCGACGATGAGGCCATAACATTCAGTATCAATGTTGAATGTTAGGCCGCCATCGTCGGATCGCCGCCCGGAGCCGGCTCACTCCCACAGGGGTAGGTGGGGTTATTTGACGGTTGAGTAGTCGACGCCGTACCACTTGTTCGACAGCTTGGTCAGCGTGCCGTCCTTGTGCATCTCGCCGATGATTTGGCCGAGCTTGGCCTTCAATTCCGCGTCACCCTTGTCGGTGGCAATGGCCAGGGGTTCGTAGAACGCCACTGCATTGTCGACGGCCCGCAGGGGGTAACCGCTCTTCACAGCGGCGTCCAGTGTGCTGCGTTGAGTGAGGATGGCGTCGAGCCGGGTACCGTCACCCAGACGCAGATCGTCCAGCGGTCCGACGGAACCGGAGTAAGTCTTCATTTTTGTGGTCTTTACGTCATAAACGACGGGCGGCACGTCAGTGGTTTCGATGGCCAGCGCCTGGCTGAAATAGTCCTCGGACGTGGTGCCGCCTTCGACACCGATCGTTTTGCCATTGAGCGCTTTGTGGTCGGTGAGGGCGGATTTGTTGTGAACCGCAAACACGTAAGGCACGTAGTAATAGGTCGCGGGGAAATCGAGAATTCGCGCGCGACTTTTGGTGGCGGTCATCGAGCCCACGGACATGTCCCAGCGCCCATTCCATTTGCCGGCGGTGATCACGTCCCAATCGGGGGTGATGAACTTGACCTCGACGCCGAGACGCTTGGCGATCTCCTTGGACACGTCGATATCAAACCCGTCGATTTCATTCTTGTCGTTGATAAACCCTTGGGGTGGCCAGGTTGCCGACGTGGCGACGGTCATTGTTTTACTGCTCTGGATTTTGTCCAGAACAGCTCCGGCATTGGCGGCGCCGACGAACACCAGCGACATTGCGGCTGCGATTACGTGTTTTTTGCTGACCATGTCCATCTCCACTTTTCGTTTTTGTTATGAAGGGGCAAAGCGCTGCTCAGTGACCAATGATCTGCGACAGGAATTTCTGCGCGCGTTCGGTTTGCGGGTTGTTGAAGAACTCGGAAGGGGTGGCTTGTTCGATGACCTGGCCCTGGTCCATGAACAGCACGCGGTCGGCGACCTTGCTGGCAAAACCCATTTCGTGGGTCACGCAAATCATGGTCATGCCGTCGGTGGCCAACTCGCCCATCACGTCCAGCACTTCGTGGACCATTTCCGGATCGAGGGCCGAGGTTGGTTCGTCGAACAGCATTACTTTGGGGTTCATGCACAGCGCCCGGGCAATCGCCACGCGCTGCTGCTGGCCGCCGGACAGTTGCGAAGGGTACTTGTGGGCATGTTCGGCAATTCGCACCCGCTCCAGGTAAACCTGAGCGCGTTTTTTCGCCTCGGCGCTCGACACGCCTTGCACCAGTTGCGGGGCCAGGGTCAGGTTGTCCATCACGCTTAAATGTGGGAACAGGTTGAAGCTCTGGAACACCATGCCGATTTCCCGGCGCACCGCGCTGACACTTTCTGCCTCGCTGGTGAGGGTGATGCCGTTGACCTGAATGTGGCCTTCCTGGAAATTCTCCAGATGGTTGATGCAACGAATCATCGTCGACTTGCCTGAGCCCGACGGCCCGCACACCACCAGGATTTCGCCCGTGGCAACGTTCAGGTCGACATTGCGCAAGGCGTGAAAATCGCCGTACCACTTGTTCAGGCCGGTGATGGAAATCATCGAAGGGCTGGCCTGCGCAACAGGTGCCAGGTCGAGTCGTTCTGCCGTGGTCATCACTCATCAACCCCTTGCAATGGATCGGTTGACCCGTTTTTCGATCCGCGCCTGCACCCGTTCGAGGATGAACGACAGGGCCCAGTAAATCATCGCGGCGGTGATCAGCATTTCCAGGTGGCGGAAGTCCGCGCGGCCCTGGGTCTTGGCCAGGTACATCAATTCCCAGACACCGATCACCGACACCAGCGAACTGTCCTTGAGCATGGCGATGAACTGGTTGCCGGTGGGCGGGATGATCACCCGCAAGGCTTGCGGCATGATCACCCGGCTCAGGGTCTTGAACGGGCTGATGCCCAGGGCTCGCGAGGCCTCCCACTGACCCACCGGAATGCTCTGGATCCCCGCACGAAAAATCTCGGTCATGTAAGCGCCGTAGCACAGCGACAACGCGAGGATGCCGGCCGGCACGGCGTCCACCACATAACCCAGTTGCGGCAGTCCGAGGTAAATCAGGTAGATCTGGATCAGCAGCGGAACACCGCGAAAGAACGAGGTGTAGAACGAGGCGATGGCATTGGCCAGGCCGTTGTTCGACAGCTTGGCCACAGCACCGATCAAGGCAAGCACGAAGGCAATCACAATTGCGATGGCGGAAATGTATAGCGTGGTCGCGGCGCCCTGGATGATCAGGAAACCGATCTTGTCGAGGATGAAGCTGTAGGAAAGGTCGAAGGTGTCGAAGAACGCCAGGAACAGGATCAGCAGTTCGATCCAGACCACGCTGGTCTGCACCTTGAATTTCAAGCGCCCGAGGACGTGAAAGTTCAGCGTGCCCAGTGCAGCAATCGCCAGGCCGATGGCGATATTGCGAGCAGTCAAGCTGTCCGGGGCACTGCCCAGCAGCGGATGCAGGAAATGACTGAGGGCGCTGTTACCCAGGTTCATCAGGTAGGAGCCGAGAAACAGCACCACGGCTACGCCAAGCAGGAATTGAGGATCATTGGACTTTTTTTTATAAATTATATTGTCGTGATACATGACTGCCTCAGGCTTGTAAGTGGTAGTGATCTCGCTTGGTAAGAGGGGTATTTGGTCAGTATTGCGACGCAAAATCGGGGACTACAAGCGAACATAATTCGCTATGTCAGTCCCGGATCGCAGTTTGCTTTCAGGAAAGCTTCGCCAGGCAGGCTTCGAAAATATCCAGCCCTTCTTCCAGCACCGCGGCCTCAGTGGTCAACGGCGCCAAAAGCCGAATGATGTGGCGCGACTTACCGCTTGGCATCAGCAGCAAACCGGCATCTCGTGCCAACGCCAATAGCTGCGTCAATTGCGCCGAGGCCGGTGTGCCGTCGGCATTGATCAACTCGATGCCGCGCATCGCGCCAACGCCGGTCAAGCGGCCCAGAAACGGGGAAAGCTTGTTGGCGCGCCAGGCCTCGTAGCGGCTGACAATGGCTTCTTCCTGTTGCGAGCCCCAGGCGTGCAGGTTCGCATCGGTCATCTCGTCCAGGGTGGCCAGTGCCGCGGCGCAGGCAATCGGGTTGCCCGAATAGGTGCCGCCCAGTCCGCCCTTGGGCAAGGTGTCGAGCAACGACTTGCGCCCGACCACTGCGCCCAGTGGTACGCCGCCGGCAATGCTTTTAGCGAGCAGGATCAGATCGGGCTCAATCCCCAGTCGCGAAAATGCAAAGCGCTGGCCGGTGCGACCGAAGCCGGACTGGATTTCATCAACGATCAGCAGGATGTTTTTCTCATCACAGAAGCGACGTAGCGCCTGGGCGAACTCCACGTCCAGCGCCAGGAAGCCCGATTCGCCCTGCACCGGTTCGACGATAAAACAGGCGACGTCATCAACGTCGATCTCGACGCTGAACAGCCGGTCCATGGCTTTCAGGGCCTCGGCACAGGTCACGTCGTTGTCCTTGCTCGGGTATGGCAAGTGAAAAACCGTACCCGGCAGCACGCCGACTTTCTGTTTGTAGGGCGCGACTTTGCCGTTGAGGTTGAGCGTGGCGAGGGTACGGCCGTGGAAGGCGCCGTCGAAGGCGATGACGGCCGTGCGACCGGTGGCGCCACGCACGATCTTCAGGGCGTTTTCGGCCGCTTCTGCGCCGCTGTTGGTGAGCATGCCGCTGACCGGGTAGTCCACCGGAATAAACGCGGTGAGGCGATCCATCAGTTCGATGTAGGGCACATGCGGGGCGGCGTTGAACGCGTAGTGGGTCAGCCGCGTGGCTTGTTCGCGAATGGCCTCGACGATGCGCGGATGGCAATGGCCGAGGTTCAGTACGCCGATGCCGCCGACGAAGTCGATGTAGCGTTTGCCATCGGTGTCCCAGACCTCGGCATTTTTGCCGTGGCTGAGCGTGACGGGATGAACGATGTTGATCGACTGGCTGATGGTTTCGCTGCTCATGGATGACCGACTCTGAAGAAGGGATGCTTCTTTTTATCTAAGCCGTGAGCAGTGGTTTGGGGCAAACGAAATAAAGTGGCCGGGTCAATCTTAAAAGTCGGGATGTTGCCTGTACCGATCGATGGCGACGCGTAACCTGTGGCGAGGGAGCTTGCTCCCGTTGGGTCGCGAAGCGACCCTGCTTATCTAAAAAGAAGGGGACCGCTGCGCAGTCCAGCGGGAGCAAGCTCCCTCTCCACAGGTTCAGTGTCGTTTGTGACGTATTTTGCGGGCGTTGAATCAGCGGCGAGTCAGCGGCTGTTGAGTGAACTTCACACCGGCCAGGCCATGAGCAATCAGCGCGCGGATATTGCCGTGATCGCTGCCCTCAGGCGTCGCCACCACCGAACGGTAATGCTCGCCGAACGCCAACAGCGCTTCTTCATCGCTCAAGCCTTCCAGCAGCGCCAGACCCAATGTCTTGCACGAGCCTTCATTCTGCCCGGCTGCGTTTTCCACGCCGCCGTTGTTGAAAGCCTGAGGCTGATAGTCGTAGCCGGCGGCGATGAAAGCCAGGGTGTCGGCAAAAGCGTGTTCGCCGCTCTTGAGGCTGGCGCGCAGGGTGGTCAAATCACTCATTGGGTTTTCCTTTGGCGAACGCCGCTTGTTGTTCGGCGTTGGCTTCTTGCTGGTATTGGGCTTTCCACTCGGCGTACGGCATGCCGTAAACCACTTCGCGGGCTTCATCGAGGCTGACCTCGATCTGGCGTTCATCGGCAGCGGCCTTGTACCACTTGGACAAGCAATTGCGGCAGAAGCCGGAAAGGTTCATCAGGTCGATGTTCTGCACATCCTTGCGGCTGTCCAGATGGGCGACCAGCCGGCGAAAGGCGGCGGCTTCGAGTTCCAGGCGTTGTTGATCGTTCATGGCGGGCTCTGTGCAATCAAATCGTGGCGCGGATGATAAAAGTCTGACGAACAATGCGCCAGACGCGGTCAGCGGCTCGCTGCAAGCGTTATCGATACCGACTCGGCGAAACGCAGGGCGTGGGGCTTGTCGACTTCGACCTCGGCGTACAGCACCGACTCGTTGGCCATGACCAGATCGAGAATTTCCTGGGTCAGGCGTTCGAGCAGCGCGAAGCGATTGCCTTCCACGTGGGCGATGATCGCCTTGGTGATGGTGCGGTAGTTCAGCGCGTGATCGATGTCGTTGTCACGTACCGCTTCCTGAGCGGCATACAGGATGGTCAGGTTGATCTGCACATCCTGCTTGTTGAGGATTTCATCCTCGTTGATCCCGATGAAGGTCCGCAGGCACAGGTTCTTGACCCGGATGCGTGCGGTTCCTGGTTGAAGTTGTGGCATTGCTACTTGCTCCGTCCAATCAATTGCAGGAACTCCTGGCGGGTATTGCTCGACTCGCGGAAGGCGCCGAGCATCACCGAGGTGTTCATGGTCGAATTCTGTTTCTCGACGCCGCGCATCATCATGCACATGTGCTTGGCTTCGATGACCACCGCAACGCCCGCCGCGCCGGTCACTTGCTGTACAGCTTCGGCGATTTGCCGAGTGAGGTTTTCCTGGATTTGCAGGCGACGGGCGAACATGTCCACCAGTCGCGCAATCTTCGACAGGCCCAGTACTTTGCCCGTTGGAATATAAGCCACATGCGCTTTGCCGATGAAGGGCAGCATGTGATGTTCGCAGAGCGAATACAGCTCGATGTTGTCGACGATGATCATTTCATCGTTGTCGGACGCGAACAGCGCGCCGTTGACGATTTCTTCGACACTTTGCTCATAACCACGGCAGAGGTACTGCATGGCTTTTGCCGCGCGAACCGGGGTGTCTTGCAGACCCTCGCGGTCGGGGTTTTCACCGAGGCCGATGAGGATCTCGCGGTAGCTCTGGGACAAGGCGTTCTGGGGCAGGGAAAACGTCATGGAACATCCTCGCGGGGGCCGCTTATTTGATGTGCCGTCCGCCGTTGACGGTCAGGGTCGTGCCGGTGACATAAGGGTTGTCGAGCAAATAACGCAGGCTCTGGTAGATCACTTCGCCGCCGGGCTCGATGCCCAGCGCGGATTTGGCCAATACCTTGGCGCGGTATGCCGCGTCATCGTCGGGGTTGAACATTAGCAGGGCTGGCGCGATCCCGTTGACCTTGATTGTCGGCGCGTATTTCGCGGCGAAGGACAGGGTGAGGCTGTCGAGCCCGGCTTTGCTGGCGCAGTAGCCAATATGCTTGCTGCTGCCCTTGCGGGTCACGTCGTCGCTGATGTGCACGATGTCGGCGGGGCTTGAGCGTTGCAGCAAGTCGGCACAATGCAGATTGATCAGGTAGGGCGCCAGCATATGGACGTTGAACATGCGGGTGAAGGCTGCGGCGTCGGTGTCCGGGGTTTCGGCCAGCCACTCGGAGGCGTTGTGGACGATTGCCCGCAGGCTGTCGGTGTGGTTTTTCAGTTCGCTGATGAACGCGAAGATCCCGGCTTCAGTGGCGAAGTCGGCAAACACCGCGATAGCCCCCAGGTCGCGCAGGACTTGCACGCCGGGGCGTTCACTGCGGTAGCTGAAGATCACCGGCTGGCCATCCTCGAGCAAACGCTGCGCACAATGCAGGCCGACACGTTGGCCGGCGCCAGTGATGAGGATAGGGGCTACGGAAGAGGTCATGAACGGCTCGCGTCGCGGTAAGAGCAAAACTATACCAGCGCGCGGCGGCATTCACCTACCGTGGGGCTTTCCCTGTGGGAGCGAGCCGCCCGGAGCCGGCTCGCTCCCACAGGGAAGTTAGTGGTTTTGAGGAGTGGGTGCAGCGGGCAGCGGCCGTTGCGGCGTGGTGTTCAGCCAACCGGCCAGCAGACGGGTCGACAGCGGAATGAAGAAGTAGACCATCAGCGGGGTCAGGCACAAGGTGCTGATGAACACCCGGCTCAGCAAACCCATGTCGCTCAGCAATGGCCCGAGGATAAAGTTGAACAGCAGGGAAACCGGAAAGAATGCCAACCAGATCGCCACGGCCTGTTTCCAGCGTGGCGGGCGCTGGCCAGCCGCGCCGAACCAGCCTTCGATGCCGCTGACTCGATGTTCCGTTGGATCGGCAAACAGGTCACTGCCGCGTGCCAGCCATGCGGTGCGCGAGGCGGAATGCTCCCAGGCGTGCAAAGTCTGCTCGTCGGCAAAGCGGAAAATAATCTGGAATTCGTCATCGTCGGGCGGCGGAGCGAGCACGCCAGAGCCGAGATAGCCGGGAAAATCGGTGGCCAGTTGTTCGCCTTCGCGCAACCAGGTAATCAGGTCTTGATAACGCCCAACGGCGACGCGGCGCGCAACCATCAGCGTGACGGGTGAGGTAGACATTGTGCATCTCCGTATAACAATCGCGTCGCTCCGGGTAGGAGTTTCGCCAGGCGCAGCGCCGGGGTGATGGGCTGCGTCGTGGAACAAGCAAGGATTATTCCTGATTCTGCTGGGTACGTCAGTGATTTGTCGCCAGCAACGTCTTGAATGGTATGGGGGCAAGGGAGGTAGAATGGGATCCAATTTATACATGGACGTAGAATTAAATGCCTGTCCTGACTGACGTTGTCCCTGGATTGCAGCCCAGTCTTCCACTCGAACAGGAAGACCTGTTTCCGATACGCGAAGTGTCGCGCCTGACGGGGGTCAACCCGGTCACGCTACGTGCATGGGAGCGCCGCTATGGGCTGATCCAGCCCGCGCGCACCGAAAGTGGGCACAGGCTGTATTCGTTGACCGATATCGACCGTATCCGCAGCATCCTTGGCTGGATCGAACGCGGCGTTGCGGTCGGCAAAGTCGGCAAGATCCTGGCCAGGATTGCGCCGCTTCAGGCTCTGTCGCACATCATCCCCAATGAACTGGTACAGGCTGACTACACGCAATGGCAGCAACAGGTTCAGGCGGCGGTGAATGCATTCGACGAGGTGCAACTGGAACAGGTTTATGGACAGATCTTTTCCAGTTATCCGCTGACTGTCGTGTTTCAGGACATTCTGCTTCCACTCTGGAAGCAACTGCGCCAGCGCCATGAAGCATTCGGCCAGGCCAGCGAGTGGCTTTTCCTGGATGGTTTTCTGCGTTCTCGAGTGTTGCAACGCCTGCTGCTGGTGCGTGTCCTGCAACCGCGACGGGTGATTGTCTGCGCCCTGAGCGATCAGTGTCGTGAACTCGATGTGCTGGTAACGGCGCTGTTTTTGAGCAGTGTCGATTCGGCTATTCAAGTGTTGGCTATCGGTCAGCCATTCGATGAACTGGCCCTGGTCTGCGAAAGAGTCAAACCCCAGGCGCTGGTGCTGATTTCCAATCACGCGCCTGCGCTCGAGTTGCCGCGGCGACTGAAGCGCCTGGCCTTGAGCCTGGATTGTCAGTTGTTGCTGGCGGGGGATGCGTCCGATCTGGTGCAGGAAAGCCTGGCGGGATCGTCGATTGGATGTCTGGGCAACGAAGGATTGGTCATGCGTCAGCGTTTGAAACAATTCCTGACAGGCAACCTGGACACCTGAATCAGAGATGCATGGCCGGATGCGTCAGCCGATGCTGTTGAAGGATGTACTGGCGCAGGCGTTCGGTTTCGTCCTTGTCATCCTGACTCAACTGATAGGCATAGAAGCCGTTCTCGGTTTCTTTCTCTAAGGTGCCGCGCAACGCGATGCGCTCGTAGCCAGACGGGCTGAACCACAAGGCAAAATGTTTGGGCGGTTTGGTCTTGTTGCGAACTTCCAGCAAAACCCCTTTGAAAGACACTTCGTGCACCCACATCGTACCGGGCTGGCCATTGGCATTCTCCAGCGCTACCGGTTCGTCGAGGACCAGGCGCCATGGCCGGATCATCGGTCCGTCTTCATAGATGCTGGGGACGCCGAGGCGTAAATGCATCGCGTGAAACTCGTCTTCCACCAAGTGCAAAGGAAAAGTCATTTGCTGGTTTTCGAAGTTGGCCTGGATGGTGACTTGCTCATGCGCGGCAAGGCGCGTGAGCAGGTCACGGATCTGTGAACCACCGTTGACGAGCAGGCTCGACGTCGCATCCCGCACATTGAGTTGCGGGTTGTGTTGCATGGTCTGGATAAAATCCAGTTCATCCTGAGTCAGGAGTGCGTCGCGTTGCATGATCTGCTCGACAGAAAAAGTTACAAAGTCACCGGTGATTGTAGTTAATGACAATCAATTCTTCGTTTTGTTTTCGCCGTTCGTCGCTTTTAGTGCGGCAAGCTCGGCCTGGACCTCAGCCAATTGCGCCTCCAACTGCGCGACACGCTGCTGGGCCTTGATCTGAAGGGTGACGTCTTTCTGCACACCGATGAAATAAGTCTGTCCGTCATCAGGGTTCTTTATCGTCGAGAGGGACAGTTCGTTCCAGAACGGCGTGCCGTCCTTGCGATAATTCCTGAGGATTTCCCGGCAGGAACGGCCACTGCTCAAGGCTTCGCGGATCGATGGAAGCGCTTCCTGGTCGCGATCCCCGGACTGAAGAAAACGGCAATCCTGGTAGAGGATTTCTTCGCTGGTGTAACCCGTCAGGCGTTCGAATGCCGGGTTGACGTAAATCAGGATGTTGTCTTGCTCGCCTTCCTTTTCGGCAATCACGATGCCGTCATTGGAGGCGTTGATCACCATTTGCAGCAGTTGGGCGTTAATCATCGGAGAATCCTTTCCAATTTGATTGAGCGCTGCATTCTAGAAGAAGACTCATTGCTGTCTACTGGCCACCAACGTTAATTGAGAGTCAATCGCAGCTTTTTTGCCATGGCTGTTAATATCCCCCGTCTTTTTATTCAGCTCAGGATCAGATTGATGAAAGTCGCCATCCTTTCCGGCTCGGTGTACGGCACGGCAGAAGAAGTCGCCCGCCACGCTGCCAATATTTTAAAAGCAGCAGGTTTCGAAGCCTGGCACAACCCGCGTGCAAGTCTCGCCGAGGTCCAGGCCTTTGGTCCCGAAGCCTTCCTGGCGGTGACATCGACCACCGGCATGGGCGAGTTGCCGGACAACCTGCAACCGTTGTATTTCGCTATTCGCGACCAGTTGCCGGCTGCCTGGCGTGGCTTGCCGGGCGCTGTGATTGGCCTGGGCGATGCGAGTTACGGCGACACGTTCTGCGGTGGCGGCGAATTGATGCGCGAATTGTTCGGCGAACTGGGCCTGCGCGAAGCCCTGCCGATGCTGCGCCTGGACGCCAGCGAAAGCGTGACGCCGGAAACCGACGCCGAGCCTTGGCTGGCAGAGTTGGTCAGCGCTCTGCGGGGCTGACCGGCCGCTCGCGCAGAAGGGCGAGCCAGGCTTGCGCGGCTTTTGACAAGTACGCACCCTGACGCCAGATGAAGGCGATATCCCAGCGTAGATAGCTCGGCGCGTTCAAGGTCAGGCGCACCACGCCTGGCCGCACCAGCCCGCGAGCCACCACGCGCGGCAACAGCACCACTCCTTGACCGGCCGCCACCAGCGCCGCAAGAAAGTCAGCCTGGCCGCTGCGACCACCTTCCTTCGGCGTAAAACCCAGTTGCTGGCAGGCTTGCAGCAAGCGGTCGTTGAGCACGAAGCTGCGCTGATACAGCAGGAATGGCGTGTCGGCCAATTCCTCCAGCCCAATCACAGTCTTCGACGCCAGCGGATGATCGGCCGGCAGCAGGGCGTCCAGCGGTTCATCGCAGAAAGGCTGGAAGGCGAACTGAGGGTCCTTCGTCAACAGGCTGCCACCCAGTTCCAGCTCTCCACTCAAAACGGCCTGTTCGATGCTCAGGCTACCGCCTTCAAGCAATTGAATGCTGATGTTGGGGTGGCGTCGCCGGTACTCGGCGAACAGTCCGGCGAACAGCGCGTCGCTGCCCAGCAGCGGCAAACCCAGGCGCAATTCCCCGCGGGCCAGTTGGCTCAAGTCATCCAGCTCACTGAGCAGTTCGTTGCGCAGCCGCAACATGCCTTCGGCCCGTTGCAAAACCACGCGGCCGGCGGCAGTCAGGCGCAGCTGCGAACCTTGCCGTTCGAGCAGCGCAGTGCCGAGGCTCTGTTCCAACTGAGCGATCTGTTTGCTCACCGCTGATTGACTGATGTGCAGGGTCTTGGCGGCTTGAGTAAAACCACCCTGATGCATGACCTCGACGAAGCTGCGTAGCTGTTTGAATTCCATCTGCATGATTCCATTTTGGAATGGCTTCGAGTCTAACAATTCGCTTCGGGTATGACAGCCCACTCCTTAACATGAGCACCTGTGAGGATCAAAGACATGAATGCATCAACCTTTAAAAAATTGGCTCGACTGGCGACCGAATTGGCCGTGCTACTCGCCATCTACCTGCTCGGCTGCCAGATGGCCGTGTGGTTTGCCTGGCCGATTCCCGGTGGTGTCATCGGTATGGTGCTGTTGCTGCTGGCGTTCGCTTTGGGTGTGGTCAAACCAGCAGCGCTGCAAATGGGCGCCGGCCTGTTGATGGCCGAGATGCTGTTGTTCTTCATTCCGGCGCTCATGAGCCTGCTCGATTACGGCGGCCTGCTGCGCAACGACGGTTGGCGAATTTTGCTGGTGATCGGCGTCAGCACGCTGATGGTGATGCTGGTGACTGCCTTTACCGTGGAACTGGTGGTGCGGTTGAGGAGGTCTCGTGAAGCTTGAGCTGATGCCAATGTTCTGGCTGGCCTTCACGCTGCTGGCCTATCTGTTCAGTCGCTGGATCTATCGGCGCACCGGGCGCTATGTGTTGTCGCCACTGATTCTGGTTCCAGCCATGCTGTTGGCGCTCGCTGTGCCGTTGCACACCGCGTATGCCGAATATTCGAGCAACACCCATTGGCTGATGCTGGTGCTGGGCCCGGTGACCGTCGCTTTTGCAGTACCGATCTGGCAGCAGCGGCAGATGCTGATGCGGCATTGGTCGGCGTTGTTGCTGGGGATGCTGGCGGGCAGCGCGGCGTCCATCGGCAGTTCGTTCGGGTTGGCCAAGGCGCTGGCACTGGACAGTTCGGTGACGATGTCGCTGGTGCCGCGCTCGATCACCACACCTTTTGCCATGCCGCTGGCCCATGACCTGGGGGGTGTACCGGAACTGACCGCGGTGTTTGTGATGTTCACCGGGGTGTTCGGGGCGATGCTCGGCGGCATTCTGCTCAAGTGGTTGCCCCTGCGCAGTGCCTTGGCTCGAGGGGCGCTGTTTGGTGTCGGTGCTCACGGTGCCGGAGTCAGTCGAGCACATGAAGTGGGGGGGGAAGAGGGCACGGTGGCGGGGTTAGTCATGGTTCTGACGGGGCTGCTGAATCTGTTCGCCGCCCCCTTGTTGGCGGCAGTACTTTGACATGGATCCACGTTCATTGGCGTACTGACTCGCCAGGCCATCAAGCTGGCTGCCAATGCAACTACACGATCCCCGGGGCGTGACTAGACTGGTGTAACGTCGGTAAACAATAGAAACCCCAAGAATAAAAATCAGAGGTTCCTTGCCGTGAACGTTGCCCCCGTCCAATCGCCACACAGTGTCAAAGACCAGGTCAGCGCCGCCGAGTGGCAGACCCGCGTCGACCTTGCCGCCTGCTATCGTCTGGTCGCCCTGCATGGCTGGGATGACCTGATTTTTACCCACATCTCGGCCAAGGTCCCCGGTACCGAAGACTTTCTGATCAACCCGTTCGGGCTGATGTTCCACGAGATGACTGCGTCCAGCCTGGTCAAGGTCGATCAGGCCGGCAACAAGCTGATGGACAGCCCCTACGAGATCAACCCGGCCGGTTACACCATCCACAGCGCGGTGCACGAGGTTCGTCACGATGTCGTCTGCGTGCTGCACACCCACACCGCTGCCGGGGTCGCCGTGTCGGCGCAGAAACAAGGCATTTTGCCGATCAGCCAACAATCGTTGTTTGTCCTGTCCAGCCTGGCTTATCACGCCTACGAAGGTGTTGCGCTTAACCCTGAAGAGAAAGCGCGGCTGCAGGCCGACCTCGGCGAAAACAATTTCCTGATGCTGCACAACCACGGTCTGCTGACCTGCGGCAGCACCATCGCCGACACATTCCTGATGATGTTCACCTTCCAGCGTGCCTGCGATATCCAGGTGCTGGCGCAGAACGGCGGCGCCGAGTTGATCGCCATCGAGCCGCAGATCCTGGCGGGCGCCAAGGCGATGATCGCCGGCGTCACCAAAAGTGCTCAAGGGATGGGCGGCGCACTGGCCTGGCCAGCGTTGCTGCGCAAACTCGATAAACAAGACCCGGGTTATAAACTCTAATGCCTCTCGCCGAGATCCCTCTGTGTGTCTGGCGCAAACGCGGCCAGACGTTCGTATTCCGTGGCCAGACCATCCGTTACTGGACGGCGGGGCAGGGTGAGCCACTGTTGCTCATTCATGGCTTCCCGACCGCCAGTTGGGACTGGCATTTCCTGTGGCAACCGCTCACCCAGCGCTATCGGGTGATTGCCTGCGACATGCTCGGCTTTGGCGACTCTGCCAAACCGATGGACCACGAATACAGCCTGCTGGAGCAGGCCGATCTGCAACAGGCCTTGCTGGCGCATGTGAAGGTCGAGCAGCCGGTGCACCTGTTGGCCCACGATTATGGCGACAGCGTGGCCCAGGAACTGTTGGCCCGGCATTACGAAGCGCGCATTGATATCGCCAGTTGTGTGTTCCTCAATGGCGGCCTGTTTCCTGAAACCCATCGCCCGATACTGATGCAAAAACTCCTGCTCAGTCCCTTGGGCTGGATGATCGGGCGAGCCTTTTCCCGTGACAGCCTGGTGAAGAGTTTCCACCAGATCTTCGGTCCGCATAGCCGCCCCAGTGAGAGCGAGATGGACGATTTCTGGAGCTTGATCGAGAGCAATCACGGGCCACGGATCATTCACAAACTGATCGCCTATATCCCTGAGCGGCGCGCCCGGCGCGAGCGTTGGGTCAGCGCGATGCAGCGTGGTGAAGTGCCATTGCGGGTGATCGATGGTGAGGTCGACCCCATCTCCGGCGCACACATGGTCGAGCGTTACCGGGAACTGATCCCGAATCCGGACACGGTCTTGTTGCCTGGCATTGGCCACTACCCTCAGACCGAGGCGCCGGGGCAGGTGCTCAAGCATTACCTGGAGTTTCGCGATCAGCTGGTTTCACCGCCGCGCAAGGTCGCTTGTTCCTGACTATCCCGCTGACTTATCGCGCACCATTCAGCCTCACCCCAGTTCATTGTGGCTCGCATTGTCGTGCCTGACACTCGAACTAATTGTCCCCTGGCCTGCTGGAGTCCCCCAATGAATGAGTCTGTGCGCTTCGAAGATAAAGTCGTGATCATCACCGGGGCCGGCGGCGGCCTGGGCCGGGCGCACGCGTTGCTGTTCGCCAAACAGGGCGCCAAAGTGCTGGTCAACGATCTCGGCGGTTCGGCTCAGGGCGAAGGCGCAAACGCTTCGGCTGCCGACCGGGTAGTGGCGGAAATTCGTGAGGCCGGTGGCGTCGCCGAGGCCAACCATGACTCCGTCACCGACGGCGACAAAATCGTTCAAAACGCGTTGGACACCTTTGGCCGTGTCGATGTTGTGGTCAACAACGCCGGGATTCTGCGGGACAAAACCTTCCACAAAATGGAAGACGGCGATTGGGACCTGGTTTACCGCGTCCATGTCGAAGGCGCCTACAAAGTCACCCGCGCCGCCTGGCCGCACCTGCGCGAGCAAAATTATGGCCGCGTCATCTTCACCGCTTCGACCTCGGGCATCTACGGCAACTTCGGCCAGTCCAACTACGGCATGGCCAAACTCGGCCTCTACGGCCTGACCCGCACCCTGGCCATTGAAGGCCGCAAAAACAACATCCTGGTCAACGCCATCGCGCCTACAGGCGGCACGCGCATGACCGAAGGCCTGATCCCGCCGCAAGTCTTCGAACAACTCAAGCCGGAACTGGTCAGCCCGCTGGTGGTGTACCTCGCCAGCGAGAACTGCCAGGAAACCTCCGGGTTGTTTGAAGTCGGTGGCGGCTGGATGGGCAAGGTGCGTTGGGAGCGAAGCCTCGGCGCCGGGTTTGATCCGCGGGTTGGTTTTTCCCCCGAAGATGTGGCGGCGCACTGGCAACAGATCTGCGACTTCGAAGGCGCGGCGCACCCGCAGGACAACCTTGAAGCGTTGAAGGAAATGATGGCGAATTTGCAGAAGTATTCGATTTAATCAAGCCAGCAAGGTCATCGTTCTTGACCTTTCCGGTTCTTGATAGCCGGCCCCGACATCTGGTTTGCAGCGGTCATCAAGGAAAATACTTGTGAACCAATGCCGCCAGATTCGCGGCCGTTTTCGCATCCATGATCCCGTTGTAGGTTTCCGGGCGAAAGTGCAACTGAAAGGCCCTGACCAAGTGTGCGAAGCCTTGTTCGGTTGACGCGCCGGAGACGTCGTATCCGTATGTCTTGAACAGTTTGAGCAAGTCGCTTCGGCCTGGAATGCCGGTCTCGTTGTATTGCTGCAGATAAGTGTCCCGGGTGACTTCGTCGAACCAGGCACCCACCCCTTTCAAGTAAAGGGCATGCCAGGGGAACTTCGGCCCTGGGTCACTCTTGCGGCCGACCGCAATATCCGAATGCCCGAGAACCTGGGTCGGGCTGATGTCCGGGTAGCGTTCGAGGATGTCCAACGCCAGCTCTTCAACGGCAGCAATTTGTTCCGGCTGATAGGGCGGAAAGTTGAAAACCCCTTGGCTAAACGTCGCAAGGTTGACGATTTCAACGCCGATGGACGTGTCGTTCAGATTACTTCGATTGCCCCAGGCACTGACGCCGGCATGCCACGCGCGCTTGGTTTCGTCGACGAGGTTGAAGACTTCCTGCCTGGTATAACCTGCTTTCAAGTAGCTCGGATCGGTGATGTCGGGAACCAGATAGTGGACGCTGACATTCGGGCCGGTGAGGGCATTGACTGAACTGGAGAAGTTGCCGGCGGTGTAGTGGAAGATCAGAAAGCGTACGGGCGTGTTGATGTTTTTAGTGTCGCGGTATTTGTTGTAGTTAATAGGTTTCATGGGGATATTGCTCGCGATTAATTAGGTTGAAGTCAGAAAAGGTTTTAAATGAGCGGCTGACTTGTGATTAACCTTAATCGCTGGGATGCTTCGCGTGATTACAGAGTTATGTAGTCGCTTTCCGAGAAGTGTGTAAGTGGTCGGAAGTGTTGGGGGTTTGCATAAAGACTGGCGGTGAGTGTGCAGTATAAGAAGCAAGCACGAATGCTTGCTTCTTTGTTTGGATTACTGTGCTTCAGGTTTGAAACCGGGTTTGCCGTTGGCTGCCCGCCATTGTTTTATGGCCTTTAGTACACCGGCAGGACCGTCTTTCACACCCTTCTCTGGATAATATAAGATGTCGGTGCCGTTTGGATGTTCTGAAGTGCTTACAATGTTATCCACAAAAGCATCGTGCTCTTCTTCTGATGAGAACTTCCCCTGGAACAAGCGTTTTATAATGTTCAGGTACTCGGACTCTGTGTAATCTTCATATCTATCTTTAAGTGTCATTTTCACATTTCTCCTTTTTGGGAGTGGGCTTCGATGTGCTGCTTTGGTGTCAGTACACGAAGATTGTCTATGTCGTAGACTGTGCCACCTTCGCTGATAGGCTTAACGTGGTGTATTTCAAATTTTTTCCGTCTGCCCACTTGTTCCGAAGACTTGGCACTTGGTGATAATCCATCTCTCAAATCAATTCTATTGAGTGGAGTGAACTGTCTATTCAAAAATCTCTCACTTGCTACTGTCTTCCAAAAGACTCTGCGAAACGCTTTGAAACTCGAAAACTCCCGCCCCCGAAGTTTATCCGCAATCTGCTTGGGGATCGGCGCCCCTTCCAGCGTCGAGGCGGCACCCAACCAATTTCCTGAAACCGACTGTCCGCTCCCGCTGGCAACACCGGGATCCTGTCGCCGATCCCTGAACATCGTGAATGTCGGAGGGATCCCGGAGTCGATCGGAAAGACGGTGATGAAGCCGCCAAACCCGTAGCGATCCAGCTCTGGAAAAGGATCGATTCGTCCCGCGTCGGGGGTGACGGTAGCGCCTTCATAGATCGGCAGGTCTGTGTCGACCAGCGGAAATTCCGTTGAAGGATCCTGCGGCTCTACCAGCGGCGTCCAGGTGATGACGGGGCCGTTGGAGACGGTGCTGCCGGAAACGTAAACATTCTTGTGTGCGTCAAATTGAGCAAGTTTTACCGGCACACTGGCGGGTACTGTCACTCCGTCAGTGGCAACAACGACAATCTCTACGCTATTGCCTATGGTCCTCGAGCCGAGTCTCACCGGCAGGTCGATTTCCCCTCCGATAGCTGCCAGTTCATACAGGTCGGCCGTTGAATCAGGAGCGAGTTCTGACAGCGGAACACTTACGGAGAAAAGATCACCGCTACCCAGCCTGGAGGGAGCCAATAGAGCGGCGAACCCGACGAGTACCGGTGCTGCTACTGACGCGAGGGCTGCGATAGCCGCGGATACCGCAGCACGTAACGCGGTCCTGAGCGCCAAGGAAGTCGCTGGATTAATGCCGACAGTTCCGAGCGTGCCGGTAAACGTTGGACCGAATGCCGCCAATGAGCCGACATTGGCGAACGTGGGGCTTTGCCACTGAGCCTCTGTTTCCTCTCGCCATTGCGCCAGGAGGCGTGCCTGCTCGATTTGTCGTTGGGTCTCAGCCTCTGCCGCCAGACGAGCCTGTTGTCGCTCGTGCTCTTGCGCCTGTTTTTCCTTTTGCTGCTGTATTTTCAGATTCGCCAGTTGAGCTTGGCGTTGAGCCATGGCGGTAGCTGTATCAATGACTTTCCTGCGAGTCTCCAGACTCTGTCTTTCTGTTTGTAGTTGCTTTTGTATCTGCTCGATTCGCTGTTCCATTTCGGCTTGGAGACGAGCTTGCTCAGCTGCGAAATGCTGCGCGGCTGCTTCTGCATTAGCTTCAGCCTCGGCCAGCGCTGTTTTCAATGTAGCGATTCGTGCTTTTTCTTGAGCTTGATTCTGAGCCTGAAAATCAGCCAGCGCTTTAAGTTGTGCCTCTCGGTGTGCCTTGTCGGCAGCCATTCGAGCTTGCTCGACGGCCAATCGTTTGGTTTCTGCCAGCGCTGCAAGCCGATCTTGTTCGCGCCTTCGAACTTGTTCTTGTTCTCGCCGTGCCGCGTCAGCGATTTCGTTCAGACGTTGCTGTTCAGCTGCGATCCGGGCGCGCTCGGCAGCTACTCGTTGGGCTTCCGCCGCTGCCGCTTGCGCTTGATCATTGGCCTGCACGGCGGCCAGCCACTTGTGAACTTCGACTTGTTGCTGGTTGAGCATTTGGATTGATTGCGACAGCAGATTCGCTTCGTGGGCGGCTCTGTACGAGGTTGCCCAAGCCTTCATTGCAACCCCCCGCGCATTGACTGTCCTATCGATGCTCTGTGCTTTTCGAAAGTAGTCATCAAAGTCTTTACTAAGCGGGTCACCCCCAAAGAACTGATAGGCAAGTGCGGTCTTTTGGTGAAGTTCAGCTGTCTTCCTGACAATCAGTGTGTGGCGTACTCCTAACTCTCGAATTATTGCTTCTGCGGGAGGAAGTGGGTGAGTGGGGCCTTCTAATCGTGTTGCGACCAGATCTTGCTCGATAGATTGCGCTAGTTGTTCTGTACGCGTTTGAAACTCCCGAGCAGTTTTCATGCTGTGGGCAGTAAATTCCCGCGAATTGACTACAACGTTCGTTGGAATGCCAAACATACCGCTATGAGGGAGAGTTGGGGATGTTCCGCGAATTACCGGGGTGTTCGGAGGCGCTGTTGCTTTTATATGGACGGCTTCGGTTAATACCCATGGTGGGGGATTTTGCATATTCATATCCTTTTGAATGTGCTTGTTAAGGTTCTGATAAGTACGTGATTACGGGCAGTAGTGATGTCCGTGTCACCAGTGAATGTTTGATATGTTTCAAGTTACAGCAGAGTCGTGGTTAAAGATTCTTAGAGTGCGGTAGGCAATAGGGTGTTGATTTGAGAGAGGTTTCGCGGGGTAATACTATCGGCGTGCAGATTTCTTCTGCACAAAAAGAACTGTCCGATAGTGGTCTTGGAATTTGTTGTAGGACGTGAGCTTCGATGTTTTCAACAGGCATAAAAAAGGCCGCTGCAAACGCAGCGGCCAAAGTAAGACGATTGATCAAGGAGCAATAAATCAACGTCAGTGAACACGGGGCGATGAGTCGAACATCTTCAATTCATCTGAAATCTGATACCAATGGCGTGGACTGGCCACCGCCATTGCTTCGTGCTTTGCGGCTGGTTGCCGTGAAAGCCCGGCAAGAATAAGGCGTTGAGCCAAAAGGAAAAATAGCGATTCAAGACATGCACTGTTGCAGTCTCGGCAACAGTTCCATTTGTCATGGGATCTGGGGCGGCTGCTGCAACAGGTTGGCGAGCACAACGCCCTATGCACCTGGCTGATAACCCCCCATCCAGCCCATCCATAACCCGCGCAAACCCCCGTCCCATGCGGGCATTCATCCTTTGGAGGTACATCGCGAATACCTCCTTGGTGCGCTTATCGCTCCCAACATGGGGCAGTAGGGTGGGGCCTTCTGTCACTCACCGGGGAAGACGCATGACAAAAACAACAATGCGCGCCATCTTCACGCCGCAAGCGCTCGCCGCTGCGGTTGCCTTGGGTTGCTGCGCCCAGGCGCAGGCTGTTTCATTCAACATTGGCGAAATCGAGGGGACATTTGACTCTTCGCTGTCCGTCGGCGCGAGCTGGGGCATGCGTGATGCCGACAAATCCCTGGTAGGCGTCGTCAATGGCGGGACCGGCCAGTCTTCGACCGGGGATGACGGGCGGCTGAACTTCAAGAAGGGCGAAACCTTCTCCAAGATCTTCAAGGGTATTCATGACCTTGAATTGAAGTACGGCGACACCGGGGTGTTCGTGCGTGGCAAGTACTGGTACGACTTCGAACTCAAGGACGAGGATCGCGAGTTCAAAGCGATCAGTGACAGCGGTCGTAAAGAAGGCGCCAAGTCTTCCGGGGCGCAACTGCTCGACGCCTTCGTCTATCACAACTATTCCATCGCTGACCTGCCGGGCACTGTGCGCGCCGGCAAGCAGGTGGTGAGTTGGGGTGAAAGTACCTTCATCGGCAACTCGATCAACAGCATCAACCCGATCGATGTTTCAGCGTTTCGCCGTCCTGGCGCCGAGATCAAGGAAGGCCTGATTCCGGTGAACATGCTGTTCGCCTCTCAAGGCCTGACCGACCAACTCTCGGTGGAAGGTTTCTATCAACTTGAGTGGGACCAGACCGTCGTCGACAACTGCGGCACCTTCTTCGGTAACGACGTGGTGGCAGACGGTTGCAACAAGAATTACACGGTGGCCAGCCCGGCGATCGCACCGTTGCAACCGATCGCTGCCGCGTTTGGCCAAGGCTTCGAAGTCAGCCAGGAAGGTGTGATCGTACCGCGTGGTGGTGACCGCGATGCCCGCGACTCCGGGCAGTGGGGGACGGCGCTGCGCTGGCTCGGCGACGACACCGAGTACGGCCTGTACTTCATGAACTATCACAGCCGTAGCCCGACGGTCGGCACGACCACCGCCGGCCTGACAACGCTGGCACGGATCCCGGCCATCGTCGGTGCCGCCAACAGGATCGCGCCCGGCACCGGGTCGGCACTGGCTCAAAGTGTGATGCTCGGACGCGGCCAGTATTACCTCGAGTACCCGGAAGACATTCGCCTCTACGGCGCGAGCTTTTCCACCACCTTGCCTACCGGTACGGCGTGGACCGGCGAGATCAGCTATCGCCCCAACGCTCCGGTGCAAGTCAACACCAACGACCTGACCCTGGCCTTGCTCAACCCGATTGCAGGCGGCGCGGCATCGCCTGTCGCCACCACGCCAGGTGCCGACAACAAAGGCTACCGCCGCAAGGAAGTGACACAGGTCCAGAGCACCCTGACGCACTTCTTCGACCAAGTGCTGGGCGCCCAGCGGTTGACCCTGGTTGGCGAGGCGGCGGTGGTGCACGTCGGTGGCCTGGAGTCGCGATCCGAATTGCGTTACGGCCGTGACTCGGTCTATGGCCAGTATGGTTTTGGCGGCGATACCGACGGCTTTGTCACTTCGACCTCCTGGGGTTACCGCGCCCGGGCGATCCTCGATTACGCCAACGTGATTGGCGGGATCAACCTCAAGCCCAACCTGTCCTGGTCCCATGACGTCGCCGGCTACGGCCCCAACGGGCTGTTCAACGAAGGCGCCAAGGCCGTCAGCGTCGGCGTCGATGCCGACTACCGCAACACCTATACCGCGAGCCTCAGTTACACCGATTTCTTCGGCGGTGACTACAACACCCTGGAAGACCGCGACTTCCTGGCGCTGAGTTTCGGCGTGAACTTCTGATCTGGCTGAGAAGGATGATTTCAATGCGCAAGACGATTCTGCAATGCGGCGCCCTGGCCTTGAGTCTGTTG
This sequence comes from Pseudomonas sp. FW305-20, assembly GCF_058788075.1. Classification (NCBI taxonomy): domain Bacteria; kingdom Pseudomonadati; phylum Pseudomonadota; class Gammaproteobacteria; order Pseudomonadales; family Pseudomonadaceae; genus Pseudomonas; species Pseudomonas sp. FW305-20. Next base: position 145,775 of record NZ_JBYTAJ010000003.1, on the reverse strand, counting down.
GCTGCCAACGTAATGGCGGCGGTCTCGCCGGAAGAAGCCAACAAGCTTGCCTCCAGCCTCACGCCGTTGGGCGCCGAAAAGGCCGGCAACGCCGACGGCTCGATCCCGGCCTGGACCGGCGGCATCCCGAAAAATGCCGGCGCAGTGGACAGCAAAGGTTTCCTGGCTGACCCGTTCGCCAGTGAAAAACCGCTGTTCACCATCACCGCCGCGACGGTCGACAAGTACAAAGACAAGTTGTCGGATGGCCAGGTAGCGATGTTCAAACGCTACCCTGAAACCTACAAGATCCCGGTCTACCCGACTCACCGCACCGTGGGCCTGCCCCCGGAGATTTACGAGTCGGCCAAGCGCAGTGCGCTGAACGTGAACAGCATCAACGACGGTAACGGCCTGGCCAATTTCACCGGCAACCGCTACTACGCGTTCCCGATTCCGAAGAACGGCGTCGAGGTGTTGTGGAACCACATCACCCGCTATCACGGCGGCAACCTGCGCCGCATCATCACTCAGGTGACCCCGCAAACGAACGGCAGCTACACGCCGATCCGCTTCGAAGAAGAGATCGCCGTACCACAACTGATGAAGGACCTGGACCCGGAAAAAGCCGCCAACGTGCTGACCTTCTTCAAGCAATCGGTGACGGCCCCGGCACGCCTGGCGGGTAACGTGCTGCTGGTGCATGAAACCCTCGATCAGGTGAAAGAACCGCGCTTGGCGTGGATCTACAACGCCGGCCAGCGCCGTGTACGTCGCGCACCGCAAGTGGCTTATGACGGGCCGGGTACTGCCGCTGATGGCCTGCGCACGTCCGACAACTTCGACATGTTCTCCGGCGCACCGGATCGCTACGACTGGAAACTGGTCGGCAAGAAGGAAATGTACATCCCTTACAACAGCTACAAACTCGACTCGCCGAGCCTCAAGTACGACGACATCGTCAAGGCCGGGCATATCAATCAGGACCTGACCCGCTATGAATTGCACCGGGTCTGGGAAGTGATCGGTACGGTCAAGGCGAGCGAACGGCACATCTACGCTAAACGCCACATGTACCTCGACGAAGACAGCTGGCAAGTGGCGCTGGCGGACCATTACGACGGTCGCGGTCAGCTGTGGCGAGTGGCCGAGGGGCACGCTCAGTACTACTACGATCATCAGACCCCGGCCTACACCCTCGAAGCGCTCTACGACATCATTGCCGGCCGATACATTGCCCTGGGAATGAAGAACGAAGAGAAGCGCAGTTTCGAATTCGGCTTCGAAGCCAAGGCTGCCGACTACACGCCATCGGCCTTGCGCGCCGAGGGCGTTCGGTAGTGGGTTGATACATCAGCAGTACAAAAGGCGACCGGGTGGTCGCCTTTTTTATGGCTGCCAATCAGCGTGCTGAATACTTCTCAACAAGCGGCTAAGAGAGGGCTAGGGTTGCCGGACAATTATAAAAAGGCACGCCGCAATGACCGCCATGATCCCGTGTCTGGACCGTCCTGGATTCCTGCCCCGTCTGTCCACCCATCACCTGTCACGGTCTCGCTTGACCGAGCCGTTACTGGCCTCCACGGCACGGGTGAAATTACTCTGCGCGCCGGCCGGCAGCGGCAAGACTGCGCTGCTCGCCGAATGCCTGTTGCAGGCCCCGCCCCATTGCCGCGTGTTCTGGTTGCCATTGTCTGGCGTGGTGTTGAGCGCGGCGGATTTTCGTCATCGTCTGGCGGAAACCCTGGGGCTGGCTTCGTCGGACGAATCCGAGTTGCTGGGCTATCTGGCCCGATTGCAGACGCCGACCTGGCTGTTTCTCGATGATTATTGCCGCTTGCCTGACCCGGAGTTGGACCTGTTGCTCGATCGCATGCTGGCGACCAGCAGCCCGATGCTGACCTGGTGGCTGGGTGCTCGCCGCCGCCCGCCCTGCAACTGGCCAAGATTGCTGCTCGACGATGAGTTGTACGAATGCGAAAGCACCTCGCTGGCTTTTACGGCAGATGAAGTCGAGCAGATCGTGCAGCCCTGGGTACCGGAGCAGGCCGGCAAAGTGGCCAGTCGGATCATCCAGCGCACCGGCGGCTGGTGTGCCGGTGTGCGGATTGCATTGCTGCAAAAGTGCGATTGGTCGCGGCAGAACAAACCCCTGGGACGGGCGGACACCTTGCTCGATTATCTGGAGCATGAGTTGTTCAACTCGCTGACGCCTGAGTTGAGCGAAGCCTGGCGCGTGCTGGCCCACTTGCCCCGCTTCAATGCCCGGCTGTGCGATCACCTGTTCGGGGCCGGAGAGGGCGCTCAGTACTTGCGGACCTTGCAAACGCTGGGCTGTTTTATCGAACCTTGGGGCGACTCCACCGATTGGCTGCAGATATTCACCCCGTTCACCCAGTTGTTGCGCGATGAGCAATGGCCGGCGGGACGCTCCTGGCATCGGCGTGCCTGCCAATGGTTCTGTACCGAACAGGACTGGAAATCGGCCTTCGAACAGGCCTTGCTCGCCGAGGAGTACGAAGTGGCGGTCAGCCTGTTGCAGCACTTCAGTTTCGAGCATTTGTTCGAGGAGCAAACGGTGGTGCTGTTGTTGCGTTTGCATGAGCAGCAAGGTGAAGAGCTGACGCTGGGCAGCCCGCAATTGGTCGGATTGATTACAGCTGCGCTGTTGTTCGCCGGACGTTTCGACCAGGCGACTGCCTGCATCGCTCATTTGGCGCATTTCACGCCTCAACCCTCGGCAGTGCTTGAGCGTCAACTGATTGCACGTTGGCAGGCCCTGCAAGGTTGGTTGCTGCATTTACAGGGCCGAATGGAGGCTTCGCGCGCGCACTTTCTTGACGCGTTGAGCGCGCTCGATCCCGAGTGTTGGACGGCGCGCCTGATGTGTTTGTCCGGTTTGACGCAACAGGCATTGCTAAGGGGCGAACTCGACGTGGCGCAAGCCCACAACCGCGACGCGCTGTGCCTGGCGCGGGCGCAAGGCTCGCTGGTGTTCGAGGGCCTGATGGAGCTCGATCACGCGCAATGGCTGGAGCAGCGGGGTGCCCCGGCTCGCGCCGAGAGTTTATTGCTCAACATACATGAACTGCTCTGCCAGCAGGCCGACCGGCCCGCGCCGTTGCTTGGGCGTATCGCTTTACGACGTGGGCGACTGGCGTTAACCATGGGCCAGGATGAACATGCACGCGAGTGCTTTCAGCGCGGTCTTGAGTTGTGTCTGCGCAGTCACGACAAGCGTGTGTTATATGGATTTCTTGGTCTCGCGCAACTGGCGGCCAATCAGGGTGATTACACCCAGGCGTTTGTACAATTGCGCGATGCTGAACGGCTGATGCAGCAGCGGAAAATTCCGGATACCGTCTATCGTGGCGTCCTGTTGCAAGTCAGCAGTCAGTTCTGGTTGCAGCAGGGGCGACCGCAACTGGCCCATGAGGCACTGGCGCGGGTACTGCGTCATTATTGTGGGCCGCAGGCTCGCCAGGCTCCCCCGGCCACACTGGAGCTAATTCCACGGATTGAGTATCTGTTGATTCTGGCCGAGGTTTATCTGCAACAGCTCAGCAACGCCGAAGCGTTGCTTCAAACACTGATCGACAATGCGCACGCCAATGGCATGTACGCCCTCGAAGCGGAATTGCATCTGGCGCGGGCCGAAGTGATCTGGCTGGAGGGGGAATCGCATCTGGCCACTGCAGCTTTGCAAGAAGGGGAGCAAATGATTAGCCGTTGCCAAGGGCGGCAAGCGTGGCGTGAGTTGCAATTGCGGCAACCCCAGTGGCTGCGTACAGCTGAAATGTCGATCACCGAATTGTCTGTTGAGGCGCACAGTTCCAGTCCCCTCAGTAAACGGGAGCTTGAAGTTTTGCAGCTGATCGCACAGGGCAACTCCAATCAACAGATTGCCGATGTGTTGTTTATCTCGTTGCATACAGTAAAAACTCATGCCCGTAGAATTAATGGAAAGTTGGGGGTTGAGCGAAGAACGCAAGCTGTGGCCAAGGCTAAGTTGTTAGGTGTGTGCTCGTAAAAGTGCCTGTGCTTGATTTTATTTATATAGAGTTGGACTTGTGTGTTGTTGTTTCTGGTAATAAATTGTTCGCGTTTATCATATCTTGTATTTTTTTACTCGTGTTTCTTTGTGTTGTTCTGGAATAAGTTTTCGCTAAGTGCTTTGACATCAGGTCAGGCATAAATGTGTTAACAAAGGACAATGAATGTGAATAGTTTATTTAATGCAGATACTTTGATTGCTAGCGCAAAACCGTGGCTGGACGGAATAAGTCAGGAAGATCGCGAGCTCTATTTGGCCCACGAAGCATGGCTAGTTACGAGGGAGAGTGAATTGGCAAAGCAGTTGGGGCACTTCAGTTCGCTTAAGGATTATGCCCGTAGCATTGTCAATCAGAACATTAAACTGGAATTTGGCCAGGATCGGGATGCCGATGAAATTGTGTGTAATGCTCGTTATACATTCGAGGTGGGAGGACGGAAGATCGAGCAGGAAGATACTCGCACCCTGACCGAGCAGTTCATCTACGGCCTTTACGAGGAAGGGCAAAGAGCCCATCTCGTATTCATGGGAGACGAACTTCCCGCCGAGCTGAATCAGCAATGGTTTGAAGAGATGATGAGCTCTGATGCCCGGGCTGCCTATGGTGCCCAGTTCCGTTCTCGGTATGAGCGTCAAGACGTCATGCAAGCCTTGAAGAACGTCATGAGCCAGCGCCTGTTGCTGAGTGCGTTGGCTGCTCGCCATCAGGGGCACATCAACGACAAGAACTTCGCACGGATTGTCTCTGCCTTATACGGCGACCAGGCATTCACTATTGATGGCGTGCGCCTCATCGACGACACACGAGCGCTCCAGCATTTGATTCTGGTTGCAAGACTCGATGGGCAAGACGGTTTCTTGCTGTATGCGCCAGGCTCGCCAGGTGGACAGGACTGGTACGAACTCCAGAATTTGCAACATGTAGGCATACGGGTTGGCGAATGGACAATGGATGCCAAAGGTCGGGACTACCTGACCTGGCAATCTCACGCTGTGGATCGAGAAGTCATTGCCACCTATTTGAAACAGGTCGAACGGCTGCCGAGTACCTGGAAAGGAGTGAGCCTGGTTGCATCGCCTTACAAAGGCGCTGAAGTCCTGACCGCCACCATTGAAAACATTCGCGCATGGCGAGTGGCGGAGGAAGAGTCCCGGACACCTTACGCTTATCGCACGGCTTCTGATGCTCAACGCCAGAACTTTGCCCGTACTCGTTGTGAACTCAAGGCCTTGCAGGTCATTGCCACACGTGAGGGCGGTTTCATTACCTACGGCAAGTTCTGCTTCGATCTGATTAAACAGCGAATCGAGCAAGTGCTGGCTGACAGGGGGGAGCGGGCCACGGTCAATCCTGATCGCATCTTTGTCTCCGTCAGTCCGCAATTGGGAATGACGCTGACCGAACTGATCAGCACCGAAACGCATTTTTACGCCGATGAACAACAAACGCCTTGGAGTTATCCACGGTTTACCCTGGAACATGATCATCCACCGATCAGTAAACTTGATATCCGGGATATTGCCGGCTGGTCGCGTACGCTGCGCCCGGGCGAAAAGTACATCGAGATGCTACGTTCGAAGCATTTGGATAGAAGCCATCCCGAGGGTGCGTTTAAACGAATGGTTCACCTCGAGGTACAGCGCCGCCAGATGAAAGTAGGGGTGATGCAGGAGCGTTTTAACGGTCGTTTGACTGCCGAGCAGTATCGGCAACTGATGACTGTTATTGAAAACCTGGAAAAAATTGACACACGAACGATGAGTCCGATGGGTGAATACCCGAGTGATGTTCGCTTCAGCGCAATGTTCAAGTTGCATTTGCGAGAAAAACTGGTGGTCGGGGTATTCGTTTTCCGATTGATCATTGGTGATCGCGTTGAGGAGTTCCTGTATACGCCTGACGCACCTGATGGCCGACTGATTCGTCCGTTCTCGGAATTTGTATCCGCCGTCAAGAAACTCAAATTCGGCAACTATTTCTATGACCGGGTTCGTTATAAGGATCAGCGAGTGGTGCGGACGTACATCACTGATTTGGAAGAGCTTGGTAACTTCAATGAGGCTCCGGTTCTGCTACGCGACAGTCGCGTCAGGGACTTGGGCAGGAGTTATGACGATCTGATTTATCGCACGATTTCCGATGTCGATGAAAAGACCGAAAGCCTGGACGAAATCATCTTCAAACTGGTGTTCGGCGCGGTGGAGGCTGCGGCCACCGTTGTCAGCGTGGTGATTCCGCCGGTGGGCATTGCAATGAGTGTGGTGTTGCTCACCAGAAGTGTGCTGGAAGGTGCCGAAGCCTATAACGACGGTGATCGCGCCACTGCCGCATGGCATTTTCTGGATGCACTGATCGAACTGGCGTCGCTGGGTAAAGCCGGTTTGAGCAAGGGGGGGGCAACCAAGTTGCAGAAGGACTTTATCGGCTTGTTGGGCGATGTGTATTCGGTTCAGAAGTTTTACAGCCAGGCGACCGGGCAACAGAAATTGCCTTTACAGGCGCTCGAGGTCATTCAAGCTATTCTCAATGATCCACAAGCCCTCGACAGCAAAACTCGTCTGCTGTAACGGCTGGGTCAAGACATCCCTCCCGGATGTCGTCTGATACATACGTTGTTTAACTTTAAAAGTGTCTTTTAAAGTTTGTGCAGCACAAATCTCATGTCGATGAATCCGGGATCGGCTGATACCCCATCCGCCAACTCACGGCCCGCGTCGCAGCCAGCAACCGCTGCGCCGCCGGGCCGTTTTCGTCGGCATGGAACAACGAAGCCGGACCGACGATGGTCAGCACGGCGGCGATCTGTCCGACCGCGTTGAACACTGGGGCCGACAAGGCGTCCACGCCCGGCATCAGCAAACCATGCACATGATGCAGACCGCGTTCGCGGATCTGTTCGCACAACGCCTGGTAGGCCTGATCGTCCGCCAGCGCATGTGAAGCGCTGCTGTGCAGTTCCCGCTCGCGCAATTCGACGGTTTCACGCTTGGGCAGATAGGCGCCGAACACTAGCCCTGTGGACGAACTGAGCAACGGCAACACCGAACCCAATTGCGTCACCACCGTCACCGCGCGCACTGCTGGCTCGATGTGCACCACGGTCGCGCCCTGGTTGCCCCACACGGCGATAAAGCAGGTTTCGTTCAACTCATCGCGCAATTCAGCCAGGGGCAGGGCGCCGACTTTCAGCACGTCCATACTGTTGAGTGCTGCCAGCCCTACTCGCAAGGCTTCGCGGCCCAGACCGTAATGGTTGGTGGCCGCATTCTGTTCAGCAAAACCGCTGGCGATCAGCGCCTGCAAATAGCGGTGAACCTTGCTTGCCGGCATCTGTACGTGTTCGGCCAGGCGCGACAGTGAAGTCGATGGCGACAACTCGGCCAGGGCCTTGAGGATGTCGGTGCCGACCTCGGCCGAGCGGACTTTCTGTTTATCGTTGCTGCGCGGCGTTTCCATGGAGGTGGTCTGATCCCGGGACGAATGGGCGTCTTTATAGCTTGACGGTCAATACCAATCAAATTACGTTAAGCGTAATCGAATTACGATAAAAATAACCCAGGCGTGCCGAGAGCTCTTCGACGGAGTGACAGGCCATTGCCTACTCCCTGTTCAGGAGGCTCCATGAACCTCGATTCAACGGCGCCCGAGCTGGCTTATCAGTCCGGCTTTGGCAACGAATTCAGCAGTGAAGCGCTGCCCGGCGCACTGCCCGTCGGCCAGAACTCCCCGCAAAAAGCCCCGTACGGTCTCTACACCGAACTGTTCTCCGGCACCGCGTTCACCATGCCTCGCAGCGAAGCGCGGCGCACCTGGATGTACCGCATTCAGCCGTCGGCCAATCACCCGGCGTTCGTCAAACTGGATCGGCAACTGGCCGGCGGCCCGTTGGGGGAAGTGACCCCCAATCGCCTGCGCTGGAACCCGCTGGACATCCCCAGCGAGCCAACCGATTTCATCGACGGCCTGGTGAGCATGGCTGCCAACTCCGGCGCGGAAAAACCGGCCGGGATCAGCATCTACAGTTACCGCGCCAACCGCTCCATGGAGCGCGTGTTTTTCAACGCCGACGGCGAATTGCTGCTGGTGCCGGAACTGGGACGCTTGCGCATCGCAACGGAATTGGGCGTGCTGGAACTGGAGCCGCTGGAAATCGCCGTGCTGCCGCGCGGCCTGAAATTTCGCGTCGAACTGCTTGATCCGCAAGCTCGCGGCTACATTGCCGAGAACCACGGCGCGCCACTGCGCCTACCGGATCTGGGGCCGATCGGCAGCAACGGCCTGGCCAACGCGCGGGACTTCCTGACCCCGGTCGCGCATTACGAAAACCTCAAGCAACCGACCACCCTGGTGCAGAAATTCCTCGGCCAGTTGTGGGGCTGCGAGCTTGATCATTCGCCGCTGAACGTGGTCGCCTGGCACGGCAATAACGTGCCATACAAATATGACCTGCGCCGTTTCAACACCATCGGCACGGTCAGTTTCGATCACCCGGATCCGTCGATCTTCACCGTCCTGACGTCGCCGACGAGCGTCCCCGGTCTGGCCAATCTCGACTTCGTGATCTTCCCGCCACGCTGGATGGTCGCCGAGAAAACCTTCCGGCCACCGTGGTTCCACCGCAACCTGATGAACGAATTCATGGGCCTGATCAAGGGCGAATACGACGCCAAGGCCGAAGGTTTCGTGCCCGGCGGCGCGTCCTTGCACAGTTGCATGAGCGCCCACGGCCCGGACGGCGAAACCTGCACCAAGGCGATCAACGCCGAACTGGCCCCGGCGAAAATCGACAACACCATGGCGTTCATGTTCGAGACCAGCCAGGTGCTGCGCCCGAGCCAATTCGCCCTCGATTGCCCGCAACTGCAAAACAATTACGATGCCTGCTGGGCCACGCTGCCCGCCACTTTCGACCCGACCCGGAGATAACCCATGACTCAGACAACCATCACTCGTAGCTGGGTTGCCTCCGCCAACGGCCATGCGGATTTCCCGCTGCAAAATCTGCCGTTGGGCGTGTTCAGCGTGAAGGGCGGCGCGCCGCGCAGTGGCGTGGCGATCGGCGACCATATCTTTGATCTGGGAGCGGCACTCGATGCCGGGCTGTTCGACGACGGTGCCGCGCGGACCGCCGTTGAAGCCACCCGTGGCGGCCAGTTGAATGCATTTTTCGAGCTGGGTCGCGAGGCTCGTGTCGCCCTGCGTCAACGCATGATCGAGTTGTTCAAGGAAGGCAGCACCCAGCGCGGCAAGATCGAAGCCCAAGGCGCAAAACTGCTGCCCTTGGCGGCCAATTGCGAGATGCACCTGCCAGCGAAAATCAACGACTACACCGACTTCTACGTCGGCATCGAGCACGCGCAGAACGTCGGCAAACTGTTCCGTCCCGACAACCCGTTGCTGCCGAACTACAAGTACGTGCCGATCGGTTATCACGGCCGCGCCTCGACCATTCGCCCGTCGGGCACCGATGTTCGCCGTCCGAAAGGCCAGACGCTGCCAGCCGGCCAGACCGAGCCAACCTTTGGTCCGTGCGCGCGTCTGGACTATGAGCTGGAGCTGGGCATCTGGATCGGTCAGGGCAACGAGATGGGCGACTCGATCGCCATCGGTGACGCTGCCGATCACATCGCCGGTTTCTGCCTGCTCAATGACTGGTCGGCGCGGGACATCCAGGCTTGGGAATACCAGCCGCTGGGGCCGTTCCTGTCCAAGAGTTTCATCACCAGCATCTCGCCTTGGGTGGTGACGGCCGAAGCGCTGGAGCCGTTCCGTCGTGCTCAGCCGGCACGTCCGGAAGGCGATCCACAGCCGCTGCCGTACCTGTTCGACAAACGCGATCAAGCGGCGGGTGCCTTCGACATCGAACTGGAAGTGCTGCTGCTCACCGAAGGCCTGCGCGAGCAAAATCTGCCGGCCCATCGCCTGACCCTTAGCAACACCCAGCACATGTACTGGACCGTGGCGCAAATGGTCGCGCACCACAGCGTCAACGGCTGCCAGTTGCAGGCTGGTGACCTGTTCGGTTCGGGCACCTTGTCGGGGCCGGAGAACGGTCAGTTCGGCAGCCTGCTGGAAATCACCGAGGGCGGAAAAAAGCCGATCGAACTCGCGTCTGGCGAGGTGCGTAAATTCCTTGAGGACGGCGACGAAATCATCCTGCGTGCCCGTTGCAACCGCGAAGGTTTTGCCTCCATCGGTTTCGGCGAATGCCGCGGCAAAGTGCTGCCAGCGCGCTAAGAGGATCGGGTCATGGAACTCTATACCTACTATCGTTCGACTTCGTCCTTTCGGGTGCGCATTGCGTTGGCGCTCAAGGGCCTGGATTACCAGGCGTTGCCAATCAACCTGATCGCGCCGCCAGGTGGTGAACATCGGCAGCCGCCGTATCTGAGCATTAATCCACAAGGCCGCGTGCCGGCCTTGCGCACCGACGAAGGCGAGCTGCTGATCCAGTCGCCGGCGATCATTGAATACCTGGAGGAACGTTATCCACAGGTTCCGCTGCTCTCCAAAGACCTCGCCGCTCGCGCCCATGAGCGTGGCGTGGCGGCAGTGATTGGTTGCGACGTGCACCCGCTGCACAACGTCAGCGTGCTCAACAAGCTGCGGCAGTTGGGCCACGATGAACCGCAAGTGGTGGAGTGGATTGGGCACTGGATCAGCCAAGGGTTGGCGACGGTGGAGCAGTTGATCGGCGACGAGGGTTATTGCTTTGGTCCGACACCTGGGCTGGCGGATGTTTACCTGATCCCGCAGCTGTACGCGGCCGAGCGCTTCAGCATTTCACTTGAAGCGTATCCGCGGATTCGTCGAGTGGCGGCGTTGGCGGCGACGCATCCGGCATTCATCGAGGCGCATCCGGCGAACCAGCCGGACACCCCTTAAAACCATCGGATCTTTTGCTTTTAATGGACGATGGAGTTTGGCGGCAAATGCCCTAATCGTTCAGTCAGGCGAATCCGCTGAATCGGGTCGTCACTGAGCAGCAGGGCATGTTCGAGGTCGAAGCGCTCGGCGTTCGGGCAATCCAGCCGTTGATAGAGGCTGGCCCGGGCCAGGTAGTCGGAAGCACTGGCGTTGCCCAGTTCCAGCACGCGTTCGGCGTCGATCAGGGCGCCGATGTAGTCATCGTTGGAAAGGTGTAACTGACGCAGGTTGCGCGACAACCGCTGCAACATTTGCACCGGCTCGGCGGTGAGCAAATGCTCGGCGCTGAGTTTCATGTTCGGGCCGTATTGGCGTTGCAGCAGTTCCCGGCAGTCGTTGGGGTACAAACGACGCCCGCCGCAGGGGTCGAGCAAGTGATCGGCGCCCGGTACCCGCAACAGGAAATGCCCGGGGAAGTTGACCCCGACCATGGGGATCTCCAGACCTCTGGCCAGTTCCAGGGCAACCAATCCCAGGCTCAGCGGCTGCCCGCGCCTGCGTTCCAGCACTTTATTGACCAGCGCGACTTGCGGGCGCAATGGCGTGGAGGAGTCCTGAGCGAATCCCAGGTCATTCATACGCCGTAACAACGGCTGGGCCAACTCGCTCACCGGCAACATCGGCAAGCCTAGACTGACCCGTTGTTGCAGGTCCTTGAGATCGTTCAGCACTGCCTCGGAAGTGACTTCGCTGTCGTGTTCGGCGGCAATCCACAGCGCCGCCTCGAACAGCGCGGGCGGTGAACGTTGCAGACAGTCGAAAAAACGTTGGCGGGGGGTCATCAAAATCTCCGGCTAATGCCTCGTTTTAGCCCCGTCTCCGGCATTCGTCCAGTGCCGGACATGGGCGGTTGCCGGTTATGTCCGAAAGTCTGCAAGGCGAGGTCGCTTATTCCGGCGCGCTTCTGCAATTTTCGGGCGCAAGCCTATACTGGCGACTACTAGAAGTGATTCGGGAGCCCTACGATGTTCGCTCTCATGCAAAGCACTCGCCTTGAATCCCTGCATCTGAGCGTCGACTCGGTCACCGGGTTGAAGGCGGTCATTGCCATTCATAACAGCCGTCTGGGACCAGCCCTGGGCGGGTGTCGTTACCTTGCCTATCCCAGCGACGAATCCGCCGTCGAGGATGCGGTGCGTCTCGCTCAAGGCATGAGTTACAAGGCGGCGCTGGCCGGCCTGGCTCAGGGCGGCGGCGTGGCGGTGATCGTCCGCCCGGTGCATGTGGAAAACCGCGCCGCGCTGTTCGAAGCTTTCGGGCGTTGCATCAACCAGCTCGACGGCCGCTACATCACCGCCATCGACAGCGGCACCTCAGTGGCGGACATGGATTGCATCGCCCAACAGACCCAGTACGTCACCAGCACCACCGCGGCGGGCGACCCGGCACCGCACGCGGCGATGGGCGTGTTCACCGGTATTCGTGCCACCGCCATGGCCCGGCTGGGCAGCGATAACCTCGAAGGCCTGCGAGTGGCGATTCAAGGGCTTGGCAACGTTGGTTTTGCCCTCGCCGAACAGCTGCACGCCGCCGGTGCCGAACTGCTGGTCAGTGACATCGATCACGGCAAGGTCCAACTGGCGATGGAACAACTTGGCGCTCATCCGATCGCCAACGACGCGCTGCTCAGCACTCCTTGCGATATTCTCGCGCCCTGCGGTCTTGGTGGCGTGCTCAACAGCCACAGCGTGACGCAATTGCGCTGCGCGGCGGTGGCGGGCTCGGCGAACAACCAACTGACCCACCTGGAAGTCGCGGATCAACTGGAGCGGCGGGGCATTTTGTATGCGCCGGATTACGTGATCAATTCCGGCGGGCTGATCTACGTCTCGCTCAAGCACCGTGGTGAAGAGCTATCGACCATCACCGCACACCTGTCGAAAATCAGCTCCCGGCTGACCGAAGTCTTCGCCCATGCCCAAGCGGAAAAACGCTCGCCGGCCCGAGTGGCTGACGAGTTGGCGGAGAAAGTGCTGTATCGATGAAGTTGAACCGATGAAGGAGTGAGGGCCTATCCGGCAGACTTGCTCCCAAAGCCTTGGCGCCACGAGCGTCAGGCTTGACTGACGCACGCTGACGCGGCGTGCCAGGAGCCCCTGTGATGCCTCACAAGGTTGAGCTGCCTTACACCCGATTTTTATCCCCTGACGGCCAATTGCTCGGCGAACTTCCTGCCTGGGCCGACGATTTCAATTTGCTGACGCGCCTTTATCGGCAGATGGTCCTGACCCGCCTGTTCGATCAGAAAGCCGTCGCCCTGCAACGCACCGGGCGCATCGGCACGTATGCGCCGACCTTGGGCCAGGAAGCCATTGGCGTGGCGGTGGGCAGCTTGATGCACGCCGAAGACGTGCTGATTCCGTATTACCGCGACACCGCCGTGCAATTGATGCGCGGCGTGCGCATGGAAGAAATTCTCCTGTATTGGGGCGGTGACGAGCGCGGCAGCGACTTTGCCGAACCGGCGGCGGCCCAAGACTTTCCGATCTGTGTGCCGATTGCTACCCAGGCCCTGCATGCCTGCGGCGTGGCCAGTGCATTCAAAATCCGCGGCGAACATCGGGTCGCTGTCACCACCTGCGGCGACGGCGCCACCAGCAAGGGCGATTTCCTCGAAGCCCTCAACGTCGCCGGTGCCTGGCAGTTGCCGGTGGTATTCGTGGTCAATAACAACCAATGGGCGATCTCGGTGCCACGACGGATTCAGTGCGGCGCCCCGACCCTGGCACAGAAAGCGATCGGAGCCGGGTTTCACGGTGAGCAGGTCGACGGCAATGACATGCTCGCGGTTTACGACCGGGTGCAGGCGGCCCTCGAACGGGCGCGTCACGGTAAAGGCCCGGTGTTGCTGGAATGCCTGAGCTACCGCCTCGGCGACCACACGACAGCCGACGATGCCACACGCTACCGGTCGGCAGACGAGGTCAAGCAGGCCTGGCTCGAAGAACCGGTCAAACGCCTGCAACGTTTCATGGTCGACCAGGGCGTGTGGGACGAAGGCCGCGAACAGGCGCTGATCAGCGAATGCCAGGGCTTGGTGCAGCGCGCTGTGGATAACTTCGAAGCGGCGGGTCTTCAGGCGCCCGAATCGATCATCGATCACGTCTACGCCCAATGGCCGGCGTCCCTCGCCGGGCAGCGTGAAGAGTTGCTCGAAAGGGCGGCGCGCCGCGCGGGAGATGCGAGCCATGAGTAACGGCAAAGTCACGTTGCTGGAAGCGGTGAATCTCGCGCTGCATCGGGCGATGAGCGAAGACGAGAACGTCATCGTCCTCGGTGAGGATGTCGGAGTGAACGGCGGCGTGTTTCGCGCCACCCAAGGGCTGCGCGACAGCTTTGGCTTCAAGCGCGTCATCGACTCGCCGCTGGCCGAAACCATGCTCGGCGGACTGGTGGTCGGCATGGCCGCTCAGGGCTTGAAACCGGTGGTGGAAATCCAGTTCATGGGTTTCATCTACGCGGCCATGGAACACCTTGTGTCCCACGCCAGCCGCATGCGCAATCGCACCCGCGGGCGGATCACCTGCCCGATGGTGATGCGCACACCGATGGGCGCAGGGATTCGCGCGCCGGAACATCACAGCGAAAGCACTGAAGCATTGTTCGCCCACGTTCCAGGGCTGCGGGTGGTGATTCCGTCATCGCCGGCCCGGGCCTATGGCTTGTTGCTGGCGGCCATCGATGACCCGGACCCGGTGCTGTTCCTCGAACCGACCCGGCTCTATCGCATGAACCCGCAACCTCTGTTGGACGATGGCAAGCGCCTGCCGCTGGACAGCTGTTTCACTCTGCGCGAAGGCAGCGACATCACGCTGATCAGCTGGGGCGCCAGTGTGATGGAAACCCTGCAAGCCGCCACCGAATTGGCCGAGCGGGGCGTCTCGGCGGAAGTGATCGATGTCGCGAGTATCAAGCCGCTGGACCTCGACACGATGGAAGCTTCGGTGCGCAAGACCGGCCGTTGCGTGATCGTTCATGAAGCGCCGCGCTCCTGTGGCGTCGGTGCGGAAATCGCCGCGAGCCTTTATGAACGGGTGCTGCTGGATTTGCAGGCACCGATCCAGCGAGTCACGGCGCCGGACATTCCGCCGCCGCTGTATCGACTGGAATCGCTGTACATGCCCAACGTCGAGGACATTCTTCAGGCCTGCGACAGCGTTCTTCACTTTGCCTGAGCCCAAGGAGGTCGCGATGAAATATTTCAAACTGCCGGATCTGGGCGAAGGTTTGCAGGAAGCGGAAATCGTCCGCTGGCACGTCGCGGTCGGCGATACCGTCAAGGCCGATCAATTGCTGGTATCGGTAGAAACCGCCAAAGCCCTGGTGGATATTCCCGCACCCTACGACGGCGTAGTGGCAAAACTTTACGGCGGCGAGGGCGACATCGTTCACGTCGGTGAACCCTTGCTCGGTTACGAAGGCGAAGCCGATGCGGGCACCGTAGTGGGGCGACTCGAAGGTGGCGGCAGCAGTCAGGAAGACTCGTTTTTCATCGGCGCGGCTCCCTCGACCCGAGAGCACCTGGCGACTCGCGCCACCCCGGCCGTGCGGCAACTGGCCCGGCAACTCGGCGTGGAGTTGAGCGGGGTGACGGGTTCTGGCCACGAGGGGCAAATCACCCGTACGGATGTGGAAAACGCGGCACAAACTGAACTGGATCGCTTTGGCGGCGAACGGTTGCGCGGTGTGCGGCGCAGCATGGCGCTGAACATGGCCCGGTCCCACGCCGAAGTCGTGCCGGTGACGATTTTCGGTGACGCCGACCTGCATCGCTGGGGGCAGGCCCGCGAACCGCTGATTCGTCTCGCCAAGGCGATGGCGGCCGCGTGCGCCGTGGAGCCGGTGCTCAACAGCGCTTTCGACGGCAAAAGCCTGTCGATCAAACAACACGAACGGCTCGACCTGGGCATCGCCGTGGACACCCCGGACGGCTTGTTCGTGCCAGTGCTGCGCGATGTCGGTCATCGCACTTCGGCTGATTTGAAGGAAGGCGTCATGCGATTAAGGGCCGACGTGCAGGCGCGATCGATTCCGCCCAAGGAAATGATGGGAGCGACCCTGACGCTGTCGAATTTCGGCACCTTGTTCGGCCGCTATGCCAACCCGGTGGTGGTGCCGCCGCAAGTGGCGATCCTCGCCGCTGGCGCGATCCGTGACGAACCGGTGGCGGTCGACGGCGCTGTAGTGGTGCATCCGGTTTTGCCGCTGTCCCTGACTTTCGATCATCGCGTGGTCACGGGGGGCGAAGCGGCGCGTTTCTTCAAGGCGCTGGTCGAGGCGCTGGAGCGTTAGCATCCGGCCAAATCACCTTCCGAACTCCAGCTTTAGGGACGATGGTGTCCGCGTATTTTAAGCGGACGCGATCACCCTTATCGCCAGGTTTTTCATGTGCCTACGACGCTGTTGTCCCAAATCGTTCAAGGCCCAGGTTGTTCAGGATTGCCTGCAACCCGGAGCAATCATCTCCAGCGCTGCTATCAGCCACGGCATCAATGCCAACGTCATTCGCAAGTGGATGCCGCTCCACCGGGGTCAGCCAGCAGCATTCGGCATGCCCCGAAAGTCATAGTGAATAGCGAGCAGCTTCAGGCCTTGTGCTGGGGCTGCCCAAGGCAGCGAGGCGGTGCGGTCGGATCGATCACAGTGCTTTGACACCTTCCGGTAGCCCATCGGTTTATCGCTGCTGATCGCCTGCTCTGGCACAATCAGCGGCATGACGTCCTCACGACCAGATGACTATGGAACAGCTGAATCCGACCGTGGGCACTTGCGCGCTCGAACTGGTTGTTTGCCGGGTCGTTATGCAGCGGAAAATGGGCGGCGGCGATCATGAGCCTGATCCAGTCAGCGCGCATGAATGGGTATGGCCCGTATGCCTATCTTAAAAATGTGCTGATGCGGCTGCCGACACAGCGAGCAAGTGAGATCATGGCGCAATTAACGGAGTAGTCATAACGATGATATTGGTTGTTGAGGGTATCAGCGCCAGTGGGAAAACCACTTGGTGCGATAAGCATGGAGGGCAACATGTCATTCCTGAAAACGGCCGTTTTGAAAACGAGCCAGATCGGATAAAGGATCCGGTCGGAGCGGCAACTTTTTGGGCAGAGCGAAACGTGGATCGCTGGCAAACGGCGCTGGCCATGGAAGACATTTCTTCGTGGGCTTTGTGTGACAGTGACCCTCTCAAGCTCCACTACATTTGGAGTCTTTGGCAGATCGACGAGGCGAGCGAACACGACTGGCGAATAGAGTTGGACGCTACAAGAGAAACGATCGCACAAGGACGTATTGGCTTTGCTGACTGTTACATTGTTGGCCGCATAGATCCTCAGCTCGCGCGCGAACGAGCCAAAGCAGACACCACCCGCCGACGGAGTAGATTCGAGCTACACGTGCGCCTCCAACAAGCTCTGCTGACCTGGTACTCAGCTATGAATGAAGCGCTTCCCGGCAGAGTGCGATTCGGGTTCCCTTCAAAAATGCCCACCGTAGAAAACCTTGATGAAAGATACTCGGTAACGGCCTTTGATCAAATGATCGCATCGCTCCCCAAAAAATAATCAGCCCTCTTGCCGACAGGGATTTGAGAGGCTAATGCAGAGAACGTGAATTGACGTGAAAGCAATGTATAGGCGTATTAGTCAGCCGCTTTCGCTGGAACAACCCGAAGCCTGACTTTTTGCAGGCATGAAAAAGGCCCTGAGTCGTTTGACTCAGGGCCTATTCAATTCGGGCGTTGCTTACTTGGCAGCCTTGGGCGCTTTAGCTGGCTTGATCGGCTCAGCGACTTCAACAGGTGCAGGCGCTTCAACGGGGGCAGCCTTTTCAACGACTTCAGCAGGTGCGTTCAGCAGTTCGGACAGAGCATCCGGCTGACTCTTGAACGCCTTGGCGAACACATCGCGGTTCTTCGCCATGTAGATCCCGGCTTCTTCCACTTGCTGTTCGGTCAGGGACGGAACGGCTTTTTGCAACACTTCGGCCAGCAACTCGGCCAGTTCGAGCATTTTGTCATGACGGTCAGCTTCGGCTTTATCCATGAACAAGCGCTCCAGATCTCGGCTGCTGCGGTATACCACTTCGACGGCCATTCACCACCTCACATGCCTTCACATTAAGTTGTCTTGTTGACTACTGTATTTATATACAGCGAAAAGGATAAGCGAATCCCTGCGCTTTGGGTAGTGGCTTTTTAATGTAGACCGAAATCAGGGTTTGTGAGGTGCAGGTGCGACCAAACGCCACGGAGCGCGTTTTAGAGCACCTCGCCATCATGTGGCAGGCGCCTCTGGCCTTTTTTCTGCATGCAGAACAACCGTCACGTCAAACCCGCATCATCCGCTCGAACCGAGCTAAGGAAGAATCACCGTGAAAATCAACTGGGCCGAGAAACTGCGGCAGAACGTGCATCAATTGGCCGAGTCCCTGGGCAACCTGTTTGTCGAGACCTTCCACTACCTGGCGCTGTTCGCCATCGGTGCAGTCACCGCGTGGGCGGCGGTGATGGAATTTCTGGGGATGATCGAAGAAGGGCATATCAAGATCGATGACATCTTGCTGCTGTTCATCTACCTGGAATTGGGGGCGATGGTCGGGATTTACTTCAAGACCAACCACACGATACTAACACTCGGAATAGAATCAAAAATTAGCCAAAACGGGCTTCTCCCAGCTTGACTTTGTATTCTCGTCTTGGTGTTGTATCTGATTGGAGTAGCAGAAAATGGATAACCTGAATTGGGCTGATAAGCTCCGCAAAAACCTTCATTGCTCGGCTGATTCGCTGGGAAATTTATGTGTTGAGGCCTTCCACTACCTAGCCTTGTTTGGCATTGGAGCTATCACCGCCTACGCTGCCGTTGTCACGTTTATCAGGATGCTGGGCGAAGGCAGTGTGAGTGTTGATGACATTCTCTTGCTATTTATTTATCTAGAACTAGGGGCTATGGTAGGAATTTATTTTAAAACAAATCACATGCCGATCAGATTTCTTCTTTATGTCGCCATTACCGCTTTGACAAGGTTGTTGATTGGTGATGTGTCGCACCACAAAGATCCTGATGCTGGCCTTTTGTATGTTTGTGGTGGGATTTTACTACTTGCTTTTGCAATTCTTATCGTTCGATTCGCCTCGTCAAAATATCCGTCAGTTAAAGATAAAGTTGAAACCTAAAAAGCATAAACTTAAGATTGCAGTGGAGTTGGTAACTGCTTGGATGATATTTTCCTCTGGAAGTCTTCGGTTTTGGTGGTGGGGAGCAGCTCTACTTTTGTGGAGCTGCTTAATCGGTCAGGCGTGATCTGCATTTTCGGATAGTTTTGCTGGTTGCTCTGCTGTTTCTTTATTGGTCGATGCTTTAGTGCTTTGAGGGTTAAAGAACTTTATAATTGTTGAAGCCCATTTTGGTGTTGTATGGATTGCAGAATATCGTTTCGATATATCGCTTTTTACATGATCTTGTAAAAAGAATTCTTTGATGTCGTTTTTTAGGTAGTGATCCCCATTCTCTAATAATAGGAAATCAAGATCGTAGTTTATTCCGGCGTATTTAGCGTTTTTGTTCGCCTGCCCAGCTAAGAATGCTTTTTTAACTGCTTCAGGAGCTTGGCTGCGAACGATATGCTTAGCCGCATTATAAAAGTCTTCAGGGTCGAGAGTGTCCTCAAGTTCAGTCTCTGTGTAGTGTCCATTTGGTGCGATAGGAACTAGATCGGATTGCTCGTTTTTAAAATTTTGGAATCTAAGGATTTTTAATGACTTTTGGGCGTTTGACGAACAAGAAGATACTTCGATTATCTCTGGGTCGCTATCAATAATGCACAGAACCTTGCCTTGTAATAGACCTCTTTCTGCCTTGTCTTCCGCTGCGATTCGCATATATTCATAAACTTTTATTACTCCGCCTCGGCCCCCGATTGGTAGTATGTTTAAGTTTTTTATCTGATCGGAAATAATGGTTTTTAAATAGTTTGAGTCGTCATTTCCTTCGCAAATAATCCAATTTTGCGGACTGCCTTTTATTATTGATAATATTGAAGAGACAAGATCGAAATAGCTCTTCATCTCAAAGGAGTCAGGGAAGTGTCTGCGTTCTTCTTGTATTTTAGAAAGGTCCAGAGATTTTAGTGTCGGTTGTTCACTGTCTCTGTTTATATGGTTTAATGTGGCTTCTGCGGGTGCCATTAAAAGGCCGTACCAGTGCGTAGAGACTAAAACTTGTTTTTTGAAGTCTTTAGAAATACTAAAAATTCTTTTGAATTGATTGAGGCAGTTGGTAGGGCTAAGGCTTACTTCTGGTTCATCTATGGCGATTATCAGCTCTTTACTTGTGTCTGTGCTTTTGCTTAAGAATGCATACGCCACATCAATAATAGCCACTCTCTGCTCACCGGAGCTTAGGTGTTGAATCGGTTTTCCGTCTTTTTGTAAAGGTCTTTTTGAAATGAATTTATTTATTATGGTGTCAGTGATGTCTGAGGCTGTAACTCTTCCTGTGTGTGGGTTTTTATATTGATAGCTGCCATCCATGTCTTGGAATTTTTTGTTGATGTCTGAAATGAAATTTTCTAGTTTTGTATTTATATTTTTAATAGGGCTTATAGTTTCATCATCTTTGGTTAGTATGGATTCTATTTCTTTTATGAAGTTCTTATCAAGAAGTGCTTGGAGCTCTTTTGCTTTTAAGTCTAGTAGTCTTGTGGGGGAGCTATGGATTGGTAGATAGGTGTAGACATACCGGTTCAAAATCAGCTCAAGAGCTTTGGTTTGTTCGTTGAGATTGATTCCTTGATCTCTCAGTTTTTTTTCTAGATGGTTATGTGTTGATGTGTAACTCAGATTGCGTTGTTCGTTACAACCTATAATTATTAGGTAGTAATCGGAAGTGTTTATTTTTATTTTTAGAGACTCTCGGAAAACTATAAAATCCTTCCACATTTCATTGCGTACAGCTCCTGTATTCTCCGGGATTTGATAGTTCCAGAAATAATCGCTGAGTGCCTCTATGAATTTGCTAGTGCGAAATAGCCTTTTGGGAATCAAAAAAACAGGGCAAATAAAGCCGTCTGATTTTCTAGAGTGTATGTTTGAGTTCCACTCTCTATCGTTAAATAGGGTATCTAGTGCTTCTAAAATTGACGATTTGCCAGCACCATTTTTTCCAATAAAAATGCTTAATTTATGATCTGTGTTTTTTATAAATGGAAGAAATGTAATGTTCTGATATATTTTGTAGTTTTTTATGAATGTACCGATAATCATATTATTTCCCTGACATGAATCTAATTTATTTGAGCACTAGAATGCAGGTTGGAGTTTGAATAGCCAGGGCTTTAGTGTCAAATTGATATCACTGCGAGGGGGTAAAGAACTACCTCAAGATAGCGGATTGGAAGGTGAAGGGTGAGTCAAGACCAACCACATGCCGGTGCGTTTCCTGATCTACGTGGCGATCACCGCGCTGACGCGACTGCTGATCTCCAACGTCTCGCATCACAACCCGCCGGACATCGGCATCATCTACCTGTGCGGCGGGATTTTGCTGCTGGCGTTTGCGATTCTGGTGGTGCGTTACGCTTCGTCGCAATTCCCTTCGGTGAAGATCGAACACCCGCAACGCAAGATCGGTGCGGGTTCCGGTGAGCATCCCGAAGTGGAGAAGGGCGAGATTTAGAACCTCATCGCGGGCCGGCTGTGGCCTTTGACGCGTGGCGGCGGCAGGTTGTGGTCGCCGTCGGTCATGGCTTCGAGGATGGCCACGGCGCTGTGGCCCTGTTCGATGGCAATGCCGAACTGAATGCTTTGCACCAGGCGTTTGAGGCGCAGGGGGTCATTGCGTTGTTCGGCGCTGATCATCCGTTTGGCGACCACATGACCGTTGTTGGACAGGGTCAGCATGATGCTGCCATCCAGGCCCTGAATGCTCAGGTTGATTTGATAATCCGCTGCAAAAGCATCAGTAATGAGCTGAAAAGGGTTGTCCATGATGCGTCACCGCCTGAATTGAACGTGCAGTTGTTGACCGGCCATGATCGGGGTTAGTTCGCAACACCAGACCACCGGCACATCGCTCTCGCTGAGGTTTTCAAAAGTCCTTTTGCCTCACAGGTGACGTAGCAAGGGCCATGCCGCAAAAATTGTCGAACAATAGACACGGCAAAAAAGAAGGCGGACTCTGTGGCCCGCCTTCTTTTTTCCTGCCCGTTTCAGGGCATGAATGAGTAGATGATCGCAGACAGTGCAATCAAACCGATCAACACCACGAACACGTTCGACACCTGACCCGAATACTGGCGCAAGGCCGGCACTCGACGGATGGCGTACATCGGCATCAGGAACAGCAGGCACGCGATGATTGGCCCACCGAGGGTTTCGATCATGCCGAGGATGCTCGGGTTGAACGTCGCCACGGCCCAGCAGCTGAGGATCATGAACAGCGCGGTCACGCGGTTCAGCCAGTTCGCTGACATCACCCGGCCACGACCGCGCAGGCTTTTCACGATCAGCCCCTGGAAGCCTTCGCTGGCGCCGATGTAATGGCCGAGGAAGGACTTGGTGATTGCCACCAGCGCAATCAGCGGCGCCGCGTAAGCGATGACCGGCGTCTGGAAGTGGTTGGCCAGGTACGACAGGATCGAGATGTTCTGCGCCTTCGCCGCCGCCAAATCAGCCGGCGACAAGGCCAGCACGCAACTGAAGCAGAAGAACATCACCGTCACCACCATCATGGCGTGGGCGATGGCGAGGATGCCGCTGCTTTTGCGTTCGGCCTGTTCGCCGTAACGTTGTTTCTGATCGACGGAGAAGGCAGAGATGATCGGCGAATGGTTGAACGAAAACACCATCACCGGGATCGCCAGCCACAACGTCTTGAAGAACAGCGGCATCGGCATGCCTTCACTGGCGGTGGCGAAGAATGCGCCGTTCCAGTTCGGGATCAGACTCAAACCGAGCAGCAGCAACGCTGCAACGAACGGATAAACCAGCACGCTCATGCATTTGACGATGACACCCTGGCCGCAACGGACGATGGCCATCAGGCCGAGGATCAGCGCCAGCGACAGAATCGCCCGTGGTGGCGGGGCGATGTGCAACTGATGCTCCATGAAGCTGCTCAAGGTGTTGGTCAGCGCCACGCTGTACACCAGCAGAATCGGGAAGATCGCAAAGAAATACAGCAGCGTGATCAGCTTGCCGGCACCGATGCCGAAGTGTTCTTCCACCACTTCGGTGATGTCCCCGGAACGCCCGGACAACACGAAACGGGTCAGGCCGCGGTGGGCGAAGAAGGTCATCGGGAATGCCAGCACTGCCAGGATCAGCAGCGGCCAGAAACCGCCTACGCCGGCGTTGATCGGCAGGAACAGCGTGCCGGCGCCGATGGCTGTGCCATAAAGGCCAAGCATCCAGGTGGTGTCGTGTTTGTTCCAGCCTTTGTGGGTTATTTCGCTATTGCGTGTCAGGTCTACAGCAGGATTATCGGCAGCAGGTGTACGTACATCGGTCATCGTTTGGCCTCGTTATTGTTCTTGCTCGGGCTCACGTGTTACGGGCGTCGGGAATGCTCCTCAGCACTCCACCCAGCTGACAGCCAGGCCGCCCCGTGAAGTCTCTTTGTATTTGTCATGCATGTCGGCGCCGGTATCGCGCATGGTGCGGATGACCCGGTCCAGGGAAATGAAGTGTTTGCCGTCGCCGCGCAGGGCCATTTGCGTAGCGTTGATCGCCTTGACGGCAGCAATCGCATTGCGCTCGATGCACGGCACTTGCACCAGGCCGCCGACCGGGTCGCAGGTCAGGCCGAGGTTGTGCTCAAGGCCGATTTCGGCGGCGTTTTCCAGTTGCTCGGGCGTGGCGCCGAGTACGTCCGCCAGCCCGGCGGCGGCCATGGCGCAGGCGGAGCCGACTTCGCCCTGGCAGCCGACTTCGGCACCGGAGATGGACGCGTTTTTCTTGCAGAGAATTCCTACGGCCGCAGCGCCCAAGAAGAACGCGACGACGTCATCGTCCGACGCGTCCGGGTTGAATTTCATGTAGTAGTGCAGCACCGCCGGAATGATCCCCGCCGCGCCATTGGTCGGCGCCGTGACCATGCGCCCGCCCGCTGCGTTTTCTTCGTTCACGGCGAGGGCAAACAGGTTCACCCACTCCATGGCCGATAGCGTGGAGGTGATGACATTCGGCTTGCCGATTTCCAACAGGCTGCGGTGCAATTTCGCCGCGCGACGCGGAACATTCAGACCGCCGGGCAGGATGCCTTCATGGCGCAGCCCTTGCTCGACGCATTCGCGCATCACCGACCAAATGTGCAACAGGCCCTGACGGATTTCCGCTTCGCTGCGCCAGGCCAGTTCATTGGCCATCATCAACTCGGAAACGCGCAGACCGTGCTGGTTGCAGAGCTTGAGTAGTTCGGCGGCGCTGGAAAAATCGTACGGCAGCACCACATCGCTGGTGGGCGCGATACCGGACTCGGCTTCGGCCGCTTCGATGATAAAACCGCCACCGATCGAGTAGTACGTTTGCTCCGACAATTCACCGGTTTCGCCAAAGGCCGTCAGGGACATCGCATTGGGGTGGTAGGGCAGGCTCTCGTCGAGCAGCAGGAGGTCGGTTTGCCAGTTGAAGGCGATGGAGGTTTTGCCTGCCAGGGAGAGTTCGCCGGTTTCGCGCAGGGTCTGGATTCGGCTGTCGATGGACGTGGGATCGATGCTGTCCGGCCACTCGCCCATCAGGCCCATGACGCAGGCGCGGTCGGTGGCGTGACCGACGCCGGTCGCCGACAGCGAGCCATACAGTCGGATTTCTACGCGCCGTACGTCGGCCAGCAATTGTTGGTCAATCAGGGCTTGGGCGAAGGTCGCGGCGGCGCGCATCGGGCCGACGGTATGGGAACTGGACGGACCGATGCCGACTTTGAAGAGATCGAAAACACTGATAGCCATGCTAAAGCCTATACAAGCAATGGAAGAGAAATCGCTGCCATTTTTGTAGGACAAGCGCAATGTCGGCGATACTGCCTACCTCGGTCCTACGTGACCAACGAAACTTCCTAAGACAGCCTTTAGCAGGACTAAACAATGAGTCGCCAATTGCACGCCCAGACTTACGTCTGGCTGCACGTGTTTTCCTGTGCCGCGCGGCACTTGTCGTTCACCCGTTGCGCCGAAGAACTGCACATCACGCCGGGTGCGGTCAGCCAGCAAATCCGACAGCTGGAAGAGCGACTGGGCTTTCGCCTGTTTCATCGTCGCGCTCGCGGCGTGGAATTGAGCGCCGAAGGCCAGCGACTGGCCATCACCGTCAACGAGGCTTACGGCAGCATCGATGCGGAATTGCGACGACTGGATGCGGGCATGATCAGCGGCATCCTGCGGCTGCGTTCGATTCCATCGTTCCTGAGCAAATGGCTGACCCCAAGGTTGCCGCGCTTGCAGCAGCGCTTTCCGGACATTCAATTACGGCTGGTGGCCGAGGACAGCAGCGTGCCCTTGCACGAAGGCGACTTCGATTTGGCCATCGACCTGAATGACGGCAGCTATCCCGGTTTGTTATCCACAACCTTGCTCGACGAGCAGATCTTCCCGGTCTGTGCCCCAAGCCTGCTGCGTGGTCGGCCGCCGCTGCATGGTCCGGCGGACCTGGTGCATTTCCCGTTGCTGCACGACATTACCGCCTGGCGCGGCAGTTACGAGTACGCGGAATGGGAGTTTTACCTCAATGCCATCGGCTTCGAAGGTGCGGACGTGCGGCGCGGGCACACTTTCAATCGCAATCACCTGACCATCGAAGCGGCGATTGCCGGGATGGGCGTGGCGATTGCGCGGCGAACCTTGCTCAATGACGAGTTGGAGCGGGGGACGTTGATCGTGCCGTTTGGCCTGGCGGTACCCAATCACAAGCGTTACGTGCTGCTCTATGCGCCGGGGGCGCTGAGCCATCCGGGCGTGCGCGCGGTGCATGACTGGCTGGTGGAAGAGGCGGGGATATTTCGAAGCCTGCATCCGCTGGCGGAGCGGCAGATGTGAGCAATTGTGACAAAAGAGTCCGGCGACCCAACTCCCGACCTTAACAGCGCTTTTGCTCCTTGTCCGGCTTTTTTTGCGAATCAAAATTTATCTTTTTTTAGGGGTTGAATTGTTCTGCGCGCAGACCGATTGTGTAAGTAAGAGGTCACGGTGATGACGCCCAAGGGCCAGCCGATGTGCCTCTCGCGAGCTAGCTGAAATAAGGGATGAACTATGCAAATCCAAGTCAACAGCGATAACCATATTCAAAGCAGCATCCGACTGGAGGAGTGGGTACGTACTACCATTGAGAGCACGCTCGAACGTTATGAGGAGGACCTGACACGCGTCGAGGTTCATCTGCGGGACGAGAACGGCGACAAGCCCGGTCCCCATGACATGCGCTGTCAGCTGGAAGCGCGGCCAAAAGGCCACCAACCGATTTCTGTAACCCATAAAGCCGACTCCCTGGAACTGGCGATCGACGGGGCGGCCGAAAAACTTGAACATGCGCTTGAGCACCTGTTCGGCAAACTGCGGGGCAAACCACGTGCCGCTGTGGTGCCGTTCGAGAGAGTTGCAGCCGATGCGCTGCTGGAAGACGAGTTTCTCGAGAACGAACAGGCTGCTCAAAACGGCTGATATTTGATTAGGTTTTTACCTTCCACCACTGACAAACGGGTCTGCTTATGCAGGCCCGTTTTTGTTCGTGCTGACTGAACGTTGACTGCTGTAACAACGATCCCGTCGGATCTCTTTTGCACATGAGAATATTTATCATTAATATTGCGACCTTGTCGGCTCCGTGACATTCACGGGGTCTCACCCGTTTCAAGGTCGAAACATGAAAGGCAAAATCACTGCGCTCCCCGTTTCCTACCGACTGGCCGTCACTTCCCGAGTGTTGGCCGCTGTGCTGGGAGGGTACGTCGTCGCGGCATTGGCCAGTGTCACCCTGGCAATGTGGCTGCCCTTGGCTCGTAGTGAATCGGTGGTCACCGGGATGATGACCTCGTTTCTGGTCTATCTGGTCGCCGTACTCTGGTGTTTTGCCTGTCGCAGTGCGTGGCAAGCCTGGTTCGGGTTGATCGTGCCAAGCGTGGTTTTGGCGGCGGTGTCGGGGCTGGCGTTCTGGATGGGCCACTGATGAAAGAGGGCTTTCGACAGGCCATGGCCTGGCTGCACACCTGGGCCGGGTTGATCTTCGGCTGGCTGTTGTTCGCGATTTTCCTTACCGGCACGCTCGCCTATTTCAAGGATGAGATCAGCCACTGGATGCAGCCGGAAATTCCCGCCCGCTCGCTGTCCTCCGAAGCCAGTCTGACCCTGGCCCAGCAGTACCTCGAGCAGCACGCTGCGGGTGCCTCGCGATGGCTCATCGAATTGCCGGATGCTCGCGAACCCGGGCTGTCGGTGCGCTGGCAGCAAGCAGCGGCCAAGCCCGGCACGCGCGGTCAATTCACCGAAAAACTCCTCGATCCGCAAACCGGCGCAGAAGTGCAGGGCCGGGACACCCGCGGTGGCGAGTTCTTTTACCGCTTCCACTTTCAGCTGCAGATGCCCTATCCGTGGGGGCGCTGGCTGTCGACGATCGCAGCGATGGTGATGTTCGTCGCGCTGATCAGCGGGATCATCATCCACAAGAAAATCTTCAAGGACTTCTTCACCTTCCGCCCGCGCAAAGGCCAGCGCTCCTGGCTCGACGGGCACAACGCGGTGGGCGTTCTGGTGTTGCCGTTTCATCTGATGATCACCTACAGCAGCCTGGTGATTTTCATGGTGATGGTGATGCCGGCGAGCATCCTTGCCTCGTACGAAGGTGGTGTCGAGGCGTTTTACGATGAGGTGCTTCCAGCGTCCAATCCGCCTGAAATGGCAGGCAAACCGGGTCAGTTGGCGCCGTTGGCCCCGCTGCTGGAACAGGCCAGCGAGCAGTGGGGGGGCGGGCGAACCGGGCGGCTGACGGTGAACAATCCGGGCGATGCGAATGCCTCGGTCATTCTTGCGCGGGACGGCGCCGACCGAGTGGTCCACGACGTTGGCAGCGCGTTGACATTCAATGGGATGACCGGGCAGTTGCTCGGCGCAACGCCGAAGCAAGCATTGCCCATGGCGATTGCCGGCAGTTTCTACGGCTTGCACATGGGCCATTTTGCCGGTCCGGTGTTGCGCTGGCTGTACTTCATCTGTGGGTTGGCGGGCACCGCAATGATCGGTACCGGGCTGGTGATCTGGCTCGGCAAGCGTCAGCTCAAACATGCGAAGAGCGGTGTGATGCCGTTTGAGTTGCGGTTGGTGGAAGTGCTGAATATCGCCAGCATGTCGGGGTTGATGGTCGCGGTGGCGGCGTTCTTCTGGGCCAATCGATTGTTACCGGTAGGAATGGCCGGGCGGGCGGATTGGGAAGTGAACAGCTTCTTTATCGTCTGGGGCTTGAGTGTGTTGCACGCCATGGTCCGCCGTGGTCGCGCCGCGTGGGTCGAACAGTTGGCGCTGACGGCGTTGCTGTTCTGTGCGCTGCCGCTGCTGAACGCGCTGACCACGCCTTATCACTTGGGCGTCACCCTCATGCAGGGCGATTGGGCCATGGCCGGTTTCGATCTGACGTGCCTGGGCAGCGGTCTGTTTTTCGCGTGGGCTGCGTGGAAAAAACAGCGCGCGGGGCAGGCTGGAATCGTCACCCGGCCGCGGGCGAAATCGATAGCGCTTGCGCAAGAGGCGCACTGAATGTTCCTGGCCTTGTTGCTGTGCTACGGCGGTTTCACCGCGCTCTGTTTATCGATGGATCGGCATCACGCCGAACTGCTCGGGCGCAAGCCCTCGGCCCGTCGCCGACAAGGGATGAAACTCAGTGGCTGGCTGTTGCTGGCGTTATCGCTGTGGGCCGCAGTGTCGTCGACGGGCTGGGGACTTGGATTGGTGGAGTGGTTTGCGGTGTTGATGCTCAGCGCTTTGCTGCTGGTGTTGTTGATGCCGTATCGCCCGCGCCTGGCCCTGGCGTTGGCCGGGTTGAGCGTGCTCGCCAGCCCCGTCGCCGTGTTTGCGCAAGGCTGACCTGATGATCAGCAGCCCCCCGGAATCCCATGACGACGAACATCGCGGTGCGCGTGCGCATTTCCTGCAGGTGTTCCTTTCCCAGCGGTCGCAAATGGAAGCACTGGTGAGCCGCCGTGTCGGTTGTCGGGCGACCGCCGCGGATCTGGTGCAGGATTTGTTCCTGCGTTTCTGGCGTCGGCCGCTGGTGCAGGTCGAAGAGCTCAGCACTTACCTGTTGCGGTGCGCCGGCAACATCGCCATCGATCATTTGCGCAGCGAAGGCACGCGGGTGCGGGTCAACGAGGGCTGGATGCCGGATCAACCCGACAGTCACGGCAGCGAACCGCAAGCGGCGCTGGAGGCGGGCAACGATTTGCGTCACGTCGAAGCGGCGTTGCGTGCGCTGCCTGAGCGCACCCGACAGATTTTTCTGCTCAACCGTATCCACGGGCGCAAATACGCCGAAATCGCCAAGGCCATGGGGTTGTCCCAAAGCGCGGTGGAAAAACATATGATGCGCGCCCTCGAGGCTTGCAAGGCCAGCCTGCGGGAACCCGAACCGCGCACGCCAGGGAAAGCACCGTGAACAACACCGAACGCGTCACCCCGACGCCTGCTCAGGAACAGGCGGCCTTCGCCTGGCTGAGTCTGTTGCATGACCAGCCCAGCAGCGGCGATCAGGCCACCTTCAGCCATTGGCTACAGGCCGACCCTGCCCATGCCGAGGCTTACGCCCAGGCGCAAGTGGTGTGGGAGTTGACCGAAACACCGGCCCGAACGTTGGCCGACGAAGAGGCGTTTGCCTTGCAGGGTTACCTCAGCGCCATGAATCGCTCGCGCCGTACCCGCGTTCTGCGTTGGTCCGGTGCGTTGGCGATGGCCGCGTGCATGGTGTTGATGATCGGCGTCGGTGCTGGCTGGCAACCGTCGCGCTGGGTCGATGATCTGGGCGCGGACTATGTATCGGCGCCGGGGGAAATTCGCACCGTCACGCTGGCGGATCAGTCACACGTCACGCTTGATGCCGACAGCGCGATTGCGGTGGATTTCAGTCGTGGCGAGCGGCGGGTTGAGCTGCGGCGCGGCGCCGGATTTTTCAGCGTGACCCACACCGGCGAGCCGTTCGTGGTGGACGCTGAAAAAGGCCAGGCGCGGGTGCTGGGGACTCAGTTCGAAGTGCGGCTGCAACCGCTCGGTGCGCAGGTCACGGTGTTGTCCGGGCGGGTGGGCGTGACGGCGGACAGGCACGCCGAGCAACAAATTCTCAGCGCTGGCCAGCAAGTGGCCTATGGCGAGGGTTCGGCGGAAAAACTCCATGCGGTCGACAGCGAAGCGCAATTGGCGTGGCGTCAGGGATGGCTCAATTACTACAAGGCAACACTCGCTGAGGTGGTGCAAGACCTTGGGCGTTATTACCCGGGACGGATTGTGCTGCTCAACGATGAACTGGCGGCGCGGCGGGTCAGTGGCAGTTTTCCGAGCAAGGATCCGCTCGCGGTGTTGAGTTCGTTGCAAGGGGTGTTGGGGTTTGAGCAGCACAAGGTTTTGGGGCATCTGATTATTTTGCGCTGAGGCTGCTGGCCCCATCGCGAGCAGGCTCGCTCCCACAATTGACTACATTCCCCTGTGGGAACGAGCGAAGTGTTTTGAAAATAATTTCAAAATTCTGGTGAGGTAAACCCCGACGCCATCCGTGTAGTGACTGAAACTGCGAGTCATTCGCATTCCGTAGGTTCTACACAGGTCATGAGCAATGAAGTCCAGGGCAAAATCGGGTTCGGTCAAACAATGGTTGGGTACGTGTGCCTTGAGCTTTTCGGCGTTGGCGTTGCTGCCGTTGACTGTGGCGGTGGCGGCTGAGGCTGGCAGTGCCCGACAGAGTGCGCCGTTCACCTTTGCAATGGCCTCCAAACCGTTGCCCCAGGCCTTGAGCGATTTCAGCCGGATCACCGGTATCAGCGTGGTCTACACCGATGAGGCGCCGTACGGCATCAACGCTCCAGCGCTCAGCGGGCAGATGAGTGCCGAGCAGGCGATGCAGCATTTGCTCAGCGGTTCGGGGTTCACCTTCCGTCGCACCGACGGCCACACCTTGGTGCTGGAGCCATTGCCTACCGATGGTGCCTTGAACCTGGGCGCGACCACCATTACCTCGGTGGCCGATCAATCCATGAGCTATCAGCCACCGCCCACCAGTTCGGTGATGCGCTCGTCGGCCTTGATCCAGGAAATCCCCCAGACCGTCAACGTGGTTCCGGCGCAGGTCATTCGCGATCAGGCGCCGCGCAATCTGGATGACGCGCTGGCCAACGTCAGCGGCATTACTCAAGGCAACACGCTGGCGAGCACTCAGGACTCGGTGATGACTCGCGGTTTCGGTGACAACCGCAACGGCTCGATCATGCGCGACGGCATGCCGATCGTGCAGGGCCGTGGCATGAATGCGACCGTGGACCGGGTCGAAGTGCTCAAGGGCCCGGCCTCGCTTCTTTATGGCATCCAGGACCCGGGCGGCGTGGTCAACATGGTCAGCAAAAAGCCCGAACTTGAGCAGTACAACGCGTTGACCCTGCGTGGCTCGACCTATGGCGACGGCAAAAACGGCAGCGGTGGCGGCCTCGACAGCACCGGTGCGCTGGGTGAATCCGGGTTGGCCTATCGCATGATCCTGGACCACGAAGACGAAGATTACTGGCGCAACTTCGGTACTCACCGCGAGACACTGGTCGCACCGTCACTGGCCTGGTTCGGCGAAAGCACCAAACTGCTGTTCGCCTACGAACACCGCGAGTTCCTGACCCCGTTCGACCGCGGCACGATCATCGACCCGCGTGACAACCATCCGCTGGACATCTCCCGCGAGCGTCGCCTCGACGAGCCCTTCAATAACATGGAAGGCCGCTCGGACCTGTATCACTTCGAGGCCGATCACGAGCTCAACGACAACTGGAAAGCCCACTTCGGCTACAGCTGGAACCGCGAAACCTACGACGCCAGCCAGGTGCGCATCACCGCCATCGACACCAAAAAAGGCACGTTGACCCGCAGCATGGACGGCACTCAGAACGCGATCAGCACCGACCGCTTCACCACCGCCAGCCTGGAAGGCAATGTCCAGCTCGCTGGGATGAAACATGACCTGGTGTTCGGCGTCGATGATGAATACCGCAAGATCTACCGCGAAGACCTGATCCGTCAGAAAAGCCTGAGCACCTTCAGTTACCTCAACCCGGTTTACGGTCGCGAAGTCGCCGGCACCACGGTCAGCCCGGCCGACAGCGCGCAGACCGACAAACTGCGCAGCGATTCGGTGTTTTTGCAGGACTCGATTCACCTGACCGATCAATGGATTTTCGTCGCCGGCGCGCGCTTCCAGGAATACGACCAGTACGCCGGCAAAGGCGTACCGTTCAAGGCCAACACTGACAGCAACGGCCAGAAATGGGTGCCTCGCGCCGGCCTGGTGTACCGCTACACCGATGAACTGTCGTTCTATGGCAGCTACACCGAGTCGTTCAAACCCAACTCGACCATCGCACCGTTGAGCGGCAGCAGCACCGTGCTGGACGGCAGCGTCGCGCCGGAAGAAGCCAAGTCCTGGGAAATCGGCGCCAAGCTCGACATGCCGGGCCGCGTCACCGGTAACGTCGCGCTGTTCGACATCAAGAAACGCAACGTGCTGGTGGCTAATTCCGAAGGCCCGGTGACGATCTACAGCGCCGCCGGTGAAGTGCGTTCCCGAGGGCTGGAAGTGGACTTGAGCGGTCAGTTGAGTGATCGCTGGAGCATGATCGGCAGCTATGCCTACACCGATGCCGAAGTCACGGAAGACCCGATCTACAAAGGCAAGAAACTGCAAAACGTAGCGAAGAACAGTGGCTCGCTGTCGGCGGTTTATGACTTCGGCACTATCGTCGGTGGCGATCAGCTGCGGGTTGGCGCGGGCGCGCGCTATGTCGGTGAGCGAGCGGGTAACGCGGTGAACGATTTCGACCTGCCGAGCTACACCGTGGCCGATGCGTTCGCAACCTACGACACCAAAGTCGAGGGGCAGAAGGTCAAGTTCCAACTCAACGTGAAGAACCTGTTTGACCGCACTTACTACACCTCGGCGGCGAGCCGGTTCTTTGTGTCGATGGGGGATTCGCGGCAGATCTCCTTGTCGAGCACGTTGGAGTTCTGACCGCAGACCGCGTCATCGTTCATCGCGAGCAGGCTCACTCCTACATGGGAATGCATTCCAAATGTGGGAGTGAGCCTGCTCGCGATGGCGGCATCCCAGATACTGAAGACTTCAGGCCTACCGCAAAAACGCCTGCCGATACTCCCCAGGCGTTCCCCCCAATGCCTGCCGAAACCGATTGGTGAAATGACTCGCACTGGCAAACCCGCACGCCAGTGCAATTTCCCCCAATGGCTGCGACGTTGAACGCAACAACTCCCGCGCCCGGCTCAGTCGCCGCGACAACACATACTGATGCGGCGGCAAGCCAAAACTCTCGCGAAACATCCGCGCAAAGTGGTATTCGGATAACGCACACAACGCCGCCAACTGCCCCAGGCTGATGGCCTCGGTCAATTGGTTGTCGATGAACTCCACCAACTGCCGCCGCTGATGCGCAGCCAATCCGCCTTTCAGTCGCAAGCCCTCACGCATCCCGACCTGGCCGAGCAGGACGTGGCTGAGCATTTCATGGGCCAGGCTGCTGGTGAGCACGCGTTCGCCGGGCTCGTTCCAGTTGAGTGTGAGCATTTGCCGAAAGCGCCGGGCTTGTGCCGGGTCGTCCAGAAAGGTCGCTTCGCGCAGCTGCAGTTCGCGAGGTTCGCGGTCAAGCAGCGTGACGCAACCGAGGGCGAATTGTTCGGGGCTGAAATACACGTGGGCCAGGCGTATGTCGCCGTTGATCACCCAACCCGATTGATGCTCGGCCGGCAGGATGCACAGCTTGTCCGGGCCGCCCTTGGTGCCGGGCTGGTCGCGGCGAAAAGTGCCGGTGCCGCCGGCGATGTAGCAGGACAGGGTGTGATGACTCGGCGCTTCGTAATCCTGGGCGTCGTGATGGTTGCTCCACAAGGCTGCAGCCATGCCGTCACCGAGCTCGGCGCTGTGCTCGAGGCGAGCATTGGGCGAGCGGTTGAGGGCTTGAAAGACTTGCAGGGTTTCCAGTGCAGGCATGATGGCTTCTCGTTGACGCCTTGCATCCTACTCCGTAGCCGTTCGGCTGCCAGCCTGTGGCCCGACAAAAGCGCAAGTTTATGCAAGTGCGAAAGGCTTTGGCGCAGGACACTGAAGGCCTATTCAGGAGAGTCTTTGCCATGAACCTTTCGTTGTATCTGCTGACCGTGCTGATCTGGGGCACCACCTGGATTGCCTTGAAATGGCAACTGGGCGTGGTGGCGATTCCGGTGTCGATCGTTTATCGCTTCGGCCTCGCAGCGTTGGTGCTGTTCGTGATGCTACTGCTCAGTCGCCGCCTGCAAGTGATGAACCGTCGCGGGCACCTGATCTGTCTGGCGCAGGGGTTGTGCCTGTTCTGCATCAATTTCATGTGTTTCCTGACGGCCAGCCAGTGGATCCCCAGCGGTCTGGTCGCGGTGGTGTTTTCCACCGCCACGTTGTGGAACGCACTCAATGCGCGCGTGTTCTTCGGCCAGAAAGTCGCGCGCAATGTGCTGATGGGCGGTGCGCTGGGGCTGCTTGGGCTTGGCCTGTTGTTCTGGCCTGAGGTGGCGGGCCACACCGCGAGCCCGCAAACCTTGCTCGGGTTGGGCCTGGCGTTGCTCGGGACACTGTGCTTCTCGGCGGGCAACATGCTGTCGAGCCTGCAACAGAAAGCCGGGCTCAAACCGCTGACCACCAACGCCTGGGGCATGGCTTATGGCGCGGCCATGTTGTCGGTGTGGTGTCTGGTCAAAGGCATTCCGTTCGACATGGAATGGAATGCGCGCTACATCGGCTCGCTGCTGTACCTGGTGATTCCGGGTTCGGTGATCGGTTTCACGGCCTACCTGACGTTGGTCGGGCGGATGGGGCCCGAGCGCGCCGCCTATTGCACCGTACTGTTCCCCGTTGTGGCGCTGAACGTGTCGGCGTTTGCCGAAGGCTATCAATGGACCGCGCCCGCCTTGGTGGGTTTGGTACTGGTGATGCTGGGCAATGTGCTGGTGTTTCGTAAGCCCAGGGTGCCGATGGTGCAGGGCAACGGCAAACTCGCGTAAAGGTTCGGGTGGAGCGTTGAGGCAGCTCAGCGCTCGGTCTTGAGCGCGACGAATATCAGCAATGGAAGTAGGAAATCAACTATATGCCGAGCCCAGTCCTTGGCGTTCCAAACTTGTGAGGTGTCCATGTTGAACCATTCGACTCCGATAACCTGCAGGCAAACGTAATAGACAAAAATACCAATCATTAAACCAATGAGTGAAAACTTTTTTGCCTCGTGAAATTCTTCCGCAGACCCGTTTATTTGTCGATAAAGATGAAAGGCGCCTATCAGGCAATAGGTTGTGAAGGTAACTTCCAAGGTAATGATTAACCAGTAAATTCGGTGGTGAAGCATGGGCGAGGTGATTGCCCTGTAACTCAGTCTGGGGTTGCTCCGGGTGGTGTCCATGCTTAGCACGTGGCCGACGTATTCATAGTTTGATGCGTAGTCGGTGAAGTTGCTGTACATCACTAGCAGGCCAAAAAAGCTTATATAGATAATTAGCAGGATTTTTATATATCTGATGAGCTTGTCGGTTGTAAGGTTGTTCAAGCTTGTGTTCTCCGTCACTGTTTTCCGTTGAGTCGGATAAGTAGCGGGGAGTTTATAGTGCTTAACTGTTTTACGTGGATTGACTGAATTGCAAGTTGTGTAAACCAGTGGGCAGACGTTTAAAAACATCTGCCCGTATTGATCAACCTTTCCACACTTGCGGGTTCACCAGATCTTGTGGTCGCTCACCCAGCAAAGCGCTGCGCAAGTTAGCCAAGGCACGGTTGGCCATGGCTTCGCGGGTTTCATGAGTGGCCGAGCCGATGTGCGGCAATGTCACCGCGTTTTTCAGTTGGAACAGAGGGGACTCAGCCAGCGGTTCTTTCTCGTAAACGTCCAGCCCTGCGCCACGAATCCGGTTGTTTTGCAGGGCTTCGATCAGGGCGGGTTCGTCCACCACCGGGCCGCGGGCAATGTTCACCAAAATCGCGCCGGGTTTCATCAATGCCAGTTCACGATGGCTGATCAGGTGTCTGGTTTTTTCGCTGAGCGGCACCACCAGGCAGACGAAATCAGCTTCGGCCAGCAGTTGATCCAGGCTGCGCATCTGCGCGCCGAGTTCTTGCTCCAGTTCGGTCTTGCGGCTGTTACCGCTGTAGAGAATCGGCATGTTGAAGCCCAGCCGCCCGCGACGGGCGATGGCCGCACCGATGTTGCCCATGCCGACGATGCCCAGGGTCTTGCCGTGTACATCGCAGCCGAACAACGGCGCACCTACGGTGGCTTGCCACTGGCCAGCCTTGGTCCAGGCGTCCAGTTCGGCGACGCGGCGGGCGCTGCTCATCAGCAGGGCGAAGGCCAGGTCGGCGGTGCTTTCGGTGAGGACGTCGGGGGTGTTGGTAAGCATGATCCCGCGTTCGTTGAAGTAGGCGACGTCGTAGTTGTCGTAGCCGACCGAGACGCTGGAGACGACTTCCAGTTTGGCGGCGTTTTCCAACTGTGCGCGACCGAGTTTGCGACCGACGCCGATCAGGCCATGGGCGTGGGGCAGGGCTTCGTTGAACTGGGCGTTGATGTCGCCGTTTTTTGGGTTTGGCACGATAACGTCGAAGTCTTGTTGCAGGCGTTCGACCATTTCCGGGGTGACGCGGCTGAAGGCGAGGACGGTCTTTTTCATGGGAGGAGGGCTCTCGGGCGCAGGTGAATGCCAAGCACGCTAACAT
Source organism: Pseudomonas sp. FW305-20 (assembly GCF_058788075.1). NCBI lineage: Bacteria > Pseudomonadati > Pseudomonadota > Gammaproteobacteria > Pseudomonadales > Pseudomonadaceae > Pseudomonas > Pseudomonas sp. FW305-20. Next base: position 108,851 of record NZ_JBYTAJ010000003.1, on the reverse strand, counting down.
TCTTCCGAGCTTTTATGCGAGTGCCCGGATTGCCGGGTGTACGCCGCTGTGACGCGGAGCGTCACGGGATGCATTCCCACGCAGAGCGTGGGAACGATCGATCGGTTGGGCTGGAAATCAGTTCGCCACCCGAACCCCGCCCATGCTCCCGCTCAACTCATACGCCACCAATTCCGCCTGATGTGCCGCCAATATCTCCGGCAAGGAGCCGCGCAAATACTCGACCCACGTTTTAATCTTCGCGTCCAGATACTGCCGCGACGGGTAGATCGCATACAGATTCAATTCCTGCGACCGGTAGTTCGGCATCACCCGCACCAGCGTACCGTTGCGCAACCCTTCAATCGCGGCATACACCGGCAACACCCCAACCCCCATGCCGCTGATGATCGCCGTCTTCATCGCGTCGGCGGAGTTCACCAGAAACGGTGAGCTATTGATCGTCACCATTTCCTGGCCTTCGGGGCCGTCGAAGGTCCATTTCTCCAGCGGAATCACCGGGCTCACAAGACGCAGGCACGCGTGGTTCAGCAAATCGCTGGGCTTGTGCGCGCAGCCGTTGGCTTTTACATACGCGGGCGAGGCGCAAACGATGCTGTAGGTGATGCCCAAGCGCTGGGAGACGAAGCCCGAGTCCGGCAGTTCGCTGGCGAGCACGATGGACACATCGTAGCCCTCGTCCAGCAAGTCCGGCACGCGATTGGCCATGGTCAGGTCGAAGGTCACGTCCGGGTGGGTTTTGCGATAGCGGGCGATGGCGTCGATCACGAAGTGCTGACCGATGCCGGTCATGGTGTGCACCTTAAGCTGCCCGGCCGGGCGAGCGTGGGCGTCGCTGGCTTCGGCTTCGGCTTCTTCGACGTAGGCGAGGATCTGCTCGCAGCGCAACAGATAGCGCTTGCCGGCCTCGGTCAGGGCGATGCGGCGGGTGGTGCGGTTGAGCAGGCGGGTTTGCAGGTGGGCTTCCAGGTTGGAGACCGCGCGCGAAACGTTGGCCGTGGTGGTGTCGAGTTGCACGGCGGCGGCGGTGAAGCTGCCGGCCTCGGCCACGTAACTGAAGGCGCGCATGTTTTGCAAAGTGTCCATGGGGTGCTCTCGGAGGCGATGGCAAATTGTGACACGAAGTTTCAGGGTCTGAGACCCCGACTAACGGATTATCGCGTTAACGGTAACAAAGATTCACAGGATTCCCAGCTTATCGCCAACAAGGCCGCCCCCTAGAATTGCCAACCTCAGGAACAACTCCCCACCTCAGGAAATCGCAGCAGTGCCGCGTCGCATCAACAGAGCGCTTCAGACGCTCAGTGTTTTGGCTTTAACCCTGACAATCAGCGGCTGCATCGGTACCGGAGGTATTGCCCCGCAGGGTAAGGCGCTGGAGGCCGATTCATTGGCCACCGACGAAGCCATCCAGAACGCCGAACAAGACGCTCACTGGCCCACCGCGCAATGGTGGCAGGCCTATGGCGACCCGCAATTGAACCGCTGGATCGACCTTGCGCTGCAAGGCAGCCCGACCATGGCCATGGCGGCGGCGCGAGTGCGCCAGGCCAAATCCATGGCCGGGATCGCCGAGTCCGCCGAGTCGCTACAGATCAATGGCCAATCCACGCTCAAACGCCACAACTGGCCCACCGATCAGTTCTACGGGCCGGGCGAGTTGGCCAACACCACCACCTGGGACAACAACGCCGCGCTGGGCTTCAGCTACGCCCTCGATCTTTGGGGGCGCGAAAGCAACGCCACCGAGCGCGCCGTCGATATGGCTCACATGACGGCCGCCGAAGCACGGCTGGCGCAGCTCGAATTGCAGAACAACATAGTGCGCGCCTACATCGAGCTGTCGTTGCATTACGCGCAACGGGACATCGTCAAGGCGACCCTGAATCAGCAGCAGCAAATTCTCGACCTCGCGCAGAAGCGCCTGAGCGGTGGCATCGGCACCCATTTCGAAGTCAGTCAGGCTGAAACGCCGCTGCCGGAAACCCACCGCCAGATCGATGCACTGGACGAAGAAATCGCCCTGAGTCGCAACCAGCTCGCGGCCCTTGCCGGCAAAGGTCCGGGGGAGGGCGCGCAATTGCAGCGGCCAACGTTGTCGTTAGGCGCCGCGCTGAAACTGCCGTCGTCGTTGCCCGCGCAGTTGCTCGGTCAACGCCCGGACGTAGTCGCCAGTCGCTGGCAAGTGGCGGCCCAGGCACGGGGAATTGATGTCGCGCACGCTGGTTTCTACCCCAACGTCGACCTGGTCGGCAGCCTCGGCTACATGGCCACCGGCGGTGGAGCGCTGGAGTTTTTGACCGGCAAGAAGCTCAACTACAGCGTCGGCCCGGCGATCTCGTTGCCGATCTTCGACGGCGGCCGCTTGAGCTCGGAGCTGGGCGAAGCCTCGGCGGGTTACGACATCGCCGTGGCCCGGTACAACCAGACGCTGGTCAACGCGCTGAAAAACATCTCCGACCAGTTGATCCGCCGCGAATCCATGGACAAGCAGCAAACCTTCGCCGCCGAGTCGGTGGCCACGGCCCAGAAGACTTACGACATCGCGATGATCGCCTACCAGCGCGGGCTCACCGACTACCTCAACGTGCTCAACGCCCAGACGTTGTTGTTCAAACAGCAGCAGGTTCAGCAGCAGGTGCAGGCGGCGCGCCTCGGTGCTCATGCTGAGCTGGTGACGGCACTGGGCGGCGGATTGGGTGCGGGTGACGACGTGCCGAAAGACAGCCAGACCCAGGCGCCGAAAACCCCGGCCCTGCTTAAGAGCCTCTCGAATTGAACACAAAACCTGTGGGAGTGAGCCTGCTCGCGATAGCGGTGTGTCAGTCAATGATGATGTCGCCTGACACACCGCAATCGCGAGCAGGTCGAATCGTCGCACCGTCGCTCCCACTGGTGCCGCGCCCGGTCTTAATTTCAATGAGCAGGATTCCATGACTCCCTTGCCCGCACCTTTGCGCTGGCTGTATTCCCTTGAATGGCGCCGGGGTTTTTTCGACTGGGCGCGCAGTGATGGCGTGACCTGGGTCTATATTTTCAAGGTGCTGTTCGCCGCGTTTCTGACGCTGTGGCTGGCCATGCGCCTGGAGTTGCCGCAACCGCGCACGGCGATGATTACCGTGTTCATCGTCATGCAGCCGCAAAGCGGTCACGTGTTGGCCAAGAGTTTCTATCGTTTCCTTGGGACATTGGCCGGCTCGGCGGTGATGGTCGCGCTGATTGCCTTGTTTGCGCAGAACACCGAGTTGTTCCTCGGTTCGCTGGCGATCTGGGTCGGCATCTGTTCGGCGGGCGCGGCGCGCTATCGCAACTTCCGCGCCTATGGTTTTGTGCTCGCCGGGTACACCGCCGCGATGGTCGGTTTGCCCGCATTGGCGCACCCGGACGGCGCGTTCATGGCCGCCGTCTGGCGGGTGCTGGAAATCTCCCTGGGAATTATCTGCTCCACGCTGGTCAGCGCCGCGATCCTGCCGCAATCCGCCAGTGCCGCCATGCGCAACGCCTTGTATCAGCGCTTCGGGGTGTTCGCGCTATTCGTCACGGATGGCTTGCGCGGTCGCAGTAAACGGGAAGCTTTCGAGGCGAGCAACGTGCGCTTCATCGCCGAGGCCGTGGGGCTGGAAGGGTTGCGCAGCGTCACCGTGTTCGAAGACCCGCACATGCGTCGGCGCAACGGTCGGCTCAGCCGCTTGAACAGCGAGTTCATGGGTGTCACCACGCGCTTCAATGCCTTGCACCAGTTGCTCGAACGCCTGCGCAGCAGTGAGGCGGATCACGTGGTGACGGCGATCAAGCCGGGTTTGGAGGACCTCGCCGAACTGCTCGATGGCTTCAGCGGCCGTGCCCTGACCGACGCCGATGCGAGCCGTCTGGTCATCGCGCTGACCGCCTATAAAGAAGGTCTGCCGGCGCGGGTTCGCAGCTTGCGAGCGGTTTTTCAGGAGAGCGCCCCGAGCGACACCGAGCAGCTGGATTTTCATACCGCGTATGAACTGCTCTATCGCTTCGTCGACGATTTGTACAGTTATGCTCAGACCCACGCGTCGCTGGCCGATCACAGCCACGCGCGCGAGCAATGGGATGAGCCGTTCACTCCGCAAACCAACTGGATGGCGTCGGCCGCCTCGGGGATTCGCGCGGCATTCATTCTGGTGGTTCTGGGCAGCTATTGGGTCGCCACCGCGTGGCCGAGCGGGGCGACGATGACCCTGATCGCCGCCGCGACCGTGGGCCTTTCGGCGGCGACGCCGAACCCAAAACGCATGGCCTTTCAGATGGCTTGCGGGACGTTCCTTGGGGCATTGATCGGTTTCGTCGAGATGTTTTTCATCTTCCCGTGGATCGACGGTTTTCCATTGCTCTGCGTGATGCTCGCGCCGGTGATCGTGCTCGGTTCGTTTCTCACTTCGCGGCCGCAATACGCCGGTGTCGGTCTCGGTTTGCTGATCTTCTTCAGCACCGGTTCGGTGCCGGACAACCTCACTGTTTACAACCCTTACGCCTTTATCAACGACTACATCGCCATGGTGCTCGGTATGCTGGTGTGCGCGGCGGCCGGGGCGATCATTCTGCCGCCCAACAGCCGCTGGTTGTGGCGTCGGCTGGAGCAGGATTTGCGCGGGCAAGTGGTGTACGCCATCAGCGGCAAACTCAAGGGTCTGGCGTCGAGTTTCGAAAGCCGCACCCGCGACCTGCTGCATCAGGCCTACGGTCTCGCCACAGGGCAGCCGCAGGTGCAACGGGACTTGCTGCGCTGGATGTTCGTGGTGCAGGAAGTCGGCCACGCGATTATCGAGTTGCGCAAGGAACAGGCAATCCTGCCGGTGCATCCGGCCTATGCCGAATCGCAGCCGTGGCGTCAGGCGATCCGGGTGATGGGGCGCTCGCTGGTGCGGCTGTATCTGCAACCGAGCCAGAGCAATCTGGAGCGTGGATTGATCGCCGTCGATCATGCGATCAGCCGCGTGCAAGCCACCGACGAACCTTTCGCGCCGCACTTCGACACCTCGGCCCTGCGTCGGGTGAAGAGCTATTTGCACTTCATCCGCACTTCGTTGCTGGACCCGCAATCACCGCTCGCCGCTTATGCCAAAGGACTTGAACATGCCTCGTGAAATTGCCTTCCACGGCGTGTACATGCCGACCATGACCCTGATGTTTTTCATCGCGGCAGCGCTGGCCTGGGCATTCGACCGGTTCCTGTCCGGGTTTGATCTGTACCGCTTCTTCTGGCACCCGGCGCTGCTGCGCCTGAGCCTGTTTACCTGTCTGTTCGGCGCCCTGGCGCTGACTGTTTACCGTTGAGGCCCTGATGAAAAAGCTTTTCAGCCTGCTCGCCACTTTATTGGTGCTGGCCCTTGCGATGTGGATCGGCCGGACCCTGTGGGTGCATTACATGGACACGCCATGGACCCGCGACGGCCGGGTGCGCGCCGACATCATCAACGTCGCCGCCGACGTCACCGGGGAAGTGGTGGACGTGCCGGTACGCGACAACCAACAGGTGAAGAAGGGCGATTTGCTGATGCGGATCGACCCCGAGCACTACCGCATCACGGTCAAGCAGGCGCAGGCGCTGGTGGCCTCGCGCAAGTCGACCTGGGAAATGCGCAAGGTCAACGCTCACCGCCGCGCCGACATGGACAACCTGGTGATCTCCAGGGAAAACCGCGACGACGCCAGCAACATCGCCGACTCGGCCCTGGCCGATTACCAGCATGCTCAGGCACAGCTCGAAGCCGCCGAACTCAACCTCAAACGCACCGAGGTCCGCGCAGCGGTGGACGGTTATGTGACCAACCTCAATGTGCATCGCGGCGACTACGCGCGCATCGGCGAAGCGAAAATGGCCGTGGTCGACATGAACTCGTTCTGGGTCTACGGCTTCTTCGAAGAAACCAAATTGCCCCACGTGCGGGTCGGCGATAAAGCCGACATGCAACTGATGAGCGGGGAAGTGTTGAAGGGGCATGTGGAAAGCATTTCTCGCGGTATCTACGACCGTGATAACCCGGAAAGTCGCGAGCTGATTGCCGATGTGAACCCGACCTTTAACTGGGTGCGTCTGGCGCAACGGGTGCCGGTGCGGATTCACATAGATGAAGTGCCGGAGGGGGTGCTGTTGGCGGCGGGGATTACTTGCACCGTTGTAGTTAACTGACTGTAAGACCGAGTCGCCTTCATCGCGAGCAGGCTCACTCCCACATTGACCGAGTTCGAATGCAGATTTTGTGAACGACGCCACCCCTTGTGGGAGTGAGCCTGCTCGCGATGAAGGCGACTCGGTCCCACTGACAGATAGCGGCAGTTCAGCCCTTGCAAAACGTCTCATGCAAATGCCGCCAAACCACCTTGCCATCCGCCTGTTTCTCAAACACCACCGTCGACCGCCGGTCAGAATGCAGACCGGTTGCATCCGTCTGCTGCTCGCGATAACTCACCGTTGCACCACCGTCGTACAGCGCGATGCCACGCAACTCGCTGAGCTCAATTCTGAACCCGAGCTTCTTGCCGCCCGCCATCAAGAACAATTCGCTCAACGCGTCGAAATCCAGCACCCGGCCCAACGGCGAGACCATGGAAAACTGCGGCGAAAAACGCATCAGCAATTGTTCAAGCGCCGGCTCGTCCTGTTCCTCGGCCAGCCATTGCTCGATGGCGACGTGGGCCTGGATCACTTCGTCGAAGTATTCGGTGTAGTCGGTCATGGACATGTTTCCTGAAATTTTCTGCGTGGGTTCTGACGCCATCGCGAGCAGGCTCGCTCCCACAGGGTTCTGCTGCGTGGCATAAATTGTATTCACACCAAAGATCCCGGTGGGAGCGAGCCTGCTCGCGATGGCGTCGACTCGGTCTCAGAGTTGCCCGCGCAACCCGAACCGCTTCATCAACCCCGCCTCCAGCAGCCCTTTAGGCAACAACCCCGCCAGCAACGGTAACGCCCGACTGCCATTGCCCAGACGAATCAGGCGCGGCGGTTTGCTGTGCTGCACGGCCTTGAGCAAACCGGCGGCAAATTCACTGGCCGGGGTCGGGTTGTCCTGGGAGGCCTTGGCCCGTGCGCGAATGCCGTCACGCAGCGGAAACCACGGTGATTGTTCGGTAATCAGTTGCTCCGCCTCATGGCCGGCATTCGTGGCAAAACTCGAGGCGATGGCGCCCGGCTGAACTTCCATGACCCGCACGCCAAACGGCGCCAGTTCCATGCGCAAGGCATCGGTCAAGGCGTGCACTGCCGCTTTCGAGGCGCAGTAGGCACCGGCAAATGGCGTGACCAAAACCCCGGACACGCTGCCGATGTTCACCACCAGGCCCTTGGCGCGACGCAGCACCGGGAACAGGGCGCGGGTGACGCCGACGATGGCGAACACATTGGTTTCGAATTGCCGCTGCATGGCCGGAACACCGCCGTCGAGCAACGGCCCCATGGCGCCGTAACCGGCATTGTTGATCAGCACGTCGAGGCCGCCATGTTGCTGGTTGATGCGCTCGCTCAAGTGTTCGAGTGCAGCGCCGTCGTTGACGTCCAGTTGCACGGCGGTAAAACCGGCAGCGACCAGCGCCGCCACGTCTTCAGCCTTGCGGGCACTGGCCCAGACGTCGTATCCGGCATTTTTGAAAACATCGGCGAGGGCGCGGCCAATGCCGCTGGAACAACCGGTAATCAACGCAACGGGCATGGCGCGGTCCTTGTGCAAAGAGAAAGAGAATTAGTCGGAGAAACTACCCTGCAAACGCTCGGCGCGAAACTCCAGTGTTTGCGGGCGATAGCCAGGGCGCAGCGGCGGCAGCGGCAAACAGTCTTCCCAGTTCGCGCCGGCCTGCAATTCGCCGGGGCCGCGATAGCGCGGGGCGGCGTATTGATTGTCGGCCAGGTTGACCGTGTCGCCCGGCGCATACGCGGCGACGCGCCAGCGTAACTCGGTCAGCGGCACGTCGTTGCCGTTGTTCATTGTCAGATGCAACGGCCGGTCCGCCGGGCAGCGTTCGGGTGCGTAGGCGATACGCAACTCCAGGCGCGCCAGTTGCTTGACCTCGCGGTTGTCCATCCAGATCACCCACATTGCCACCACACCCAATCCGATGGCTGCCGCCACAGAGACCGGCAACGCCTTGGTCGGGTAGCGCAGCAACAAAATCAGCCAGGTGATAACCAGCAGGACGCCGATGAACATGTTTGAACGCTCCTTGAACTCATGACCACCATCCTACCGAAGGGCTGAAGGAATGGACATTCGCCGATCAAGGTCCGTTGCCGTTGGTCGGCACTGTAATTTCTGACAGTAGCCTGGCCTGCCCACGAACGGTTAGATGACTGCTGGCAAACAGGGACGCGACCGGCATGCAGGCCTCGACGATGGGAATGCACCACCAAACACCCGGATTGTCCGTTGTCGACCCGCGTGGTCTGCCGATCCGTTCGGTTGATTATTGGCGTGAGGTCGAAGGTGATCCCACGCAGGCACGCATCAATCGCACCTTTCACGATGCCGCAGGCCGTGCGGTTGAACAGTGGGACCCTCGGCTTTGGGCGCTGTCAGAAGAAGATCCATTGAGGCGCGCTAACCTCACCACGGTGTTTTCGCTGGCGGGTAACGCGCTGTTCACTGACAGCGTCGATGCCGGTTGGCAGCTCAACCTGCCAGGTCTGGGCAATGAAGTGTTGCAGGGGTGGGACAGCCGAGGTGCCGGACGTGAGGTCGAATACGATGACTTGCTTCGTCCGTTAGTGGTATTCGAGCAAGGCACGACCGAGCCGCGAAGGGCGGTTGAGCGCATGACTTATGGCGGTCCCGATCATGGCGCCCGGAATCAATGCGGACAGTTGATCCGTCATGACGACCCCGCCGGGACGGTGCTGTTCGAGGCGTTTTCAATCACCGGCAAATGCGTGAAGCAAGTCCGTCACTTCACCCTGGCCCCTGTTGCACCTGATTGGCCGGAGCTGGAAGCCGATCGCCAGCGGCTGCTTGAGCCGGGGGACGGTGCCGTTTCGACGTGGAGCTTCGGTCCGCTGAAGGATGTGCTGGAACAGGTCGATGCCAAGGGCAACCGCCAGGTCTTCAGCCTGACCCTTGACGGTCGCTTGCGTGAGACGCGTCTGCAACTTCAAGGGCTGACTACCTGGCAAACGCTGGTCAAAGAAATTCAGTACAACGCCGAGGGGCAGGTGACGCATGAAACCGCCGGTAACGGTGTAGAAACCACCCTCCTTTACCGTGTTGAAGACGGTGTGTTGACTGAGCGTCGGGCACAGGACGCGAGTGCCCGGTGGTTGCAGCACTTGATCTATGACTATGACCGGACAGGCAATGTCCTGAGCATCGAGGACAAGGCACTGCCGGTGCGTTACTTCGCCAACCAGCGCATCGAGCCCATCAGTCGCTTTAGCTACGACAGCCTTTACCAATTGATCGAGGCTTCTGGCTGGGAGGCGGGCGGCCCCAACCAGGGACCGGAATCCGTGGGGCAGGCCGATCCAGCGGCGGTCAGCAACTACCGCCAGACCTACAGTTACGACGAAAGCGGCAACCTGCTGAAGCTGACGCACGTCGGGGCGCAAAATCCGGGGCGTGAATTGAAGGCGGCGCGGTACAGCAACCGCTGTTTGCCCTGGCGCAACGGCGTACCGCCCACCGAAGAGGAAATCGCTGCTGCGTTCGATGCCAAGGGCAATTGTCTGGAGCTGGATCAGGGACGGTTCCTGAGGTGGGACCTGCGTAACCAGTTGCAGTCGATCAGCCCAGTGGAGCGCGACTCGGGGCTCAATGATCAAGAGTCCTATGTCTACGATGGCGGTGGTCAGCGCGTGCGGAAAATCCGCTCGTTACAAACCAATATCCGAACCGTGGTGGCTGAAGTGCGTTATTTACCTGGGGTGGAAATTCGCGCCGACAGCGGCACCGGAAAGGTACTAGAGGTCATCACCGCGCAGGCCGGGCTCAACAGTGTTCGGGTATTGCATTGGGAAACCGATCCGCCGTCCGGCGTGAGCAACGATCAGTACCGTTACAGCCTGGTGGATCATCTGAACTCCTGCACGCTGGAACTCGCCGATGATGCGCGAGTCATCAGCCAGGAAACTTATCATCCGTTTGGTACAACAGCCTGGTCTGCCGGCCCGAACGACACCGATGGGGATTACAAAACCATTCGCTATTCGGGCAAGGAACGGGATGCGACGGGGCTTTATTACTATGGATTTCGGTACTACATACCCTGGTTGCAGCGTTGGCTGAATCCGGATCCTGCCGGGGCAATCGATGGGCTCAATCTGTATCGGATGGCCCTGAACAACCCGGTTACCTTTATTGATGATGATGGAGCCATCACGCGACAAAAGCTGGCCAACGGATTGTGGGAGCCGGTCATTGCAGCGGGCGCTGCGCGCGATATTCCGGGCGCGCGACATATCGATAGCGGCAAACCAAAATTGAGTGTGCCGGCGACCGGTAAACCGACCAACATTCATAACGCTCTGGGGATAGGCGAGTTTAGCCGGGTGGAGGTTAGCACCAAGTTCCTGGACCCGGTCCCCGGTCGCTATTCGGGCACTACTGTTTCAGGGGTGAACAAAAAAAGTGGCGGGAGCGAGTTTATCTTCACAATGGATAAACTCACTTATTCAGGAGAGAGCAAAGGGGCGTTCAATGCATTAAGAATCGTCGATATTCCGAAAGGCGAGATACCTGACAAAGACAATGCGGTATCAGGTTTCTGGGCTCCTCAGGGCGGTTATGTTGATATACCTCTAAAACCCACGGGAACCGATCCTGATCATGTGTTCACGCCAGGTTTTAGTGGTTGTTCCCTGACGGTGGATCAACTAAACGACAACGTGCTTCGCGTTCGACACGTGGAGGGTTCGAAGGAGAACGCGCAATACAATGAACTTTCTTCTGGGGAGCATGGGATGGGGCTCAGCGCGGCGATGGAGTTTCAGGACTACGGATATGCCTCGAACGAGCAAGGCCAACAGGAACAGGTCACAACCGGCTTCGCCTTTATGAAATACGATCGAAAACAACAGGTCTGGAATATTCACTATCAGACTATTCAAGGGGCGAGCAGTATCGAACGCTACGCGCCGGGCAAAACAGGTTTGTTCAGTCGCTCGAACGCTGCTGTTTCCGTTTATTCACAGACGAAGATCAGAAAGACCATGGCCAAGCAGGTGGTTACGGCGAATAAACGGGTCAATGGATAAAAAAAAGCCCCCACCCAACCCGCTGCGGATAGGGAAAACGCAGCGGGCTGGACGAGGGCTTCTTGTTTTGCTGAACGCTTACTGCGCGATGGTTTTCACCGACACGCCGCGTTCGATCGGGTTGGAGCGACCGTAGATATCTTCAAACCGCTCGATATCGTCTTCGCCCAGGTAGCTGCCCGATTGCACTTCGATGATTTCCAGCGAGATCTTGCCCGGATTGCGCAAGCGGTGGACCGAGGCGATCGGGATGTAGGTCGACTGGTTTTCAGTGAGCAGGAACACGTTTTCGTCGCAGGTCACTTCAGCAGTGCCGCTGACCACGATCCAGTGTTCGGCGCGATGGTGATGCATTTGCAGCGACAGGCACGCGCCCGGCTTGACCGAGATGCGCTTGACCTGGAAGCGACCGCCCATGTCCACCGAGTCGTAGGAACCCCACGGACGATAGACTTCACAATGGTTCTGGGTTTCGCTGCGGCCCAGTTCGTTGAGGGTGTTGACCATCTGTTTCACGCCTTGGACCTTGTCCTTGTGGGCGATCATCATGGCGTCCTTGGTTTCGACGACCACGATGTTTTCCAGGCCGATCACCGACACCAGTTTGCCGTTGCCGTGGATCATGCAGTTTTTGCTGTCCTGGATGATCACATCGCCTTTGGTGACGTTGCCGTTGGCGTCTTTTTTGTTCACTTCCCACAGCGACGACCAGCAGCCGACATCGCTCCAGCCCGCGGTCAACGGTACAACACAGGCGCGCTGGGTTTTTTCCATCACCGAGTAGTCGATGGAATTGTCCGGGCAGCAAGCGAAGGTGGCGGCGTCGATGTCGACGGTATCGGCATCTTGTACGCTGCGTTCCAGGGTCAGTACGCAGGTGTCGTAGATGTCCGGATCGTGCTTTTTCAGCTCTTCGAGGAAACGGCTGGCGCGGAACAGGAACATGCCGCTGTTCCAGAAGTAACCGCCGGATTCGACGAACTCGGTGGCGCGCTTCACGTCTGGTTTTTCGACGAAGTGCGAAACGCGGCTGACGCCTTCTGGCAGCAGGGAATCATTGGTCGACTTGATGTAGCCATAGCCGGTTTCCGGTTTGGTGGCCGGGACGCCGAACAGCACCATTTCGCCGTTTTCGGCAGCGACGGTGGCCAGGGCCAGCGCGCGTTGCAGGGCTTTCTGGTCTTCCAGTACGTGGTCGGCTGGCAGCACCAACATCAATTCATCGCGACCTTCGTTGACCAGCATCAGTGCGGTCAAGGCCACGGCTGGTGCGGTGTTGCGGCCAAACGGTTCCATCAGGATGCGCTGGGTGTCCAGGTTACGGGCACTCAGTTGCTCGTTGACGATGAAACGGTGTTCCTTGTTGCAGACCACGATGGGGGTGTCCATGCCTTCGAACACCAGGCGCTCCAGGGTCTGCTGGAACAGCGTGTGTTCGCCGGTCAGGGCGAGAAACTGCTTAGGGAATTGCTTGCGCGAAAGCGGCCAAAGACGTGAGCCACTACCACCTGACAAGATCACCGGAATCATGTTGTTACTCCTTTAAATCGATTGGGTCAGAGCTACTGCGTTCTGTCGTTTCACTCTTGTTCTTGTTCCGTGTCCCAATTGACGCCTCGATCCACTGTAGGAGCGAGCCTGCTCGCGATGACTGAGTGTCAGTCGACATCGATGCTGGATGTCGGATCGCAATCGCGAGCAGGCTCGCTCCCACAGGGAACAGCGTTAATCAGGCAAATGTATTAGCGCGTCGAAACCGGGCGTTTTACCCACACTGGCGACAGGCTGCTGCCACTGCCGGTGACGTACAGCACTGCGGCTTCGCCTCGTTCCAGGGCAACTGGTTTCACGTCGCCGACTTTGGTGGCGCCGTCGTACAGTGCCAGGCTGACCTTGACCGGGTTGATCTCACGCTCGCCACGACCTTTGGCCGCTACGGACGGAACCACTTCGGTCTTGCCGTCAGCGGTTTTCAGGGTCAGGGCCTTGTCGCTGAGGTTCTGCACGCGGACCAGGGATTTCTGCTTGTTCTTGAACGGCGGCTCTTCGATCAGTTGCGGTGCGCCGCTGGCGTTGTTGACCAGGGTGTAATAGTGATCACCCGCCAGTTTCACCGGCAGGGACTGGCTACCGACCTTTGCGCTGTAGTCGCCGCCCGGCATGAAACTGAAGTCGGTGCTGGACAGCGGCGCGACTTCGGCCAGGTTGGTGGTGCCGACGGTGGCGCTGACTTCAGCGTTACCGGCGTTGTAGACACGCACGAAGCTCGAGCCTTTCGGTGCGGTCGGGCCGTAGAGCGCGGCGTCGCCTGCGAAGGCGGACATCGACAGAACGCTCATGCCTGCAACGAGTGCGAAGGTCTTGGCGAGACGGCGAGGAGTAGTAGTGAAAGTCATGGTGTACCTCTCTTTCAGTTTTGCGCCCGGTCGGGCGTCTCGGATTTAGTGTTTGCTGCTACGTTTTGTTGGCGCGCGCCGGCTTCTTTGAGCTCTGCGACCCACTTCGGGTCGGCGTCGCCGATTTCGTTGTTCACAGGCAGATAACGTTCAGGAAACTCCCAGATCAGCACCTGTGGCGGGCTGTTCTTGAAAGCATCGCTTTTCAGATAGGTGAGCATCGGCAGAATCGGGCCATGGCCGTCTTCGGCGTAATTGACCACGTCGCTGTTCAGCGCTTGTTTCAGCGCTCCGACGAAGTTCCAGTTGGGGTTGGCGCTGTAGCTGGTGCCAATCAGGGCCACCGGCACTTCAGCGTTGGCGAACAGGGCGTCATCACCGGCTGGCTGGTCTTGCGCCGCAACGGTGTTGCGCTTCTGCAACGGCTCAGTCTTGGGCATCATGTTTTCGAACAGTGGGTCCAGCGGCAGGAACAACCGCAGGTCGCCCTTGTGAGTCACCTTCTCCGCAGGCTCAGTGACAAAGTGTTGCGGCTCGCCGTTCAACGGGGTTTTTTCGGCGATGGTTTTCGCCAGGGCTTCGGCAGCGATTTGCGCGCCTTCCGGGGTCCAGTGAGTGTCGGTGCGCAGGAACACTTGCTGACCGTCCAGCTTGGCTTTCAACATCGGGCCGAACAGGTCGGGAGCGAGGATCTTGTTGGCCGCCACACGAGCGTGGAAGTCTTCATAGAGGTTGGCGTGGATGCTCGAAGGCTTCACTTCACCCAGGTGTTCCGGGTACAGGCGAGTCTTGGCTGGCACGATCGCCATGACCAGTTTCACGCCTTTGGCCTTCAGTTCCTGGCGCACGCCTTCAACCAGCGCGTAGTTGCCTTGCAGGTTCAGCTCTTCGTTGACGATCGGGTTGAATTCCTCATCGCTGTACAACCACTGATCGCGACCGAGCACGACGCCCGGACGACCTTCGTTGAACAGTTTGAAATCCAGCGCGGCCCAAAGGTTGGTGCCCAGGCGCTTGATCGGGAACTCTTCGTCGTAGTGCGTCTCCACGGCTTTGGCCCAGCGGCCGTTGAGCACCGTCGTTTCCGCAGAGGTGCTGAAGCCCAGGAAGCTGCGCGTGGACCACAAGCCCAGGACCAACAGCGTCACCATGAACAGGCCGATGTAGAGGATGCGTAATGAGCGGGTCATAGTCAGATCCCTCAGAACTGGAAGTAAAGGAACGGCGAGAAGCTTTGCGCCGAGAGTTTGAAAATCGAGGCGATGAACAGCACCAGTACCAGCGTGCGCATCACGTAACGAGACCAGTCCGCGGTCCAGTAGGCCGGTTGCACAGTCGCTTCAACGCCGACGGTGTAGCCAGGCTGGTGGATGCTGCCCGGGTTGTCGCCCGGTACGGCTTTGATCATTCCAGGTGTTGCGGCAGCCGGGCCATCGGCCTCGACGTTCGCAGCAGGCTTGGTCTTCTCAGGCGGCAGGTTGCTGTAGAAGTCACGAATGCCGAAGAACGCCAGGGTCATGTAAGCCACCACCAGGGTCGCCACTTGCAGGCCGGTGAGGCTGGCCGCGTTGAGTTCCGACAGGGACCATTCGCCGAAGCTGAACATCGCGCCGTACATACGACCGGCGACGTGCAGGTTTTCCGAGCGGAAGATCACCCAGCCCATGACCACGAGCAGGAAGGTCAGCGCCCAGCGGATCGGGTTGATGCTGCGCGGCGAGGTGTTCAGGCCGAGGGCTTTTTCGATCGCCAGCCACATGCCGTGCCAGGCGCCCCAGATGATGTACGTGATGTTCGCGCCGTGCCACAGACCACCGAGCAGCATGGTCAGGAACAGGTTGCGATAGGTCATCAGCGTACCTTTGCGGTTACCGCCCAGCGTGATGTACAGGTAGTCACGCAACCAGGTGGACAGGCTGATGTGCCAGCGACGCCAGAACTCGGTGATCGACTGGCTGATGTACGGCTGTTTGAAGTTTTCCATGAAGCGGAAACCCATCATCAAGCCCAGGCCGATGGCCATGTCGCTGTAACCGGAGAAGTCGAAATACAGCTGCGCGGTGTAGGCCAGTGCGCCGAGCCAGGCATCGCCAGTGGTCGGGTTCTGCAAGGCAAAGCAATGGTCCGCCACGACCGCCAGGGTGTCGGCGATGAAGACCTTCTTGATGAAGCCCTGCATGAATCGCGTCGCACCTTCGGAGAACTTGTCGAGGGTGTGGGTGCGATTGTTGAACTGGTCGGCGAGATCGCGGAAGCGCAACACCGGACCGGCGATCAGGTGCGGGAAGATCGCCACGAACGCGGCAAAGTCGATCAGGTTGCGGGTCGCCGGTGTGTCACCACGGTAGACGTCGATGATGTAGCTGATGGACTCGAAGATGTAGAACGAGATCCCGATCGGCAACAGCACGTGGGTCAGGATGAACGGCGACAGACCGACGGAGGTCATCATCGCGTTGATGCTGTCGACGCCGAAGTTGGCGTACTTGAAGTAGCCCAGAATGCACAGGTCGACGGCCACGCCCAGGAGCAACCAGCGTTGTGCCGGTTTGGTCCGAACGCCTGCGGCACCGACTTTGAGGCCGATCCAGTAGTTCCACAATGTGACGGCTGCGAACAGCGCAAGGAAGTCCACACGCCACCAGGCATAGAACACGTAGCTGGCGATCAGCAGCAGCAGGTTGCGATAGCGTATTCCGCTCAAGTAATACATGCCGAGAAAGATCGGCAAGAACAAAAACAGGAACACGTTGGATGAAAATACCATCCCGGTCTCTCCATGTTTAACAACAGTCAAGGGCCGCAGCCCCCCCAAACCCCCCACCGAAAACCGGGGGACACATCACACAAAAACTTGCGTCTAGCACAGACCCTGTGGCGAGGGGGCTTGTCGGAACGCCGCATCGCCCCGTTCGGCTGCGAAGCAGTCGTAAAACCAGCAAACGCGTTTTGCCTGATTCACCGCGTTTTTCGGTTTTTGGGGTGCTGCGCACCCAACGGGGGCAAGCCCCCTCGCCACAATGGAAAGTGTTAAGTCTTAAGAGCCTTTGTTGCCTTTTGCATTCGCCGGGTCGTAGACCTTGGTCAGGTCACCCCCCAGGCGGAAAGTCTTGAACGGCTGCATTTCGTGCTTTTTCTCAAGCACATCCGGCGAGCAGGTGTAGAGCGTGCAGAACGGTTCGAGCCAGGCGAATTTCGAGTCGTCTTTCAGATCGGTCATGTCCTGTTCCTTACCGTTCTTCTTCTCGAATTCTTCCGGGTCTTCGACACCCGCGAGCACTCGATCACCGAGGCGTTTCAATGCGCCGTTGTTTTCCTGACGCAAGTCCACACCGTTGACCTGAGCGAAACTGGCGATCATCGCGAGCGGCGGCAGGGCGTAGTTGTGGTAGGCGAGGGCGCGTTGCTCGCGCTTGAGCTCGTTAGGCAGGAAACCCTGGGCGTCGATCTGATTGGCGCCGACCTTGAATTCCTTCACCGACCAGTCGAACAGGTCACGGCGGTTGGTGGCGATGGAGGCTGCCATCACCGACCAGGCGGACCAGTACGAGTGGTTGTTGGTTTTTTCCAGTGGCAGGTTGTCCCAGTCGCTGACCACCTGATCAGCCATTTTGCTGAACCAGGCTTCAATCAACTGCGACTCTTGCTGGTGGTTCGCCAACGGATGCGAGTCGGAAAACTTCAGGCGGATATAGGACGATGCCATGCTGCCCAACGCCCATTTGCGCATGGACTTGCCGGTGTGGTTGAAGTCCTTGGACATCAACGCATCGGCCTTGGCCCAGGCGGTCAGCCAATTCAGGGTGCATTCCAGCTGTTCCGGACGACCGTCACGCATGTACTGCATCACGCGCTTGCTGGTGCCGCGTTCAATCTTGGTGATGTCGGCCGTGGTGTCACGGAAGGCTTTTTCCGAGGCCTCGTTCAGGGTCGAACGGGCCTTGTCGGAACCTTCGTATTTGCTGCGAAATTGCAGCGAACCGGTGTACGGCGTCGGGATCGCGTCACAGCCTTCGCTCTTGTCGCCGGTTTTGACTTTTTCAATCGGCGCGAAATACCCCTGTGGCGGGCGCAGTGGTGCGGCGGCCTGGGTGGCTCCGGCGAACATCGCCAGAGTCAGCAGGGAGGGCGCGATCAATCTTTTCAAAGTTCGGGTTTGCATGCATGTCATAGAGGTTGCCTCATTGCCCGGCTTGAGCGGTACGCTGCCCAGCGCCAGGGAACACGTTGCGTTTGCAGATTTTCGCTTCGACTTTCTGTGGCGCGGCACCTGCTTCAGGACCCTGGATTTCGACGGCCAGCAGATTCTGCGAGGCCCAGTCTTCGTCCGTGCGCAACTCAAAGGCGAAACGCCCGTCGGTGTCGGAGGTTTCCGGCTTTTCGATCTTGATGTCCTCGTGGCGACCGTTCATGTACCAGAGGGTGGCTTGTAGATTTTTCACCGACGGATCGGCGAAGCGGATATCAACCTGGTGACTGCTGTTTTGCAGGTTCAGGTTCTTGCTGTTGACCATCAATTCGTTCTTGCCCGGTTTCAACGTGGTGCTGCCGGTCAGCTGTGCATCCTTTCCTTCGCAACCGTTGTCCAGCAGCGCCATCATCTGGCGGTAGATGGTTTCCTGGTCGAGGCGATAGAGCGGCGAGAATTCCCAGATCAGAATCTTCGGTGGCTTGGTCTGGAACTCTTCGCTGCCCAGGTACTGCAGCATCGAACCTTCCAGGCCACCGCCGGGGAACGCCACGTTGAGAATGTCGGCGCCGATGGCCTCTTCGAGGAAACCGGCGAAGTTGTAGTTCTTGCCGCTGTGGCTGGTGCCGACCAGGGTGATCTCCGGATTTCCGGAATCACTGAACAGATCGCCATCAGCTGCTTCGCCTTTCGGCTCGGTGGTGAACTGATCCATGTACTGGATCGCGTAGCTGGTGCCACAGAGTTGACCAGCCATGTTGTGTAACGTTCCGGTCTTGCCCATGCGACCCGACTTATGGCTCTCGAACTCGCGCTTCGGCACGTCGGCAAACGCCGGCAAATGCTTGATTTTCTCGCCAACGATTTTCGCCGTGCGTTGGGCGCCATACGGCGTCCAGTGTTGGTCGCCGCGGAAGTAGAAGTCGTGGGCGGGCAGGGTTTCGGGCAGCGATTCGTTGGTCAGCGGCGACAGGTCAGGCACCACGTAGCCCATCTGCTCGAAACGTCCGAGCATGGTCTTGTAGTTCCTCAACGCCTTGTCGAAATCGTAGCTCGCCTTCTCTGCCGGGTTGAGCTTGTTGCGGTTCACCAGGCCACGGGTCGGCTGGTAAACGATGACCAGTTCCACGCCTTTGCTCTTGAACGCATCGTGCAGCTCTTTCATGCGCTTGTAGCCGGCGGGGGTGGTGTTGAACTCGGTGCGCAAATCTTCTTGCGTACGGAACAGCCAATCGCCCTGAGCCTGCACCAGCGTGGTGAAGTTCTGCTGGTAACGCGTGGTGTAGTTCTTCGGGTCGTGGGCTTCAGGGCAAAGATTGCAGCAATCATCGGCCTTGAATGTCGGTGCGCTTGCGCTGGCGGCGTCAGCGGCGCGAACACCGGTGCTGGCCGCGAGAATGCCGGCGGTCAGGGCCGACAGGCTGAGTAATTTGATCAAGTGTGGGTGCATAAAATTATCCTCAGTCCCGCATTTCGGTCTGGCGTTCGACAGGGTCGATCAGCACGGCTTTCTGCTGGCGTACCAGCAGGTCGAGAATTTCATCCTGGCGCTCGCCGAGAATCCCCGAGAAGCTGATGCCGCTGGATTTGGTCGGTGCGAGCATGGACACGCGATACAACTCGACGCTCAGCGGCGAGTCGATGGACAGCGGGCCGCTGCCGTTGCCGGCCAGTTCGCCGCCGACCACGATCAGGGACACCTGGGCGTCGAACGGGTCGAGCTTGATGTCACGGTCGGTGTCGCTCAGGTCCTTGATGTGCCCGTAGACACCGGTCAAGCCGTTGGCCATGGACAGGTTTTCGTAGAGGCGGATGTTCACGCTGTTACGAATCCGGATGCCGTGGCGCTTGTTGCTGATCACCTTGTTGCCCCACAGCAGGTTGTCGCCACTCTCGTAGAGGGTGATGCCGTCGGTGTGGTTCTTGTAGATCTCGTTGTAGGCGATCAGGTTGTTGACGCTGTTACGGTCGATCACCAGGCCCGACAACTTGTTGTCGTAGCTGCGGTTGTTGAAGATGAAGCTGTCGTTCACTTCACGGGAAATAATGATCCCGTGCTTCTTCTTGGTCCCGTACACCGTGTTGTCGGCAATGATCAGACCGTGGGAACGGTCATGCGGGTCAATGCCGTAGACGATGTTGTCTTTGTAGGTATTGCCCTTGACCACAAAGTCGCGGGCTTCGTAGCAGTAGAAGCCGTACCACATGTCCGAGAATTCGGAGTCGATGATCCAGCCGCTCGGTTCAGGACGCTTGAGTACCTTGGCCATGTTCGGCGTGTATTGGGAAATACTCACGCCGTAGGACTTACTGTTGGCGTAGCCGAAACTGGCGATCTTGCTGTTGGCGATGTAGGTCTGGGTGCCGCCCCAGGACAGCAGGAACGGACGGAATTCCTTCGCCGACTTGAAGGCCGCCGGGCCGTTTGCTTTCTCGCTCCAGCCGGTGATTTTGGTATCACGCACGAACAACTGGCCGTCATTGACCAGGAACGAACCACCCTCTTGGGACAGGCGCAGTTCCTGGGTCTGTTTGTCGATTTCCAGGATGCCTTTCTCACCCACCACGATCGGCAGCTTCGCCAGGAACACACCCGGCGAAGTTTCGCTGAAGTACTGCTTGGGTACTTTCTTGGCCAGATCCTTGAGGTTCATGTAGCCGTCGTCGATGAAGATCGCCTGCGGGATACCGTGCTGACGCACGACCCATTCGGCCATCTTGTTATCGCCGCCAATGAAGTCCTTCAGGGCGTTTTCCTGCATCATCCGGCGCACACTGATTTTGCCGGGCTTGCTACGCACGATTTTCGCGGCGATGGCTTCGGCGGTGTAGCCTGAAGTGTCCGGCAGTTTCGGCGCGGCCAGCTCCAGCGGCGCGGTCGGGGCGCTGCTGACGGTGTAGGTCTTGGCCTGTTGCAACCCTTTGGCAATGGTCGCCGGTTGCCCTTTTTGAACGGGCGAGGCCGGCTCCACTGAGGCGAAGGCTGCCGTGCTGGCCAGCAACAATGCGCCGGCCAGCAAGGTCATCGAGCCTCTCTTCGGACTGTTCATGTCAGGAACTCCCTTAGCGGTTCGCATCAGAAGCGCCAGATCACGTCGACAAACGCGCGGTGCATGTACGAGTCGACGCCTTTGCCATACGCGTCGCCGGGCTTGAACACACCGCCACGCAAGCGCACCAGGGCCGAAGGCTCATCGATCGACTGGCTCAAGGACGCGGGCAGCAGGCCTTGCTTGAAGTACTTGGTGACGACCACGTCCATTTCCTGGCCGAGGTCTTTGTTGCCATCTTCCAGCGGCAGGGACGTGGTGGAAAGAATTGCGCCGGTCGCGTCGTCGGTGTTGTTCTCGACGGCGTTAATGCCGTTGCTGCCGACAGGCTTGTTGCCGTCTACGCGCCAGAATTTGTGGTAGATCACACTGGCGTCGTATTCGTCGTTGAGCATCCACGAACCGAACAGAGTGGCGGACTGCATGTTTTGCATTTCGCCACGGTAGGCTTCGCCGAAACGGTGAACCCGCGAGCGAGTACCGGTGTAGTTCGAGCGGTTGCTTTCCAGGCCGTTCTGTTCGTAATCGGCGCTGGCACGGGCATAGGCTGCACCGACTTGCCATTGCGGATCGAGGCGCAGACGCACGCCCAGGTCAGTGGCCCAGCCATCGACATCGCCACTGGTTTTGGCTTGTGCTGGAGCGGTGCCATCGGCGTTGAGCGGGTTGACCTTGTCGCGGTCGCCGCTCATGCCGGTGACGCTGCCCCAGTAATTAACGGTGTTGGTGTTGCGCCAGTTGTAGGCATCGCTGTCGGCGGTGAGGCCGATCCAGCTGATGTCGCCGTTCTCTTTCTTGTCCAGGGAATCGGCGGGAACACCCGGCTGCGCGTAGTCGAGCTTGCCGTCATCGTGGGTGTGATGACCGCGAATGCCGACCCAGTTGCCCGGGGTCCACTGGTACGCCGCATCGGCGAAAGCGTGCAGGCGATCCTTGTCCTTGGGGGCGAGCTCTGTAAGGTCAGTGCGGTACTCGCTGAAGCGCTCGGCAACACCGGCGTTGGCGCGCAACAGAGTGGTGTCGAAGGTCCAGTTCAGGGCTTCGATATTGGTGTCGCGCCATTGGCCATCGTCATTGTGCAGACGCTGGCGACCGAGCTTGAGCATCTCGCCGGGATACGGCGTAAGGCCTCTGTAACCGACCCAGAACTCACGCATCGCCAGGTAGTTTTTCTTGCTTTTGCGATCACCGCTGTCGGTGGCCTGGGTGCCGTCGCTGTCGGACTGTTGCAGGGTGTCCGTCTCGATGATGTCGGTGGACGTCACCGCCTGACCCATGGCGTAGCCACTCCATGCGCCGCTCTCGCCATAAATCCATGGACGCAAGTCGAGGCCTACGCCGTTGACGTCGCCGCCGCTCTGCGTACCGAGGTCGGTGTCGTCTTCGGACTGGGCGGTGACTTTCACGTCAAGGCCGTAGTTCTTGCTTTCAGTCAGGGCCGCCAGGGTCGGGCACGACCACAGCAGGGCGAATGACAGGCCGATACCGGCCTTAACGAATGGATTCAACTTCATAGGGATTCCTCGCCGTCTTCTTCTTCCAGGGCATGCAGTTCCAGCGTGTTCTGACTCAAGGCACCACGAACGGCCTGTTCTTGTTTCAACAGGCGTTGGGCCTCGGCGAGCTGGGCAGGCGGCAGTTGGGTTTCGAGTGTTTGCGCAAGCTCGGTGGCTTGCGGGGTGTTCTGGGCCTTGGCCAATTGGCTGAAGACATAAGCGTTAAGTGGGTTGGGCCGGGTGCCCTTGCCTTGGGAGAACAGTTGGGCAATGGCGAAGTCGGCGCTGCTCTGGCCGTTACGCGCAGCCTTGAGCAGGTGGTCCAGCGCTTTTTGCGGATAGACCTTGCCCAGGTAACCGCGACGGTAGATCTGGCCGAGGTAGTAATCGGCGGCCACTTCTCTGTCGACGGCTTTCTTGAAGTGTTCTTCGGCGAGCTTCGCGTCGGCCGGCACCATTTTGCCTTCGTAATAGAGTTTGCCCAGCAACAGTTCGGCGCGCGGCTGGTCGGCGGCGCGGCCGTTGTCCAGGTACTTCATCATCGTGTCGACGTCACCCAGTTCCGGGAAGTCGTAGAGCAATTGCGCCAGGCTAACCCAGGAAGCGGGGTAGCCGGGTGCGATGCCTTCGAGCAGCGACTGGGCGGTTTTCTCGTCGGTGGTGCCTAGGGATGCATCGCCCAGTACGCGAGCCACGCTGTCCACCCGCTGGGCGGAAACCACGCCGCGAGCCTGACCGGCTTGCATTTGCTTGATCAGCTCGGCCTGTTTCTCTGGCTGGGCTTTTTTCTGATAGACCGTGGCCAGTTCGACGTAGCAGATGTCGGTGGTGTTCAACGCGGCTTTGCAGATCGTTTCCACTTCGTCCAGATGCTGGTCGTAAGTGCCCTGGGTGCGATAGAGCAGCACTTGGGCCAGGCCCGCTTCCGGCTTGCCTTCGGCGCGCCATTGGCTGATCTGCTGTTGCGCATTGACGTTCGGGAAACTGTGCGGGTATTGCAGGTATAGCATCGCCAGCGGGATCAAGGTGTTGCCTTCGCCTGCGGCAGTGGCTTTCTTCAACAGGCCTTCGGCTTCGTGCTGCTCGGCTTCGGTGGAGCCAGGTTTGGCCACCAGCAGGCGACCCAGGCGAGCCTGGGCTCGCGGCGAGACGCTGGCCGCGGCGCGATAAGTCGCCTCGGCTTTCTTGATCTGCGCCGGGTCACGGCTGTCGACCTGGATATCGGCGAGGCCAACCTGTGCTTCGCTGTAGCCCAGGTCTGCCAATTGCTGGTAATTCTGCGCCGCCAGCGTGGTATCACCACGCTTGAGGGCTTCGTTGGCCAGACGCTGGTCGGGCAGGCCTGCGCAGCCGGCCAGGGCGATTGCCATGGCCAGAGTCAGCGGGACTGGCAGGATTCTGAGTGGGCTAGTCACGGGGCATGTCCTCTTGTTTTTAACGACCGGCGGCCATGGCTTTATCGATCAGCCAGTTCAGGTTCGGACCGCGGTTGGCGTTGACTTCAACCGGGCGACCGGCGAATTTGCTGTCCAGCGGCTCATCAGGCTTGATCAGCACGCGGATGTCGGACGACAGGTCGGCGCTTTTCAGGCTGGTGCTGCTGACGATCGTGCCGGAGCGGGTTTTGTCTTCGCCGGCAATCTGGAAGCTGACCGAGCTGCCTGGCAGCACGTCGCCGAATTGGCGATAGGAGAAGCGCGCTTCAATGTTGGCTTCGCTGTTACGCGGCACCAGTTGGAAGATCACGTCGCCCTTGTTGGCGTACTGACCGTCGGCGACCATTTGCTGCGCTACGGTGCAATCGCACGGCGACGTCAGGGTGCCGGTCATTTGCTTGCCGAACAGTTCTTCAACCTTGGCCGGTTGCAATTGATTGTCGTCAAGATGGCCCTTGAGCACATCGAGCATGCTGGTGCTGAAGGTCGCAAGCGGCGCGCCCTTGGCGGCAACGCCGTCGGGTTTGATCAGGCTCTTCACGGTGCCATCGCGCGGCATGGTGATGTTCATGCCCGCTACGCTGACCAGACCGGCCTGGGCGTGGCTGACGAAGTACATGCCGTACACCGACTTGAAGATGAAGCCGAATGCCGTCAGGCCGACGAGAAAGATCGCCAAGCTGAAGGTCACGGCACGCAGACGACCGAACGGGGTCATGCCGTGGCCGCCATCCTTGTTCTTGCGCGCCTTGGTGAAGTTGTCGCGTTGCAGGGTGGCCAGCACTTCACCCATGGTGACGATGTCGCCGGCCAGGTGAGAAGTGATCAGGTGGCGCAGGGTGGAAATGTCCTGGGATTCGAGGTTCTGGAACTGGCAACCGGTACGACCGGTTTCGCGGTCGTGGGAGCGCACCAGTAACTCGACGTCCATGGCCAGGCCAAGGTTATCGATGACGAACTGCAAACGCGCCTTGTACACGTCGCCGATCTTCAATGGCAGCTGACCGGCGTTGA
The DNA here is from genome assembly GCF_058788075.1 of Pseudomonas sp. FW305-20. NCBI lineage: Bacteria > Pseudomonadati > Pseudomonadota > Gammaproteobacteria > Pseudomonadales > Pseudomonadaceae > Pseudomonas > Pseudomonas sp. FW305-20. The sequence goes on along the minus strand of NZ_JBYTAJ010000003.1, from coordinate 84,064 downwards.
ACGCCAGGCCGCCAGCGGAGAGGTCGATGACCCGAGCTTCTACCGGGGTCCGGTCAGGGCCGAAGAAGCGCAGCTTGGCCGGGATTTTTACCCGGGCATGCTGGCGCTGGGCTTCTGATTCATGCACTACGTTGGCGTTGACGGCGGTATTCATATGGACGATTTCCTAGTTAATTCAGGCGAGTTCGGTCAGACCATCATCAGCAGCACGGCAACAAAAATGCTGCCGGCGGAGAAGGTCATGGTCCGAGACGACCAAGTGTTGAACCAACCTTGAAAGCTGGCGAGATCACGGGTCAGGGAAGTGGGCTGGCGACTCCAGGACTGTCGGTCGAGGCGGAAGAACACGTAGATCTTCACCAGCGCGCCGACGATCTGGTTGTAATAGAGAATCGCAGGGTAGGCCGGGCCGATCGTGTGACCGGACAAAGACAGCAGCACGGTCAGGATCAGGCGGGTAATGCCGATCCACAGCAGGTAAACCAGGATGAACGCGGCGCCGTACTTGAAGGTGGCGATGAGCGCGACGGTCAGGCCCAGCAGCGACGTCCACATCGACACACGCTGGTCGAACAGCACCACCGAAGTGAACAGGCCGAGACGTTTCATCCCCAGGCCCAGGGCGCGGGAGTTCTGCCGCAGGTTGTTGCCGTACCAGCGGAACATCAGTTTGCGACTGGCCTTGATGAAGCTTTTTTCCGGCGGGTGTTCCACGGTGTGAATGGCGGCGTCCGGCACATAAAACGTGTCGTAGCCCAGGCGCATCAAGCTGAACCAGCTCGACTTGTCATCACCGGTAAGGAACTTGAAGCGACCCAGGCGCCAGTGTTGCAGCGAATCGCTTTCCACGTCGGCGATGAAGTCCGGGTTGGTCACCACAGTGGCGCGGAATACCGACATCCGCCCGGTCATGGTCAGCACGCGCTTGGACAGGGCCATCGAGCACATGTTGATGTGACGCTGGGCGAAGCGCAGTTTGTGCCACTCGCTCATGATGTAGCCGCCGCGCACTTCGCAGAACTCGTTGGTGGTCAGGCCGCCGACATTGCCGAACAGCTGGAACCACGGCACGGTCTTGAGCACGACGCCTTCGGCAAGCACGGTGTCGCCATCGATCACTGCAACCACGGCGCGGTCGTCCGGCAAATGGCGGGAGATGGCGCGGAAACCGTAGGCCAGGCCATCGCGCTTGCCGGTGCCGGGAATGCGCACGAAGTCGAGCTTGACGCGAGCCGGTGGATTCATTTTGGTCCAGAGGCTTTTCACCAGCTTCTCATCGGACATTTCCACGATGGAGCAGACCATGGTGGTCGGCAGGCCGCAGTCGATGGCTTCGCGAATCACCGAGGCGTAGACCTGGGCGGTGGTCAGCGCGTCGATACGGAAACTGGTGACCATCAGAAACACATGGGACGGGTTTGCCGCTTCACCCAGCTTGCGCACTTTGCGCCGCAGGTGCGGGTAGACCACGTACAGAAACAGCATGCCGCGCAGAAAGTGCGTAGCACCCATCGAGTAGCGCCAGATACCGACGATACCGATCAGGAAGATGAAGTCCTTCGACTCGGAGTCGAACGTGGACGCAGGCAACGCCATGGCGATGCCCATCAAAATACTTAAGTAAAACAGCCAACCGGCGACCTGAAGTAGGCCGTGCTTTAGCCTGTGCATAATCTGCATCCGTCTCTATCTCGGGCGAGCCTGTGGGGTGGCCCGATGGGGTTAAGGCAGGCTTACGAAAACTGGCGACATCCGGTGTGGATGACGCCAGAAATCCTGTAGGAGCTGGCGAAGCCTGCGATCTTTGGATCTTTCGTTTGAAACTCAAGTGGATCTGGAAAGATCGCAGCCTCGTTTCACTCGACAGCTCCTACGCAGCTCCTACGACCGCATTACCAGCAGATGCCTTCGGTGCGACCGCTAACGCTGGTGGCTTGAGACATGAAACCGACCAGGTCGATCACTTGCTTGCCGTGTGGAGCGTTCTGCGCCAGGGCGCGGAACTTCTCGTCACGGTTGCCGAGGATGATCACGTCGGCGTTATTGATCACGTCGTCGAAGTTAGCGTTGAGCAAGGACGAGACGTGAGGGATCTTCGACTCGATGTAATCCTTGTTCGCACCGTGGACACGGGCGTATTCGACGTTGGTGTCGTAGATGCTCAGGTCGTAACCCTTGCCGATCAGCATTTCCGCCAGATCAACCAGCGGGCTTTCGCGCAGGTCATCAGTACCGGCCTTGAAGCTCAGGCCCAGCAGGGCGACTTTGCGTTTGCCGTGGCTGGTGACGATGTCGAAAGCGTTCTGCACCTGGGACTCGTTACTGCGCATCAGCGAGTTGAGCAGTGGTGCTTCCACGTCCAGGGAGCCGGCGCGGTAGGTCAGGGCGCGAACGTCCTTCGGCAGGCAGGAACCGCCAAACGCGAAACCAGGGCGCATGTAGTACTGGGACAGGTTCAGCGTCTTGTCCTGGCAGACCACTTCCATCACTTCGCGACCATCGACGCCGACAGCCTTGGCGATGTTGCCGATCTCGTTGGCGAAGGTCACCTTGGTGGCGTGCCACACGTTGCAGGTGTACTTGATCATCTCGGCCACTGCGATGTCCTTGCGGATGATCGGAGCGTCGAGTTCTTCGTACAGCGATTGCAGTACGTCGCCCGAAGCCTTGTCGAACTCACCGATGACGGTCATTGGCGGCAGGTCGTAGTCGGCGATCGCGGTGCTTTCACGCAGGAACTCAGGGTTCACTGCAACGCCGAAGTCGACACCGGCTTTTTTGCCGGAGCAGTCTTCGAGGATCGGGATCACTACGTTTGCCACAGTGCCTGGCAGGACGGTGCTACGAACCACGATGGTGTGACGAGTGGTCTTGTCACGCAGGACAAAACCGATCTCGCGGCACACGGCTTCGATGTAGTTCAGCTCCAGGTCGCCGTTCTTCTTGCTCGGCGTGCCGACGCAGATCATCGACAGGTCGGTGTCGCGAATCGCTTCGGCGAAGTTGGTCGTGCCGCGCAGTTTGCCCGTCTCGATACCCTTCTGCAGAAGTTCGCCCAGACCCGGTTCAACGATCGGCGATTTACCGGCGTTGATCATATCGATTTTGTCTTTGGCAACATCGACGCCAACGACGTCATGGCCCCGTGCAGACAGGCAACCGGCACATACTGCGCCGACGTAACCCAAACCAAATATGCTGATGCGCATCGCAATTACCTCTGTGTTTATCAAGCCATAACATGGCCGGAGTTAATGGTGTTCAGCGGTCGTAGTGCACTCGGAAGTGCGCCTTAAAGGCGTCACAATGCCGCGTGCAGGCATATAAGTTCCGAGTGTCTAAATAAGTGCACTCAAAATGTGCGCAACTAGGCTTTTATTGTTATGGCGTGCCCTGTTATGCAGCTGATCTTCTAATCAGAAGACATTCGTGCAAAGGTCTTGCGCGCTCAATGCCAGGCCAGAAGCCCGTAAATCAAGCGCTTGAGTGCTCACGTGAGCACGTTTATAGGGGCGCGGCCTTGGCCTTGTAGGGGATATTTATGAGGCTTATCTCCTATCCTTCATGTGTTGCCCAAATCAGGGATCAGTAAGCAGAAGTTAATGTGACAACTTTGCTATGTGGATCTCTTCTCTGTGTAAGTTATCTCGTACAAGCTCAGAGAGAATGGTTACCGGTGGTATGAGCGACGCATCTGGACATAGTTCCTGTCCGCCCATCGCGAATTCTGAAATTTCTTGAAATATTGAAAAAGATGGCACTGCTTTCATATTGATAGCAACACCTGTTTCGCCCTTGATACATAGGGTTATTCTCGGGCTAGATAGTTATTTGCCACTACTGATAAAAAAATTTGGTGCCACTACTGAAAAAAATCAGCGAAGTCGAGTGAAACTAAAGTTAGGAAATCGAGTGATTGGTTTTTGACGTCAGCGAAGTGACGAATAGCGCGGGGAATTGTTGGTCTACAGGCGTGGCGCACGACCTTAAATGAGGCGTGCGCCAACCGACTGTTTACTCGGATGCGTGATCGCGCAGGAACACCAGATTGTCGGGTTTGGAATGCTCGGCGCTGTAGCGATAACCTTGTACATCGAACTGCTTGAGAGCTTGCGGGTCATTGATGCGCTCTTCTATGACGAAGCGACTCATCATGCCGCGGGCCTTTTTCGCATAGAAACTGATGATCTTGTACTGGCCGTTCTTCAAGTCCTTGAATTCGGTATTGATGATGCGCGCATTCAGGGCGTTGCGTTTGACCGCCGAGAAGTACTCGTTGGAGGCCAGGTTCAGCAGCACGTCATCGCCTTGATCGGCCAGTGCTTCGTTCAACCATTCGCTGATCCGTGTGCCCCAGAAGGCATACAAATCCTTGCCACGGGCATTCGCCAGTTTGGTGCCCATCTCCAGTCGATACGGCTGCATCAGGTCCAGTGGGCGCAGCAGGCCATACAGGCCGGACAACATGCGCAAGTGCTGCTGGGCGTAATCGAAATCGGCCTCGCTGAAGGTTTGAGCATTCAACCCGGTGTAAACGTCGCCCTTGAAGGCGAGCAGTGCCTGCTTGGCATTTTCCGGAGTGAAGGCGGGTGTCCAGCTGCCGAAACGCGCGGCGTTGAGCCCGCCGATCTTGTCGGAGACGTGCATCAACTCGCTGATCTGCGCTGGGGCCAGTTCGCGCAATTGCAGGATCAGCTCCTGGGAATGGTCGAGGTATTGTGGCTGGGTGAAGCGCTGGGTCGCCGGCGGTGTTTCGTAATCGAGGGTCTTGGCGGGGGAAATCACCATCAGCATGAAGTCGTCTCCTTTAATCGTGGGGCGATTCTAGGGGGTTGTCCTTGTTGACTCCAGCTATCAAGTCCATAGGTGATGATCGGTGGAACGATCATGTCAGTCGGATCAGCTATAGTGCCGCGCGGGTTTTGTTATGGAGACATCCCATTGCGTATCGTTTTTCTATTCTCGGCTTGGCTGTTGAGCTTCGGTGCCATGGCGGCGCCGGGCGATGTGGCAACGCTTGATCGCAGCACTTGGCCTGAACAGCTCAACAGCCCAACCCTGTTCGATGTGGCATCACGGGCCGAAATCCTGATGTTTACTCGCGTTCTGTTGGCCAGCGAATCCCTGGATGAAGCGAGCCTGGCCCAGCGCCTGGGGTTGCGCACAATCAATCTGGAATCGATCAACAATCTGCGCCAGCGCATGTGGCAGCGACTGCTGACCAACTACAACTACGCCCAGCAGAGCTGCGATCAGGATGCTTCCTTCTGTTTTTTGGTCGAGGACATGGACACCCTGCGCCAGCAAGCCGCCAAGTTTCAGGTCAGCGATGAGAGCTACTACATAAAGTGGGCCGAACCAAGTCGACTGTTCCACGCCCAGTACCTGGACGAGCAATTGCGCAAGGCCGCGCTGTTTCCGCAAACCAGCAGCGAAGTCGATCGTTTTGGCGACTATGAGCGCAACGGCGATCAGATGCATGATCGGCTGTTTCTGCTGACCTTCGACAGCGGCGCCAATGCCGTGCCGGATAACACTGCCTGGGCCGCGGAATACCTGCGCAAGTCGAACATGAGTGGCACGTTCTTCGTCCTCGGCAAAGACATCCAGGCCCGTCTGGCCGATCGTTCGGTAGCCAGCCTGCAAGCGACGTACTCGAAGCAGTGCATTGGCGCGCAAGGCTGGGAATTTCGCTCCCACAGCCACTGGCAGGACTGGCAGGACTCGGTGCGACGCAGCGTCGAACTGGTCAAAAGCAAACTGCCCGAGAACTACGTGCCATTGTTTCGCCCGCCCGATGGTCAGCGTCGGTCTGACGCTGAAAGATTCTTCAAATCCCAGGGCTTGCAGGTGGCGCTGTGGGATATCGATGCCCAGGATGGTGCCGGCAAGCTGAAAGCCAATCAGAGCGGGCAACGGGTGTTGAGCCTGATGTTGTTGTGGCGCCACGGGGTGATCAACTTCAACGTGAAGCAGGATGCGCTGAAAACGGCGATGCCCTGGCTCATCACGCAAACGGCGCAAAGTGGAATCGGCTGGGAAGACTGTCAGGACGCGTTTCGCTGAAAACGACGAAAGGCCGTAAACATTGGTGAAAGGGTGATTTTGGACGAGAATTCGGTGCAGGCGGACTTCCGACTTTAACGGGGTGATGGCCATCCGCCTAGTGCTATTGGTCACTCTGAAAAATAAACTTCAAAAAAACGTCAAAGTACTTTTTTCTGTCACAGGTTTTGGAGTATTACGAAGACAGACCGCCGAAACCTGCAGACAGGTGGCGTCTTCCAAGACCCCCATTTGTGTGCAATTCACTTGAGTCCTCGCAGGTGAATTCGGTGGCCACTTCGAGGCGCAGCACTGTCACGGTATTGCGTCGACTGGCTCCCACAAAGGTGACCGAGTATGGATGATCACGGACGTAGCTTTTCCTCCAACCAGCCAATCCTTTATGTACTCGATACCAACGTATTGATTCACGATCCAAACGCCCTTCTTAACTTCGAAGAACACCACGTCGCCATCCCGATGACCGTGCTTGAAGAGCTCGACAAGCTCAAGAGCGGGCATCACAGCGTGGCTGCGGAATGCCGTCAGGCGATTCGCCTGATCGACAAGACCCTGGGCGATGCCAGTCCTGAAGACGTCGAGCTCGGCGTCCCGATCCAGCGCGGCAAAAGCGGACCGAAGGGTTTGCTGTCAATTCTGATGAGCAAGCGAGCAGAACCGAACCTCATTCTGCCCGAGCACCTGAACGACAACATCATCATCAACCAGTTGATCGACCTGCACGCACGGGAACCGGAACTGCCTGTGGTGCTGGTCACCAAAGACATCAACATGCGCCTCAAGGCCCGGGCTTGCGGGATCGCGGCCGAGGACTACAGCACCGACCAACTGGTCGACGACGTATCGCTGCTGCCCAACGGTTATCACAACATGACCGGCTCCTTCTGGGACCGGGTGAGGAATGTCGATACCCGTCAGGACCATGGCCGCACCTGGCACCAGGTTCAGTTGATCGACAACCTGCCGGCGGTACACGTCAACGAGTTCATCATCGATGAACAGGGCTTTGTCGGCTGGATCAAGGAGATCGAGGAAGACAAGCTGCTGATTCTCGACCTGCATCAGGAACCCCTGTTGCACCAGGAAGCCTGGGGCCTGAAACCGCGTGACATCTATCAAAGCCTGGCGCTGTACGCCTTGCTCGACCCGGATATTCACCTGGTCAACCTGACCGGGGCAGCCGGTTCCGGTAAAACCATCCTCGCACTGGCGGCGGCGATCGAGCAGACCATGGTCAGCAAACGCTACCGCCGGATCATCGCGACCCGAAGCGTGCAGGGCCTGGACCAGGAGATCGGTTTCCTGCCCGGCACTGAAGCGGAAAAAATGGAGCCTTGGCTGGGCGCCATCACCGACAACCTCGAAGCCTTGCACATGGATGACGAAAACACCCATGGCAGTGTCGATTACATCCTCAGCAAAGTGCCGTTGCAGTTCAAATCCCTCAACTACATTCGAGGCCGCAGCTTCCAGCAGAGTCTGATCCTGATCGATGAATGCCAGAACCTCACGCCGCACCAGATGAAAACCATCATCACCCGTGCCGGCGCCGGTTCCAAAGTGGTGTGCCTGGGTAACCTGGCGCAGATCGACACCCCTTACCTGTCCGCGACCAGTTCCGGGCTGACGTACCTGACAGAACGCTTCAAGGATTTCCCCAACGGTGTGCACATCACCCTGCAAGGGGTGCCACGCTCGATTCTGGCCGAATACGCCGAATCGCATTTGTAACCCCCTCACAAGAACCGGGCGACCTCAAAGTCGCCCGGTTTTTTATGCTCACACAAATCCCATGTGGTGGTCTGATAATCAAGCGTGCGGAATTTTGACCCACAGGTTTACAATCGGGGCTCCTGATCAGGAGTATCCCTGTGCTGACTCATCTCGATTCCCAAGGTCGCGCCAATATGGTCGACGTCACTGAAAAAGCCATGACGTTCCGTGAAGCAACGGCCCAGGCGCTTGTGCGCATGCTGCCCGAAACCCTGCAGATGATCGTCAGCGGCGGTCACCCCAAGGGTGATGTGTTCGCCGTGGCGCGTATCGCCGGCATTCAGGCGGCGAAGAAAACCAGCGATCTGATTCCTCTGTGCCATCCGCTGCTGCTCACCGGCGTCAAGGTCGAGCTCAGTGCCGAAGGCGACGACACCGTGCGCATCGTCGCGCGCTGCAAGTTGTCCGGGCAGACCGGCGTCGAGATGGAAGCCCTTACCGCCGCCAGCGTCGCGGCGCTGACTATCTATGACATGTGCAAAGCCGTGGATCGCGGCATGACCATTGAAAGCGTGCGGCTGCTGGAGAAGCTCGGAGGCAAGAGCGGCCATTTCCAGGCGGATCAGCCATGAACGTCACCGTGAAGTTTTTTGCCCGTTATCGTGAAGCGCTCGGCGTGGACTCGGTGAAGGTTGAAGGTGATTTCGCCACGGTCGACGATGTGCGTGCGCTGCTGGCCCGGCGTGACGGTGCCGAAGTGTTGAGCGAGCAAAACCTGATGTGCGCCCGCAACGAAGACCTGTGCCAGCTCGATGAGCCGGTGAGCGATGGCGATGAAGTGGCCTTTTTTCCGACCGTGACCGGAGGCTGAGCCATGGCGATTCGCGTGCAATCCACGGCGTTCGATCCGGGTGCTGAAGTCAATGCCATGCACGCCGCCAATGTGGGCGTTGGGGCGGTGGTGAGTTTCGTCGGCTATGTTCGCGACTTCAATGACGGACTCGACGTCGCCGGGATGTTCCTTGAACACTACCCGGGCATGACCGAAAAAGCCCTCGCCAGGATTGCCACAGAAGCCGAGCAGCGTTGGCCGCTGCTCAAGCTTGAAGTGCTGCATCGCATCGGAGCCCTGGAACCGGGTGAGCCGATCGTCTTCGTCGGCGCCGCCAGCGCCCACCGCCAGGCCGCGTTCGATGCCTGCGCCTTTGTCATGGACTACCTGAAAACCCGCGCACCGTTCTGGAAGAAAGAAAACACCCCTGACGGCGCGCGCTGGGTTGAAGGGCGTGACAGCGATCATGCGGCGGCGGATCGCTGGAAGCGGTAAACAGCCAGTTGGTTCTTCATTGACAGGCCGTCTGCCTTCGCGAGCAAGCCCGCTCCCACACAAATGCTGTGTACGACATAGATTCCCTGTGGGAGCGAGCCTGCTCGCGAAGAGGCCACAAGCAACACCAAAACTCCCAATACTCACCGCCCGACCACCGGGCCACACATCCTCGATCGCCCCGATTGACGATTAATACATAAAAGTCCAGTATGGATTTATAAGTACAAAAAAGCGCTTCCCCCGTTTCTGCTCTTTCTTCTGTCTTGCCAAACCAACAACAACCCGCGAGAGAACGAATATGAAGAAATTCCCCCTCATCACCGGTCTGGCTCTAAGCCTGTTGGCGTGCAGTTCCCTGTTTGCCGCCGATAAAACCCTGCGCATTGGTATCGAAGCGGCTTATCCGCCGTTCGCCTCCAAAACCGAGAAAGGTGAGATTGTCGGGTTCGACTACGACATCGGCAATGCCCTGTGCGCACAGATGAAGGTCAAGTGTGTCTGGGTCGAAGGTGAGTTCGACGGTCTGATTCCTTCCCTTAAAGTGAAGAAAATCGACATGGCGCTGTCGTCCATGACCATCAACGAAGACCGAAAGAAGTCCGTGGATTTCACCCACAAGTATTACTTCACCTCATCGCGTCTGGTAATGAAGGAAGGCGCGACAGTGGATGATCAGTACGCCAGCCTCAAGGGCAAGACAGTTGGCGTGCAACGCGCAACCACCACTGACCGTTATGCCACCGAGGTTTTTGAGCCCAAAGGTATCAACGTCAAGCGTTACAGCAACAACGAAGAGATCTACATGGATCTGGCGGCCGGTCGCCTCGATGCCATTTTTGCCGACACCATCCCGCTGAATGACTTCCTGACGATGCCGCGTGGCAAGGGGTATGCCTTTGTCGGGCCGGAGCTCAAGGATCCGAAGTACGTGGGCGAGGGCGCCGGGATTGCGGTGCGCAAGGGCAACACCGAGTTGGTCTCCGAGCTGAACACGGCCATCGACGGCATTCGCGCCAGTGGCGAATACCAGAAGATTTCGGATAAGTACTTCAAGTCCGATATCTACGGCGACTGATCAATCCCATCGCCAGCAGGCTGGCTCCCACAGTTGAATGCAATCCAAAGTGGGCCAGCCTGTGGATGCAATCAAAGTGAGCCAGCCTGTGAGTGCATTCCAAAGTGGGAGCCAACCTGCGAATGCATTCCAAAATGGGCCAGCCTGTGAATGCAATCCAAAGTGGGAGCCAGCCTGCTGGTGATGCGGTCGCGGGATCATGCAAATCATCTCTGGAAATAGCCCGAATTTAATCCCTTCTTAACCGGCCCGTCGTCTATTCCCCGATACCCCGCTGCGCCTGCCGGACTCTCAAAGGTCAGGGCCAGCGTGTAGACTTGCGGGCAATCGATATTTAGAAGGGAAACGCAATGAGCGAGGAAACGATGCGGTTGGGCCGTGAACGGCGCTATCTGGTGTTGCTGGGCATCATCTGCCTGGGCCTGATTGGTGGCGCGCTGTACATGCAAATTGTGCTGGGTGAGGCGCCATGCCCGCTGTGTATCCTGCAACGTTATGCGTTGTTGCTGATTGCGCTCTTCGCGTTCATCGGCGCGGCCATGCGCACCCGCCGCAGCATCACGGTTTTTGAAACCCTGGTGGTGATCTGCGCAATTGCAGGCGTCGGGGTGGCCGGGCATCACGTCTATACCCAGTTCTATCCGGCAGTCAGCTGCGGCATCGATGTACTGCAACCGATCGTCGACGGTTTGCCACTGGCGAAGATCTTCCCGCTGGGCTTTCAGGTCGACGGCTTCTGCTCCACGCCGTACCCGCCGATCCTCGGTTTGTCGCTTGCCCAATGGGCGTTGCTGGCCTTTGTGCTGATCGTGGTGCTGGTGCCGCTGCTCACTTCGCGTAACCGCAAAGCCCTGCGCTGAGGTTATCCGCCGCACCGCTGCCGACAAAAAAAACGCCCCGGCCCTCGTTGAGGAGGCCGGGGCGTTTTGCATTTCAGGGCTCGGGTGAAATGACCTTGATGCGCGACAAGTCTGGGCGCGGCATGTGTGCGACATGTTGTCACAGCGCGAGTGTCGCAAGGCATTTCCAGGCGCCGAATTGGTACACGGTCGCGCAACAAAATTGGCCTTTTCAAACGTCGGGCAACTTCAGCCCCAAAAATCCGGAACAGGCAGTTTTAACAGGGCCTGGCGAATTGGCGAAGCCCTTGTCACATGGGGGCTTTGGCAGGGTCGAAGGTGGTCGCAGAGCCTTCGATACTGTCTGAACTGCCTGAGGTAGACCTACAATTTTTGGTGTTTTTGTTGAGAATGAATTTCGATACCATGGCGCACTTTTGCAAATACCGTTAATGATTGTTGCTGGAATGGATAAAAATTATTTCGGGATGAGACATGGTTTATAAAACGTTACATATCTACAATCGCCCGCACTGAATTCCCGGCACTGCTCATCCCTGAGCAGGAATAGGGCGTCGAGAGGCTCTTAGGCTTCATGCGACTCCCAGGTGTCGGCGCCTTCCAATTATCCGCACCAAATGGAATTGGTCTGTAACTAGGCCTTTGACCACGAATTCGAATAAGAACTCAACGCTGGCCCAGGATTTGTCGAGCAGCGTCTGACGCGCGACGGGCAGCCACTTATTCAATCCAAGAAAAATGCCAACCCTTGGCAGGGTGAAGTGTTGGCGATCAAAACCCAACTGCATTGCGCAAGCTGCTTTAGAGGTCGTGAGATGAGTAAAAACAGGTACCCCAGACTACTAGGCTTATTGCCGCTGATCGGCACGTTGTTGCTGTCAGGCTGCAACATGACCTTGCTCGATCCCAAGGGCCAGGTCGGCCTGGACGAGCGAAACCTGATCATCACCGCAACGCTGCTGATGCTGTTGGTCGTGGTTCCGGTCATCGTCATGACTTTCCTGTTCGCCTGGAAATACCGCGCGTCCAACACCGACGCCGTCTACACGCCGAAATGGTCGCACTCCACCAAGATCGAAATCGCGGTGTGGGCTGTTCCAGTGCTGATCATCATTGCCCTGGGCTACGTCACCTACAAGTCGACCCACGCGCTGGATCCTTACAAGCCGCTGGAATCCGACGTCAAGCCGATCACCATTGAAGTGGTCGCGCTGGACTGGAAGTGGATGTTCATCTACCCAGAGCAAGGCATCGCCACCGTCAACAAGATCGTGTTCCCGGCGCATACCCCGATCAACTTCAAGGTGACGTCGGACTCCGTGATGAACTCGTTCTTCATCCCGGCCCTGGGCGGCCAGATCTACGCGATGGCCGGCATGCAGACCAAGCTGCACCTGATCGCCAACCAGAACGCTGAAATGGACGGTATCTCCGCCAACTACAGCGGCGCTGGTTTCACCGGCATGAAATTCAAAGCTATCGCCACCTCTCAGGAAGATTTCGACGCCTGGGTCAGCGAAGTCAAAAAGGCACCTAAACAGCTTGAACAAGCTGAATACGCAGCCCTGTCCAAGCAAAGCCAGAACAACCCAGTCGAGCTCTACTCCTCGGTCACGCCGAACCTGTTCCAGATCATCGTCGACAAGTACGAAGGCATGAAACCGGGCAAGCCGATGCACCACGAGAAGAAAGAGCACGAAATGGCCGCCATGGAAGGGATGGACATGAGTTCGCATTCAGCTGCCGGGGCAGAGGAGTAAACGATGTTTGGTAAATTAAGTTGGGAAGCGGTCCCGTTCCACGAACCGATCGTGATGATTACCATCGCCATGATCGCGCTCGGTGGTCTGGCGCTGTTCGCTGCAATCACCTACTTCAAGAAGTGGACGTATTTGTGGACCGAGTGGCTGACCTCGGTCGACCACAAGAAAATCGGCGTGATGTACATCATCGTTGCCATGGTCATGCTGCTGCGCGGTTTTGCCGACGCCATCATGATGCGTACCCAGTTGGCCATGGCCACCGAGGGTTCGCCTGGCTACCTGCCGCCTGAACACTATGACCAGATCTTCACCGCTCACGGTGTGATCATGATCATCTTCATGGCGATGCCATTCTTCACCGGCCTGATGAACCTTGCAGTGCCGCTGCAGATCGGCGCGCGTGACGTTGCCTATCCGTTCCTGAACTCCCTGAGTTTCTGGCTGCTGGTTTCCGGCGTGGTGCTGATCAACCTGTCCCTGGGCGTCGGCGAATTCGCCAAGACCGGCTGGGTTGCCTATCCGCCGCTGTCGGGCCTGCAATACAGCCCTGGCGTGGGGATGGATTACTACATCTGGGCGCTACAGCTATCCGGGTTGGGTACGACGCTGACGGGGGTCAACTTCCTGGCCACCGTGCTGAAAATGCGTACACCGGGCATGAAGCTGATGGACATGCCGATCTTCACCTGGACCTGCACCTGGGCCAACGTCCTGATCGTGGCCTCGTTCCCGATCCTGACCGCTACCCTGGCACTGCTGACGCTTGACCGTTACATGGATTTCCACATTTTCACCAATGAACTTGGTGGCAATCCGATGATGTACGTCAACCTGTTCTGGGCCTGGGGTCACCCCGAGGTTTACATCCTGATTCTGCCAGCGTTCGGGATCTTCTCCGAAGTCATCTCGACCTTCACCGGCAAGCGTCTGTTCGGCCACCACTCGATGGTCTACGCATCGGGCGCGATCTCGATCCTGGGCTTCATGGTCTGGTTGCACCACTTCTTCACCATGGGTTCGGGTGCCAGCGTCAACGCCTTCTTCGGTCTGGCGACGATGCTGATTTCGATCCCGACGGGGGTGAAGCTATTCAACTGGCTGTTCACCATCTACCAAGGGCGTCTGCGTTTCACCAGCCAGGTTCTGTGGACCCTGGGCTTCATGGTGACCTTCGCCATCGGCGGCATGACCGGCGTACTGCTGGCCATTCCGGGTGCGGACTTCGTCCTGCACAACAGCCTGTTCGTGATCGCTCACTTCCACAACGTGATCATCGGCGGCGCGGTATTCGGCTACATCGCAGGCTTCGGCTTCTACTTCCCTAAAGCGTTCGGCTTCAAGCTGCACGAAGGTTGGGGCAAGGCAGCGTTCTGGTTCTGGATCTCGGGCTTCTTCGTCGCGTTCATGCCGCTCTATGCACTGGGCTTCATGGGCATGACCCGTCGTCTGAACGCCACCACCAACCCTGAGTGGGTGCCGTACCTGTACGTCGCCATGTTCGGTGCGGTGATGATCGCGGTCGGTATCGCCTGCCAGCTGATCCAGCTGTACGTCAGCGTGCGTGATCGCAACAAGCCGGAAAACATGTGCGAACACGGTGACCCGTGGAATGCCCACACGCTGGAATGGTCGACCTCGTCGCCACCACCGTTCTACAACTTTGCCGTGCTGCCAAAAGCGGAAACCATCGACCCATTCACCGAAGCCAAGGAAAACGGCACCGCGTACAAGGCTCCGGCCAGGTACGAACCGATCCACATGCCAAACAACACCGCGACCGGTGTGGTCATGGGTGCTCTGTTGACCGTGTTCGGTTTCGCAATGATCTGGCACATCTGGTGGTTGGCCATCGTTGGCCTGGTTGGCACCGTGGTGTATTTCGTGATCCACGCTGCCCGTGATGATCAAGGCTACATGGTGCCGGTCGACGTGATCGAGCGCATCGAAGCCGAGCAGCACAAGCGTCTGGTAGCGGCCGGGAAAGTTCCAGCCACCGCCACCCGTGTTGAAACCTCGTTGGAACAGGCTTAAACCATGTCGAACTTAGTGACCACTGCTGGACACGCCCATGGCACGGACCATGGGCACGACGACCATCACCACGACTCGGGCGAGATGACCGTATTCGGTTTCTGGCTCTACCTGATGACCGACTGCATCCTGTTTGCGTCGATCTTCGCAGCGTACGCGGTACTGGTTAACAACGTAGCGGGTGGCCCGTCGGGCCACGACATCTTCGAACTGCCGTACGTACTGGGCGAAACCGCTCTGCTGCTGTTCAGTTCGATCACCTACGGCTTCGCCATGCTGGCGTTGTTCAAAGGCAAGAAGAACCAGGTCCTGGGCTGGCTGGGCATGACCTTCCTGTTCGGCGCCGGCTTCATCGGCATGGAGATCAACGAGTTTCACGTACTGATTTCCGAGGGCTTCGGTCCTAGCCGCAGCGGCTTCCTGTCCGGGTTCTTCACCTTGGTCGGCACCCACGGTCTGCACGTGACCAGCGGTCTGATCTGGATGGCGATCATGATGTACCAGGTGCAGAAGAACGGCCTGACGGCGACCAACAAGACCCGTCTGAGCTGCCTGAGTCTGTTCTGGCACTTCCTGGACGTGGTGTGGATCTGCGTATTCACCGTTGTTTATCTGATGGGGACTATGTAAATGGCTAACGCACACTCCCACGATGGCCACGACGCCGGCCACGGCAGCGTCAAGTCCTACGCGATCGGCTTCATTCTGTCGGTGATCCTGACCGTCATTCCTTTCGGCCTGGTGATGTACCCATCGCTGCCCAAAGCAATGACCCTGTGGATCGTACTGGCCTTCGCAGTCATCCAGGTGCTGGTGCACCTGGTGTACTTCCTCCACCTGGACCGTTCGGCCGCGCAGCGTAACAACGTGATTGCGTTTGTTTTCGCCGCGATCGTGATTGTCCTGCTGGTAGGCCTGTCGCTGTGGATCATGTTCAGCATCCACACCAACATGATGGCGCACTGAGGAAAGTCCGGATGTCCTTTAAGCACTTTATCCAAATCACCAAACCGGGGATCATTTTCGGTAACGTGCTTTCTGTGGCAGGCGGATTTTTCCTGGCCTCGAAAGGGCATGTCGATCTGGCCATTTTCCTGGCCGCCATGATCGGCACGTCGCTGGTGGTGGCTTCCGGTTGCGTGTTCAACAACTGCATCGACCGCGACATCGACCTTAAGATGGAACGCACCAAAAACCGGGCGCTGGTCCAGGGCTTGATCTCCCTGAAACTGGCCCTGGCTTTTGCGACCGTCCTGGGTGTTTTCGGCGTTGCATTGTTGTACACAGTGGCCAACCCGTTGGCCGCTTTGTTCGCGGTGATCGGCTTTGTCATCTACGTCGGCTTCTACAGCCTGTACCTCAAGCGCAAGTCGGTTCACGGCACGCTGGTGGGCAGTCTGTCGGGCGCCATGCCGCCGGTGATTGGCTACGTGGCTGTGACGAACAACTTCGACATGGCCGCACTGACGTTGCTGGTGATGTTCAGCCTGTGGCAGATGCCGCATTCCTACGCCATCGCGATCTTCCGCTTCAACGATTACCTGGCCGCATCGATTCCGGTGTTGCCAGTGAAGCGCGGAATTGAAGTGGCGAAGAAGCACATCCTGCTCTACATCCTGGCGTTCCTCGTGGCGACCTTGATGCTGACTTTCAGCGGCTACGCCGGCATGAGCTACCTCGCCGTCGCCGCGGCCATGGGCATGTACTGGCTGTACATGGCCTGGACCGGCTACAAGGCAGTGGATGACACGGTCTGGGCACGCAAGCTGTTCGTGTTCTCGATCTTCACCATTACCGCGTTGAGCGTGATGATGTCGCTAGACTTCAAAGTGCCGGGTGAGCTGTTGCTGACTTACGCGCCTTAAGGTTCAGACTCTGCACAAAAAGCCCCGCCTTCGAGAGAAGAGCGGGGCTTTTTTGTATGCATTGATCGCGAAGGCCGCACCGCGGTTTATCCGAGAGAAAACTCAGCTATCAAGCAACCGGAAAAACCGTTCCCGCACCTGGCTGTTATCGCTATGCGCCACGTTGAAACGCAGGAAACGGCTAGCGTCCGGCGCTTTGCTGAGCAGGGTGCCCGGTGCCAGTACAAGGTCGATTTCCAGGCCTTTCCTTGCCAGTGTTTCGGCATGCAGCCCTTCGGGCAGGCGCGTCCAGATGAACAACCCTTCATGCGGCAGCGAAGAAACGGAACAACCCGCCTCCACCAGCCAACTCGACACCCGACTGCTCGACTCGTAAAGCCGATCCACCGTGCGCCGGGTATGTTTGGCATAGCTGCCATCACTGAGCATCGTGCAGATAATCTGCTCCGCCAGTTCTGAGGTCATGCCACCAGCGGCCATCTTGAGTGTGACCAGCCGTGCGGCCAGTTGCGGTGAAAGCACTGCGTAGCTGACGCGGCTGTTAGCCGTCAGGGTCTTGGAGAAACCGGACACGTAACTGACATTGTCCAGCCCACCCGCTGCCAGGCGTGGCGTGCTTCGTTGCTGCAAGTCGCAATACAAATCGTCTTCGACGATGTGGAAACCATAACGGTGACTCAACTCCAGCAAGCGATAAACCTGGGCCGGGGAGAACGAATGCCCGGTCGGGTTGTGCAAGGTGTTGTTGGTCATGTAGAGCACGGGACGATGGGCAATCAGCAGTCGCTCGAAGGTCTCGAGGTCCATGCCGTCGCTCCCGCGGGGGATGGTGACCACCCTGACACCATGCAGGGCCAGATTGGTGTGCATGGTGAAGTAACACGGATCGTCGAGCAGCACCGTGTCGCCGGGCTTGACCAGCAGGCGCATCAGCATGTCGATGGCCTGCACGGTGTTGGCCGTGGTGATGATCTGCTCCACCGGCACTTCGATGCCCAAGGCCGACAGCTTGACCCGCAACGCCTCGCGCAACGGCAGGTAACCGCCAGCGACGCCGTATTCGCCCATGCGCAGGGAGGTGGCGCGCAACGTGCTGCGCACGGCTTTCAGCAACTCGTCAGCCGGCAGCCACGAGGACGGCAGGAAACCGGCCCCAGGGCGTAGCGCCCCGTTGTCCAGCAGCACCGCGCGGCGGACCACGCTGAGCGTGTCTTGAGGTTGCAGGTCCGGGCCGGCATCGGTCTTGATCGTGATGCTGGAACGGTGCACGTAATGCCCCGAGCCCTGGCGTGAAACCACCAAACCCTTGGCCCGCAAGCGGTCCAGAGCATCCACCACCGTGGATTTGCCCACGTTCAGCAACTCGGAGAGTTCGCGAATCGGCGGCAGCCGGGAGCCGTGAGGCAGGCCTCCGTGGCTGATTGCCTCCGATAATTGATCGACGATCTGCTGAACCAGCGGAACCCCCTGCTGGAACTCGATAGCGGCGATCACTGCGCGCTGAACCTGCATTTTACTGGTCACTCCGGCAGTAAAGTTCGTTGGATTCTATACGAACTTGCTCTGATGAAAACAAGCGTCTCTCACTACCATCACCTTACAGACTTTCTTGATTGTCGGCGCTGTGGCCTCGGCAATCGCTTGGTTCCAGAGGTGTTGCATGAGTGTAGAAACAACGGTCGCGATCGCCAAACCGGTGATTAACATTCGCCTGTTCACAATCCGGATCATCACGGCGGTGTCGCTGTTTGCCGTGTTGGGCAAGGCCAACGTCTGGCTCGACACCGCCACCAACAGCATCCTCGCCCTCGGCTATCGGGCCTTGCTGTTGCTGTTGCCGTTGACCTTGTTGGTGTTGGGCCGGCGTTCGCTGAGCGTTACGTTGCTGTGCGCCGCCCTCGGCTTGGTCTTGCTCGCGGTCACCAGCAACCAGGGCATGGTGATGTTTGCCGCTGCGTTGTTTGCCTACGGCATTGCCATCGCCGGCTACCTGATCAAGAGCGAAGCGGCCCAGACCAAAGAGGGCGCAGCCTACAACCGGGTCGCCATGAACATGGGCAGCCTGTTGGCGGGGTTGATCCTGCTGTCGCCCTTGTTGACCCCAACCATGTTTTTCCTCGGCGCTGCCGCTTTCGTGCTGCTCTGCCTGCCCATCGCCATGGGGGCGACGTTCACCACTCAAGCGGTCGTGGCCCACCCGGTGACCCACGACGGCAGCGGCTGGCGCAACAAACTGCCGTGGGTGATCGCCGGCATCATCATGGGGATCAAACTGTTTGGCGTATTCTCGATCCTGCCGCAAGCCATCCTGCTCGAAACCGGTGAATTACCTGCCTGGTACGGCCTGATGCTGATCCTCAACAGCGCGGTGGTGGTGTTCGCTCAGGTGCCGATGATGAAGCTGATCGAACGCACCGGGCGCTTCAAGGTGGTCGCGGTGATCGGGATCATCGTCGGCGGTTTTGCGGTGCTTTCGTCTCCGGCCGCTTTTCACGTCGAAACCCTCGTCGGCGCGTTGATCTGGGTGGCGCTGCTGTCCCTCGCCGAATGTGCGTTCAGCTACCTCGATTACTTCTCCGTCAAACAAAACAACATGTTCGTCAAGGAAGTCTCCCTCGGTGTCGGCGCAGGCCTGACGGTGCTGATCATGCGGGTCGTGCCGCCGCCGTACAACGCACTGGTGCTGGCCGCCATTGGCGCGGGCGGGATCCTCGCCTGGTACTACCTCAACCGTAAATCCAATGCGTCGTTGCACGACTGACTCATCTCGGTTGCGTTACTCACTTCACAGGTCGGAGGCTTCATGAATACGACATCATGCGTAGTCGTGGTCGGGTACAACGGCAATCGGGTGCACGACATCCAGAAACTGCGCGAGCTCTGCAAGACGCTCTATAACGCCCGGCTTATCCTGGTGGTCGATCAGATTCAGCCCGCTGACGAGCAAGTGGCCGATCACGTCTGCAGCACTTCACTGGCGCCCGAAGAGGTAGCGGCCTCCCTCGAGCTGGTGGTGGGATGCTTGAATGCCGATCGATGGAAGCTGATCGGCGTTCTGCCATTTTCCGACCGTGGCGTGTTACTCGGTGCCGCACTGGCTAGCCATTTCGGCCTGCCCGGTATCACCCCGGACGAGGCGCGGGCCGGGCTGGACAAGCAGATCTTTCGCAAGCTGGAAGCGGCTGCCAGTACTTCACCGGAGCATTACCGTCCGGTGTTTTCCGCACGCATCGCGAGCCTGGCCGAACTGCGCCAGAGGGTCATCGAGCTGGGCGGCAAAGCCTTTATCAAGCCCGCTTGTGAAGGGGCGAGCAGAGGTTGTCGGGTCATTCATCATCCATCCGAATGCGACGAGGCCTGGCACGCACTCAAGCCGTATCGCGAAGGCGGGATCGTCCTTGAAGAGCTGATCCAGAACGCTCGGGAATACAGCTGGGATTACGTGGCCGGCATCACCTGGGTTACCGAAAAAACCACCACCGAAGGCGCCTATCGCGCGGAAATCCAGCAGGTAGTGCCGGCGCCGTTGACGGCCGACGTGCAGGCTCGATTGTCGGCAGCGGGTCGGCACATGTCGGCGTTGGTCTCGGTGGATAACGGCGCCTACCACAACGAAGTGTTCCTGCGCTCCGGCGGGCTGACCTCTGCCGTGGAAACCAACATGCGCCCCGGCGGCATGCACATCTGGGACCTGGCCCGCCTGGCGTTCGTGGATTTCGATCCGTGGGAAAAATGGGTCAGATGGGCGGTGGAAGGCAAGGCCGAACACCGGGATCCCGTCGCCCGGGGTTATTGCGGCATCCGTCTGTTCAGAGCGCCGGCTGACGGTATTTTGCGCGCCACGCCAGACATCGAATCGCTGGCCCGGAAACTGAACATTGAACTGGTGGAAGCGGTGTATGCCAAGCGCGTCGGTGATTCGGTCATGGCATTGGTGAAGGACAACACCTCATTCATCGGCCACATCGTGTTGTTCAGCAAGGACTACGGACAACTCAGCGACAACCTGTTGCGGCTGGCAGAAGCGATCGAGTCTCGCGTCGAGGTCACCTGCCTGGCCCCGGCGACGAGGGCCTTTGGCTGAGCCGTCGGGACCTGCGTTTTTTTGCATGATTGATTCAGAGGGTTTGGTAAATGATTGAGCAAAAGAGCTGTGATGAGCGTTTCATCGACCTGGCAAAAGAGCTTGGCTATGACATCTACGGCGAGAACACCGCTGGCGGGCATTACGCCCCGCTGATTCGGCATCATGACGAGCTGTACATCAGTGGCCTGGTGCCGCGCATGAACGGCAAGATCCAGAACCCCGGCAGAGTCGGCCTGGAATTGAACATGGCAGATGCGCAAACCGCAGCCAGCATCAGCGCGATGCGCGGGCTGGCGCTGATCGTTGATGCGATTGGTTCGCTGGATAAAATAAAGTCGCTGGTACGAATAACGGTCTATGTCAAATCCACGGCGGACTTTGTTGATCTCAGTGAAGTGGCCAACGGTGCGTCGGATGTATTCAGCCATGTGCTGGGGGACGCCGGTAAACATACCCGAACGACCGTGGGTGTTTATCAATTGCCGAAAAATGCCGCGATAGAAGTTGACATGATTGTGGCGCTGAAACCGTCGGCGTTATAAGTGTTGGTTGTTCGGCTTTACAGTGTTGAATGGTTGGCCTAAGGTTCGGCCAATCAAGTCGACAACATAAGTTGGAACTCGCGATGAATAATGTTCAAGGTGCGTTTTTTTCATATAAGGACTTTCGCCAGAGTTTGCATCAGCCGTCGGTCAGTGCACAGGTGTGGAAGAGGGGCGAACTGACAGACATGCGGCAGAGTCTCGAGGCCAGCGACGTCGATATTGTTGCGCTGGCTCACGACAACAGCATCGAAGGTTGCAAGTTGACCCCAGGGATGGCGGTGTCCATGCAATGGTTGAAACCGGGTGCGGTGTTGAATGGGCATGCTCATTCGTGGTGGCACCTGTTCATCATTCAGTCCGGCCGCGGCGCCTTGACCCTGGGGGATGCCGATGAAGTAAGCGTCAGCACTGGCGATGTGCTGCTGGTGCCGGCATGGACCCGACACGGCTTCGTCAACACCAGCGACGACGAGCCGCTGGCGATGCTCAATATGAGCAACATGCCGCAAATGGCGTCGCTCTCCAGCCTGGACGATCGCCAGGCCTGATCACTGTCCAACCATCACTTTCCCTTCGTTGCACACCAGGGAGTCAGCGTTCGCTGACTCCCTTTTTCTTTTCTGCGGCCCTGTCAAATCCTCCCGGCGTTCTGCGCTTTTTAACTTTCTGTATCGATAGAAACAGATAATTTCTGTATCTGTTCAGCGCTTGAGCAACTAACTACGATCACTTCCAAGGCAACGGATTAATGTGGTTAGTGCAAGGGAGCGTTCTATGGAAAGTACAAAGCTTAAACTCTATGTCGGTGCAGATTTTGTCAGTGCTTTTGCGATGTCGGCTTTTGTGGCACTCAAGGAAAAGCAACTTTCATTTGAACTTGTCACGCTGGATTTGAAAGCGCGCGAGAACTATCAAGCGAACTATCGTGATCTGTCTCTCACCTGCAAGATTCCCACGCTGATTCACCAGGGCTTCGCATTGTCGGAATCTTCGGCCATTGCCGAATACCTGGAAGAAATAGCGCCGGGGCATAACCGACTATTGCCGCTGGACATCAAGCAGCGCGCCCGAGCCCGTCAACTCCAGGCCTGGTTGCGCAGTGATTTGTTGGTCATTCGCAAAGAACGCCCGGCGGATCTTATTTATTTCGGCAAAAAAGATACCCCGCTGTCCGACGATGCCCTGGCCGCCGTCGACCGGTTATTTTTTGTCGCCGATCGGTTGCTGGAGGGCGGCGCCGAGCATCTGTTCGGTGACTGGAGCATTGCCGACACCGACTTGGCAATCATGCTCAACCGACTGGTCGCCAATGGTGATGAGGTTCCCTCCCGACTCGCCGCGTACGTCCGCCGCCAGTGGGATCGCGACAGTGTTCGGGCATGGATGGACATAGAGCGCGCAGCGCCGGCCATCCAGTAAGAACTGCCAGCCAATCACCAGGAGCGCTGTCATGCAGGGAATGTCGGAGCAGGAAAGATACAAGCCTTATAACTCACGCACCATTCGAGACACGCCGTACTGGCAGAAACTCACGCCGGCGTTGCAGGAAGCCATGACCGTCGTGGCCCGGGTCATGCCGTTTCGCACCAATGAATACGTACTGGGTACATTGATCGACTGGAGCAACATCCCGGACGATCCGATTTTCCGCATGACCTTTCCCCACAAGGACATGCTGCTGCCGGACGAATACGCCTCGCTCAAGCAACTGATCGACCTGGATGACACTGCCGCCATCAAGCGGCGGATCGAGGCGATCTGGTTGCGCATGAACCCGCATCCGGCCGGGCAACTGACGCATAACGGCGCGACTCTTGATGGCAAGGTCCTGCCGGGCATACAGCACAAGTACCGCGAAACCGTGCTGTTTTTCCCCGGTGCCGGTCAGACCTGTCACGCCTACTGCACGTTCTGTTTCCGCTGGGCGCAGTTCATCGGCGAAGAAGAACTCAAGTTCAATGCGCGCGAATCCCAGGAGTTGGTGAGTTACCTGCGGGTGCACACCGAGGTCACCGACGTGCTGATCACCGGGGGCGATCCGATGATCATGAACACCCGTTCGCTGGCCGGTTACATCGAGCCGTTGCTGGACTTGCCCCACCTGAAAAACATCCGCATCGGCACCAAATCCGTGGCGTATTGGCCGCAACGGTTTGTCAGCGACAAGGACGCGCCCGAGTTGCTGGAGCTGTTCAAGCGAATCGTCGCGGCGGGGAAAAACCTTTCGATCATGGGGCACTACAACCACCCGGTGGAGATCCGCCAGGCCATCGCCCGCCAAGCCATCGAACGTATTCGTTCCAGCGGTGCGACGTTGCGCATGCAGGCTCCAGTGATTCGGCACATCAACGAAAACCCCGCGGATTGGGCGGCGCTCTGGACCGAAGGCGTGCGGCTCGGCGCAGTGCCTTATTACATGTTTGTCGAGCGCGATACCGGCCCCAGTCATTACTTCGCGATGCCGCTGGCCCGGGCATTCGAGATCTTTCAGGCGGCGTATCGCTCGGTGTCCGGGTTGGCGCGCACGGTTCGCGGTCCGTCCATGAGCACCTTCTACGGCAAGGTATTGATCAACGGCATCGAAACCGTGGCCGGGGAGAAAGTCTTCGTGCTGCAGTTTCTCCAGGCTCGCGATCCGCGATGGGTGTTGCGCACGTTCTACGCGCGCTTCGATCCGCAAGCGACCTGGTTCGATGAGTTGCGGCCGGCGTTCGGTGAGCGCTCGTTCTTCTTTCAGTCCGAGCCTGATCGTGTGGTTGCGTCGGCGCCCGAATTAATACCGGTTCTGCTCGAAACGGCGTAGGACGATTCATCAGGAGATATGGACATGAGCGGTATTCCGTTTGATCAGCGAGAAGGTTACATCTGGCTCGACGGCGAGTTCGTCGAGTGGTCCCAGGCTCGGCTGCATGTGCTGACCCACGGTTTGCACTACGCGAGCACGGTGTATGAAGGGGAACGTGTCTACAACGGCAAGATCTTCAAACTGCGCGAACACAGCGAGCGTTTGTATCGCTCGGCCCGGTTGATGGATTTCGTCATTCCCTATGAGCTGGCCGAGCTGGAAGCGGCCAGCCATGAACTGCTGCAGCGCAACAACGTGGTCGACGGTTATCTGCGGCCAGTGGCCTGGCGCGGCAGTGAAATGATTTCCACCTCGGCCCGCTTCAACAGCGTCCACGTGGCGATCGCCTGCTGGCAATGGCCGAGCTATTTCGACCCGGCCGGGCACATGGCCGGCATTCGCTTGAAAACCGCCGAGTGGCGTCGTCCGCCACCGAGCTGCAGCCCGTTTGAAGCCAAGGCATCCGGGCATTATCAGATCGCCACCCTGAGCAAGCACGATGCTGAAAACAACGGCTATCACGACGCCTTGATGCTCGACTGGCGCGGCAACGTTGCCGAAGCCACCAGCGCCAACGTGTTCTTCGTCAAGGGTCGGACGTTGCACACCCCGGTGCCGGATTGTTTCCTCAACGGCATTACCCGTCAGACCGTCATCGAACTCGCTAAGGCGCTGGATTACCAAGTGGTCGAGCGAACCATTGTTCCTACGGAGCTTGGCGACTTCGACGAGTGTTTTCTCACCGGTACCGCGGCCGAAATCACCCCCGTGCAGCTCATCGATGAACATCGCTATCGACCGGGCAACGCCTGTCGCGACTTCATTGCCGCCTACACCTCAACCGTCAACGCCTGATAAACAGCCAGGAATCTCACCATGTCAGATCAAGGGATTGTCGCGTCCAAACCTTACGTTTCACTGGGCCACCGCCACGAAGAATTGTCGGCGCGAGGCTGGACGGTGTTGACGTCGGATGAGTTCGCCGACGATGTGCTCGGCACGCTGCAAGCGTTCGGCTCGGTCATACCACAATTCAACGGGCAGACCGCATTCGCCATCACCCGCAAGCCGGGGTACGAAGACTTGCCGTATTCCCAGAGCATGAACGGCATCGGCCCACACACCGAAGCGCCAGTGTACGGTCCGCCGCCGCGCTACCTGGCGTTGCATTGTCATCAACAGGCCACGTGCGGTGGCGGACACACGGGGTTGGTGGACGGGTATGAATTGCTGGCGTTCCTTGAGCGCACCGATCCCGAGCTGCGTGAATGGATCGACGACACGCCTGTGGAGTTTGTCGCCACCGCCAAGCCCGGTGAGGCCGCGCAACGCCGGGTCAAGGAATACATCCTGACGCCTACAGAGGACGGGGACATTTTCCGCTTCAGCTACAACCAGTTTCACTACGGTGATGTGAATCCTTCCAAGGAAGATCTGCTTCACTCGCAAGTCGCCAACAGCTCGTCGTCACTGGCCAGGTTTGCAGTCCTGGGCGAAGCGTATTTCGTTGAGCACAACACACCGGTGCTGATTCCCGATGGATGCCTGCTGATTTGGGACAACTGGCGGATGATCCATGCCCGCAGCCGATACACTGACCCGGCGCGAAACCTGACCCGCTACTGGCTGGCCTGATTCATCCGTCGCCCTTAATTTCATTGGCGTACCCGTCATCGGGTACGCGTCCTACAGGTATCGCGTCATGCAAACAGCAATCGAGATCGCCAAGGTCGATCATCAACTGGTCGTGCGGCTCAATCAGGCCTGGACCAAGAGAGCCACGGTGTGCGCACCGGACAAGGCCGAGGCCAGCGAAGCGTTCGATCCGGCGCGCCCGGATTACCCGGAGTGCATGGTGCCGTTTTTCCATCACCCGAAGTTCCAGGCACTGAGCGATGAACTCAAGAGCACCGTGGTGACCTGGGGCTGGATCGGCTACAACCTGCGCACGGTGACCGCCGAAGAACACGTGGTGAACCCGGCGCTGAGCGTCATCGCCAATCAATACCTGGGCAAGGACGACTGGCATTTTCGCGAGGCCATGCAACAGACGTTGATCGACGAGCACTACCACACGCTCATGCACCTGCGGGCCATCGAACGGACCAAGCAGGAGCGGGCACTCGATCAGGATCTGGAGTTGCCGCCGTCAGTCACCTATCTGCGGCTGATCGCCCTTCGCGAAGAACTGCCGGAGCAGTGGCAGCGCGACCTCGCGGCGATCACCTTTGCGGTGGTGGCCGAGATCAGCGTCAATGCTTATCTGGATCTGTTGGCCGACGACCGGAGCATTCAACCGCAAAACCGCCGCGTGGCCGAACTGCATAACCGCGATGAATATGCCCACAGCAAGATTCTCGCGGAAGTGGCGAAGGTCATGTACGCGAACATGCAGCCGACCCATCGGGCGTTTTTTGCTCGCACGTTGTCGGTGGCGCTGAGTGCCTTTGTCGCCCAGGACTACTCAATGTGGGAGGCAATTCTCACGCAGCTTGGGGTCGAGGACGCCGCGGTGATCATCGCTGACACCCGGGAGAGCAACAAGAACGCCACGATCATGCGTGACTACAGCGGCCTGCATCGTCTGGCCCAGGATCTGGGCATCAGCGACGAGATTGATTTCGACTTTCGTCCGACCCTCAAAGCCACCGCAGCGGCCTGAACCCGGAGGTGAATATGTCCGTTCCTGTGTACGAAGTGTTCGCGATCCGTGTCGGCGCCAATGCCCAGCGCACCGCCCGGGAGAACTTTCTCTACGACGCTTGCTGCGGTGATCCGAATGCGTCGATGCCCTTGGATTATTACTTCTGGGTCATTCGTAACGAGCAGCAAGCGATCGTGGTCGACACCTGTTTTCAACCAGCCACGGCGGATCGGCGCAACCGTCAGATGTATCGCCTGCCGGAAGAATCCCTGCGCCAACTGGATATTGATCCGGCGCAGGTCGACAACCTGATCCTCACCCATTTGCACTGGGACCATGCCGGCAACCTGGGGCTTTTCCCCAAGGCCACGGTGCATTTGCAAGAAGCGGAACTGCGCTTTTGCACCGGGCCGAAAATGGCCCATCACACGGTTAACAAAACCTACGAGGTCGACGACGTGATGTCGGCGCTTCCGCCGTTGTTTGAAGGCCGGATGCGTTTGCACACCGGCACGGTCGAGGTGATTCCCGGTGTGACGTTGCACCCGGTGGGCGGGCATACACCGGGTAGCCAAGTGGTGCGGGTGAACACTGAGCGCGGGTGGATTGTCCTGGCCTCGGATGCCGCGCACTTGTGGGCGAACATCCGTCAGCGCAGTCCGTTTCCGATTCTGGATGATCTGGCGCAGACGCTTGAAGCATTCAGCTTGATCGACAGCCTTGCCGACGGCGAAGATCACGTCATCCCCGGCCATGATCCTCTAATCGCTGAACGTTTCCCGCATTGGAATAACGATCCGCACATCATTTGCCTGCACCAAAGCCCCCTCTGAACCCAACACTAAACCCTGTAGCAGCTGCCGAGCCTGCGAGGCTGCGTTCGGCGGCGAAGCCGTCGTAAAACCATCCACTACGGTGTTTCAGGTAAACCGAAATGGCAGGATTTACGACTGCTGCGCAGCCGAACGCAGCCTCGCAGGCTCGGCAGCTGCTACAAGGATGTGTTTAGTCCTGGTTTTTGAGGAGTTGGCCGAGGGTCGCCAGCGCTTCCTCAATCCGCGGTGAATACGGCGCACCGCAACCAATGCGCACAAAGTGATTGAAACGCTGGGCATTGGAAAAGATATCCCCAGGTGCAATCTGGATGCCGGCCTTCAATGCCTCATGGAAAAACGCCATGGATGAATGCTGGCGCGGCAATTCCACCCATAACAACGTACCGCCCCGAGGGGTGGTCACGCTGGTGCCGGCGGGAAAATAGCGAAGGATCGCAGCGCTCATTTGCTGGCGTTGGTGAGTCAGGATTTTCCGCAAGCGGCGCAGGTAACGTTCGTAGGACGGTGTCTTCATGAACGCACTGACCGCCAGTTGCGACAGCGCCTCACATCCCCGGGATTGAGTGTGTTTGAGCATTTCCACGCGGTCGTGCCATTTCCCCGCGCTGATCCAGCCCAGGCGAATGCCCGGTGCCAGGGTTTTGTTCAGGGAGGCGCAATAGATCACGTTGTCGGTGCGGTCCCAGTGCTTGAGCGTGGACAGCGGCTGTTCGGTATCCACCAGATCGCCATAGGTGTCGTCTTCGATCAGCACCGTGGCATGCTCGGCGCACAGCTGCACCAGCCGCGCCTTGTTGGCGTCGGGCATGATGCTGCCCAGCGGATTTTGCAGATTGGGAATGACGATCAGCGCCTGAATCCGTTCGGGGCCTTGTAGCAATTGTTCGAGGGCGAACAGATTGATGCCGGCATGCGAAGTCGCCGGTACTTCCAGTACCCGTAGATTCAAGCTTTCAAGAATTTGCAGCAAACCATAAAAGGTCGGCGACTCCACCGCGACGGTATCGCCCGGTTGAGTGACTGCGCGCAAAGCCAGGTTGATCGCTTCGGTCGCGCCGTTGGTGATCACAATTTTTTCCGCTGGCAGGTTGGCCTTTGTGGTCAGCGCCCGTCGCGCAAGAATACTGCGCAACGTGCTATTGCCACAGGTGGAACCCGCCGCACCGAGCAAGTGCGGATCGTGACGCAGTGCCTTGATCATATGGTCTTGCAGGATCTTCAACGGATAGAGTTCCGGCGCGCAGAAGGCACTGGCGAAATTGACCTTGATCGTCGCGCGCTGACTGGCCTTGAGTACTGATGACACCTGCTCGTGAATGCCGACATAGACACCGGTGTCCAGCGGCGGCGGGGGAGCGATCGGGACGGGTTTGCGCAACGTATCGGGCTGGCGAATGTAGTTGCCGGAGCGCGGCCGGGCTTCCAGCACGCCACAGTCCTCGAGTTCCCGGCAAACCTGCACGGCGGTCGACAGGCTAACGGCATGTTTTTCCATCATCAGCCGAATGGAGGGGAATCGTTCACCGGTTTTCAAGGTGCCGCTGCGGATCGCGTCGAGGTAGTGGTTGGCCAACTGACGGTAAAGGGGAGTTGTGTTCATGATGACCTCAGCAATCGCACCACTGAAGTCTTGGGCTGGAAAGTGAGTTGACGCTCCCTGCAGGCGGACCCGTGGTGCTGAAGGGTTAAGGAAAAGTGTTTTTTTGGCGCCGAATCACCGTGGCATGAGTGCCTGTGGGCATTGATTGCCGAACGGGGTGGCACTTTGCAACTGTCGCGGTGTGGGCGGCGATGACAGGAAAGGAAATTGTGGGTTTTGTAAAACCACGGGCAATAAAAAGCCCCGCTCTAGGGCGGGGCTCTTGGGTCAGTGGCGCCGAAGCGCCGCTGATGGTGCGTGTTACTGAGCGGCGATGCTGTAGCCATCGAACGCGGTTTGTTGCTGAAGCGCGGTGATGATGTTCTTGCGGTTAACCGCTTGTTCGGCCCCGGCATTGTCCAGGAAGGTCTCGCTTTCCAGCTCCGCTTCTTCGCCTTCGCCGACGAAGGTGAAGCCCAGGAATTCCAGCGCTTCACGGTCAACGTTCAGTCGCGAACGCGGGGTGCGCAACGGCAGTGTGACGCTGATGCCGTCTTTGCTGATGGTGAACACTTCGACATCTTTCTTGGCGCGAGCCACTTTGCTTTTGCCACTGCTTGGGTTGCTGATGGCCTGGTGGGTCTGGTTCAGCACTTTCAGTGCGAGGCCATAGACCAATTCCTGAAATGCCGGATCATCCTTGAAGCTGGAGAGAATCCGGCTGATCGGGAATTTGCTGCTCAAGTCTTCCAGGGCAGCAATGTCGGCAGCTTCGGCGTCCTTGAGCTGCTTGAGTTCACCCATCAATTCGTAGGCTTTATCGTCGTCGAAGCTGTCGTGAGCCTGGCGAATCGCGGCGCGCAGCTCGCGGATCTGGTCGCTTTCCCGGGTGGACTGGAAAGCGTCCAGGACCATCTCGCTGATGGTCTTGGCCTGGGGCACGTGCTGTGAAAGATTGATGGAGTTTTCGTATTCCGCTTTGGACGACAAGGTGACTACGGATTCAGCGGTATTGGAATCGGACATTGAAATTTCACTACTTCTTTTAACTTGGATTGAGGCGAGAAAGCTCTGGGCCTTTTCAGGCCGCCTAATCTATTGGACCGAGGCGGCGTTGTCACGGATGAACAGGCGGCTGGTCATCATTTTTGGTACAGCGGCTTTTAACCGGCGGCTATCGGGGGGCGTTTTGCCTGAAGTGACAGCAGCAGCCGATAAAACGTCAACGCCCGACCGCTGATCAGTCCACAGACGAAGCCGGAAGCCGACGCCTTGAGCAGCAACATCTCAAGGGTGGCGGCCATTTCCGGGTGAACGTCATCCTGGTAACCGAAGTAATAGTTCACCGCAAAAAACAGCAGATACAACACCAGGATTTTTGCTGTGCCCGGCACGATCAGGCCGGTTTGCGGATCATCCAGCGCAATGCCCTTGCGTGGGAACATCAGCAACGCCGCGAGGCTGCCCAGGATGACGGCGGCCAGCCAACAACCGACCGATAGCAGTGGATTCAGCGTCAGGTTCAGCGAATACAGAGACCAGCCCAGCAAGATCGGCGCCGTGACGAGCAATGAAGTTTTGCTTTCACGGCTCGGGGACAGGGCTTTGACACCGTAGTAGCACAGCAGCAGAAATATCGCGTAAACCCACAATGGGGTGTTTTGCAGGGTATTGAGCATCGCGCAGCATCCTTGCCGAAATGGGAGCCGGGATATTAGCCGTTGTTGTGGCTCAGGCAGCCGACTATTTCCCCAGCGAATTCAGATTCATCGACCGAACCGCCAATTGTTCGGCTGTTTGCTGATCCACCGCCAACGAAAAGCGGAAGGTCGCGCCCCTGCCAGGAACCTCAATCAGCTGGATCTCGCGGCCATGCAATTGCAGGATACGGTGCACGATCCGTAATCCCAGTCCGCCATCACGCCGTGCGCCGCCAATGTTGAACGGGCGCAGGAACAGACCTTCGCGCAATTCGGCAGCAATGCCGGGGCCGGTGTCGCTGACGGTGACTTCGATAAACGGTCCTTGAGGGCGCAGGCTGAGCTCGATTTCTCCTCCTGGCGGGGTGTGGCGCAGGGCGTTGTCGAACAGGTTGGTGAGCACCCGTTCGATCAATCCAAGGTCGGCGCAGGCCGCCGAAACATTGGGTGCAAAAGTGGCCTTCAGTTCGACCTGGCGCGCCTCGGCCGTCAGTTCGAATTTCTGGAAAATGTCCTGCACCAGATCGGTCAACGAGAAACGCTCCAGCACCGGTTGCACGAAACCATGTTCCAGGCGCACCAGTTCCAGCAGCGATTGCGCCAGCCCACCGACCTTGCGGCTTTGGTCCAGCGCGATGCCCAGGTAACGGCGGCGGTCGGCGGGTGACAACGTGGCGTCCTTGAGCGACAAGGTTTCCAGGTAACCGTGCAGCGAGGCCAGAGGCGTGCGCAGATCGTGGGAGATATTCGCCACCAGTTCGCGGCGTTCCTGATCCTGGCGGGTCAACGAACGCCATTGCTCGCCGAGGCGCGCCTGCATCTGCCGGAAAGTCGCGTCGAGTATGGCAATTTCATCGTGGCTGGCGGCCTTTTCCACCGGGACGGATGCCGGCGGGGTCACCGGAGCGCCATTAATGTCGAACCGGCTGACGGTTTCGGTCAAACGGCGCAAAGGTCGGGTAATGAGGGCGAACGCCGTGAGACCGGCAATCAGGCACAGCAACGCCACCAGCCCGATGGACAACAGTGCGGTATTCAGGGCGGCGCTGGTGGCACCGCGTTCGGCGAAGCGGTCGTGCTCTTCGCTCAGCAGCACCACATAGAGATAACCCACCTGTTTGCCATCGACCTGCAATGGCGCGGCGCTGAACACTTTGCGGCCATCGACGCTGCGCGGATCGTCGCCAAGAACCGGCAGGGCGTCGCCCTTGATCAGGCGCTGGATCGGCGCCAGATCGACCCGCTCCCGGCGTATCCGACCCTCGGGCGCAGCGCTGCCGACAATCCGGCCCTCGGGGTCGAGCAGATAGACCTCGACACTGGGATTGACCAGCATCAGTTGGCTGAACAGGTCGCGCACGGCGTCGGGCATCAGGCCTTTGGCGTCCATCAGCACGGTGTCATGGGCGATGTGCCGGGCCAGGTCCCGCGACAACCCTTGCACCACCTCAAGCTCATGCATCTTGTTGGACCGCACCTGCATCCAGGCCGACGTGCCGCAGCACACCAGCAGCAAAACGGCGAACACCAGCGACAGGCGCTGAGTCAGGGTCAGTCTCACGGTTGCTCCTCCCTGGCCGCGAATTTGTAGCCTCGCCCCCACACCGTGAGGATGCGCGCAGGTTGTGCCGGATCGGCTTCGATCTTTGCCCGCAGGCGGTTGATGTGAGTGTTGACCGTGTGCTCGTAGCCTTCGTGGCTGTAGCCCCAGACGGCGTTGAGCAGGTCCATGCGCGAGAACACTTTTCCGGGCTGACGGGCGAAGAAATACAGCAGGTCGAACTCCCGTGGCGTGAGGTCGAGGCGGCGACCGTCAAGGGACACATCGCGCGTGATCGGGTCGATGGAGAGGCCGTCCATGATCAGGCTGCCAGCGTCCATTTTAAGATTGCGGGCCATGGCATCGACCCGCCGCAACAGCGCTTTGACCCGCGCCACCAGTTCGAGCATCGAAAAGGGTTTGGCCAGGTAATCGTCGGCGCCGAGTTCGAGCCCGAGAATCCGGTGTACTTCGCTGGAACGCGCACTTGTAATGATGATCGGTGTGTAGCGGGCCATGGCGCGGGCGCGACGGCAGATTTCCAGGCCGTCGACGCCGGGCAGCATCAGGTCGAGGATCAGAGCGTCCCAGCTTCCTTGCTGCAGCAGGCGCATGCCTTCATCGCCGTCGGCGCAGTGCACCACCTCGAACTGCTCATCACGTAGATGCAGGCAGATAAGGTCGGCGATATGCAGGTCGTCCTCGACCACGAGGACGCGTTTGGTCTGTTCCATCAAGCTCAATCCTTCGGCGCAATGAGCGCATTGTGCGGGTTTTCCGGGGCCTGAGTTATCACGAATTGTTTAACTTCTCGTGAGGATTTGGCGATCAACCCAAGCCTAGGCTGTGTTCCATGACAGGCACCTGGAATTTTCGGAGACGACCATGTTTTCACGGCGACAGTTTCTCGTAGCGAGCGGCGGGCTAGGCGCTGCAGCCCTGGTCATCGGTGTATTGCCAAAATTTGCTGCGCGTTCTGCATTGGTCAGTGATGCCAGCGCGGCGGAGGTGTTCGAGGTGTCTCACAGCGACAGCGAATGGCGCGCCATGCTCAGCGCCGAGCAGTATGAAATCCTGCGCGAGGAGGGCACCGAAAGGGCCTACAGCAGCCCGCTGAACAACGAGCACCGTGAAGGTACGTTTGCCTGTGCCGGTTGCGGCCTGCCGCTGTTTTCTTCTGCGACCAAGTTTGACAGCCGCACCGGTTGGCCGAGCTTCTGGGCACCGCTGGACAACGCTGTGGCCACTCGTCAGGACCGCGCCTTCGGGATGCTGCGTGAGGAAGTCCACTGCCGGCGTTGTGGCGGTCATCTGGGCCATGTCTTCGACGATGGGCCCCACCCCACCGGCTTGCGCTACTGCATGAATGGCCTGGCGATGACTTTTGTGCCAAAGGCAACTTGATCCGCGGGTACTTACTTTCACTCACTTTTGCAGGCCCATGCCCGGCCGCGTCCCGGCGCTTCGTTCCTACGTTCGGTTGAACTCATTTAATTCATTCAGGAATCAGCCTCATGAAAACCCTGTTTACCTGGCGCCGCACCCTGTTGGGCCTGGTCGCCGCCGGTGTCATCGGCCAATGCCTGGCGTTCTCTTTCGGTGCGGCGCAAGACGCGGTCATCATTCCTCCACCCGCCCTCGACGAAACCACCCAGGCCGACAGCGAAAGGGCGGTCTTTGCTGGCGGTTGCTTCTGGGGCGTCCAGGGCGTGTTCCAGCATGTGAAAGGGGTGAAGAAAGCGGTCTCCGGTTATGCCGGTGGAGCTGCAAGCACCGCCCAATACGAGCGGGTCAGCAGTGGCGATACCGGTCATGCGGAAGCTGTCGAAGTCACCTTCGATCCTCGTCAGGTCAGCTATGGCACCTTGCTGCAAATCTACTTCTCGGTGGCGCACAACCCTACCGAACTCAACCGCCAGGGACCTGACCACGGCACTCAGTATCGCTCGGCGCTGTTCCCGGAAAACAGCGAACAGCAACGTGTCGCCCAGGCCTACATCGCCCAGCTGGACGCTGCCCGGTCGTTCGACAAACCCATTGTCACCACGCTGGAAACCTACAACGGTTTCTACCCGGCCGAGGAGGAACATCAGGACTTTCTGACCGAGCACCCGACCTATCCCTACATCGTGATCAACGATCTGCCGAAGGTCGCGCAGCTGAAAAAGCTTTATCCGGATCGGTATCAGGAAAAACCGGTGTTGGTGAAGGCGGGGATGTGAATGGCGGATTGGCTATTTACGACGTGGGCGCTCCATCGCAATGGTCGACGTTTCAAAACCCAGGCTGTAAAAGAATTCCGAAGCACCTTCCCTGCCTGCTCGCAGAACCCAGGTAATGTCGGTGTTTTCGCCCATGACATGTTCAACCAACGCGCGCCCGATACCTTCACGTCGATGTTGTCCACAGACAACGACCATCGACAGATAACCGTTTGATAGGCCGTCCGTGATACCTCGGGCAAAACCGATAATCTGGCGGTCCTTCATAGCAAGGGCTGTGCGTTGGGAGTTAGCGATCAACTGCGCAAAATGCTCAGCGGAACCTGTGCGGTGAGCCCATCCGTTTTGCCCCAGAAAAAGGTGCAAGGACTCTACTTCCGTGGCCAGTACATCGCGAACATGCCAGGTATTGTTCATCCGGAAATCACATTCTTGCCCGCGATCTTCGACCGATATAGCGCCTGATCGGCCCGGGCCAGCAACCCGGTCTGTTGTTCTTCGTCAAAGCGCTGAACCACGCCGAAACTCATGGTTACTGGAAAATCTCCCACGGGCAGCAGGCTTGCGAGGCCATGGCGGATACGTTCGGCGAGCGCCCGGGCGTCGGCGAGTGGTGTGTTGGGCAGGATCAGGATGAACTCGTCGCCACCCCAACGCGCAAGCAGATCGCCCTCACGCACGCAGTGCTTCACGCTATCGACCACCCGCACCAATGCTGCATCACCCAGCGCGTGGCCATAGTGGTCGTTGATGTTCTTGAAGTCATCGATGTCCATGGCGATCAGTGACAGCGGTTGTCGAAAACGCTGGGCGCGTTCGCATTCCTGGGGCAGGGCTTTTTCCAGAAGATAGCGATTGGCGATTGAGGTCAGTGAGTCGGTTTCCGCCAGTTTGCGGTTTTCTTCGAGCTGGATTTGCAGTTGCTGATTGACGCGAGACAACTCTCGGGTGCGTTCTTCAACGATTGCTTCAAGGGATTGGTTGCGCCGCTCAAGCGCTTCGTACAGGCGCTTCTTGTCGTCGATGCTGCGGTGTGCGCCGACCATCCGCGCCACTGAGCCGTCGGCATTGCGTGCCAGTACGTAGCCACGGTCTTCGATCCAGGTGTAGCTGCCGTCCTGCATGCGGCAGCGATATTCGGCCTGATAGCCGGGCGCGCGTTCACTCAGATAGTCGTCGAACAGCGCCATGACTTGCGGGTAATCGTCGGGGTGGATCACGTTTTCCCAGGTCAACACGTTGTTATTCAGGGAATGAGGCGGGTAGCCGAGCATCTCGTACCACCCGGGGTTGCGATAGACGAACCCGGTGTTGGCGTTCCAGTCCCAGATGCCGTCGCTGACCAGTTCCAGAATGGTGTGCAGCATGTCTTCGTTCAAATCCGACAGATTGAACTTCAACGGCTCGATATTCGACGCCTCACCCATCTCCGCACTCCCTGTCGCCCTGATAGCTAAGTGACCCGCACGTCGAGGAGATTAGTCGATGGGGTATTCGGTCGGCTAGTGCTTGCCCCATCTCTGCAAGGCAAAGTCGACGAAACTACGCAGTTTTGGCAAACGGAAACGATCCTGGGCATACATCAGGTTCATCGGTCGGCTTGGCGGCAAGTAATTCTGCATCAATGCCACCAGTTTTCCGTCCTTGAGATCCTGCTCCATCAACGCATCAGGCAATACCACGATGCCCATGCCGGTTCGCGCCGCTTGATGCAGTCCTGCCGAACTGTTGATCAACATCGGTCCATTGACCGCTACCGCCACTTCGCCCTCGGGACCGGTCAAGCGCCAGTGTTTTTCCACCGACTGCCAGTCATCCCCGGCCGGATAGGCAAAGGACAGGCAGTCATGGTGTTGCAGATCATCAGGTTTTTCCGGTGTGCCTTTGCGCGCCAAATACTCCGGTGATGCACACATGGTCAGGTTGTAGTCGAGGAGTGGACGGGCGATCAGGTGGGTCTCCTGTGTATTGCCCAGGCGAAACGCCACGTCGAAACCGTTTTCGAGCAGGTCCGGACGGCGATTGGTGAGGACCACATCCAATTTGACGCGTGGACACAGCAGAGTGAACTCACTCAGGGCGGGCGCTAGTTTTTCGCTGCCGAAGGTCAGTGGCGCGGTGATGCGCAGGGTTCCACTCGGTTCGTCGAGGGCCTGCTCGGCCAACCGTTCGGAGTCGGCCACCAACCCCAGCACTTCGAGGCAACGCTGGTAATAAGCGGTGCCGAATTCCGTTAACCGCTGGCGTCGCGTTGTTCGGTTGAGCAGGCGCACACCCAGGCGTTGCTCCAACGCCCGCAGGTGATTGCCGACCATGGTGGTGGACATTTCGCACTGCAGCGCGGCGGCGGTCATGCTGCCGCTTTCCACCACCCGCACGTAAACGGTCATTGCCTGGAATAAATCCATTATCAAGCCCAGCTTTAAAATGATTGAAGTGTTGCAGAGTTTATCCAGCTCAAGTGGCTAACCATACTGCAAAAACCCCGACCATTGATGGAGCTTGATGTCATGACCGCCGCCTGCCTGATGACCACTTACCAACCCTTGGCCTTGAGTTTCAGCAAGGGCCTGGGCACGCGCCTGTGGGATCAGGCCGGTCGTGAATACCTGGACGCGGTGGCGGGCGTGGCAGTGACCAACGTCGGTCACTCCCATCCGAAAATAGTCTCGGCCATCAGTGAACAGGCCGGGCTGCTGTTGCACACATCCAACCTCTACAGCATCGATTGGCAGCAGCGGCTGGCGCAGAAACTGACGCAATTGGCGGGCATGGAGCGAGCCTTTTTCAACAACTCCGGTGCCGAAGCCAACGAGACCGCGTTGAAACTCGCACGGTTGTACGGATGGCACAAAGGCATCGAACAACCGCTGGTGGTGGTCATGGAGAACGCCTTTCACGGCCGCACGCTGGGCACCTTGTCCGCCAGTGATGGCCCGGCCGTGCGCCTGGGCTTCAACGAGTTGCCGGGGGATTTCGTCAAAGTGCCCTTCGGCGATCTCAAGGCGCTGGACAAGGTGCAGCAAGCCCACGGCTCGCGCATCGTGGCGATCCTGATGGAACCGATTCAGGGTGAAAGCGGCGTCCAAATGGCCCCGCCCGGTTACCTGAAAGCCATTCGCGAACGCTGCACTCGGCACGCGTGGCTGCTGATGCTCGACGAAATCCAGACCGGCATCGGCCGCACCGGCCAGTGGTTTGCCTTTCAGCACGAAGGCATCTTTCCAGACGTCATGACCCTGGCCAAAGGCCTGGGCAACGGCATTCCCATCGGCGCCTGCCTTGCCCGAGGCAAAGCCGCCGACCTCTTCACCCCCGGCAGTCACGGCAGCACCTTTGGCGGCAATCCACTGGCCTGCCGCGTGGGTTGCACCGTGCTGGAGATCATCGAAGAACAAGGACTGCTGGAAAACGCCAAACTTCAGGGCGAACGTTTGCTCGCCAGATTGCGCATCGAATTGGCGGACGACCCGAATGTATTGGCGATCCGTGGACAGGGATTAATGATCGGCATCGAACTCAAACAACCGATTCGCGACCTGACCCTGATCGCCGCGCGGGATCACGGCTTGCTGATCAACGTGACACGGGGCAAAACCATTCGCTTGCTGCCGCCGCTGACAATTGATGAGCGGGAAGTGGAGATGATTGTCCGAGGGGTTTGCCGGGCAGTGAGCGCGGCCTGATACACCATTGATCGTTCCCACGCGGAGCGTGGGAACGATCGATCGCTGCACGGGATCACGGCTTGTTGATCAACGTGACACGAGGCAAGACCATTCGCTTGCTGCCGCCGCTGACGATTGATGAGCGGGAAGTGGAGATGATTGTCAGAGGGGTTTGCCGGGCGGTGAAAACGGCCTGATACACCATTGATCGCTCCCACACTCCGCGTGGGAATGCAGCCCAGGACGCTCCGCGTCCTAAAAAGCGTGACGCAGAGCGTCACAAGAGGCATTCCCACGCGGAGCGTGGGAACGATCGAAACACTGTGAGTTAGCTGGCTTGTAACACGGTGTTCGCGAATGTTGTGATTTCGGTGCGATCCCTGAGCTTGAGTTTCGAACCGCCAAACCCTTCGAACAATTGCTGATGCGCGGCAAATCCGCTGGAATCTTCGCGCATCCGATAGCTGCCGGCCCAGTCGAGCAATGCAATCAACAACTCGTCATTCTCGTCCCGCTGCGCTTCTCGCTGACGAATGTTGGCAACACATTCCTCATCTTCAACGCACAGCCAGATCAATGCAGTCGCCTGGGGCAAGAGTTCGCTGGTGATCCAGCCGTAAACGCCTTCGATCACCCAGCGTTCTTCATTTGCCGCGAGCCGTGCCATGACCAGCGC
Source organism: Pseudomonas sp. FW305-20 (assembly GCF_058788075.1). Classification (NCBI taxonomy): domain Bacteria; kingdom Pseudomonadati; phylum Pseudomonadota; class Gammaproteobacteria; order Pseudomonadales; family Pseudomonadaceae; genus Pseudomonas; species Pseudomonas sp. FW305-20. The sequence goes on along the minus strand of NZ_JBYTAJ010000003.1, from coordinate 45,019 downwards.
CTCGGCGCGAGGGCGGGGGATGCTGTGTTCATCGGACAACCAGTGAATCGAATCGAGATCGACCCACGGCACTTGCAGGTACTTGGCCAGTCGTTCGGCCAGCCAGCTTTTGCCAGAACCGGAGTTGCCGATGATCAGGGTTCGGGTGAGGTTCATGAGCGACACCGATCATGTCAGGGAGCCGTAATCCGATCGTTCCCACGCGCAGCAAAGGAATGCCTCAAGGGACGCTCCGCGTTCCAGCTCTCGATAAGGGACGCGGAGCATCCCGGGCTGCATTCCCACGCAGAGCGTGGGAACGATCTATCAGCCTTCAGCCTTCAGCCTTCAGTCTTCAGCGGTCAGTCTTCGCTGTCAGGCGCAACCATTCGCGTCTTCGGCGAGCCGTTTGAGTTGTGCTGATAGATCTCCTGCGGCTGTCCTTTTTCATTAAAGAACACTTGCCCGATCCCCGCCGAATTCCACAGCCGTTCACCCGCTTCAGCATGTTCCGGGACATGCGGAACAATGCGCATGCGCCGGCGTTTGGTCAGCCAGTTCAGCGGTGAGCGGGGCGAGTAGAGCCAGCGGTTGAGGCGGTCGAACCACTCGAGCAGCGCGGGCGGGAATTCGTTTTTGATGCCGCTGCTGGTGATCTGCCAGATGCGCGGGCCGCCCTTGCGGTGTCGGATCAGTACTTCGTAGACGAAGGAATAATGCACATCGCCCGACAGCACCACGTAATTACCGGGTGTACGCGAGTGTCGGAAAATGTTCAGGATCACCTGGGCTGCACCGCGATGGGCCATCCAGTTTTCGGCGTCCACCAGCAGGGGATAACCGCACCAGCTGAAGACGCGCTGCACGGTTTCGATCAGTTTGACGCCGAAAATCGGTGCCGGCGAAACGATGATGGCCGACGGGTGATCGAGCAGATCCTGTTGCAGTTCGCTGAGGGCTTCCCAGTCCAGCAGACCCGAAGGCTGCTTGAGGTTCATCTCGCTGCGCCAGCGCCGGGTGCGGGTGTCGAGTACGACGATGGCCGGGCTGGTGGGCAGCACGTAATGCCAGTTCTGAAATCTCAGCAGTTCGTCAATCAACTCGTCCTGAATGTCACTGTCGAGGTAGCGGTCATGTCCGGTCGCGCTCAATCCGCTGGCCTTCTTCAGCACAGCGCCGAACGCATCCGGGTTGTTGCCCCAGCCCTGGCACAGCATGTAGGCAATCAGTGCATTGCCGATGATGCGCCTGGAGAACGGATGGCCGTAGGCCGTTTCCTCCCATTGCGCGGAAAGATTCCAGTCATCGGTAATGTCGTGATCGTCGAAAATCATCAGGCACGGCAGGTGCGCGAGCGCTCGGGCGACGCCTCCCAGGCCGGCCTTGAAGCCATCGATGCGCGTTTGCTCAAGCGCATAACGCTCGCGTCTTTCCGGTGTCAGTACCGGCGGTTGCGGGGCGATCAATGTCCAGGCAATCGGCGACCACACCAGCAGGTACATGGCCATGACTTCGGCGAACGTCACCAGATGGTTGTCGGCACTGCTGCTGGTGAAAATCGGCTTACGCGCCCCACCGAAAAATCGCTCGCGCAGGGTTTTGTTGCTCTCCAGCGCCGGTAACAAATCCGCACGATGGTAGTAGCTGGCGGGGTGCTCGTAGAGTTTGGCGCTGTCGCTGACCACTGCGCCTTCGAGGTGCTCTTCGAACAGCCCAAGCCGCTTGATCAAGGCATGGATGGCTCGCAGCATCGGCCCCGCGACATCGTCGGCATACACCTGATCGCCGCTCATCATCAACAGCGCCGGGCGTTTGTGTGCATCCGGCTCCGCCTCCAGCAAACGATCGACGCACAGCAAACCGTCCGTGGCCGGGTGGTGAGGTTTGCGGCAGGAACCGTGCAACAGATGATCGGCCCGTGTACGCAGGACGAAGTTTGGGCTACGGGCGTCTGCGTACAGCAAGTGCGGGGCCCAATCGGCGATGCCGGCGTCGTCAATCAACAGGTCGTATTCGATTAACGTGTCGCAGGGCAGGGCGGCGTCCAGCGACACATCGATCAAATGAACAAAGGCCTGGGTGCCCACCGCAATGACCGTGCACTGACTCGCGTCGAGGTGGATAGCGTCGCGGTCTTGCAGACGCAACGTCAGCGACAGCGCCCGCGACCCCACCAGCCACATCACCAGCCGCGTGGGCTCCAGACGCCGCAACAGCGGCCCGACCAGGACAGGGGGCAGGGATTGATGATCGTCAGGCAGCGGCAAAGACATGGACATCCGGGTTTCTGGAACAGAGAAGCGCGCGATGATAACGCAGCTGATGTCAATGAAACGCAACTGGCTCGAATCTGACAGTCAAGGCAACTGCTCGCTGCCCGCCGTCATTACATCCGTCTCGCCATTGGCCACCAGCCAGCGAAACAGCTCTGTGACGGACACCGTGTGGCTCCGCTCGATGCATCGCACTTGCGCCGGGCCATAGTGTTCGGTGTAGCGGCTGAGCACCAGATGGCGACAGTCCGCCGACAGGCGCAGGGTGATTTCCCGACAGTGCAGAGTGGCCGGGTCTTGCTGGGTGACTCGTTGCTGCAGAATCAGGCCATTGCCTTCAGAAACCATCGGCCGGTGCTCCTGTGCATTGAGGTTTGGTTGGTTGCGCCGAGCCTTGTTTTCCATCGGCGACGTAAGCGGCACGATGTTCGGCGACGACGTTGCGTAACGCGCTGTAGTAGTCCGGCAGTTTTTGCAGGCTGTCGGTCAGCGGTAAGGCTTCTGCGCGGCCATCGACGAAGCCGCCGACCGTGCTGATCGTGGCCAATGTGTCCACGGTGTCGCTGTTGCTGCCAAACGGATCGACCACAAAACCGAGCACCCGGCCGACCGCGTCGCGGCTGTTGGAAGTGCCGAGCAACGGCAGTTCGACGATCGGCCCGTTGCCGATGCCCCACACGCCGAACGTCTGGCCGAAGTCCGCGTCGTGACGCGGGATGCCGGCCATGCCGGAGACATCGATCAAGCCCACTACACCGACCGTGGTGTTCAGCACGAAACGCCCCAGGGTATTGGCCGAGCGCATCGGGTTGCCTTGCAGCAGGTCATTGATGAACACCTTGGGCTCGCCGAAGTTCGCCACAAAGTTATGCACACCGGTCTGGAAAAAATCCGGCGAGTAGCGGTAGCCGCGAGCGACCGGCGCCAGGGCATAGTCATCGACCACCCGATTGAACGCAAAAACCCCACGGTTGAACGGTTCCGCCGGGTCGTACACCGTGTAGGCGATGTCGGCGCAACTCACATCGGTGGCCGGCGGCTGACTGCTGCAACCCGCCAACCCGGCGGCCAGCACGGCAATCGAGGTGTTGCGGGTCAGCCAGGGAGCACAATTGAAAGGCAACATGAATGCGATTCTCGGGAGGAATTCGCCGAGATGCTGAGCCCCAAGCCTTGCGCAAAGATGTCTGGTTTATTGCGCCGCTGACGTTTTATTACAGGATTGAAATATATGACGCGCTGCCGTGAATGGTTTTAGATGGCGGTTCCATTCGCCCCTTAAGTGACCTTTGGTGAACAGCCTTTTAATTGTGGACGACGACCTTGAAGTCCTCGACCTCCTGAAAAAATTCTTCGTGCAGCACGGCTACAGCGTCGAAGTCGCCACCGATGGCGCGTCGCTGTGGGCGGCCATCGAGCGACAGCCGCCAGACCTGATCATTCTTGATGTGATGTTGCCCGGGGACAGCGGGCTGATCCTGTGCCAGCAACTGCGGATCCGATACGCGATACCGGTGATCATGCTCACCGCCATGGGTGAACTCAGTGATCGGGTCGTCGGCCTGGAACTGGGCGCCGACGATTACTTGACCAAACCCTTCGACGCCCGTGAACTGCTGGCCCGAGTGCGCGCCGTGCTGCGCCGCGTGGATGAGCGCCGTCCGGTATTGCAGGAACGGCCACGGCCGCTGATCGACTTCGCCGACTGGCACCTGGACGTCACGCGACGTGAACTGCGCTCGCCGGACAACGTGATGATTCCGCTGTCGGCCGGTGAGTTCGACTTGCTGCTGGTCTTCGTCGAACACCCGCAACGCATTCTCACCCGCGAGCAATTGCTGGACCTGGCGCGCGGGCATTGTCATGAAGCGTTCGATCGCAGCATCGACGTCCAGGTCAGTCGCCTGCGCCGCAAACTCGAGTCCGACACCAAGCGGCCGGCGATGATTCGCACGGTGCGTAACGGCGGTTACCTGTTCACGCCCAGCGTGACGCGGCGATGAGCGGGTTGAAGCGGATGCGCGCCCGAGACTGGCCGCAAGATACGGTGGCGCGCTGGATCGCGTTGACGATCATCCTGGCCATGCTCATTTCACTGGCGCTCAATGGGCTGTTTATCCAACTGGCCGGCGTCTGGGCGCGCCCGCCGCTGACCGAAATCGGCCTGCTGGAAAAAGCTGCCGCCATCACTCGTGTGGTCGAGGCCGCTCCGGCGCCCCTGCGCAACTCATTGGCGCAAGCGGCCAGCGAGAACGGCTTTACCGTCAGTTGGCATCCTGATAGGCACGATCTCAATTTGCCCGCCGTGGAAGATCCGAAATCCGGCATCGGCTCGACCATTCTGCAGCCCATGCTCAAGACCCCTGACCGACGCATCGAAGCCTATGAACCGGCCGACTGGACGGAACACACGGCCGATGCCCATTACGCGTTATTGATCGAGCTATCGGATTCGACATGGCTGATGTTCTCCGCGCCCTCGCGCAGTTGGGGGCTCGACGAAACGCCGCGCTACCTGATCGTCATCCTGCTGGTGCTGATCTCCACCGCCGTGGTCGCGCTGATCGCCACCCGGCGCCTCGCCACACCGTTGCAGCACTTCGCCGAAGGGGCCCGGCGCTTCGGCGTGGACTTTCGCGCACCGCCGATCGAACCGCTCGGCCCCCACGAAATCCGCCAGGCGATCCTCGCGTTCAATGCCATGCAGGCCCAGTTGCAGCACTTCATCCGCGACCGCACGCAAATGCTCGCCGCCATCTCCCACGACCTGCGCGCGCCCCTGACGCGGATGCGCTTGCGGGGGGAATTCATTGAAGACAGCGAGCAACAGCAGCGGTTGTTTCGGGACGTGGATGAAATGCAGGCAATGATCAACTCGGCGCTGGAGTTCTTTCGCGATGATGCGCGGCTTGAGCCTGCGACCCAGTTCGATCTGGCGGAATTGCTGCAAACGCTGCTGGACGATTATCGGGATCAGGGCGTCGACATTACGTTCAGCGGGCCGCTGCGGTGGGTGTATTTCGGGCGACCGTTGGGGCTTAAGCGAGTGATGACCAATCTGCTGGATAACGCGATCAAGTACGGCAGTGAGCCGGCGATTGAACTGAGCCCGGGAGCTGGCGAGGTGAGGATCAAAGTGCTGGATCGTGGGCCGGGGATTGCGGAGGCCAGCCTTGAACAAGTGTTCGTGCCGTTTTTCCGGTTGGAAGGTTCGCGGAACAAGAGCACCGGGGGTGTTGGTTTGGGGTTGTCAGCGGCGCGGGCGATTGTGCTGGAACACGGAGGCGAGCTGACACTGCGTAATCGGTCGAAGGGTGGGTTGGAGGCGTTGGTGGTGTTGCCGGTGCATCCAGGTTGATGATTCGACCGATGCTGATGAGTAGCCCCTGTGGGAGCAAGCCTGCTCGCGAAAGCGGAGTGTCAGGCGCCATATCGGTCGACTGACACTCCCTCGTCGCGAGCAGGCTCACTCCCACAGGTTTTTTTGGTCGGCTTCAGATCGTGTGGGCCTAAGCCTCCCAGCCCGCGCCACTGACCGCCGCTTGTGCCAGTGGATGCAAGTCTGCCCCTTGATGCTCCGTCTGCCAGGCCAGCAATTCCTTGCGCATGCCGGGCGTCCAGTACATCTGCAAATGATTACGCACACCGAGCACGGCCTGTTGCTGATCCGGTTCGGTGGCGAAGTACTGGGCGATCTGGTTGACCATTTTGATCAGGTTTTCAGTGCTCATCGGCGTACCTCGGCTTTAGTGCCACGCGCCTTACGGCGTTCGTCGAGCAGGCGGTGTTGGTTGTCACTGAATTCCTGATAGCGTTTTTGCCACTCGGACGGGTGATAGACGCGGCTGACTTCCACGGCCGTGACCTTGTACTCCGGACAGTTGGTGGCCCAGTCGGAGTTGTCGGTAGTGATCACGTTGGCCCCCGATTCAGGGAAGTGGAACGTGGTGTACACCACGCCCGGGGCGACCCGTTCGGTGACCCGCGCACGCAGTACGGTCTGGCCGGCGCGGCTGCCGATGCCGACCCAGTCACCTTCGTTGATGCCACGGCTCTCGGCGTCGGTCGGATGGATTTCCAGACGGTCTTCGTCGTGCCAGGCAACGTTCTCGGTACGCCGGGTCTGAGCGCCGACGTTGTACTGGCTGAGGATGCGCCCGGTGGTCAGCAGCAGCGGATAGCGATTGTTGACCTTCTCCTCGGTGGGCACGTAGCCGGTGAGCATGAAGCGCCCCTTGCCGCGCACGAACTCCTCGATGTGCATGGTCGGCGTGCCGTCCGGTGCGGCGGCGTTGCACGGCCATTGCAGGCTGCCGTGGCGATCCAGTTCGGCGTAGCTGACGTTGGTGAAGGTCGGCGTCAGGCTGGCGATTTCATCCATGATTTCTGATGGATGCGCGTAGTTCATCGGGTAGCCCAGGGCGTTGGCCAGGGCCACGGTGCCTTCCCAGTCGGCCTTGCCGCCCAGAGGGTCCATGACTTTGCGCACTCGGGAGATGCGTCGTTCGGCGTTGGTGAAGGTGCCGTCTTTTTCCAGGAACGAACTGCCCGGCAGGAACACGTGGGCGAACTTGGCGGTTTCGTTGAGGAAAATGTCCTGCACCACGATGCATTCCATGGCGGACAGGGCTGCGGTGACGTGTTGGGTATTCGGGTCGCTCTGGGCGATGTCTTCACCTTGGCAATACAAGCCCTTGAAGCTACCGCTCAACGCAGCCTCGAACATGTTGGGAATGCGCAGGCCCGGGTCGGGTTGCAGGGTGACATTCCAGGCCTGTTCGAACTGGGTCCGCACCACCTCGTTGGAAATGTGCCGGTAGCCGGGCAGCTCATGGGGGAAGGAGCCCATGTCGCAGGAGCCCTGAACGTTGTTCTGCCCACGCAGCGGGTTCACGCCCACGCCTTCGCGGCCAATGTTGCCGGTGGCCATGGCCAGGTTGGCGATGCCCATGACGGCGGTGCTGCCCTGGCTGTGCTCGGTGACGCCCAGGCCGTAATAGATCGCCGCGTTGCCGCCAGTGGCATACAGGCGAGCGGCGGCGCGGATGTCGGCAGGGTCTACGCCGCAGATGGCGCCGAGGACTTCCGGCGAGTTGTCCGCGCGGCTGACGAATTCGCTCCAGTGGGCGAAATCCGTGCCTTCGCAACGGGCGTCGATGAAGGGCTGATTGAGTAGGCCTTCGGTGACGATGACGTGGGCCAGGGCATTGAGCATGGCGACGTTGGTGCCCGGGCGCAGGGCCAGGTGCAATTCGGCGCGAGCATGCACCGAGTCCACCAGATCAATGCGCCGTGGGTCGATGACGATCAGCCGCGCGCCTTCACGCAAGCGGCGTTTGAGTTGGGAAGCGAACACCGGGTGGGCGTCGCTGGGGTTGGCGCCCATCACCAGGATCACGTCGGCCTGCATCACCGAATCAAAACTCTGGGTCCCGGCGGACTCGCCGAGGGTTTGTTTCAGGCCATAGCCGGTCGGCGAGTGGCAGACCCGCGCACAGGTGTCGACGTTGTTGTTGCCGAACGCAGCACGCACCAGTTTTTGTACCAGGTAGGTTTCTTCGTTGGTGCAACGGCTGGAGGTGATGCCACCAATCGAATCGCGGCCGTATTTCTGCTGCAATCGACGGAATTCGCTGGCGGCGTAGGTCACCGCTTCATCCCAGCTGACTTCCTGCCAGGGGTCGGTGATGTTTTTGCGGATCATCGGTGTGGTGATGCGATCCGGGTGGGTGGCGTAGCCCCAGGCAAAGCGTCCTTTGACGCAGGAATGGCCGTGGTTGGCTTGGCCGTTCTTGTCTGGAACCATGCGCACCAACTGGTCGCCTTTCATCTCGGCGCGGAACGAGCAACCCACGCCGCAATAGGCACAGGTGGTGATCACGCTGCGTTCGGGCTGGCCCAGTTCGACCACGCTTTTTTCCATCAGGGTCGCGGTCGGGCAGGCTTGCACACAAGCGCCGCAGGACACGCATTCCGAGTCGAGGAAGTTCTCGCCACCGGCGGCCTCGACCCGGGATTCGAAACCGCGTCCGGTAATGGTCAGGGCAAAAGTGCCCTGGGTTTCTTCGCAGGCACGCACGCAGCGGTTGCAGACGATGCACTTGCTCGGGTCGTAATCGAAGTAGGGGTTGGAGGTGTCCTTCACGTCGGCCAGGTGGTTGTCGCCTTCATAGCCGTAACGCACTTCGCGCAGGCCGACCTGGCCGGCGACGGTTTGCAGCTCGCAGTTGCCGTTGGCCGAACAGGTCAGGCAATCCAGCGGGTGATCGGAGATGTACAGCTCCATGACGTTGCGGCGCAGGGTCGCGAGTTTTGGCGTCTGGGTGTGCACGGTCATGCCTTCGGTGACCGGCGTGGTGCAGGACGCGGGGTAGCCGCGCATGCCGTCGATCTCCACCAGGCACATGCGGCAGGAGCCGAAGGCTTCCAGGCTGTCGGTGGCACACAGTTTCGGAATGGTGGTGCCCAGCAGCGCAGCGGCGCGCATCACCGAGGTGCCTTCGGGCACGCTGATGCTGCGCCCGTCGATGTTCAGGGTCACCTGCACGTCGCTGTCGCGGGCAGGAGTGCCCAGGTCGATATCGGTTTTCGGGTCGAAGAGAGTGATCATTGGTCGGCCTCCGAGGATTGCAGACCGAAGTCGGCGGGGAAGTACTTGAGGGCGCTGGCCACCGGAAACGGGGCCATGCCGCCCAACGCACACAGCGAACTGTATTGCATCGTGTCGCACAGGTCCTTGAGGATGATCACCTGCTCTTCGCGACCGCTCTGGTCTGGCGCGGCGAGCAGGCGGTCGATCACCTCCACGCCCCGGGTCGAGCCGATGCGGCACGGCGTGCATTTGCCGCAAGATTCCTCGGCGCAAAACTGCATGGCGAAACGCGCCATTTGGGCCATGTCCACCGTGTCATCCGCCACCACCACACCACCGTGGCCGAGCATCGCGCCAATGGCGGCGAACGCTTCGTAATCCAGCGGCGTATCGAATTGCGACGGCGGCACCCACGTGCCGAGCGGGCCGCCCACCTGCGCAGCCTTCAGCGGCCGGCCACTGGCGGTCCCGCCGCCGTAGTCTTCCACCAGTTCCCGCAGGGTCAGGCCGAAAGCCCGTTCCACCAGCCCGCCGTGACGAATATTGCCCGCCAATTGGAAAGGCATCGTGCCGAGGGAACGGCCCATGCCGTAATCGCGATAGTACTGCGCACCCTTGGCCAGAATCAGCGGCACCGAGGCCAGGGTCAGCACGTTGTGCACTAGCGTCGGCAAACCGAACAGACCCTTCAAGGCCGGAATCGGCGGCTTGGCGCGAACGATCCCGCGCTTGCCTTCGAGCGAGTCCAGCAGCGCGGTTTCTTCACCGCAGATGTACGCGCCGGCACCGACCCGCACTTCCATATCGAAGGCCAGGCCGCTGCCGCCGACATTGGCCCCGAGGTAACCGGCGGACCGAGCAATGTTCAGCGCCTGGCGCAGTGTGGCCACGGCGTCCGGATATTCCGAGCGCACATAAATGTAGCCGTAAGTGGCTCCGACGGTGATGCCGGCAATGGCCATGCCTTCGATCAGCAGGAAGGGGTCGCCTTCCATCAACATCCGGTCGGCGAAAGTGCCTGAGTCGCCTTCGTCGGCGTTGCACACAATGTACTTCTGCGCAGCCTCGGTAGCGCGCACCGTGCGCCATTTGATCCCGGCCGGGAACGCCGCGCCGCCACGGCCACGCAGGCCTGAATCGAACACTTCCGTCGCGGTCTGCTCGCCGCCCACTGCGACGGCGCGGGTCAAACCCTCGAAGCCACCGTGGGCCCGGTAATCATCCAGGGACAACGGCCGGGTAATGCCGGCGCGGGCGAACAGCAGGCGTTGTTGAGTCTTGAGATAAGGCAGTTCTTCCACCAGGCCCAAGGCCAGTGGATGCGCGGACGGCTCGCCTTTCAGGGCTTCAAGCACGGACGGCACATCGGCGGCGGTCAGCGGGCCAAAACCGATCCGGCCTTGCGGACTGTCCACTTCCAGCAGCGGTTCCAGCCAGTACAGGCCGCGCGAACTGGTGCGCTGCAACTCCAGCGGCAGATTGCGTTCCTGCGCCTGAGTGATAAGGGCCACCGCCACCTCATCGGCACCCACGGCACGGGCAAGAGAATCAGTGGGCAAATAAAGCGTCGGCATCATGCGTCCTCCCGGCAAGCGTCGAGCAAAGCATCCAGACGCTCGGCACTGAGCCGCGCATGCACTTGGCCATCCAGTTCCAGAGCGGGCGAGCAGGCGCAAGCACCGAGGCAATATACCGGACGCAAACTGATGCTGCCGTCGGCGCTACTGCCGTGATCGTCCAGTTGCAGACGCTCGCGCAACTGCGCGGCAAGCTGCTCGGCGCCGCGACTCTTGCACGACTCGGCGCGGCACAGCCGCAGGATATGCCGGGCCGGCGGCGCGGTACGGAAGTCATGGTAAAAGCTGATCACCCCGCGAACCTCGGCCTGACTCAGGTTCAGCGCGTGGGCAATCTCGGGGACGGCCGCATCGGGGATGTAACCGATGCCCTCCTGAATCTCATGAAGAATCGGCAACAGTGCGCCAGCAGAGCCCTTGTGGCGCTCCAGCACGCTGTTGACCATCGGCAATTGCAACATCTCATCAGGCATTCAGCATTCCTCACGGTCACGGACAAACCAGAGGGTTGTCGGTCGTCCGAAAGTGTCGGCTGCGGCACTCACACCACGTCACGGAATCGTGGCAATTTCAGGCCGTCGGCCAGGGCACCCTGAGCGGGCATCTTGTAGTGCCCGGCACGGTCTTCGCCGCACCTTTTATAGGGCATTGAAGCAGCTTGCCACGCTGCTTTTGATTCGACCGCACCAAAGCGACGTGTTCAGTTCTGCCTACGACTATCCATTAAGTCTAGATGAGCACTGCCAGAGGCGTTGTCCCCTCCGTTGGTTGACGTCATGGGCGGGTTGGAAGACAAAGATTTGATCAAGGCGGGAGTGAAATGGATCAGTTGACCAACAGTTTCCAGCGCCTGTGCCAAGCTGATGGGATGCGAACACGCCTACCGTTCAGGCAAACCTCAGGAAGCCCATGACATGAAGCCCTCTCATGCATCGCACGTCCGTCGAGAATTCTTCAAAGCCATCGGGTTCTATTTGCGCGTTGTCTGGCCGATTTTTTCCGTACTGTTTCTGCTGGTCGTACTGTTCGGCCTGATCATCAGCTACCTGGAGGGCTGGGATCCTTTGGACGGCATCTATTTCGGCTTCGTGACCGGTTTGACCATCGGCTATGGAGAACTCGTGCCGAAACTGGGCGTCTCGCGGATTCTGGCGATTTTGCTGGGGTTCAACGGGGTGCTGATGACGGCGATATTTGCGGCGATCAGCGTTCGAGCGATAGAAGTTGCAGTTCGAGCGGCGGGGCGGGAAGAGCCGGGTAAGCCGACGGCGTGAAGTTATGCTTGGTTGGTACTGGAAGGGGAGGAAGTCATCGACTCCTGAAAATCCATGCGCGAGGGCGTGGTGTTTGCCGCGGTCAACGTGGGAAAAAATACGGGGATAGTCCATGATTTCTCCTCCCCGTAGTGGGTGTCACCTTTGTTGTGGTCAGACTTTTTCACCAGCAGACTTTCTTTCCCCTACGTGGACGGTTGGCGTGGCGATGGCAAAACAGCGGCCTTTTTCGCAGTCCTCCCCTAATGTTGTTACAACACGCCCCAGGTCTCGGCTTTTTATGTCCGTTAAAGAAGACGTGATGAATCCGGCTTGCTCAGACCCGTTCACCTCACTTCCGATCCTGTCAGCCACATTTCAAGGATGATCCATGGTCAGTAAGTCCACGCACTCTAACCAGCAAAAACACCTCGCGGTGCTTATCGATGCTGACAACGCTCAGGCCTCGATCGTCGAAGGGTTGTTTGAGGAGATTGCCAAATACGGCATTGCCAGCGTGAAACGAATGTACGGCGACTGGACCGGACCTCAATTGGGTAGTTGGAAAAAGCTCATGCTTGAGCACTCGATTCAGCCCATCCAACAATTCGCCTACACCAAGGGCAAGAACGCCACCGACAGCTCGTTGATCATCGATGCGATGGATTTGCTCTACACCCGCCGTTTTGACGGCTTTTGTCTGGTTTCCAGTGACAGCGACTTCACCCGGCTGGCGGCGCGCCTGCGGGAGGAGGGTATGACGGTCTATGGATTTGGTGAACAGAAGACACCCAAGCCTTTTGTCTCTGCTTGTGACAAGTTCATTTACACCGAGATTCTTCGTGCCGAAGAGGTCGTCGAGCCAGCCAGCCAAGGCGAAAAAGCTCCCAAAACAACTGATTCAGTTACGGAGATGGATAAACAGTCGACGCCGCCACAATCGGCCAAACCCGCGAAAGTACCTGTGGAGTTCATCGCCAAGATTCTCGACGACATCGCCGAAGAGGATGGTTGGGCGCTGCTGGCCACATTGGGGACAAACATCAGCAAGCTACGTCCTGCCTTCGACTCACGTCTGTATGGCCACACCAAACTCAGCGACCTTATTCGCAGCCAATCCAAATGGTTTGAATTGGAAACTCGAGGGATGTCGCCGACGGGCGGAGCTGTGTTGTACGCACGCAATAAAAACAGAACCCTCGATAACCAAGCCCGCTGATGCGGCGACCAATACAGGTCGGCCAAGCGCAGTCCATGGATGAGATGTACCACTCTTTGAGCAGCCTGATTACTCACTGAATATCTTTCAGGTAGTCCTTAAGCGCAATGAGCGGCGCATTAAGCTGCTCCATTGTCCGCGCACTGCTGAAATCAGCTGCCAACCGTTGCAGCTCTCGCCCTAGCGGCGTATCAGCCCCGCCTATAGCGTCCAGCGCCAAACCTACACAATGCGCCACTCTAAACTGAATACCCTCGACATCACCCCGGCGAACCAACAACCCAAACACCTCCCGCTCATAGTCACTCATGATCGGATCATCCCGCAAAATCGGGCTTTCACCTTCCGTCTCATAAGCCAGCTTGAGGGCGAAAAGGGCAACGGTTTCCAGTGGCAATTCCATTGTGTGAATCCTTGATTCGTTGGCTGAGCGGTTTGGGTGGTGGCATTGAAAAGCAAGATCAAAAAGATCGCAGCCTTCGGCAGCTCCTACGGGGCGGCGGGGTGGGTTGGCTTTTCTACAGACGAAAAAAAAGGCCTTGCAAAGCAAGACCTTTCTTAATTTTGGTGCCCCGAGGGAGACTCGAACTCCCACTTCTTGCGAAAACGGATTTTGAATCCGCCGCGTCTACCAATTCCGCCATCAGGGCTCAATGGCGGCGAAGTATAGAGATGAGATAACCGTCGGTCAATCAGGTACATGGAGAATTTTTGATATTTCCGCTAGACTTCCCGGCCCTGCTAGACGAACCCCATCATGCGCGTTGCTGACTTTACCTTCGAGCTCCCTGATTCGCTGATCGCCCGCCATCCTTTGGCTGAGCGTCGCAACAGTCGCCTGTTGACCCTTGATGGGGTCAGCGGCGCCCTGGCACACCGTCAATTCACTGATTTGCTCGAGCATTTGCGTCCGGGCGATTTGATGGTGTTCAACAATACCCGGGTGATTCCGGCGCGGCTGTTTGGCCAGAAAGCTTCCGGCGGCAAGCTGGAAATTCTGGTGGAGCGGGTGCTCGATAGTCATCGCGTGCTGGCCCATGTGCGGTCCAGCAAGTCGCCGAAGCCGGGGTCGAAGATCCTGATCGACGGTGGTGGCGAAGCCGAGATGCTGGCGCGCCATGACGCGTTGTTCGAGTTGGGGTTCGCCGAAGAGGTGTTGCCGCTGCTCGACCGCGTCGGGCACATGCCGTTGCCTCCTTATATAGACCGCCCGGATGAAGGCTCGGACCGCGAGCGTTATCAGACGGTCTACGCCGAGCGTTTGGGCGCGGTGGCGGCGCCGACGGCGGGGCTGCATTTCGATCAGCCGCTGATGGAGGCGATTGCCGCCAAGGGCGTCGAGACGGCGTTCGTGACCTTGCACGTCGGCGCTGGCACCTTCCAGCCGGTGCGTGTCGAGAAGATCGAAGATCACCACATGCACAGCGAATGGCTGGAAGTCGGCCAGGACGTGGTCGATGCCGTCGAAGCCTGCCGCGCTCGCGGTGGTCGCGTGGTGGCGGTGGGCACCACCAGCGTGCGTTCCCTGGAAAGTGCCGCGCGTGATGGCGTGCTCAAGCCGTTCAGTGGCGACACCGACATCTTTATCTACCCGGGCCGGCCGTTTCATGTGGTCGATGCCCTGGTCACCAACTTCCATTTGCCCGAATCCACGCTGTTGATGCTGGTTTCGGCGTTTGCCGGTTATCCCGAAGCCATGGCTGCCTATAAAGCAGCGGTGGAGCATGGTTACCGCTTTTTCAGCTACGGTGATGCGATGTTTATCACCCGTAATCCGGCGCCACGCGGCCCTGAGGAAACAGTATGAGTCGTATGTCGTTTGAGTTACTTGCTACCGACGGCAAGGCTCGTCGCGGTCGTTTGACCTTTCCACGCGGTACCGTAGAAACCCCGGCCTTCATGCCGGTGGGCACCTACGGTACGGTCAAGGGCATGTTGCCGCGGGATATCACCGCCACGGGCGCGGAAATCATTCTGGGCAACACCTTCCACTTGTGGCTGCGCCCTGGCACCGAAGTGATCAAGAAGCACGGCGACCTGCACGATTTCATGCAGTGGAAAGGCCCGATTCTGACCGACTCCGGCGGTTTCCAGGTGTTCAGCCTGGGCGCGATGCGCAAGATCAAGGAGGAGGGCGTGACCTTCGCTTCTCCGGTCGACGGCGCCAAAGTGTTCATGGGCCCGGAAGAGTCGATGCAGGTCCAGCGCGACCTGGGCTCGGACATCGTGATGATCTTTGACGAATGCACCCCGTACCCGGCCGACGAAGACGTCGCGCGGGTCTCGATGGAGCTGTCGTTGCGTTGGGCCAAGCGTTCGAAAGAAGCCCATGGCGACAACACGGCGGCACTGTTCGGCATCGTTCAGGGCGGCATGCACCAGGATTTGCGCATGCGCTCCCTGGAAGGCCTCGACAAGATCGGCTTCGATGGCCTGGCCATTGGCGGTCTGTCGGTGGGCGAGCCGAAGCACGAGATGATCAAGGTGCTGGATTACCTGCCGGGTCAGATGCCGGCTGACAAACCTCGTTACCTTATGGGCGTTGGCAAACCGGAAGATCTGGTTGAGGGTGTGCGCCGCGGTGTGGACATGTTCGATTGCGTGATGCCAACCCGTAATGCTCGCAATGGGCATCTGTTCATTGATACAGGCGTGCTGAAGATCCGTAACGCGTTCCATCGCCATGATGATTCGCCGCTGGATCCGACCTGCGATTGCTACACCTGCCAGAACTTCTCCCGTGCTTATCTGCACCATCTGGACAAGTGTGGCGAAATGCTGGGTAGCATGTTGAATACCATCCACAATTTGCGCCATTACCAGGTGCTTATGGCTGGTTTGCGCGAGGCTATTCAACAGGGTACATTGGCCGCCTTTGTCGATGCCTTCTACGCCAAACGCGGGTTACCTGTTCCGCCTTTGGACTGAGTTTTCTGACCCCAAGATTCAACATTTGCAACTGGAGTGCTAAATGAGCTTTTTTATCTCTAATGCCATGGCTGACGCTGCTGCACCTGCTGCAGGCCCAATGGGCGGCGGCTTTGAGTGGATTTTCCTGGTCGGTTTCCTGGTCATCTTCTACCTGATGATCTGGCGTCCACAGGCCAAGCGCGCCAAAGAGCAGAAAACCCTGCTGGGCAGCCTGCAAAAAGGTGACGAAGTTGTGACCACCGGTGGTATCGCCGGCAAGATCACCAAAGTGTCCGACGACTTCGTTGTACTGGAAGTCTCCGACACCGTCGAAATGAAGTTCCAGAAAGGCGCCATTGCCGCCACGCTGCCAAAAGGCACGCTCAAAGCGATCTAAGTTCCAACTTCTACTCAATCGACGGGGCGCGCAAGGCGCCCCGCGTCATAAGCGGGCGGCGTGATGCTGAACAAATACCCTCTGTGGAAATACATTCTGATCCTGGCGGTGCTAGCGGTCGGTCTGATTTATTCCGCTCCCAATCTATATCCTGATGACCCGGCCATTCAGGTCAGCGGTGCAAGCACTTCGCTGCAGGTCAATCAGGCTGATCTGGATCGTGTGAGCGCAGCGCTCAAGGAATCCGGGATCAACGTCAAGGCTGCCACCCTGGCGGAAAACGGCAAGGGCGGTCTGATTCGTCTGACCAAGGCTGAAGACCAGCTACCTGCCAAAGACGTCGTGCGCAAGGCATTGGGTGATGACTACGTCGTTGCACTGAACCTGGCACAAACCACCCCGCAATGGCTGCGCAGCCTGGCCGCGCACCCGATGAAGCTGGGTCTGGACTTGTCCGGTGGCGTGCACTTCCTGCTGGAAGTGGATATGGACAAAGCCCTCGACGCTCGCTTGAAAGTGTACGAAGGCGATGTGAAGAGCCTGTTGCGTAAAGAGAAACTGCGCTATCGCAGCCTGCCGCAACTCAACGGTGCCATTCAGTTGGGCTTCACTGATGAAGCAGCCCGCGAACAAGCCCGTGCGCTGATCCGCAAGAGCTTCAACGATTTCGATATTGTTCCGGCCGACCTCAATGGGCAGCCGGTACTGCGTCTGGCGATGACCCCGGCCAAGCTGGCGGAAATCCGCGAATACTCCATCAAGCAGAACTTGACCACGGTACGTAACCGCGTCAACGAGCTGGGTGTTGCCGAGCCAATCGTTCAGCGCCAGGGCGCCAACCGCATCGTGGTTGAGCTGCCGGGCGTGCAGGACACCGCCGAAGCCAAGCGTATCCTCGGCAAGACGGCCAACCTTGAGTTCCGTCTGGCTGCCGAGCCAGGCGCTTCGAAAGCCACTTCCGAAACCTTCGAGTTCCGTGAAGGCAATCGTCCGCCCGCACAGATCGAGCGTGGCTTGATCATCACGGGCGACCAGGTGACTGACGCCAAGGCTGGCTTCGGCGAGCAAGGCACGCCGGAAGTGAACATCCGTCTGGATGGCCACGGTGGCGAGCTGATGAGTCGTGCGACTCGCAGCAACGTCGGTCGCAGCATGGCCGTGATCTTTATCGAGCAGCGTCCGGTTACCTCTTACGTCAAGCAAGTGGTTAACGGCGTCGAGAAAGAAGTGCCGGTCCAGACGTTCAAGGAAGAGAAAAAGATCATCAGTCTGGCGACCATCCAGTCGCCGCTGGGTGCTCAATTTCGCATCACCGGCCTGAACGGTCAGGGCGAGTCGTCCGAACTGGCGCTGCTGCTGCGTGCCGGTGGTCTGGCTGCACCAATGTACTTCGCTGAAGAGCGCACCATTGGCCCAAGCCTGGGTGCCGACAACATCGTCAAAGGTATCGATGCATCGCTGTGGGGCATGCTGTTTGTCTCGCTGTTCATCATCGCCATCTACCGCTTCTTCGGCATCATCGCCACCGTCGCGCTGGCGGTGAACATGGTGCTGCTGCTGGCCCTGATGTCGCTGCTGGGTGCAACGCTGACCCTGCCGGGTATCGCCGGTATCGTGTTGACCATGGGTATGGCCGTCGACGCCAACGTTCTGATCTTCTCGCGGATACGTGAAGAGATCGCGGCGGGCATGAGCGTGCAACGGGCAATCAACGAAGGCTTCGGCCGGGCATTCACCGCGATTCTCGACGCCAACCTGACAACCTTGTTGGTCGGCGGGATTCTCTTTGCAATGGGCACCGGCCCGGTCAAGGGCTTCGCAGTGACCATGTCCCTCGGGATCTTTACCTCGATGTTCACGGCCATCATGGTGACCCGCGCGATGGTCAACCTGATCTTCGGCGGTCGTGACTTCAAGAAGTTGTGGATTTAAGGGGCTGCCATGTTACGTACAATCAACTTCATGGGCGTTCGCAACTTTGCGTTCGGCGTCACATTGTTCCTCACGGCACTGGCATTGTTCAGTGTCGCCACCAAGGGCATGAACTGGGGCCTGGACTTCACCGGCGGTACGCTCATCGAGCTGACCTACGAGCGTCCGGCCGACGTCACCAAGGTGCGTGAGCAGCTGGTTACATCGGGTTATAACGATGCGGTCGTTCAGAGCTTCGGTGCGACTACCGATTTGCTGGTGCGTATGCCAGGTGAAGACCCGCAGCTGGGTCATCAAGTGGCAGAAGCGCTGCTGAAGGTTGGCGGCGATAACCCGGCAACGGTCAAGCGCGTCGAATTCGTCGGCCCTCAGGTCGGTGAAGAGCTGCGCGACCAGGGCGGCCTCGGCATGCTGATGGCGCTCGGCGGCATCCTGATCTACCTGGCTTTCCGCTTTCAGTGGAAGTTCGCGGTCGGTGCCATCGTTTCGTTGATTCACGACGTGATCGTGACCATCGGTATCCTGTCGTTCTTCCAGATCACCTTCGACCTGACAGTGCTGGCGGCGGTGCTGGCGATTATCGGTTACTCGCTCAACGACACCATCGTGGTGTTCGACCGGGTTCGTGAGAACTTCCGCGTACTGCGCAAGGCGACCCTGATCGAGAACATCAACATCTCGACCACGCAAACCCTGCTGCGGACCATGGCGACGTCGATCTCCACCTTGCTGGCGATCGCGGCCCTGTTGTTCTTTGGTGGCGACAACCTGTTCGGCTTCTCTATAGCGCTGTTTATCGGTGTGTTGGCGGGTACCTACTCGTCGATCTACATCGCCAACGTCGTGCTGATCTGGCTGAACCTGAGCACCGAGGATCTGATCCCGGCAGTGGCTACCGACAAGGAAGTCGACGACCGCCCATAACGGCTATCGTTTTCCAGCTGTCGGCCGAAAAGGCGCGAGTATTGAACTCGCGCCTTTTTTTATGCTCCAAGGCTGGGAGAAGCGCGGGCTTGTCCCGTATGTGATGGTCAGGAGGTTCATGTGAACAAGTCGTTGCTGGTTGGTGCGGTATTGGGTGCTGTCGGTGTAACAGCCGGGGGTGCTGTTGCCACCTACAAGCTGGTTAATAGCGGCCCTGAATATGCGCAAGTTCTAGCCGTTGAACCGGTCAAGACGCAAATCAAGACGCCACGTGAAGTGTGCAAGGACGTAGCGGTTACCCGGCAAGCGCCGGTAAAAGATCAACACCAGATCGCCGGTACGGTGGTTGGTGCGCTGGCGGGTGGTCTGTTGGGTAATCAGATCGGCGGCGGTACTGGCAAGAAGATCGCCACAGTGGCCGGTGCGGTCGGCGGCGGTTATGCGGGTAACAAGGTGCAGGAAGGCATGCAGGAGCGTGACACCTACACCACGACTCAAACCCGCTGTAACACGGTGCATGACATCAGCGACAAGGTTGTAGGTTACGACGTGCGTTATTCGCTGGATGGCAAGGAAGGCAAAGTGCGGATGGATCGCGATCCGGGCAACCAGATTCCGGTCGACAAGGACGGTAAATTGGTCCTGTCGCAGAACGAGCCGGCTCCAGCTCAATAATCAGCTGATTGCCAAAATCAAAAAGAAGCACTCTGCGGGGTGCTTTTTTTGTGCCCGGGATTTATGCCTCACCACCAATCCCTTGTGGGAGCGGGCTTGCTCGCGAAGGCGGCTTCACATTCAATATTGACGGTGGCTGATACACCGCTTTCGCGAGCAAGCCCGCTCCCACATTGAACCTGTGGTGTTTTCGGGAATTGGATTTCAGGCATAAAAAAAGCACCCCGAGAGGTGCTTTTTTGTGGCTGCTCGCTTAGCGTTTCAGCGAGGCCGGCAGGTGCGGCTGGATGGCCGTCAGTACTGCTTTAAAGCATTTGGTGTTACCGGCAACGACATGGCCTTTCTCAAGGAAGTCGTGACCGCCGGTGAAGTCGCTCACCAAGCCGCCAGCTTCCTGGATCAGCAGGGCGCCTGCAGCCATGTCCCACTCGGACAGGCCCGACTCCCAGAAGGCGTCGAAACGGCCGGCCGCTACGTAAGCCAGGTCCAGGCTTGCCGAGCCCGCGCGGCGGATGCCGGCAGTCTGGCCAACCAGGGCGCGGAACATGCCCAGGTAGTTGTCGAGGTTGTCCATTTGGTCATCGCGGAACGGGAAGCCGGTACCCAGCAGGGCGCCGTCCAGGCTGGTGCGGCCGCTAACGCGCAGACGACGACCGTTCAGTTGAGCGCCGCGACCACGGCTGGCGGTGAATTCTTCCTGGCGAACCGGGTCCAGAACCACAGCGTGTTCCAGGCGACCGCGGTATTTGCAGGCGATGCTGACAGCGAAGTGAGGAATGCCGCGCAGGAAGTTGGTGGTGCCGTCCAGTGGGTCGATGATCCACAGGTACTCTTCGCCTTCGATCCCGGTGCCGGCGTGCATGCCGGTTTCTTCACCCATGATCGAGTGATTCGGGTAGGCCTTGCGCAGCGCGTCGATGATTTTTTGCTCAGCGGCGCGATCCACCTCGGATACGTAATCCTTGGCGTCTTTTTCGTCGACCTTGATGGTATCCAGGCGCTCGATGGAGCGGAAGATCAATTCACTGGCGCTGCGGGCGGCGCGCAGCGCGATATTCAGCATGGGCTGCATGGATGTGTCACCTAAGGTTGTTAAAGAAAGCCGGGCATTCTATCAGAAAGTTTCTACAGGAGAAGGTCGGTGTTCGCTTTCATAGCTTAACGGTAGGTTGAGCTGTAAGATTCTGCTCCCCATTAAAGTGTTCGAGAGCGCCTCCCTTGCTGCAAAACATTCGTGTCGTCCTGGTCAATACCAGCCACCCCGGGAATATCGGCGGTGCTGCGCGTGCCATGAAGAACATGGGCCTGTCGCGGCTGGTGCTGGTCGAAGCGCGGTTGTTCCCGCACCACGAGGCCGATGCTCGTGCTTCCGGTGCCGGTGACATCCTTGAAAACGCGCAAGTCGTCGCCACCTTGGAAGATGCCTTGGTCGGCTGCAATCTGGTGCTCGGCACCAGCGCCCGTGACCGTCGCATTCCCTGGCCGTTGCTCGATCCCCGCGAATGCGGCGTGAAAGTGGTCGAGGAGGCAGCGCAGGGTGCCGAGATTGCCTTGGTCTTTGGTCGAGAAGATTCCGGCCTGACCAATGAAGAGCTGCAGCGATGTCATTATCACGTGCACATCCCATCAGACCCTGAGTTCAGTTCGCTGAACCTTGGGGCGGCGGTGCAGGTGTTGAGTTATGAAGTGCGCATGTCCTGGCTGGCGGCCCAAGGCCAGCCAAGCAAGGTCGAGAAGGAAGAAGTGGCCTCCGTCAAAAGCGCTGAGCTGGCGACCATGGATGAGCTGGAGCGATTCTATGAGCACCTGGAGCAAACCCTGGTGGCCATTGAGTTCCTCGATCCGGAAAAGCCTCGGCACTTGATGGCGCGCCTGCGCCGGTTGTACGGACGCAGCTCGGTCAGCCGGGCGGAAATGAATATATTGCGTGGCATTCTCACGGAAACCCAGAAAGCGGCCCGTGGTGAGCTTCTTAAGCGGAAGGATTAAAAATGTTCGAGCGTTTGCGTGAAGATATCCAGAGTGTTTTCCATCGTGATCCGGCAGCGCGCAACGCCTTTGAAGTTCTGACGTGCTACCCGGGCATGCACGCCATCTGGATCCACCGCTTGTCGTCAGCTCTGTGGGGCATGGGCTGGAAGTGGCTGGCGCGACTGGTGTCGAACTTCGGTCGCTGGTTGACCGGGATCGAAATCCATCCGGGTGCCAAGGTCGGTCGTCGCTTCTTTATCGACCATGGCATGGGCATCGTCATCGGTGAAACTGCTGAGATCGGCAATGACGTCACCCTTTATCAGGGCGTAACCCTCGGCGGCACCAGCTGGAACAAGGGCAAGCGCCACCCGACGCTTGAAGATGGCGTAGTGGTCGGAGCGGGGGCCAAGGTGCTTGGCCCGTTCACTGTCGGTGCCGGCGCCAAGGTTGGTTCCAATGCCGTGGTCACCAAGGCGGTCCCGCCCGGGGCGACAGTGGTGGGGATTCCGGGCCGGATCATCGTCAAGTCCGATGAAGAGCAGGACGCCAAGCGCAAGGCCATGGCTGAGAAGATCGGTTTCGATGCCTATGGGGTGGGTGAAGACATGCCGGACCCGGTGGCGCGTGCCATCAATCAGTTGCTCGATCATTTGCAGGCGGTTGATGGGCGCCTGGAGGGGATGTGCGGGGCGCTGAAAGACCTGGGCAGTAATTACTGTGCGAAAGATCTGCCTGAGCTGCGCGAAGAAGACTTTGCCTGTGTGAAGGACAAGGATCAGAGCCAGGCCAGCTAAACCGCGTCGACTTCAATCGCGAGCAGGCTCATTCCCACATTGGATCTTCTGTGCCCACATATTCTGTGTTCGACGAAGGTCTGGTGTGGGAGTGAGCCTGCTCGCGATGAACGATAACGCGCAATTGCTGGCTGTACGCCGCCAGCCTTTGTTATGATGCGGCCGCTCTTTTGCGGGTAATCCCGAGTAAAGCACTAGGTCTTATAGTTGACTTAAATACTCGGGAATTGCATACTCGCCCCATTCCGAATTCCGTGGTAATTGTCCATGCGACTGACTACAAAAGGCCGATACGCCGTGACCGCCATGCTTGACCTGGCGTTGCACGCGCAGCACGGGCCGGTGTCCCTGGCCGATATCTCCGAGCGCCAAGGCATCTCCCTGTCCTACCTCGAACAGCTCTTCGCCAAATTGCGCCGCAGCAATCTGGTGTCCAGCGTCCGTGGTCCGGGCGGCGGCTATCAGCTGTCGCGCGACATGCAGGGTATCCAGGTCGCCCAGGTGATCGATGCGGTGAACGAATCGGTCGATGCCACCAAATGCCAGGGCCAGGGTGATTGCCATCAAGGCGACACCTGTCTGACCCACCACTTGTGGTGCGATCTGAGCCTGCAGATTCACGAATTTCTCAGCGGTATCAGCTTGGCTGACCTTGTCACTCGCCGTGAGGTACAAGAAGTAGCCCAGCGTCAGGATCAGCGCCGTTGCAACAGCAAGGCGCCACGCCTGGACAAGATTGAAGCGTCCGCCGTCGAATGACAGCCAAAGAGCTAGCGGCACGCCAGCCAGCCTGATTTAGGAGATAGTCCATGAAATTGCCGATTTACCTTGATTACTCTGCGACCACCCCGGTTGATCCGCGTGTCGCGCAAAAGATGAGTGAATGCCTGCTGGTCGACGGAAACTTCGGTAACCCGGCGTCCCGTTCCCACGTGTTCGGCTGGAAAGCTGAAGAGTCCGTCGAAAACGCTCGTCGTCAGGTCGCTGACCTGGTCAACGCCGATCCGCGTGAAATCGTCTGGACCTCCGGTGCCACCGAGTCCGACAACCTGGCAATCAAGGGTGCGGCGCATTTCTATGCCACCAAAGGCAAGCACCTGATCACCACCAAGATTGAGCACAAGGCTGTCCTCGACACCATGCGCCAACTGGAGCGTGAAGGCTTTGAAGTCACCTACATCGAGCCTCGCACTGATGGCCTGGTCACTCCGGAGATGATCGAAGCCGCCCTGCGCGACGACACCATCCTGGTTTCGGTCATGCACGTGAACAACGAAATCGGCACCATCAACGACATCGCAGCCATCGGCGAACTGACCCGCTCCAAGGGCATCCTGTTCCACGTCGACGCTGCTCAGTCCACCGGCAAGGTCGATATCGACCTGTCGAAGCTGAAAGTCGACATGATGTCGTTCTCTGCCCACAAAACTTACGGCCCTAAAGGCATCGGCGCACTGTACGTGAGCCGCAAGCCGCGTGTTCGCATCGAAGCGACCATGCACGGCGGCGGTCACGAACGTGGCATGCGTTCCGGCACCCTGGCGACTCACCAGATCGTCGGCATGGGCGAAGCCTTCCGCGTAGCCAAGGAAGACATGGTTGCCGAGAACATCCGCATCAAGGCCCTGAGTGACCGCTTCTTCAAGCAGGTCGAAGGCCTGGAAGAGCTGTACATCAACGGCAGCATGACCGCCCGCGTACCGCACAACCTGAACCTGAGCTTCAACTACGTTGAAGGCGAGTCGCTGATCATGGCGCTCAAGGATCTGGCGGTTTCGTCCGGTTCGGCCTGCACCTCGGCTTCCCTTGAGCCTTCGTACGTACTGCGCGCCCTGGGCCGCAACGACGAACTGGCACACAGCTCGATTCGCTTCACCTTCGGCCGTTTCACCACCGAAGAAGAAATCGACTACGCCGCGCAGAAAGTCTGCGAGGCCGTTACCAAGCTGCGCACTCTGTCGCCGCTGTGGGACATGTACAAAGACGGTGTCGACATTTCGAAAATCGAGTGGGCGGCACACTGATTTCAAGTCGCCGCAAACCGGCCCTGCGAACCTTCGGGCGCAGGGCTTCAAGAGCGACTCTCTGATGAGTGAGGATTAAGAATCATGGCTTACAGCGAAAAGGTCATCGACCACTACGAGAACCCGCGCAACGTCGGCAAGATGGACGCGGAAGACCCAGATGTCGGCACCGGCATGGTCGGCGCTCCGGCGTGCGGCGACGTGATGCGCCTGCAGATCAAGGTCAACGAGCAAGGCATCATCGAAGACGCCAAGTTCAAGACCTACGGTTGCGGTTCGGCTATCGCCTCCAGCTCCCTGGCGACCGAGTGGATGAAAGGCAAGACTCTGGATGAAGCAGAGACCATCAAAAACACTCAGCTGGCCGAAGAACTGGCTCTGCCGCCAGTAAAAATTCACTGCTCCGTACTTGCTGAAGACGCTATCAAAGCGGCCGTTCGCGACTACAAGCAGAAGAAAGGCTTGATCTGACTTTCAAGATTTGGCGACGAGTAAGGAGTCACCGATGGCTATCAGCATGACAGAAGCGGCTGCTCAACACGTGCGACGCTCCCTCAACGGGCGCGGCAAAGGTGAAGGAATTCGTCTGGGTGTTCGCACTACAGGCTGTTCCGGCCTTGCCTACGTGCTGGAGTTTGTCGACGAGGTGGTTGCAGAGGATCAGGTGTTCGAAAGTCATGGCGAGAAAGTGATCATCGACCCGAAAAGCCTGGCCTACCTGGACGGTACCGAACTCGATTTCGTCAAGGAAGGGTTGAACGAAGGCTTCAAGTTCAACAACCCCAACGTTCGCGGTGAATGTGGCTGCGGCGAAAGCTTCAATATCTGAGGCTGCTCGTGGGTACTCCTTGTCATTTCGCTTTATTTGAGCTGAAACCGAGCTTCCGTCTGGATCTCGATCAGTTGGCCACGCGCTACCGTGAGTTGGCGCGCGGTGTTCATCCGGACCGCTTTGCAGACGCTTCCGAGCGCGAGCAGCGGCTGGCGCTAGAGCAATCCGCGAGCCTCAACGAGGCCTACCAGACGCTCAAAAGTCCCCCAAAGCGCGCGCGTTACTTGCTCGCCATGGGCGGTCGCGAGCTGCCGCTGGAGGTCACGGTGCATGATCCGGAGTTTCTTCTGCAGCAGATGGAGCTGCGTGAAGAGCTCGAAGACCTGCAAGACAGCGCCGACCTGGCGGGTGTTGCAGTGTTCAAGCGTCGCCTGAAGACTGCGCAGGATGAACTGAACGAAAGCTTCGCGGCCTGTTGGGATGATGCAGCGCAACGTGAACAGGCCGAACGCCTGATGCGGCGCATGCAGTTCCTCGACAAGCTCACCTACGAAGTGCGCCAGTTAGAAGAGCGCCTCGACGATTAACCCAGTGCCGCTCCGGTCGCACGCCTGATATACAGATAAGTCCTGATAACGATGGCCCTACTGCAGATCGCCGAACCCGGCCAAAGTCCTCAACCGCACCAGCGTCGTCTGGCTGTGGGGATCGACTTGGGCACTACCAATTCGCTGGTCGCTGCGTTACGCAGTGGTCTTTCCGAGCCTCTGGCTGACGCTGACGGGCAGGTCATCCTGCCGTCCGCGGTGCGCTACCACGCTGATCGCGTTGAAGTGGGCGAGTCGGCCAAGCTGGCTGCCGCCACCGACCCTTTGAACACCGTGCTGTCGGTCAAGCGCTTGATGGGTCGTGGTCTGTCCGACGTCAAGCAATTGGGCGATCAACTGCCGTACCGCTTCGTCGGCGGCGAGTCGCACATGCCGTTCATCGACACGATCCAGGGCCCGAAAAGCCCGGTCGAAGTCTCCGCCGATATCCTTAAGGTGCTGCGTCAGCGCGCCGAAGCGACGTTGGGTGGCGAACTGGTAGGTGCGGTAATCACCGTTCCGGCCTATTTCGACGATGCTCAGCGTCAAGCCACCAAGGATGCGGCCAAACTGGCTGGCCTTAACGTGCTGCGGCTGCTCAACGAGCCGACTGCCGCCGCCGTGGCTTACGGTCTGGATCAGCACGCTGAAGGCCTGGTCGCCATTTATGACCTGGGCGGCGGCACGTTCGATATTTCGATCCTGCGCCTGACCGGCGGTGTGTTTGAGGTTTTGGCTACCGGCGGCGACAGCGCGCTGGGCGGCGATGACTTCGACCATGCCATCGCTGGCTGGATCATCGAGAGCGCCGGTCTGTCCGCCGACCTCGATCCGGGTGCGCAACGCAATCTGCTGCAAACCGCTTGTGCGGCCAAAGAAGCGCTGACCAATGCTTCGTCCGTTGAAGTCACTTATGGCGACTGGAAAGCCGAGTTGACCCGTGAAGCCTTCAATACGCTGATCGAACCAATGGTTGCCCGCAGCCTGAAAGCCTGTCGCCGCGCTGTGCGTGATTCCGGCATCGAGCTGGACGAAGTGCATGCGGTGGTCATGGTGGGCGGTTCGACCCGTGTGCCTCGCGTCCGCGAAGCCGTCGCAGAAGCCTTCGGTCGCGAGCCGCTGACCGAAATCGATCCGGATCAAGTGGTGGCCATCGGTGCCGCGATCCAGGCTGATACGCTGGCCGGCAACAAGCGCGATGGCGATGAACTGCTGCTGCTCGATGTGATTCCGTTGTCCCTGGGGCTGGAAACCATGGGCGGCCTGATGGAGAAGGTGATTCCGCGCAACACCACCATCCCTGTTGCCCGCGCTCAGGACTTCACGACTTATAAAGATGGCCAGTCGGCCATGGCGATCCACGTATTGCAGGGCGAGCGCGAGCTGATCAGCGACTGCCGCTCCCTGGCGCGCTTCGAATTGCGCGGCATTCCGGCGATGGTGGCCGGTGCGGCGAAGATTCGCGTGACTTTCCAGGTCGATGCCGACGGTCTGCTCAATGTTTCTGCCCGCGAGCTGGGTTCGGGCATTGAGGCCAGCATCCAGGTCAAGCCGTCCTACGGTCTGACGGACGGCGAAATTGCCAAGATGCTCAAGGATTCCTTCAAGCACGCCAGCGACGACAAGGTCGCTCGTGTCTTGCGTGAACAGCAGGTCGATGCGCAGCGCCTGATCGAAGCGGTGCAGGGCGCCCTCGACGTCGATGGCGAGCGCTTGCTCGACGCCGAAGAGCGCATGGTCATCGAATTGCAGATGCAAGAACTGACCGAACTGATGAAAGGTACTGATGGTTACGCCATCGAGCAGCAGACCAAGCGTCTGTCGCAAGTGACCGACGCCTTTGCTGCTCGCCGCCTGGACTCGACGGTGAAAGCCGCGCTGGCGGGGCGCAACCTGAATGAGATTGAGGAATAACGATGCCACAGGTCATTTTTCTGCCGCACGATAAGTTTTGCCCGGACGGCATGGTGGTGGAGGCCGAGCCTGGCATCTCCATTCTCGAGCTGGCCCACGAACACCATATCGAGATGGAAAGCGCCTGTGGCGGCGTCTGCGCCTGCACCACCTGCCATTGCATCATCCGCGAAGGTTTCGACTCGCTGGAAGAAGCGGATGAGCTGGAAGAAGACTTTCTGGATCGTGCCTGGGGTCTGGAGGCGCAATCGCGTCTAGGCTGTCAGGCGATTGTCGGGAATGAAGACCTGACTGTCGAAATTCCAAAATACTCGGTCAACCATGCGGCTGAAGCGCCGCACTGATTCAAGGAACTGAAATGAGTCTGAAATGGGTTGATGTGCTGGAAATCGCGATCCAGCTGGCTGAATCCAAGCCGGATGTGGATCCGCGTTATGTGAACTTCGTCGATCTGCACAAATGGGTGCTGGCATTGCCGGAGTTCAGTGATGATCCGACCCGCGGTGGCGAGAAGGTGCTTGAAGCCATTCAGGCCGCCTGGATCGAAGAAGCAGACTGAGTCTGCGCCGTATGCAGTTAGGCAATACCCAAGAACCCGCGTATAATTCGCGGGTTTAATTTTTCGCAAATTACCGTTTCTGGAGTTACACCATGGCTGTTCAACGTACTTTCTCCATCATCAAGCCTGACGCTGTTGCAAAAAACGTTATCGGCGAGATCACCACTCGTTTCGAAAAAGCTGGCCTGCGCGTTGTAGCTTCGAAACTGAAGCAACTGTCCAAAGCGGAAGCTGAAGGCTTCTACGCTGAGCACAGCGCTCGTGGTTTCTTCAACGACCTGGTTGCTTTCATGATCTCCGGTCCGGTTGTCGTTCAGGTTCTGGAAGGCGAAAACGCTATCGCTCTGAACCGTGAGCTGATGGGCGCTACCAACCCTAAAGAAGCTGCTGCCGGCACCATCCGCGCTGACTTCGCTGATTCCATCGACGCCAACGCTGTACACGGTTCGGACTCCGAAGCCGCTGCTGCTCGCGAAATCTCGTACTTCTTCGCAGCTACTGAAGTAACCACTCGCTAAGCATTGGCTTAAGAGTGAAGGTGAATCCATGACTACATCGACTGTAAAAACTAACCTGCTGGGTCTGACTCAACAGGAAATGGAAAAATTCTTCGACTCGATCGGGGAGAAGCGTTTCCGTGCCGGTCAGGTAATGAAATGGATTCACCACCTTGGCGTCGATGATTTCGACGCCATGACGAACGTCAGCAAGGCCTTGCGCGACAAGCTCAAGGCTATTGCCGAAGTTCGCGGTCCTGAAGTTGTCAGCGAGGACATTTCCACCGACGGCACCCGCAAGTGGGTGGTGCGCGTGGCGTCCGGCAGCTGCGTCGAGACCGTGTACATTCCCCAGGGCAAACGCGGCACTTTGTGCGTTTCGTCCCAGGCAGGCTGTGCCCTGGATTGCAGTTTCTGCTCCACCGGCAAGCAAGGTTTCAACAGTAACCTCACCGCCGCCGAAGTGATCGGCCAGGTGTGGATTGCCAATAAATCGT
Organism: Pseudomonas sp. FW305-20; assembly: GCF_058788075.1. Lineage (NCBI taxonomy): Bacteria > Pseudomonadati > Pseudomonadota > Gammaproteobacteria > Pseudomonadales > Pseudomonadaceae > Pseudomonas > Pseudomonas sp. FW305-20. The sequence continues at coordinate 15,670 of NZ_JBYTAJ010000003.1, read as the reverse complement.
TCGGCAGCATCCCGGCGACCGCCGACCGTGCCATCACCAACGTGGTGATGATGGGCATGGGTGAGCCGCTGCTGAACTTCGACAACGTCGTGGCCGCCATGCATCTGATGATGGATGACCTGGGCTACGGGATCTCCAAGCGCCGCGTAACCCTGTCTACATCGGGTGTGGTGCCGATGATCGATGAGCTGTCCAAGCACATCGACGTCTCCCTGGCGTTGTCCCTGCACGCACCGAACGACGCATTGCGTAACCAATTGGTGCCGATCAACAAGAAATATCCGCTTAAGATGCTGCTCGAGTCGTGCCAGCGCTACATGTCGTCCCTGGGCGAGAAGCGCGTGCTGACCATCGAGTACACCTTGCTCAAGGACATCAATGACAAGGTTGAACATGCCGTTGAGATGATCGAGTTGCTCAAGAACATCCCGTGCAAGATCAACCTGATTCCGTTCAACCCGTTCCCGCATTCCGGTTACGAGCGTCCGAGCAACAACGCGATTCGTCGTTTCCAGGATCAGCTTCACCATGCCGGCTTCAATGTCACCGTCCGCACCACCCGCGGTGAAGACATCGATGCCGCGTGTGGCCAATTGGTAGGACAGGTGCTGGATCGCACCCGTCGCAGCGAACGTTATATCGCCGTGCGCGAGTTGAGCGCCGAAAACGATATCGCACAGAACGCTGCGAACAATAATTAAGAGAGGATCTCTATGTCCCTGCGCTTCGCGCTGCTTTTGCTGTTGGCCAGCCTGTGTGCTGGTTGTGTCCTGTCGGGCGATTTCAACCCGATGAAGACCAGCAAGGGCCGCGATGAAGCGCGTGTTGCCTATGTGCAGCTGGGGTTGGGGTACTTGCAGCAGGGCATGACCGAACGGGCGAAAGTACCGTTGAAAAAAGCCCTGGACCTGGATGACTCGGACCCGGATGCCAACGCTGCGCTGGGTCTGGTATTCCAGGCAGAGATGGAGCCGGAGCTGGCGGATAAGCATTTTCGCAAGGCGCTGTCTTCCAGCCCCAACGATGCGCGAATCCTGAACAACTACGGCAGTTTTCTTTTCGAAGAGAAACGCTACAAAGAAGCTTACGAGCGCTTTGAACAGGCCGCCGCTGACACTTTGTATCCTGAGCGTTCGCGGGTGTTCGAGAACCTCGGTATGACCGCTTCGAAGCTGGGGCAGCGCGATCTGGCGCAGCAGCAGCTGGAAAAAGCCCTGCGGTTGAATCGCCAACAACCGCGTGCATTGCTGGAAATGGCTGAGTTGTCCTTCGAAGACAGGCATTATGTGCCCGCGCGCGACTATTACGATCGTTTTAGCCTGCTCACCGAGCAAAATGCACGTAGTCTATTGCTCGGCGTTCGGCTGGCAAAAGTGTTTGATGATCGCGACAAGGCCGCCAGTTTTGGCCTGCAACTAAAACGACTCTATCCCGGTACGCCGGAATATCAGCAATACCTGTCGGAGCAATGATGAAAGCGGCGCATCCCGAAGTTGTAGCAGCGAATCGCGTTAATCCCGGTGAAACTTTACGCCAGGCTCGCGAAAGCAATGGCTGGTCGCTGGCCGAAGTGGCCCTCAAGCTCAACCTCACCGTCAATTCCCTGAGCAATCTGGAAGCCGGCGCTTTCGACAAGCTGCCTGGGCATACCTTTGCTCGCGGTTATATTCGCGCCTACGCGAAATTGCTCGGCATGGATCAAACCGTACTGGTCCAGCAGTTCGACCAATCCACCGGCACCGACTCCCAAGGCAGCAACGTCCATAGCCTGGGACGTATCGAAGAGCCGGTTCGGGTTTCCCACACCATTTTGCGAGTGGTCAGCCTGCTGTTGCTGTTTGCAGTGATCGGTGGTGGTTTTGTCTGGTGGCAGGATCAGACCTCATTGCGTACCAAAGACCTGACTAGCCTGAGCCCGGAACACGTGGAAGTCGAAGGCGCTGACGGCACTACCCAGATCCATCCGCTGGACGAGCCGGAAGACCAGGCTGTCGCGCAAGGTCAGGCTGACGGCACCACCGCTCTTGCGTTGCCGCAAGCCGATACGTCGGCTGAAGCACCGGCCGAAACTGAAGCGGCTGCACCGGCTGCACCAGCGCCTGCTGCACCTGCCCACAGCACCGCTCCGGTTGTCTCCATTCCAGTCGCGCCAGCCCCGACAGCTCCTGTGGTATCAACCCCGCCTGCGAGCGCTTCGGTTACTCCGACCATTCCCCCTTCGGCAGCGGTTGCTCCGGTTGCCGGCCAGGGTCAGGTGCAACTGCAATACACTGCCGATTGCTGGACGCAAGTGACCGATGGCACCGGCAAGGTGTTGTTGAGCGGTCTCAAGCGCAAAGGCGAAAACGTTTCCGTGAGCGGCAAGCCACCGTTTTCCGTGCGTCTGGGCTTCGCCCGCGGCGCGCAGGTCAGCTACAACGGGCAGGTGGTTGATGTCGCTCCGTTCACCAGTGGCGAGACTGCTCGCCTGAAGTTGGGTCAATAAGTCATGCATGGCGAATCTCCAATCAAACGTCGCGAATCTCGCAAGATCTGGGTCGGTAACGTGCCTGTTGGCGGCGATGCGCCTATCGCTGTGCAGAGCATGACCAACAGCGACACCAATGATGTCGCCGCCACCGTGGCCCAGATCAATCGTCTGGAAGCGGCTGGCGTCGATATCGTGCGTATTTCCGTGCCCGACATGGATGCCGCTGAGGCTTTCGGCAAGATCAAGCAACTGGTCAAGGTGCCGTTGGTTGCCGACATCCACTTCGACTACAAGATCGCTCTGCGCGTAGCCGAACTGGGCGTTGACTGCCTGCGCATCAATCCGGGCAACATCGGTCGCGAAGACCGCGTGCGTGCGGTAGTCGATGCCGCTCGCGATCGCGGGATTCCCATCCGCATCGGCGTGAACGCCGGTTCCCTGGAAAAAGACCTGCAAAAGAAATACGGCGAGCCGACTCCGGCTGCGCTGGTTGAATCTGCCCTGCGTCACGTCGAACACCTTGAGCGCCTGAATTTCCAGGACTTCAAGGTCAGTGTGAAAGCTTCCGACGTGTTCATGGCCGTCGCCGCTTACCGCTTGCTGGCCAAGGAAATCGTCCAGCCGCTGCACCTGGGCATCACCGAAGCCGGTGGTTTGCGTTCAGGCACAGTGAAATCCGCCGTGGGCCTCGGTATGCTGCTCGCCGAAGGGATTGGCGATACTATTCGCATCTCGTTGGCGGCCGACCCGGTCGAGGAAGTGAAAGTCGGCTACGACATTCTCAAATCCCTGCATTTGCGTTCCCGTGGCATCAACTTCATCGCCTGCCCGAGCTGCTCGCGGCAGAACTTCGATGTGGTCAAGACCATGAACGAGCTGGAAGGGCGCCTCGAAGACCTGCTGGTGCCGCTGGATGTCGCGGTCATCGGTTGCGTGGTCAACGGACCGGGTGAAGCCAAGGAAGCCCATATCGGCTTGACCGGCGGCACGCCAAACCTGATTTACATCGATGGCAAGCCGGCGCAGAAACTGACGAATGACAATCTGGTGGATGAGCTTGAACGCTTGATCCGCCAGAAAGCGGCCGAAAAGGTCGAAGCTGACGCTGCCTTGATCGCGCGTGGCTGAGCCTGACTAAAGAGCCGAACGAATTTAAGGATTTTAAAGTGAGCAAGTCTCTGCAAGCCATACGTGGCATGAACGACATCCTGCCCGAGCAGACTCCCCTGTGGCGTCATTTCGAAGGCACCGTCTCGCGTTTGCTGGATAACTACGGTTACAAGCAGATCCGCATGCCGATCGTCGAGTTCACCGAGCTGTTCAAGCGCTCCATCGGTGAAGTGACCGACATCGTCGAAAAAGAGATGTACACCTTCGACGACCGCAACGGCGACTCCCTGACCCTGCGCCCCGAAGGCACAGCGGCGTGCGTGCGTGCGGTGCTCGAGCACGGTATCACCGGCGGTGGCCAGGTGCAGAAGCTCTGGTACATCGGCCCGATGTTCCGCCACGAACGTCCGCAGAAAGGCCGTTATCGCCAGTTCCACCAGATCGGTTGCGAAGTCTTCAACCTCGACGGTCCGGACATCGACGCCGAGCTGATCGTGCTGACCTGGCGCCTGTGGGGCGAGCTGGGCATCCGTGATGCGGTCAAGCTTGAACTCAACAGTCTCGGCACTGCCGAGTCCCGTGGTCGTTATCGCGAAGCGTTGGTCGAGTTCCTTTCGGCCCGTTTGGACATGCTGGACGAAGACAGCCAGCGGCGTCTGAAAACCAACCCTTTGCGGGTTCTGGATACCAAGAACGCTGACACTCAAGCCGTGTTGGCTGACGCGCCGAAAATGGCCGACTACCTCGACGAAGAATCCCGCGTGCACTTCGAGGGCCTCAAGGCTCGCCTGGACGCCGCCGGCATTCCTTACGTGATCAACCCGAAGCTGGTTCGCGGGCTGGATTACTACAGCAAGACCGTTTTCGAATGGGTCACCGACAAACTGGGCGCCCAGGGCACTGTGTGTGCCGGTGGTCGTTACGACGGTCTGGTGGAGCAGATGGGCGGCAAGCCGACCCCTGGCGTTGGTTTCGCCATGGGCATCGAGCGCCTGGTGCTGTTGCTTGAAACCCTGGAGCAGATCCCGGAAGAGATTTCCCGTCAGGTCGACGTCTACCTCTGCGCCTTCGGTGAAGCCGCCGAGTTGGCCGGCCTGGCCCTGAGTGAACGTGTTCGTGATCAATTGCCCAACCTGCGCCTGCAAGTGAATGCCGGTGCCGGCAGCTTCAAAAGCCAGTTCAAGAAAGCCGACAAGAGTGGTGCGTTGTACGCGCTGATCCTCGGTGACGACGAAATGGCCCAGCAAGTGGTAGGTTTCAAACCCCTGCGTGGCCAGGGCGAACAACAAAGCATTGCCTGGGATGCGCTTGCAGCACACCTGGCCACCTGCGTCGTGCAGGGTTGAAGCTGTCAAACAGCCGATTTAGCGATTAAGGAGTATTGGGGTGTCGAGTACCGAAGACGAACATCTGGCGGAGTTGAAGGACTGGTGGACACGCAACGGCAAGCCCCTGGTCACTGGCGGCCTGTTGGCGCTGGTCATCGTGTTCGGCTGGCAGGCTTTTCAAAAGTATCAGAGCACTCAGTCGCAAGGCGCCTCGGTGCTCTATCAGCAACTGCTGGAAACCACGCTGACGCCTGACGGCAAGCCTGATGCTGCCCGTGTTGCGGACCTGGCCGGCAAGCTCAACAGCGAGTTCGGCGGTAGCGCTTACGCGCAGTACGGCAGCCTGTTCATGGCAAAAGTTGCGGTCGACAGCGGCAAGCTGGATGACGCAGCCGGCGAGCTGAAAGCCATTGTTGCCAAGCCGGCCAACCCGGCGCTGGGCGAAATTGCTCGTCAGCGCCTGGCGCAGGTGCTGGCCGCGCAGAACAAGGCCGATGAAGCCCTGAAACTGCTCGAAGGCGATGCCGATAAAGCATTCCTGGCTACTCGCGAAGAACTCAAGGGCGACCTGCTGGTGCAGTTGGGTCGTACCGACGAAGCGAACACGGCGTATCAAAAAGCCAAGGCGGCACTGTCGGATGAAGCGGCAGTGGGTGGCCTGCAAATCAAGCTGGACGATCTGGCCAAAGGGGATGCGTGACGTGATTCGTTGGAAACATGCAGCATTGCTGGCTCTGGCCATATTGGCCGCGGGTTGCAGCAGCAACAGCAAAAAAGAACTGCCGCCGGCCGAGTTGACCGACTTCAAAGAAGAAGTGGTTCTGCAAAAGCAGTGGAGTCGTTCGATCGGTGACGGTCAGGGCCAGTCGTACAACATGCTGGTTCCGGCGATCGATGGCGATACCATCTATGCCGCCGACGTCACCGGTGTGGTGATGGCGATGGATCGCAGCAATGGCGACGTCAAATGGAAGAAAGATCTCGAATTGCCTGTTTCCGGCGCTGTCGGCGTCAGTTACGGTCTACTCCTGATCGGTACGATCAAGGGCGAAATCGTTGCCCTGGATACCATCAACGGTGAAGAGAAATGGCGCGCTCGCGTGTCCAGTGAAGTCCTCGCACCGCCGGCCAACAACGGTGATGTCGTTGTCGTTCAGACTCAGGATGACCGTCTGATCGGTCTGGATGCCGCTACCGGCAACCAGCGCTGGTTGTATGACAGCACTCCAGCGGTATTGACCCTGCGCGGCACCAGCGCGCCGATCGTCACCAACCGCCTCGCGGTGGCTGGCCTGTCGACCGGTAAAGTGGTCGCTCTCGATATTTCCAACGGCGTGCCGGTGTGGGAACAACGTGTAGCAATTCCACAGGGTCGTTCGGAACTGGAGCGCGTTGTCGATATCGACGGCGGCCTGCTGCTTTCCGGCGAAACGCTGTACGTCGCCAGCTACCAGGGTCGCGTTGCGGCACTGGACCTGCAAAGCGGTCGTCAGCTCTGGCAGCGTGATGCTTCCAGCTATGCCGGTGTCGCCCAGGGTTTTGGCAACGTCTACGTGAGTCTGTCTTCGGGCACCGTTGAAGGCGTCGACGAACGTTCCACCACAGCCTTGTGGAGCAACGATTCGCTGGCTCGTCGTCAACTGTCGGCTCCGGAAGTGTTCTCCAGCTACGTTGCAGTCGGCGACATGGAAGGCTACCTGCATCTGCTGAGCCAGGTGGACGGTCGTTTCGTCGGCCGCGAGCGCATCGACAGCGATGGCCTGCGTGCCCGTCCGCTGGTGGTGGGTGACACGATTTATCTGTATGGCAACAGTGGCAAGCTGGAAGCCCTGACCATTAAGTAAAGGTTTGACTATGCTTGGGGTTTAACCCCAGGCAGCCTTGCTCTGCAAGGTTCGCAGCGCCCTCAAGCGCTGCCCCGAGCACCAGCCGCTGCCTCGCAGCGGCTTTTGTATTTTCTGAAATAACGAAGTGGAGAGCCGCATGGTTCCCGTAATCGCCCTGGTGGGCCGACCGAACGTCGGCAAGTCCACCTTGTTCAACCGCCTGACCAGGACTCGTGACGCCATCGTCGGCGACTTGTCCGGTCTGACCCGTGATCGCCAATACGGTGAGGCCAAGTGGCAAGGGCGTTCCTACATTCTGGTCGACACCGGCGGTATCTCCGGTGACGAGCACGGTATGGACGAAAAAATGGCCGAGCAGTCGCTGCTGGCCATTGAAGAAGCGGATGTCGTTCTGTTCCTGGTAGATGCCAAGGCCGGTTTCACCGCCGCCGACCAGATGATCGCCGAGCATTTGCGCAAACGTAACAAGCGTTCTTACGTGGTTGCCAACAAGGTCGACAACATCGACCCTGAAATGGCTCGCGCCGAATTCGCCCCGTTGGGCATGGGCCACGCGATCCCGATCGCCGGTGCTCATGGTCGTGGCATCACCCAGATGCTGGAAATCGCCCTCAGCGACTTCCCGAAAGACGATGACGAGCCGGAAGAAGGCGAGGAAGAGATCGTTGCCGAAGGCGAGGAAGCCAAGCGCATTCCTGGCCCAAGCGAAAAAGACGGGATCAAGATCGCGATCATCGGCCGTCCGAACGTCGGCAAGTCGACCCTGGTCAACCGTATGCTCGGTGAAGACCGGGTAATCGTCTATGACGAGCCCGGCACCACGCGCGACAGTATCTACATCCCGTTCGAGCGTAACGACGAGAAGTACACGCTGATCGACACCGCCGGCGTGCGCAAGCGCGGCAAGATCCACGAAGAAGTTGAAAAGTTCTCCGTGGTCAAAACCTTGCAGGCGATCAAAGATGCCAACGTGGTGATCTTTGTGATGGACGCCCGCGAAGGTGTGGTCGACCACGACCTCAACCTGCTGGGCTTTGCCATTGAGTCGGGTCGTGCGCTGGTCATCGCGATCAACAAGTGGGACGGCATGACGCCGAGCGAGCGCGACTTCGTGAAGGTCGAGCTGCAACGTCGACTGTTCTTCGTTGACTACGCCGACATTCACTTCATCTCGGCCCTGCACGGCACGGGCGTGGGCAACCTCTACGCCTCCGTACAGAACTCGTTCAAGTCTGCGGTCACCCGCTGGCCGACCAACCGCCTGACCACGATTCTGGAAGATGCGGTCGGTGAGCATGCGCCGCCGATGGTCAACAACCGTCGGATCAAGCTGCGTTATGCCCACTTGGGTGGGGCTAACCCGCCGATCATCGTGATTCACGGTAACCAGATCGAGAAGGTGCCGAAGTCTTACGTGCGCTATCTGGAAAACACTTATCGCCGTGTCTTGAAGCTGGTCGGTACGCCGATCCGCATCGAGTTCAAGGGCGGCGAGAACCCGTACGAAGGCAACAAGAACTCGCTGACCGACCGCCAGGTCAACAAGAAGCGCCGGATGATGTCGCACCACAAGAAAGCCGACAAGAAGCGCCGCGACAAGCGCTGATTCACGGCTTGCCCCATTTTGTGTGGGGGCTTGTTGTGGCGAGGGGGCTTGTCGGAACGCCGCATCGCCCCGTTCGACTGCGCAGCAGTCGTAAAACCAGCTCCGCGGTCAATCTGACAGACCGCAGTGGATGGTTTTGGGGCGGCTACGCCACCCAACGGGGGCAAGCCCCCTCACCACAGGGTTATGCGGTGAATGTTTTAGAAGAAGGGCGCCAATGGCGCCCTTTTTTTATGGGCGTCGTCTGGGCTATTCTCGGGCTCTCCCGCGCCGCCGTTAGAGCCGGGTGTTGAGCAGGGAATCACCGATGATCACCAGTAAGCTGCCGAATGTCGGCATCACTATCTTCACGCAGATGTCTCAGCTCGCGGCGCAAACCGGGGCGCTGAACCTGTCCCAGGGTTTCCCCGACTTCGATGCCCCGCAAGCCCTGTGCGATGCGGTCGGTCGGCATATCGCCAATGGCCACAACCAGTATTCGCCGATGACCGGCCTTCCGGCATTGCGTCAGCAGATTGCGGCGAAGATCGCCCGCAGCTACGGCGTCAATGTGGATGTCGACCATGAAGTGACCGTCACGCCCGGCGCAACCCAGGCGATCTTCTGCGCTATTCAAGCCGTTATTCGCAGCGGCGACGAAGTGATTGTGTTCGACCCGGCCTATGACAGTTACGAGCCCTCGGTTGAACTGGCCGGTGGTCGTTGCGTTCATGTGTCGTTGGGCCTGAATGACTTCGCCATCGACTTTCAGAAGCTCGGTGAAGCCATTTCGCCGCGCACGCGGATGATCATCCTCAACACCCCGCATAACCCAAGTGGCGCGCTGATCAATCGTGCAGAGCTGGATCAGCTGGCGGCGTTGATTCGAGATCGCGACATCTACATCGTCAGCGACGAAGTCTACGAACACCTGGTGTTCGATGGCGTGCCCCACGTCAGCGTGTTGAATCACGAAGAGCTGTATCAGCGTGCTTTCGTGGTCAGCTCCTTTGGCAAGACCTATCACGTCACTGGCTGGAAAACCGGCTACGTGGTCGCACCGCCGGCCCTCACAGCGGAGCTGCGCAAGGTTCACCAATACGTCAGTTTCTGCGGTGTAACGCCGCTGCAATATGCTTTGGCCGACTTCATGGCCGAGCACCCGGAACACGTTGAAGAACTGCCGGCGTTCTATCAGGCCAAGCGCGATCTGTTCTGCGATCTGCTGATGCCGTCGCGCTTCAGTTTCACCCGAGTGACCGGTACGTATTTCCAATTGGTCGACTACTCGCAGATCCGCCCGGACCTCAACGATGTCGAGATGGCGTTGTGGATGACCCGCGAACATGGCGTGGCGAGCATCCCGATCTCGGTGTTCTACCAGACCCCACCCGAAGGCCAGCGCCTGGTGCGCCTGTGCTTTGCCAAACGTGAGGAGACCCTGCGTGAAGCAGCGGAAAAACTATGCGTGATCTGAGTGCGCTGCCCAATCTGAACATCGCGCTGATCCAGACCACCCTGGCCTGGCACGATCGTCAGGCCAATCTGGAGCATTTCGAGCCGTTGCTGGAACAGGCTCGCGGGGCGGATTTGATCATCCTGCCGGAGATGTTCACCACCGGTTTTTCGATGGAGTCCGAGACCCTCGCCGAGCCGGAAAACGGTCCCACCAGTAAATGGCTGCGGGTTCAGGCCGCGAAACTGGATGCGGTGATCACCGGCAGCATCATCGTCCAGGTGGCTGACGGCAGTCATCGCAATCGCCTGTTGTGGGCGCGGCCGGACGGCGAGGTGTTGCACTACGACAAGCGCCATCTGTTCCGCATGGCCGGCGAGCACAACCACTTCACACCGGGTGAGCGTCAGGTGCAGTTCGAACTCAAGGGCTGGCGCGTGCGTCCGCTGATTTGCTACGACCTGCGCTTCCCGGTCTGGAGCCGCGATGCTCAGGACACTGATTTGCTGCTGTACACCGCCAACTGGCCGGGGGCGCGGCGTCAGCACTGGAACCGTTTGCTGCCAGCGCGAGCGATCGAGAACCTTTGCTATGTGGCGGCGGTGAATCGCGTGGGTACTGACGGAAAGGGTTTTGCGTATACCGGTGACAGTCAGGTGCTGGATTTTCAGGGGGAGACTTTGCTCAGTGCAGGCGAGGCGGACGGGGTGTTTCAGGTTGTTTTGAATGCTGCCGATCTTCAAGCTTACCGCACGCGGTTTCCGGCGAATCTGGATGCCGATACCTTCGAGTTCACGTAACCGATCGTTCCCACGCTCTGCGTGGGAATGCCTCAACGGACGCTCTGCGTTCGGCTTCTGATGGGACGCGGAGCGTCCCGGGCTGCATTCCCACGCAGAGCGTGGGAACGATCAGCAAAAAAAGGCCCCGAGGTTTTCACCTAGGGGCCTTTTGCATTGCAGCGAAGGCTTACGCCGCTTTCGCTTCCGGCTGGCTCAGCGAGCGGTTAAGCGCGCTGAACAAAGCCTTGAAGCTGGCGGTGGTGATGTTTTCATCGATACCGACGCCGTGCACCGCACGCTCGCCGTTCACACGCAGTTCGATGTAGGCCGCCGCCTTGGCATTGGTGCCCGAACCGATGGCGTGTTCGTTGTAGTCCATGATCTCAACCGGAATCGGCAGACCGGCCACCAGCGCTTCCAGGGCACCGTTGCCCTTGCCGCGCCAGTGCAGGTTGGTTTCACCCTGACCTTTGCCCGAGACTTCCACTTCCACGGCGCTGTGACCGTTTTCTTCCTGCAGGCGATGGCTGACCAGCGCGTATGGGGTGTTGGCCTGCAAGTACTCGCTGTGCAGCAGGGCATGGATCTGCTGAGCCGTCATCTCAAGGCCCAGGCGATCGGTTTCACGCTGCACCACCTGGCTGAACTCGATCTGCATGCGACGCGGCAAGCTGATGCCGTATTCCTGTTCCAGCAGGTAAGCGATACCGCCCTTGCCCGACTGGCTGTTGACGCGGATCACCGCCTCGTAGCTGCGGCCGATGTCGGCCGGGTCGATCGGCAAGTACGGCACTTCCCACAGGGCGTCCGGTTTTTGCTGGGCGAAGCCCTTGCGGATGGCGTCCTGGTGGGAACCGGAGAACGCGGTGTGCACCAGGTCGCCGACGTACGGGTGACGTGGGTGCACCTGGATCTGGTTGCATTCTTCGACGACTTTGCGCACGCCGTCGATGTCGGAGAAGTCCAGCTCAGGGTGAATACCCTGGGTGTAGAGGTTCAACGCCACGGTGACCAAGTCGACGTTACCGGTACGCTCGCCGTTGCCGAACAGGCAGCCTTCGACACGGTCGGCGCCGGCCATCAGGCCCAGTTCGGTAGCCGCAACGCCAGTGCCACGGTCGTTGTGGGTGTGCAGGCTGATGATCACGCTGTCACGACGGTTGATGTGACGGCCGAACCATTCGATCTGGTCGGCATAGATGTTCGGGGTCGCGCATTCGACAGTGGCAGGCAGGTTGAGAATCACCTTGTGCTCAGGCGTCGGGTTCCAGACTTCGATGACGGCGTCGCAGACTTCCTTGGCGAACTCGAGCTCGGTGGCGCTGAAGGTTTCTGGCGAGTATTCGAAGGTCCACTCGGTGTTTGGCTGCTGGGCGGCATATTTGACGAACAGCTTGGCCGCGTTCACGGCGATGGCCTTGACCCCTTCCTTGTCCTGGTTGAAGACGATGCGACGGAAGGACGGGGAGGTGGCGTTGTACAAATGAACGATGGCTTTCTTCGCTCCGCGCAGGGATTCGAAGGTGCGCTCGATCAAATCTTCACGGCCCTGGGTCAGCACCTGAATGGTGGTGTCGTCCGGGATGTGGTTGCCTTCGATCAGGGTGCGCACGAAGTCGAAGTCGGTTTGCGAAGCCGCCGGGAACGACGCTTCGATTTCTTTAACGCCGACCGACACCAGGGTTTTCCAGAAACGCAGCTTCTTGACCGCGTCCATTGGCTCGATCAGCGACTGGTTACCGTCACGAAGGTCGGAGCTGCACCAGATCGGCGCGGCGGTAATGGTCTTCGATGGCCAAGTGCGGTCCGGGATGTCGATGGTCGGGAACGCGCGGTATTTCGAAGACGGGTCTTTGAGCATGCTCATCGGGAAATCCTTATTGTGTGGGCCGAAAAAAGGCGGCCTGCCGGTGGATCAAATGTTCTGGGGATAAAGCGTAGGACGAGGCACCGCGATTCAGCCTGGCAGTCGTGCACTGACAAGGCACAGGCTGCGGTGCTGGCGAAGCTGAATGAGGGTGTGAGAGGTTTTCATGCCCTCAACCCTAACCGCGAGGGTGAAGGATGGCAAGCGGTCGAAAAAAATTGAGAGGAATCCTCGAAAAGTCGTGGTTATCGAGATTTTATTGCGGTGAAGGGCGCTGATTGTTTTTATGTTTGCGCGAGGTTTGAGCGATGCGCAATTGAAGGCTTTCGGTGATGGGGCGTGCCGGCGCGGCTATTCTTAAAGCCTCACCGAGGACTACTGGCAGGCAGGAGTCGACAATGAACGAGTCGGATTGGAAGCTTTACAGTGCGCTGCGTCCGTTGGCCCATGAGCGGCTGTGCATCCGCATCATGGATGAGGTCGAGCGCTTAGTGCTGGATAAAAGCATCGCGCCATACGAGCGGATTGAAGCCAGTGAGGAAAGGTTGAAGGCAGGTCAACAGGAACTGTATTGGGCGTTTGGCGTGTTCGGTCACTCACGCAATGAGGCGCCTGCTCACTTGCTGGGGCTGTGTACGCATGAGTTGATCAGCGCTGAAGAGTTGGCGGGCTTTTCGGAGGAAACCCGGGCGTGGATCAAGGAGTGCCTGGCGCACAGGGAGATTCATGGGATTGAGGACTTGGAAGCGGAATAGATGGTGTCTGTTACGCCGCCATCGCGAGCAGGCTCACTCCTACAGTTGATCTGTGGTGAACACAAATCCAATGTGGGAGTGAGCCTGCTCCGGGCGGCGTTCCGACGATGAGGCCGGTCGTCTCAACGGCAATTTAAGGCTGAAACGCCCCAATGAAAATCGCCGGATCCACCCGCGCATCATTCAGGCTGACATTCCAGTGCATATGCGGCCCGGTCGCGCGCCCGGTGGCGCCCACTTTCCCGACCACCCCACCACGGGCCAATGGCTGACCAACCTTCACGTCGATTTTCGACATGTGGCAAAACATGCTGATAAACCCCTGCCCATGGTCGACAAACACTGTGTTGCCGTTGAAGAAGTAGTTGCCGATCAGAATCACCTTGCCGGCAGCCGGGGTCTTGATCGGTGTGCCAGCGCCCACGGCGAAATCCAGGCCAGAGTGGGGATTACGTTCTTCTCCGTTGAAGAAACGGCGCACGCCGAACTTGCTCGACAGCGGCCCGTTCACCGGTTTGTCCAACAGCAAATTGCTCGGCGTATTCGGGCTGAACGTGCGGTAGGCAGTTATCTGCTCGGCCAATTCGCGTTCAATGCGCTTGAGGTTTTCCGGATCCGGGTTGACCTGCTGCTTATTTTTCAACGTGATGTGCTGTTCCGGGTATTTCTTGTAGCCGACCGTGAAGCTCAGATTCCGCCCGCCACTGCTGACCTGCTGCGTGCCCGGTTTAACCGTCAGCGGCACACCGACAATCGCCAGCCAGTTGTTCTGTTCCTTGACCACCAATACCGGTTTGCCTTGATAGCTGGCCTTCGGCGCCTGGGCAGAGGCGCCCAGATCGACCACGGCCACGCCGCCCGGCACCGGTTTGTTCAACAGGCGGGTGATGTAGCTGTCGGCGTGGGCATTGAAGGTCAGGCACAGCAACAGCAGCGGAGCTAAAAAACGCGGCATGGATCAATCCAGTAAAGAAAGGGTGACAGGCGTCAGGTGATTGTCTTCGACCCGCACTTGCAGTTCGCCTTCGCCTAGTTTGGCTTTCAGGCGCTGGCCGGTGTGGGTTTGCGCGGCATTGCGGATTGCGTTACCGCGTTCGTCCAGCAAGATGCTGTAGCCACGGCCAAGGGTCGCCAACGGGCTGACCACATGCAGCGTCTGCATCTGGCTTTGCAGTTGCAGGCGACGGGATTTTAGCCCTTCGCGCATGGCACGGGGCAGGCGCTCGGCAAGGCTGTCGAGGCGCTGACGGAGCATCGCCAGTTGCCGTCCCGGATGTTGCCCGGCGAGGCGGGTTTCCAGGCGGATCAACCGTTCGCGACGGGTATTGAGGCTGCGTTCGAACGCGCGGCGCATGCGCATGTCCAGATCGTCCAGACGCTGCGCTTGCTGGCGCAGACGTTCGCCGGGATGACGCAAACGGCGGGACATGCCTTCCAGGCGCAGTCGATCACGCATCAAGCGGTCGCGGATACGCATCACCAGCCGTCGATGCAGGCTTTCGAGCCGACGGACCAGGTCACTGGAATCCGGCGCGAGCAGTTCGGCGGCGGCGGACGGCGTCGGGGCGCGGACGTCGGCCACAAAGTCGCTGATCGATACGTCGGTTTCATGGCCGACGGCGCTGACAATCGGTGTCACGCAGGCATCCACGGCGCGCGCTACGGCTTCTTCGTTGAAGCACCAAAGGTCTTCCAGCGAACCACCGCCACGGGCCAGGATCAAGGCATCGAAACCGCGGGCGTCCGCCAGTTTCAATGCGCGGACAATCTGCGCAGTGGCTTCGCGACCCTGCACGGCAGTGGGGATCAACGTCAGTTGGATCTGCGGAGCACGGCGGCGGAATACGCTGATGATGTCGCGAATCACCGCGCCGGTGGGCGAGCTGATGATGCCGATGCGTTGCGGATGCGCGGGCAGCGGCACTTTGCGTTCGGCGCTGAACAGGCCTTCGGCGCTGAGTTTTTCCTTCAGGGCGTCAAAGGCCAGACGTAGCGCACCATCGCCGGCCGGCTCCACGGTATCGAGGATCAACTGGTAGTCGCCACGGCCCTCGAACAGCGAAACCTTGCCGCGTACCTTGACCGCCAGGCCATCCTTCAATGCCTGACGCACCCGCGCCGCGTTCTGCCGGAACAGTGCGCAACGCACCTGGGCACCACTGTCCTTGAGGGTGAAATACACGTGGCCGGACGCCGGACGGGCGAGGTTGGAGATTTCGCCTTCGACCCAGATGTTGCTGAACACGTCTTCGAGCAACACCCGCGCGCGGCCGTTGAGCTGGCTGACAGTCAGGACTTCACGGTCCAGGCCGAGTCTTGCAAAGGGATCTTTAATCATGGGGCGCATGATAAAGGCATTCGGCGATCAATCTCCATGATCCAGCGAAAATCCCCTGTGGGAGATTCTATGGTTGAGGGAAAGCCCTCAACTGGCTTTTGGTTGATATTCGCTTTGCCCTTTCAGCAAGGC